>JACRCN010000004.1 GCA_016219005.1 Deltaproteobacteria bacterium
CACGCGAATATCAGAGTGGTCAAACGTCGACAAACTGGCCCCGTCTCTGTCTATGCTTTGAATTCATATTCGAAAAAAGACCCAAAAAAAGGGACAGGAAATTCTGTTTGCTATTGACAACTGTCAGCCATATCAGCAGGCTGCTGAAAAACCGCGCCCAAGCCGGGAACCGGCGTTGCACGGTTTTTGTAAATGCTCACATCTTCTTGAATATGCTGCGCTTTTCAAAATGCCGTGCGCCTTGGCTGACGGCCAGATGCTCGTTTTCAACAGCCTGTTGGGTATCATAGCGGGAAATAGCAGGAAATTTCAACCCTGCGGGTGTGCGCAGCCGGAAAAGAGGGCCGCATGTCTGCGGATCGCAAGGAGGGTGATGTCATCGGCCGGCGACGCGGCCCCCACGTGCTGGTTCAAGGCGCTGACGATGCTGTCCACCAGGGCTTGAGTATCGTACCGGTTTTCCGACGACAGTCTCATCAGCCGCTCCTTTGAAAACGCGTTCCCGGGGCCGTCGGTGGCATCGGTGATGCCGTCCGTGTACAGGACCAGGCGGTCGTCCGCTTCAATCGCGACGGAATCGGCCCGGAAGGGGGCGTCGGGCAGCGCCCCGACGGGCAGGCCCGTGGTCTTGAGTTGGCGGATAATCTGGCCGTTGCGGATAAGCATGGGCGGCTCGTGGCCGCCGTTCACGTAGCGCAGCTCCCCGGTGGCGGGGTTGAGGATGCCGAAAAACAGGGTGGCGAACATGCCGGCATCCCCGTGGATCCCGGCGATGTAGGCGTTCGTCTGCTGGACGGCGTTCAGGACCACGCTCTGAGACCAGGAGGGATAGTCGGCGGGGTCCAGCCCCAGCTTGCCGGGATACTGCAGGGCATAGGCCCGGAGCAGGCTGCGGGTGAGCGCCATGAACAGCGCCGAGCCCACACCGTGGTCGCATACGTCGGCGATGACGATGCCGGTGTAGCGGCCCTCGGCCATCGCGAACACATCGTAGAAGTCCCCCGACACCTGCCGGGCGGGCTGAAAGTGCGCTGCAATCTCCCAGCCGGCCGGAACGGGAAGTACGGCCGGCAGAAAGCCGGACTGGATCTTGCGGCCGATCTCAAGCTCTCGCTCCGCGATCTGCCGCGCTTTCTCGATTTCCGCCCGAAGCCGGGCGTTTTCCACGGCGCGCCACGTGGACAGGCCAGCCCACCCGAACAAGAGAATAGTAAGCGGCCGGACCACCGGGACGATCAGGTTTCCCTCCATTAAGGCGAAGCCTGCCGCGATCGCATAGACCCCGGCGACCCCGAGGGTCCCCGAGGCGGAGACGAGCGCCGAGCGGTGAAACGAAAGCGCCGTGACCGCGAGCAGCAGGGCGATCTCGATTCCGGCCGTACCGGCGGCGGGCAGCTCACGAATGAAGCTTCCGGTCAGGATCGTGTTGACGGCGTTGGCGTGCACCCCGCTCAGCAGGTAGATCTCATCGATTGGCACCTGGCCCATGTCCGCCGATCCGGTCGAGATGTCGGACAGCAGCACCATCCGGCCGGAAAGCTCCTCCTGCCACTGCTCAAACAGATCCGGGTCGTCGGAGGCCAGGTAGATGTCCGAAAAATTGTAGTGCTGCATGCTGCCCCACGGGCCCAAGAAGTTGATGCGCATGCAGCCCCGCGGGTCCAGAGGGATTGTGATGTCCTGTGGCGTGGACGCGCCCGGCCGGAGGGTATCCCGAAGGGTGAGCGACCCCGGGCCGAGAACGACCCGGTCCATCGGGACTTTTAGGAACTCACACAGGGATTTCAGCGCGAAGCTGGGATAAAAGCCGCCTTCGACCCGCACGATGAGCGCCATGCGACGGATGACCCCGTCCGGGTCGGGCGTCAGCGTGAGGAAACCCGTCCCCCGGGATACCTGCGCCAGGGGCGCCAGGGTGATCAGCGGGTCGACACCGAAATAGAAGTGGCTCACCCCCTCGGAGCCCGGCAGCTTCCATGTGGAGAGCTCCAGGTAGTCGCGCAATTCCGGGTCTTGCGCCGCTTCCTCGGTCGGGGCAGGCCGGCCGGCCAACCGGAACGCCATCCCGAATACCACGTCCCCTGCCGCCTGCGTCGCTTCCATCAGCAGTCGGTCATTCTGCGCGCTGGTCTCGCCCACGAAAATGAAATCGCACATCTGCACGGCGACCTGCATGTCACCCAGGTTGCGGATAGCGCGGGCGTAGTGGGCGCGGGAGGGATGAAAGTCCTTCAAAGCCCGCAGGCTGGTGTTGTTCAGATCCACATGGACGATCGCGTCGTCATAGGGGGGCTTGAAAGCGGCGATCGAGGTCTTGAGAGCGAGGAACTGGTCATTCAGCCGCTCGTTCCAGGTGTCGAAAAGGGCTGGAAACAGGAAATGAAATAGGTGGACCGCTGCAAACACGCCTGCAGCCAGCAGCAGCGGCCTAACCCATTTCGCGCGGTCAGCGATGCTCAATGGAGAAGGTCCTGGTGTAGAACCCGGGCGCCGTGACTTCGGCCGCCAGCGGGGTGATGTCAGGGACGGCCGGAGAGCTCGACGGCTGTTGACCGCGCACGCTTCCCCCGATGCGGACCGGCTTTTCCGCCGGTGCAGACAGCTGTCTGTGTTTCTGTCTCAGCCCTTTGATTTCATCCAGGATGGCATCGGTCGAAGACTGCACGTCCGCCTTGTCCTTTAGAGCCGTATGACGGGAGCATAGCTCCTCCAGGCGGTCGAGGCGTTCCGCCGTCGCGATGAGGAAAAATTTCTCCTGCCCGGGGTGGGCGTCCAGCTCAAACCAATTGTTGCCTGCGGGGATGAACACCTGGGTCCCCGCGGCGACCTTGGCGGGCTTGCCCTCCGCCGGGAACAGGGTCGTCAGCTCCCCTTGGGAGCTGACATGCACCAGGTAGAAATGCAGATCGCTCCTGGGTTCGAAAAACAGCTTCAGCCGGTCTCCGGCGCGCAGCGAGGTTTCATTTTGAACGGAAACGACTTTCCCTTTGCCCTGCGGGCCCGCGTAGGCCCCGAAAGCATAGAGAAAGCCGATGTTGCTCTTGCCTGGGGGAGTCTGGCCATAAGCGACCGCGGATGCAATGAAAATGACGGCAAGCGGGACGGTGATTCTCCTGGACAGCGTACCTATAAAATTGCGCATATTACCTCACCTGATGAAAGTCAAAGTGACGTCAATCGCACCCCTTTGAGATAGTGCCGAGGTTGAAAAATTTCATCTTTTTCAGCCCAATTTTAGAGAAACAGGTCGCAGGTTGTCAACACCCTATAAATTCGAGGACCTGAAATGCCCTAAAAAAGCCCCGATTTTTTATGCGCGCCCTCGCGTCAACGCCTTGGATGGCCATCAGCGCATGCAGGCTGCTTACGCAGAAACGCCAACCGGTTGACATAGATGGGTTCAAGATTAGCATTTCTTCACTACCGGCAACATTTTTCTCCCGCTCACCTGAATTTTGTGACTGACGCTGCGAGCCTGGTATCCCCGAGCAGCGTCAAAAAGGAGACCTCCATGGACCCATCGACTACTGCTGAAGGCGATGAAAAAGAAAGAGGTAGTTTTGTCGAGCGCCTGCTGGCCTCGACAGGGGGCGCATTCGATATATTCACCATTTACATCGGCGATCGCTTGGGATTCTACCGATCACTGGGCGAGCAGGGGCCCGCCACCTCCGGAGAGCTGGCCGCCCGCACCGGCGCCTACGAGCGCTACGTGCGCGAATGGCTGGAGCAGCAGACGGTGGCCGGCATCCTCAGGGTCGAGGACGAAAACGCCGATGCCCGCTCGCGCCGTTATCGGTTGCCGGCTGGCCACAAGGAAGTGCTGATCGATCGGGACAGTCTCGATTACTTGATGCCCTTGGTGCAGCTGGTGGCGGGAGCGGTCCGGCCGATGCACCAGGTGTTGAAGGCCTACCGCAGCGGGAAAGGCGTGCCCTATCCTTATTACGGCGCGGATTTCCGTGAAGGCCAGGCTGGAATGAGCCGGGCGATGTTTCTGCGCCAACTGGGGACGGAATGGCTGCCTTCGATTCCGGATGTTCACCAGCGTCTCATGTCGGATCCTCCTGCTCGGGTGGCCGATATCGGCTGCGGCGGCGCTTGGTCCAGCATCGGTATCGCCCACGCATATCCCAAGGTGCAGGTGGACGGCTATGACCTGGACGAGCCGTCGGTGACGCTGGCGCAGGCAAACGTGGCTGAAGCCGGCCTGGGCGAGCGCGTCTGCATCCAGCGCCGGGACGCCGCCGACCCGTCGCTCCGGGGCCGCTACGACTTGGTGACGGCCTTCGAGTGCGTGCATGACATGTCGAATCCGGTCGGCGCGCTGCGCACGATGCTGAGTCTTGCCCGGGACGGTGGGGCGGTCATCGTCATGGATGAACGCGTGGGCGACCGGTTTACCGCCAAGGGCAACGAGGTGGAATGGATGATGTACGGCTGGAGCGTGTTGCACTGCCTGCCGGTGGCCAAGGCCGATGTCCATTCGGCCGAGACCGGGACCGTGATGCGCACCGATACGCTCAAAAACTACGCCGCGGAGGCCGGTTTCTGCGACGTCGAAATCCTGCCTATCGACAACTTCTTCTTCCGGTTTTACCGCTTGAAGGCGTTGTGCCGGTGAGAGTCTTCAATTCGCCGGCCCTTGCGCAGGCGGGCTGCCGCCTTCCCGGACCGGTGCTGCGGCGCCCTGAAAAGGCTGGGTTGTCGCCGGCTCCGTTGTGTGATCCGCGAAATTCTCCTCGAACGCCAGCCCTTTGATGCTCTCCAGGTATTCCTTGTAGCGGGACAGGTAGAAGGCGAGGGGGCGGGGGAAGTTGTCGCCCAGAATCCCATCGATGAAGAGCTGGCTGATCTCCCGGTGGCGCTCGAGCGTGAACTGGGAGCTCGCCAGTATCTGGCGCTCGTCCTCCGCCAGGGTCTGCACGAACCGGCGCAGGGCTTCCCGGGCGCGGGGCTGGTACATCCAGAAGTACAGCAGGTCCAGCGCATGGACCATGATGATGTTTTCCAGGTCGCGCGCCTCGGCGTTGGCCTTCTGGGTGAAATTGGGCGAGCACTCCAGGATCTCGCGTGCCCGGACCTCCGGGTAGAGCAGCTCGAGCTGCGCATAGATGTCGAACAGTTGTTCGAATTTGAGCTTGTACTCGCGCAGGCGGGCGCGGATGTTGCGGTGGCGGTCCGCCAGGCCCTCGATGAAGCTGGCCGCCAGGTCCGAGGCCGCCTTGGAGATGATCGCGGCCCACAGCTGCAGGGTTGCGTCGACGCCGGCGACACCGGCGTACGTCAGGACGTCGGCGGCCAGGGCGTTGATGCCGATCGCGACGGGTATCGAGATCAGGCTGCGGAAAAAGTTTCCGTAGACGGCGCCCTTGGGCAGCCCGCGGAACAGGTTGTGGCTGACCAGGTAAACCCCGTTGGCCAGGGCCATGAATCCATACAGCAGGAAAGTGTGGGTACTCGTGGTGATGCCGAAACCGCGGTCCAGGATGACGGTCTTGACGACATAATCCAGAAGCGGCACGGAAAAGCCGGTGAACATCAGCGAATCGGCGATCCGGCTCCAGCTGACATAGTCGTTCCAGCGCAAGAGCGGCGAGCGCTGCAGGCCGCCGCCCCCCAGCACGGACTGCAGGATGTTGCGCAACCCGGTGATCCCGAACCAGACCAAGGCGCCGAAATAAGCCAGGAACCACCAGTCCTTGGTCAGGCTGAAGGTGAGGAAGGCCGGGATGAAGCCGATCAGCACCTTCAGCGTGTTCAGCAGGGGGGAGTTGAGATAGCGCCAGCGGAATCCGCCGCGGGCTTGCGCGGCCTCCGGAGGCTCGAGCGGAAACTCCCTTGCGGGCTTCTTCTGAACCCCGCCCAGCGTCACGATGTTGCCCGGGTGGGCCATGCGCGTGGCCGTGGTCTGAACCGACCAGCCCTCCCGCCAGCCGCTGCCCGGAATGCCGAACAGCGGGAGTGCGGCCGCCAGCAGCTGTAAAAGCCGGCCGGCCCGGGACGAGGCCTTGACGGGCACGAAGGTCAGGGTCTTGCAGGCCGTCATGTGCAGCGGGATGGTTTCACGCGTGTCATCCTCGCGACTGTTCCGGATCTCGTTGCGGGCCCGCCGGGGCAGCGTCTCCCGGATCGCGAGCCCCATGCCGTGGAAGCGCAGCGTGCGGCCGGTGGAGTCGCTGCCGATGCGGGCATCCAGAGGCTTTCCGGAATAATAGGATCTCAGCGTGTCTATGTCGTGCAGGATCGCCATCAGTTTATCGACCGGGGCGGCGTTGGCGGATGCGGCGTCTTGCTTGCGGCGGTGGATGATTTCTCGGATGACTTGTTTGAGATGGATCGCGCTGCCTTCGTTGATGGCCTGCATCAACCGGCTGATGCCCGCGATATGGGTGGTCTTGCCGGCGGTGTAGTCTTTCAGGTTGAACAGTTCCAGGCGCGTGATCATGCCCTGGCAGTCGTAGAGCAGCTCCAGGACATCCTCCACCTTCAGGTCGGTCAGGTTCAGGGTGACCCGCCGCCCGGAACGCAGCTGGGCCAGCCGGGACAGGATTTCATGGGGGTCCAGCCGCAGCAGCTCCGGCATGTCCGGCGAGTCGCTGGGGCGGTCCGGGTAGATGATCTCCGGATTCTGGGCCTTCTCCAGGTAACTTTCCACCAACGCTTCCAGGTCCATCTCGTTCAGCGAGCGGACCCATTCGCGGATGGCAGCCTGGCGTTCGGGCGAGGCCGCGGAAAGCTCGCCCCGCAGGGCGCTCATGCGCGCCTGCAGGGCCTGCATCAGCTTCTCGTACACGAATTTCGCCAGGTGCAGCTTCGATTTTTGTCCGATCCCGACGTAGGCGAGAAACTCCTGCAGGTCGATCGCCGGCAGATCGACGCCGAGGCGCCGATTGAGGTCCAGGCGGTGCTCCTGGTTGAACTTGATGAGCAGGAAGACCACGTACTCCTGCTGGTAGCTGGAGGCTTGGCGGCCGGCTTCCATCATGGCCACCATCGGCGGTTCAACTAGAAAACACAGAAACTCCTGGGCATCCGCGAAGCCGCGCGGGGCCCAGATGAGCTGGATGTACTTATCGTGGAAGCGGGCGGAGAACTCGATGCCGATGCGGACGTCGACGTCCATGATCCGGGCGGCTTCGAGCAGTTCGGCCGCGAACCGGGGCTCGATAAAATTGTAGTGGATGACCCGCAGCTCGCGGATACCCTTGATCCACGCATCCATGATGAGGTGGGTGGAGGATTTACGGCCCTTGGTGTTGACGTCGTGGACATGGTCGTCGAAGGCGACCTGGTTCCATTCCTCGGGCATTTCCAGGAGGTGGTAATGCTTGAGCTGCCGGCGGACGATCCGCGGGTTGCCGGAAGCCGCCGACCGGAATTCGTGCGCCAGTTCGAGCTGCCGGGGGGTGTCGCCGTGGGCCCGGACCAACTCCTTCATGGTCTGCAGCAGCACCCGGGCGGTGTTTTTGGGCATGGGCCCTTCGGCCGTGTCGATCACTTCGCTGCGCAGCGAGCGCAGCGCGTTGATACGGTCGTCCGCCCCGCCGACTTCGAGGGAGCTCAGAAGCTGGGCCACGGCAAAGGCTGTGCGCAGCCCCTTGCTTTCGGTCATCTCCTTGATACCGTTGGGGTGAAAATAGGGGAAAAAGGCTTTGCGGGTAAGCTTGGTCCGGTGCAGCACGTCGTTGACGATGCGGATCAGCTCGTAGTCTCTTTTGTCAAAAAGAAAACGGGGCGCGGAAGTCTTGTTTCCCATGTTCTTGGCCCGACGCTTTGCGACTGCAGCCGCTTCGGCTCGTGAAATATACGGGTTCAATCGTTGATCAACAATAGAGAACAACATAAATCCAACACGACTCTCACATAACGCTAACTAAATTCTAACATAATTCGGCAGCCGGAGCCAGCAGGCCCGACCCCGTCGAGCGGAGGGAGCGGCCGGCGCGGGGTGTTGTCCTGTCCATTGCAATTTCAGGACAACTTTTTTATCATTCTAACCGTCAACAGGTTGGATTGGCCTGCGATGAGCTGACCCATTCTCTGCGAGACCCGCATGAAATTGAGCAACAAAGAGTTCGACAAGATCGTCCAACGGGCGATCCGGCGGATTCCGGACGAGATCCGGCAGCACCTCGCCAACATCCTGATCACGGTTCAGCAATGGCCCGACCCCGGTCTGCTGGAGGAGATGGGGTACCCGCCGGACGAGCCCCTGCTGGGGGTTTACTGGGGGGTTCCGCTGAACGAGCGCTCCGTTGCCGAGCCGCCGCTCTTCCCGGACACGATCTACATCTTCAAGGGGCCGCTGGAGGAGATGTGCACAAGCCTGGAGGATCTGGAGGAGGAGATCGAGATCACCGTGGTGCACGAAATCGCCCATTTCATCGGAATCAGCGAGGAGCGACTGGCGGAACTCGGCTACGAGTGAAAGGGTGCAAGGGGTCGAGGGGCCAGGCCAAATAGGATTGGGTGAGGTATGGGGATAGACTCTTGAAACCATCCGCTCGGAAAAGCATTCCGAATTTGCGCATAAACCCAATACGCGGGCGCCGATCTGAGCCCGGTGTAACTTTGCCTGTCCGGATTTGAATGGAGGGATTTCATGGGAAAGCGAATACTCACCGGATCTTTCGTGGCGCTGATCACGCCGTTTGCGGACGACGGGTCGGTGGACATTGAAGGCTTCGGTAAACTGATCGAGTTCCAGGCGCAAAACGGCACGAGCGCGGTTCTGATCATGGGCTCGACCGGCGAGGTGTCGCTGCTGTCCAATGAGGAGCGGCACCGGGTCATCGCGGAAACGGTGCCTTTCAAGAGATTCGGGCTGCCGCTGTTCTACGGGTGCACGGCGAACAACACCCGCGCCACCATCGCCATGGTGAAATTTGCGGCGACGCAGGGCGCAGACGGTGCTGTCATCACGGCACCCTCCTACATCTACGCGCCGGTGGATGCGGCGGTGGCGTATTTTCTGGAGGTGGCCGACGCGAGCCCCATCCCCGTCGGCATCTACAACAACCCCATCCGGGTGGGCACGGACCTGCCGGCTGACGCCATCATCCGGCTGGCGGAGCACCCCAACATCGTGATCGACAAGGAGGCCATGGCCCGGCCCGGCCAGATCGCCCAGATCCTGGCCTCCGGCCGGCAGCTGTCGCTCATGTGCTGCGACTCGCCCAACCTGGGGCTGGTACCGGCGGTGATGTCACTGGGCGGCCACGGCACGGCCAACATGACCGGCAACATCGCCCCGCGGGAAATGGCGATCATTTCCAAGCCCTGGAAAACCCATCAGGATGCCGTCAACTTCCGCGAGACCTATCTGAGAATTTTGCCCCTGATCCAGTTCACCTACTCGAAGGTAAACCCCGTCCCGGTCAAATCCCTGGCGCGGGTTTTGGGGCTTCCGGCAGGCGTGCTGCGCAAACCCTATCTGAACATGACCGGCCGCGCCCTGCGCGCGGGGTTGGACGTCGTGAAGCGGCTCGGCCTGGCGCAGCAATACGGCTTCCGGGTCCGCGAGGATCTGATTGGCGAGGATGCGCCGGGGGAGCCGGCCGGCACATCGGTTACGGCACCTGCCGCCATTGGTTCGGGAGCCTGCTTCATACGGTAAACGCCGCTGCTTCACCGATGGGCTTCTTGGCTATTGACAGCCGGAAGGGGCGTGTATAAAAACTGTAGACAATAAACAATAGACACTTTTCCCCAGCCGAAACCAACCGGCCCTCCGGCTCCCGGAAGGCCGGCGCTTATTGTTCCATTCAGCAACCGGGCCTTGTGGATGTGAAAACTGCATTCCTCATCGTTTCAACCCATACCCCGAAAGGAGATGAGCCATGTGCGAAAAATGTGCGGAGCTGACCCGCAGAAACTTTCTCAAGGGAGTCGTCGTCGGCGGCACCGCCCTGGGATTGGGCCTTTACGACAACCGGCTGGCCCAGGCCGATGCCACGAAGCTCAAATTCAGCACGTGGCATCCGCCGATGAGCCGTGAGACCAGGACCGTCTGGACGCCGATGCTTGAAAACATGAAGAAAAAGAGCGGCGGCAACTTCGATTACACCATGTACGCCGGCGGAGCGCTCGGCAAAGCTCCGGAGCACTACGACATCGTGGCCAAGGGGCTCTCCGACATGGGCTATTTCACGGCCACCTTCACTCCGGGCCGCTTCCCGTTGACCGACGTGCTCTCGCTCGCGGCCTGGGTGGACGGCAAGGACCTTGCCGTCGACATCGGCAACTCCGTCTACGATCGGATTCTCAAGGATGAGTTCAAGGATGTAAAAGTCCTCGAGCTCAACGGATGTATCCAGTCCTACATCTGGACCAAGAGGCCTGTCGCCAAGATGGAGGACCTCAAGGGCCTGAAGCTCAGAACACCCGGCGGGCATCAGACCAATTACGTGAAGGCCCTGGGTGCGGAGCCGATCTTCATGCCTCCGGGCGACGTCTACATGGCCATCGAGACCGGCACGATCGACGGCATCGTCACCTGCCCGCCGGTCATCCTGGCCTTCAAACTCCACGAGGTGGCCAAGTACGGGGTCGTGACCACCTTCGGCTGCGTCTCCGAAGGCATGGTCATGAACATGAACACCTGGAACAAGCTGCCCGAGGACCAGAAGAAAATAGTCAACGAACTGGGCACCAACCCCTTCCGGACCTCGGGCGGGCTTACCCGCAGCGAGTACCCCAAGCTGATCGAGGAAATCACCAAGGGGGGGGTGAAAATGGTCGAGCTTCCCAAGGATGAAGCCCAACGCTGGTATGGTCAGTTCCAGGAAGTCACCCGGAAATGGGTGGCGGACCTCGAGGCCAAGGGTCTTCCGGCCAAGAAGGCGGTAGCCATCATGAACGAGGAATGCGAAAAGCGCAATGTCCAGGTCGTAGCCTGCCCGCCCGAGCTGAAGAAGGCGTAACTGCGTACACGGCCCCCTTAGCAGGCTAAGCCCGGAAGGGGGCCTGCTGTTTCATAGCCGGGAGAGTAGCGCATGAAAAGGCTGGAGAGGTTTCGCAAAGTGGTCCAGAAGGCGAGCTATGGTGCCTGTTTTGCCGGGATGTTTCTGGCCATCCCCTTGATGTTGCTCACCGTGGGCGACATAGTGGGCAGGTCTTTTTTCAACAAGCCCATTCCTGGAACGTTCGAGATTTCGGAGTACATGCTGGCCGTGATCGTGCTGTTGGGAGCCGCTTATACCCAACAGGTCAAGGGCCACGTGGGAGTTGATTTTCTCACCAGCCGTTACTCCCCCAAAACCCAATCGGTGCTGCATGCCGTGACCACTCTTGCCGGCCTTTTGATCATCGCCATCCTGGTCTGGCAGGGGTATCTTGAAGGGATCCACGAAAAAGCGGTGTCGGACCAGTTGCGGGTGCCCCAGTGGCCGTTCAAACTGCTGGTGGCCGTCGGCGGTTTGCTCCTGTGGCTGGAGCTTTTGCTGGACTTCATCTCATCTGTGCAGAAAATCGCCGGGAGGCAGTGATGGACCCGATTACCGTAGGCGTTCTTGGAACCGTTCTGCTTGCCATTCTCTTGATGATGGGCATGCCCATCGCCTTTATGATGATGTTGGTAGGATCTCTGTGCATCTGGTATCTGACTTCGATGAGCGCCGCCCTGCCGATCGTTGCCCAGACGCTTTACGGCGTTACGTCCCATTACCCCTACACGATCATTCCGCTGTTTATCATCATGGGAAGCTTCGCCGGAGCGGCCGGCATTACGCGGGAGCTTTACGTGACCTTCGACAAGTGGTTCCGCCGGCTGCCGGGCGGCTTGGGGGTTGCCACCATTGCGGCCTGTGCGGGGTTTGCCGCGGTGAGCGGCTCCTCGGTGGCCGCGGCCGCTGCCATGGGCAACGTGGCCCTGCCTGAGATGCGGCGTTTCGGCTACGACCCGCGCCTGGCAACCGGGGTGGTGGCGGCGGGAGGCACCCTGAGCTTCCTGATCCCCCCCAGTCTGGGGTTCGTCGTCTACGGCATGCTGACCGAGCAGTCCATCGGCAAGCTTCTGATATCGGGCATCCTGCCGGGTGTTTTGCTTTCGATCGCCTACGCGGCGGTCGTGATCGGCTGGGTCAAGATCAACCCGGCCCTGGCGCCGGCTTCGCTCGAAAAGGTCACTTTCGCGGAAAAAATCGTGGCCCTCAAGGGCATCTGGGAAACTGCGCTGGTCTTTTTCACCGTGATGGGCGGTATCTATCTCGGGTTCATCAACCCCACCGAAGCGGGTGCCGTGGGGGCGTTTGCGCTCTTCATCATCGTCATGCTCAAGGGGCGCCTGAGCTGGCGGGCGATAGTGGCCTGCCTGCTCGAGGCCACCCGGATCACGGTCATGGTGCTGTTTCTGGTCGCCGGGGCCACGGTGTTCAGCTACTTTCTGGCGTTGTCGACCATCCCGACGACGGTTTCGGCCTGGATCGCGGGGCTGGAGGTCTCCCGCTACGCGGTCCTGGCCATCATCATTTTAATTTACTTCGTCCTGGGCTGCTTCCTCGATTCGATCTCCATGATGGTGCTGACGCTGCCGGTGGTCTTTCCGGTCATCGTCTCGCTGAACTTTCATCCCATCTGGTTCGGGGTGGTGGCGGTTCTGATGATGGAGGCGGGCCTGATCACGCCGCCGGTCGGCCTGAATGTATACACCCTGGCGGGTATTGCCAAAGATGTTCCCATGGCGGAGATCTTCAAGGGTGCGACGCCCTTTCTG
Organism: Deltaproteobacteria bacterium; assembly: GCA_016219005.1. GTDB lineage: Bacteria > Desulfobacterota > Desulfobacteria > Desulfobacterales > SpSt-501 > SpSt-501. The sequence continues at coordinate 12,716 of JACRCN010000004.1, forward strand.
GCGGCGATCATCGTGACCGCCGTCATCCTGACGATCTTCCCCCAGATCGCCCTTTACCTGCCCAGCTTGATGGGCAGGTAAAAACTGGAAACTATCTCAAAAATGCATCTGACAGCGCGCTGGCGGCGTTGCGCGCCTCTGAAAAATGCCCGCCACCTGACGCGGCTAGGCTTTTCAGCGGCGTGCGCCTGGCCCTCGGCTAAATAAAGATCCCGCGGGCATTGCCCGCGGGATCTTTATTAACGCAGCCCGTCTTCCTTCTTGGCTTCCGAAATCCTGAGCCCGCCGATGCGCGGGTGCGGCCGGCCGCAGTCGGTGACCACGATCGCGACGACGATCTCATCGGCCCGGGGGGCATCCGGCACCCGCACGGCCATGGCGTCGAAGTGGGAGCGCACGAAAGCCGCGTCCTTGTAGTTGAGGGGCACGTCGATTTCGGTTCCCATGCCGCCGACCTTTTTAGCGGAGGGGATCAACGATTTTCCGCCGGCCACGGCGTTGCGGAAGGGAGCTCCCAGCTTGGGGTGCAGAATCGCCGCGGCGTGCTCGCGCTCGCCGGCCTCGCCCACGATGGCCGCCTTGCCGTAGTTTTCGGCTGCCTCCGGTTTGATCCCCAGAGCGGCGACAGCCATTTTGCCCAGGATGCCGCCCAGCGTATCCCCGATATCGATCAATGGGGTCAGGTCCTCGACGTATTTGCCGGCAAAGGGATTTTTGATCACGGCCACGGCTGCCGCGCGTTTGCCGGCCGGCTCCATCTTGCGGCCGCCTTCCTCCAGGATTTCTTCCACAATCGTGATGTATCTCCGGACTTCCATAAAGGGCACCTCCTCCTCTCACCGGTTTCTCATGAAGTCGTTCTTAGCCGCTCGGCGATGAACCGCGTCATTGCAGCCCGCCCTTGGCATGCCACGAACGCACCCAAAACGATGTTGTTGTCGATCAGCTTCTCTGCCCGGCGGAGCGCTTGATTTACCGCCTGGTCTTTTTTTTTCTCCGGCAGCGGCCCGACACTTGCCGTCACGTGAAGGCCGGCAATGTCCGTGTAGGGGTCGATCGCCTCGGCGGGCGTCCGGACAACGGCGCGGTCCTCAACATAACCGGCGTTGGCCACGGCCGTGGCGGCGGCGTCGGCCAGCGAGGCATCGGCGGCAACGATGGTGGCGGCTTCAAGGACCCCCCGCGTGAGGCTGCGGCCGCCGAGGCCGCTGGTGGCAATCCCCCACGCCGTCCGTTCCGGGCCCAGCAGCATGACATGGGCGATGCTCTTGTTCGCGACGTTCGGTCGGATGCCCACCGCCACCGGTTCGCCGTCGCAACAGCGGACGGCCAGATCGCCGCCGTTGTCGACCAGCACGCGGGTCATTCCGCGCTCGAAAAGAAAATCAGCCACGGCATCGGCGATGGTGCCGGCCACCGCGGCCATGGGGGTCAGGTCCTCATCGCCGACCGCCTGGATGCTGGCGACCATTTTCAGGACCAGCGGGTCGGTAATCTGCGCAGTTAGACCCCGGTAGTCTCGCCCGAGAAGCGGCCGCGCGGCCGCCACCCCTTCAAGAAACCGCACGGCTTCCTCCGCCGCCCGCAACGCCTGCTGCGGCTGAACCACCTTGCCGACCCGGGCGTCGATGACCAGGCGCATGGGGCCGCATTCGACCATGACGGCGCCGCCGGCGAGCATGTGGGCCGATTTTTCATAAGCCATGCTGGTATCGTTTCAGTCTCTCGGAACCACCGGTTCCAGCGCCTCGAACGGACGTATCGCCGCCGTGTGTCCGCCCATCGCCTCGTAGTCTGCTGTCTCCATGGTGTACTCGATGGGGCAGATGGTGGCCGGGGTGGGGGTCCAGTAGAAGAAGTTCGCCTTGACCCGCCGGACATCCACCATGAAGTTGATTCCCCCGCCGGGCAGGATGAAGACCGGCGCGCCGCCCACCGTGAGCACGGCCTTGCCGCGGTGCACGGCGCGGGTGAGCTCGATCGGGTAGCGCGTCACCCCGGCGCGGGCGCTGCCGCCGGCCCCTCCCATATAAAGCGCGGAAACGAGGGAGGGCTCGCAGCTTTCCGTGATGACCGCGAGCGCCTGACGGCACGCCTCGGTCAGGGGCACTTCCCGCAGCTTGCCGTCCGGCCTGACTTCGAAGAGCGCACCGTGGGTTCCGGTGGTTTCGGTGACCAGGACCCGCATGCCGGGCCGCGCGACCGAGAGGTCGACCCCGGCGATAATGTCCTGCGGTCGGGTGATGGAGGTCCCGCCCCAACCCTTGCCGTGGTCTCCGAAATAGCGGCCGGGTGTGCTCTGCCGGAATTTCAGCTTGACGCCGGAAGTTTTGGCGCCGACAAAGCGGCCCGCGGCGTGCTCGCTCATCAGGCCCGTCAGGTGCGAGTCGAGAACGATCACCTCGTCGGCCGCCTCCTTGAGCAGCGGGGCGAAAAGCCCCATGGTGGCGCTGCCGCAGCCGACCCGCATATTGGCAGGGGTTTCGCCGTCGATCACCGGCGGACGTCCCACCTGGATCTCCAGGCGGCTGCCTCCTTCGATACGCAGCGTTAAAGACTTGCCGTTGGCGATATCGACAATGGTGCGGGCAACCACCATGCCGTTTTTCCCGGTCAGCTGGTTGACGCCGCCGATGGAGAGCATCTTCGCGCCGTACTGCTCGGTAGCCACCATGCCGACCCGGCGCTTGCCGGCCAGGACCGGAGACCCTTCTTCCCCGATCTGAATGTCGGTGTCGATCTTGACCATGATGCCGCTGTAACTCAAGGGGGCCTCGGTCACCACGGTGACCACGTCCACGTCTTGCTGCCGGCCCCTGACGATGAAAGGCGCAGGCTTGCAGTCGGGGTAGGTGGTTCCGGCGCCGATGCCGGTGATGAGGGGACGGCGGATGGCCTCGGCCGGTTCGCTGCCCACGGTCGCCGCGACCTGCCGGAATGCATGCAGGGGGGTGATCCGGCTGAGCCGGCCGGCCTCGTTGCGGTAGCGCTGGCAGGCGCCGATGAAACCCTCCTTGATCCAGCAGCGGATGGGGCAGGCGTTGCACTGCAGGCCTTCCAGGCGGACGATGTCCTCCGCGCTGATGGCTTCCTCGGGGCAGACGCGGCGGCAGGCGGCGCACTCGGTGCAGCGCTCGCCGATAACGGCCTTCCTGTGCTTCAATTGAACGGCCCCGAGCGGGCAGTCCATGACGCAGGTCCCGCAGCCGGTGCATTTATCCTCGTTGACGATCACGGCAACTACCTTGAGCTATGCTGCTCTGATTTCAGTGTTATCTTGTCATAGAGGGTTCAAGGGGTCGAGGGTCCAAGGGTAAAAGATTGGTTCGGAATAAGGTGTTCTCTTGACCCCTCGACTCCTTGAATCATAGAACCCTATAGGCCGTCGGCGCTAGCCGATGGCCTTGACCGTCGGCTTTCTTGCTGCCGGCGGCGTGTTACGGCTGGTGTTGACCACGATCTTACCGTCCACCAGCACCAGGGAAACTCCCGGGTTGTCGCCGGCGGCGATGGCTGAGAGCGCGTCCTTGCCTACCGAGCCGAGGGGCGCATCCATGACGACCAGGTCCGCCTCGCGGCCCTCTGCGATCAGCCCGCGGTTCAGCTTGTACACACGGGCGGTGTTGCCCGTGGCCATGCAATGGGCCTGCTCCGGGGTGATCGGCGAAAGGCCGGCCAAAAGGTTGAGGACCCGCAGGACCCCCAGCGGCACCACCCCGGTGCCGGAAGGGGCGTCGTTGCCGATGATCACCCGGTGCAGGGCCTTGTGCTTGACGATCAGTTCAGCGGCCTCGACCGCCACCTTAAGGTTGCCGCAGTGGACCATCTCGAGGGCCATGGAGGTTTGGGCGACCAGCTTGGCCACCTCCGCCATGGACACGGCCGTGGGGCCGCCGTTCAGGTGGGAGACGACATCCGGATCGGCCTTGAGCACATGCTCCGCGGTCACCGTGCTGCTGCCCGGGATGGAGGTTCCGCCGGTGTGCATCATGACGGTCATGCCGTTCTTGCGCGCCCACTGCACCATGGGGGCGGCCTCCTCAGGCGTTTTGATCGAGCCCAGGCCGATTTCGCCCACCACGCGCACCCCCTCCCGGGCCATCTCCTCGAAGTCTTTCTCAACCAGCCCCTTTTCTAAAATGACCGCGCCCCCGATCACTTTCATGCCTCCCGGCCGGAACTTGGCGAAGGATTTGGCTGCAAGTATGGCGAGGGCTTTTACGCCGGCCGGGTCGGTCGGCCGGCCCGGCAGGTGAACCTCGCCGGCGGAGATGGCGGTGGTGACCCCGCCGTGGACTTCGCTCTCCAGAAAATCCGTCTGCTTCTGACGCGGGCTGAAATCCATCAGCACCGGGTGGACGTGGGAGTCGATCAGTCCGGGGGTCACGGTGGTGCCGGCGCAGTCGATCACCGTCTGGGCGGACGTCTCCTGCATGTCCTTGAGAAAACCCACTCTGCGGATCAAGCCGTCCTCGATCCATACGGCGTCAGCGTCGATCAGGGGTTTTTCGATGTTGCCGCTCACGAGTGTGCCGATGTTCTTTAGCAACAGGCTCTTATCCATGTCCTGCCTCCTTAATTCGAGCCGCGTTCCATGTCGCGTGCTGGGCGGGTGTAACGTGTTGCGTTCTAAGTGTTACGTGATTAAACCTCGCCGCAGGCGGCGTTTAAACCCATCTCGCCGTGACCGTCTTTTCGTCCATGAAGAGCTTCATGGAGGCCAGCCGCGACTTGGCGTTCCCGAGGAACGAGGCCCGCCGGGAGCCCAGCGGGAAGAACGAATAGGGTTGGGCCACGCCCAAGTTCACGCCCACGTTGCCGACGTTGACCTCGCGGATGAACTTGCGGGCATGCTTGCCGCTTTGGGTCATGATGCAGGCCGAGTGCCCGAGATTGGTCTTGGTGTTGATCCATTCAATGGCTTGGTCCAAGCTCTCGCTCCGGATGAGCGCCGCCACCGCGCCGAAGGCTTCTTCCCTGGCGCTCGGCATGTCGATGTCGGCGCCCTCGAGGATGGTGGGTCCCATGAAAAAGCCCCTGGGGTAGTCCTTGGGTGCGTTCGTGCGGCCGTCGAGCACCAGTTTGCAGCCGTCCTTCAGGGCCTGGTCGATCCATTGCCGGACGTTCTCCCTGCCGGCCTTCGTGGCGTAGGGACCCATTTCGACCTCGGTGTCGAGGCCGTAGCCGAGTTTTATTTTGGCCGCGGCCTCCTTGAAGCGGGTCTTGACCTCGTCGTAGATGTTGCCCATGATGACCACGTTGTCCATGCCGAGGCAGCGCTGGCCGGTCATGCCGAAGCAGGCCCGCAGCATCCACGGCACGGCGGAATCCAGGTCGGCGTCCGGCATGATCACCAGCAGGTTCTTGCCGTTGCCGTTGATCGAGGAGCGCTTGCCGAGCCGGCCGCACTGCTCGTAGAGGTCCCGGCCCGCGCGATTGGACCCGATGAAACCCACCCCCTGGATGTGCGGATGCTCCAGGATCATCTTGTTGATCGTGCGGCCGCCGTGAATCATGTTGATGACGCCCTTGGGAAAACCAGCCTCGAGCGCGACACGGTTCACCATCTCCGCGGCAACCGGGTCCTGGCGACTGGGGCTGATGACCACCGTGCAGCCGGCGGCCAGAGCGTAGGGCACGAACGACGACCACCCGTGCATGGGGATGTTGCCCGGGGTGACGATCAGGAAAGCCCCCACCGGTTCCCAGAACAGGTACTCGTCGATGCCGCTTGCCAGATTCATGATCCCCGCGTTTTCCTTGACCAGGCCGTAGGCTGCCGAGCATGCGGACTCGATGTTCTCCAGCACGCGCGCGAGCGTGCCCTTGGCCTCCTCGATGGTGCGGCCGTGGTCCTGGACCAGGACCCGGCAGAGCCTGTCGGTGTTCTCGCGAAACTTGTTGTGCATCGTGAAGAGCATGTAGGCCCGCTCGCGCAAGGGTACGTTTTTCCAGGTCTGGAACGCCAGATGGGCGGCCTCCACGGCGGCCGTCGCCTCTTCCCTTGTCGCCTGGGGAAACTCGGCGATCACCTCGCCCGTGGCCGGGTTGAGGTCCGGCTCGACCGTGGCGGATCCCGATTCGACCCACTCCCCGCCGATGAGGAACCTCAGTTTGCCGTAGTGCTTCTTAACCTCGGGTAGCAGCATGTGCAGCCTCCTTGGATCTTGTCGAGTTTGAATCGTCGCGAAGATGGTCCTTGCCAACTTTTTTCTGGGCCGCCATGCCCTTCAGGATATGGTCGCGGGTGAGGGCTTCGGCGCGGGGTTTGTCCCTGGCCTTGATGGCGTTAAGAATCTCGCGGTGAAACCGGCAGGATCGTTCCAGGTGGTCGCGGTCCGCGAGCGACCGGCAGGCCATCCGCTTGACCTGGTTGTTGAGGGATTGTTGGATTTTTTTCAGCCGGCCGTGGCCGGCGATCACCGCCGTGGTTTCGTGGAAGAGATTGTTGAACTCCTCGTAGCGGATGATGTCCGGCCGTTTGTTCCCGTGTACGAATTCTTCCATCTGGCCGACGATCTTTTCGAGTTTTTCGACTCCGCTTGGCGTCAGCTTATCGATCGCAAGCGTCGCGGCCATGGTGTAAAGGGCTGTCTTGAGAGTGTAAATTTCCCAGATGTCCTGGTCGGTCAACTCGGCCACGAACACTCCGCGCCGCGGTTCGCGCCGCACCAGCCCCGCGGCCTCCAGTATCTTGAACGCCTCGCGCACGGGCGGGCGGCTGACCCCGAGCCGATCGGAGATCTCCTGTTCCTTGACTTGCTGGCCGGGCAGGAGCTTGCCCTTGATAATCATGTCCTCCAGGCGCTTGACGGTGCGGTCGACGATGGATTCGACTTTCATCATGCCCCCGTTCTGCCTGCGGTCGGGTGGGTGCTGCAGGCGGTTTGAATGCGGAAATGAGCGGCGAACCGGCAGATTTGTCTTTTGTATATTGTCTACAATTTTTGCGTTGACGATGTCAACGCAAAAAAATATCGCCTCCGCAGTTCCTGCGGGAGCGATGCGCAATGCAGAGACCGGCCCTGTTACGGCGCCGGCTTGAAGTGGCCGGCGGCGATGCTGGCCGCCAGAACGCGCTCCAGGTTGGCCGGCAGGGCGTACAGGCGGACTCCCAGCGCATCGGCGATCGCGTTCAAGATGGCCGGCGCGGTGGGGATCAAGGCCGGCTCGCCCACGCCTTTGGCGCCGAAGGGGCCGGAAGGCTCGGGCGACTCCACGATGATGGGCACCACCTCGGGCATGTCGGCGCAGGTGGGGATGTGGTAGTCCTTCATGGAAAGGGTCTTGCCGGGCTCGAACTCTTCCATCAGGGCAAACCCCAGCCCCATGGCAACCCCGCCGCAGATCTGGCCGATGACGCTTTCCGGGTGGATGGCCTTGCCAACGTCGTGGGCGGCTACGACCCTCTCAACCGCCACCTCGCCGGTCAGCACATCCACCGTCACCAGTGCGAGCTGGGCGGCAAAGGCATAGGTGGCGTAGGGGACGCCCTGTCCGGTCTGAGGATCGAGCGGCACGGTTTCCGGGTCGAAGTAACCCTGCCAGGAGAGCGAGGCCCCCTTGGACTTGATGCGCTTGGCCAACTCGGCAAAGGATACGCACTGATCGGGCTGGCCGATGACGAGCGCGCACCCGCCATCGAACATGAGCGCAGACTTAGCGACGCGCAGCTTGTTCATCGCCTCGGTTTTCAAAACGTCGGCAAGCTGCTCGGCGGCTTGCTTGACGGCGTTGCCGGAGATGTAGGTCTGGCGGCTGGCCGAGGTGGCGCCGGCGTTGGTGGTGAACTTGGTATCGGCCGTTACGAGGCGTACCGCCTGCGGCGCCAGGCCCAGGATTTCGGCCGCGATCTGGGAGAGTACCGTGGAGGACCCCTGGCCGATGTCGGCGCAGCCGGTGAACAATGTGACGGAACCGTCGCGGTCCATCTCGACCCGCGCCGTGGAGGGGTTCTGGACGCCGGTGTTGCCGATCCCGTACCACATGGCGCCGATGCCGACCCCCCGCTTTTTGTAAGGCGCAGCCGGCGCGGCGGTCCAGCCCTTGCGGGCCTCGTCGTAGTGCGGCTGGATGGCGCGCAGGCAGTCGCCGATGCCGACGCTGGCCGAAAACACCTGGCCCGTCGCTGTCGTCGATCCTACCCGATGGGCGTTGAGCATGCGCATCGCCAGCGGGTCCAGGCCCAGGTCTAGTGCGTGCAGGTCGATCTGGCTTTCATGGGCGAAAGCGATCTGGGGGGTCCCAAACCCGCGCATGGCCCCGCAAAACGGGTTGTTGGTGTAGACGCCGTAGCTCCGGATGTCGACGTTTTCGATTGCGTAGGGGCCGGTGGCGTGCACCGGGGCGCGGTTGGCGACCGCCGGGCCGTAGGAGGCATAGGCGCCCGTGTCGCAGATGATCGTCGCCTGCATGGCGAGAAGGCGTCCGTTCTCATCGGCGCCGGTCTTCATGCGCATGCTGAGCGGATGGCGCTTGGCCGTACCGAGGTAGGCTTCTTCGCGCGTGTAGACATAGCGCACCGGCCGCCTCAGATGGTAGAGGGCCAGCCCGATGAAGCCCTGGACGTTCAGGTCGAGCTTGGACCCGAATCCGCCGCCGGTGGCGGCCTGGATGATGCGGACCTTTTCGTCGGCCAATCCCAGAAGGGTTACGACGTCCTTGTGATCGTAGTGGGGGTTCTGGGTGGAGGCATAAATGACCAGGGTCCCGTCGCTGTCGACGAACCCGGCCCCGGCGTCAGGCTCGATGGTGTTGTGCTCGATGAAGGTCGTTCGATAGGTCTTCTCGATGATGCTCTTGCAGCGCGTGAAAGCCGACCCGACATCCCCCCGGCGGATGGTGCGGCTCACCATGACGTTGCCCTTGGCATGCACCTTGGGTGCATCCTCGGCCATGGCCTTCTCGGGGTCGAACACAGGCGGGAGGTCGCGGTAGTCGACCTCGATGGCCTTCAGGGCTTGCTCAGCGGTGGTTTCCGTCTCCGCGGCGACGAGGGCCACCGGGTCGGCGATCGAGCGCACCTTGTCGCCCATCAAAATCGGCTGGTCCTTGAGGATGATGCCGGTCAGGTTTTTCCCCGGGATGTCCATAGCCGTGAACACGGCGGCGACGCCCTTGATCCGCAACGCTTTTTCGGTGTTGATCGCGAGGATTTCGGCGTGCGGCCGGCCGCTGCGCAGCGCCTTGAGAACGAGGGGGGCGCCCAGTTCGATATCGGCGCTGTAACGTGCTCTTCCGGTGACTTTTTCGCGCGCTCCGACGCGCTCGATGCTTTTGCCTATGGCCTGGTGTGCGCCCGTCATGAGGTCACCAGAGGATGCAGCATTCTGACCAGGAGCCCATGAATGGCGGCCTCCTTGTAGATGGTTGAAGGCCGGCGGCCGGTTATGGCGATGGTTCGCTCCGCCAGCAGCCGGCCGGCCTCCCAGACCAGTTCGGCGGTGGGCACCCGGCCGTCCAGGCAGCTTTCGACTTCCGGCATGCGGTGGGGCGTCGGCGTGCAAGAGCCCAGGGAAAAACGGAAGAAGGAGAGCCTGCCGTCCGGCTCCTGCCGCGCCATGGCCGCCGCGTTGATCCGGGCGATGACCAGCTCCCTGCGGCGGCCGATTTTCTGAAAATCGGCAAAAGTTACATCGGCGGCCGGCTTGAGGATGAACCGCAGGATGAGTTCATCCGGCGGAAGCGAGCAGGCGTAGGGGCCGGAGGCGATATCCTCGACCAAGACCTCGCGCAGGCCGCGCCTGCTTGCCAACACGGCCCGGGCCTCGTGGATGACGAGGGGCGGCACCGTGTCCCCGCAGGGTGAGCAGTGGGCCACGTTGCCGCCGATGGTGGCGACGTTGCGGACTTGGCGGCTGGCGAAAGTGAAACTGCATTTACGCAGCGCGGGCGCATGCCGTTCCAGGACATCGGAGGACTGGATCTCGGAGAGCGTGACGCCGGCACCGACGCTGACGCCTTCCGGCGTGACATCGATGCCCTTGAGCTCGTGCAGACGGCTCACATCCAGGATGAATTCGGGTCTGGCATCGCCGTTGCGCAGGTCGACCACCAAATCGGTACCGCCGGCCAGTATCCTGTTCCGGCTGCCGTGCCGGTCCAGGTGGTCGAGCGCCTCCGCGAGGGTTTCCGGCCGGATGTAGTGCAAACGGCTCATGTTTGTTCCTTGCGGGTGTGGGCGGCGTCTTCGATGGAGGCAAATATGTGGCGGTAGCCGGTGCAGCGGCAGAGATTGCCGGCAATCGCCTTTGAGATCTCAGCGCGCGTCGGCGCGGGATTTATATCCAGCAGCGCCTTGGTGCTCATCAGGAGCCCCGGCGTGCAGAATCCGCACTGCACCGCGTGTTCTTTCACAAACGCCTCCTGGAGGGGGTGCAGCGCTTCCGGGGAGCCCAGCCCTTCGATGGTCTGAACCGTCCGCCCGTCGAGCTGGGCGGCCAGCATCAGGCAGGAGTTCACCGCCTTGCCGTCGACGATGACCGTGCAGGCGCCGCATTCGCCGATGCCGCAGCCCTCCTTGGTTCCCTTCAATTTCAGGACATCCCGAATGAGCTTGAGCGCGGTTGTATCGGCCGGGAACTCCGCCGACCGTGGTTGGCCGTTCAGAGTGAACCGGATCCTGACAGACGACGCATCCATGTCGAATCTCCCGAGCGAGTTGTGGAAAATCATTTTTAAGGAAAGTCCGCACAAGAGTCAATATCCACCGGTTTTCCCATGTTTGAAAATTCGGGGTTGGCTTGTGCCCGTTTTGATTATACAATACTAAAATTGACGATCGAGGCGCGGGCGGGAACGCCCCTTGAATTTTGAATGTGAAGGAGGAGCAGTCTATGGACAAGCAAAAATTCGATCAGGGGTTGGCCGTGAGGCGCGAGGTTCTCGGAGACGAATACGTGGACAAGGCCGTGGCGGCCACCACCGATTTCACCCGGCCGATGCAGGAATTGCTCAACGAAAACTGCTGGGGCACGATCTGGACCCGCGCGGGCCTGCCCCGCAAGACCCGCAGCCTGGTGACACTGGCGTTCCTGTCGGCATTGAGGGCGACGGCCGAGATCAAGAGCCACGTGCGCGGGGCGCTGCGCAACGGCTGCACGGTGCAGGAAATCCAGGAGGTGCTCCTGCAGGCGTCGGTTTACGTTGGGGTGCCGGCCGGGGTCGAAGCCTTCCGGGCGGCCAAGGAAGTGATTGACACCTGGAAGGAATGACGGCGTCGCCACATGCCGATCATCATCCTGTGGCCCGTTCGGCAAAGTGTTTCATACCTTAATTAAGGATGCGGGCATGGAATTTCATCCGCAGTACTGGCACTGGCTGGTGTTTGGGATGGTGCTGGTCATCGCCGAGCTTATCATCCCAAGCTTCACTATTTTCTGGTTCGGGCTCGCCGGCATCATCGTCGGTGGGGTCCTGCTCCTGGCCCCCCAAACGAGCTTCACGTGGCAGCTTTTCCTTTGGGCCGTCGCCGCCGGGGGCATGACCTTCCTGTGGTTCAAATTATTCAAGCCGCTCATGGCCGACCGCACCAAGGCCGGGATCTCGCGGGAGGCGATCATGGGGGAGACCGGTCAGGTCATCCGGGCCCCGGAAGCGGGCGAACGCGGTGTGGTGCGGTTCACGACGCCCTTGCTCGGGGCCGAGGAGTGGCCGTTCATCTGCGAGCTAAAGGTGGCCACCGGCGACCGCGTGGCGGTGACCGATATCTCCGGCAACACGTTGATTGTCACTAAACGATAGGCGGCTCTTCAGCCATTCGCTCCCCGGCCGCCCGAACCGCAAAGGAGAAACAGCATGCCTGGAATGATAGTTGTCGCGGTGTTCGTCGTAGTGGTCTTCATCACCATTATGCTGGGCGTGCGCATCGTGCCCCAGGGCAGCAAGTATGTCGTCCAGCGGCTCGGAAAATACCACAAGACCCTCGGGCCGGGCCTGAACATCCTCATGCCCTACATCGACTCGGTCGCCTACAAGGTCACCACCAAGGATATCGTGATGGACATCCCCTCGCAGGAGGTGATCACCCGGGACAACGCGGTCCTGATCGTCAACGCCATCGCTTACATCAACATCGTCTCGCCGGAGAAGGCGGTGTACGGCGTGGAGAACTATGTCCTCGCTATCCAGAACCTGGTCCAGACCTCGCTGCGCTCCTTCGTGGGCGAGATGAGCCTGGACGATGCGCTTTCCTCCCGGGACCTTATCAAGGCCAAACTGAAGACGGCCATATCCGACGACATCGCCGACTGGGGCATCACCCTCAAGACCGTGGAGATCCAGGATATCAAGCCCTCGGAGACGATGCAAAAAGCCATGGAAGAGCAGGCTGCGGCGGAACGGGGGCGACGGGCCACAGTGACGCGGGCCGACGGGCAGAAGGCGGCCGCCATCCTGGAAGCCGAGGGCCGCTTCGAGGCCTCCAAGCGCGACGCCCAAGCCAAGGTGGTGCTGGCCGAAGCCGCCCAGAGAGCCATCCAGAAGGTCACCGAGGCCATCAAGGAGAACGAGCTGCCGGTGGTTTACCTCCTGGGCGAAAAATATGTCGAGGCCCTCAGCAGCATGTCCGTGTCGCCAAACGCCAAGGTGGTGGTCCTGCCGGCCGACATACCGGCGGCAGTGAGAGGCATCCTGGGCGGGATGGGAAAATAAGCGGATGCGGAAGACATTTGAAAGGATGAACGTCCATGACTGAACTTCGGGACGATCAACTTCTGACCATCGTGAAAAACGTCGTCGAGCAGCATGGCTGCAAGCTGATCGACATCGATTTTGAAACGCACAGCCTGAACATCGAGGGTCCCGAGGATGCCCAGGCCGAATGCGCCCTGGCGCTGGAGAAGGTGCTGGGGTAGGCGGTTGCTTCGCGAACACCTTCTTCAGAAGATCCGTCGTGCGGGCCGCCGGGTTCGTCCGGATCTTCGCCTCTTCCTGCCCGACCTTCACGAACAGGCCGTCGGGGGATTTTGGGGTCACGTAGCCGTCCAGGTCGAAGGCATCCATATCTTCACGGCGGCATCGCTGAAATACCCATCGGTTTTCGACAGGCTCTGAACGGCATTTCCCGTCCCGGTCGCCAGCGCCTGCTTCAGTCCCGCCGCCACCTCCCCGCCGCCCGCGCTCGAGCCGCCGACCGCTGACTTCAATGCGCCCGTGACCGCGCCCTTGAGGTCCTGGGCCGCGGCCGCTGACGTCATGAACGCAACCAACAAACCTGCCAAGGCCGCAAACCGTTTCATGGCTTTTCACCTTGAGTGGTAAGTCCATCCGCTTCCAATCATCGCGCTTCAGGGCAAGGCGGAGCTATGGAATATGCAAGAAAGGGGATCGATCAACTTTGTTCTTGACAATAAATTTGTTTGTAGTAAATTTACAACAAAATTGAATTTAGCGCCAATTTGTTTATTTTTGTAAAAAAGCTACCATGACCGACACCCTCGTCCTCATCCGCAGGTGCCTCGACTCTCTGAGAAACTCGGAGAAGAAGGTGGCCAAGTGCGTTCTCGGCGACCCGGGGGCCGTCATCACCTCATCCATCACGGAGCTGGCGGAGAAGGCGGGCACGAGCGAGCCCACCGTGATCCGTTTCTGCCGCAAGCTGGGCCTGGGCGGCTACATGGAGCTGCGCCTGAACCTGGCCCGCGACCTGCCGTCCGCCCAGTACATTTTCGAAAACGTCAGCGCCAGCGACTCCCTGGCCGGAATCGCCGGCAAAATCCTCACCGCTCACCGCGAAGCGATCAGCAACACCCTGAACAGGCTCGATCTCGATGGCCTCGAGGCCGCCGTGAAGGCCCTGCAATCCGCCCGGCGCATCGAGTTTTACGGCCTCGGGGGCTCGGCTATCGTGGCCCGGGATGCCCACCACAAGTTCTTCCGCCTCGGAATTCCCTGTGTCGCCTACGACGACCCGCACATGCAGGTCATGTCGGCCGCCCTGCTTTCCTCCGAGGATGTGGCGGTGGTCATTTCCCACACGGGCTCCACCAAAGATATCATCGACAGCGCCAAGGTCGCCCGCAACTCCGGCGCCACGGTCATCGGCATCCTCGGAAGTGAAAACGCACCGCTGCTCAAGTTCTGCGAAATCGCGCTTTCCGTGCACTCGCAGGAGGCGGCCCTGCGCCTGGCGCCCATGACCTCGCGCCTGGTGCAGCTGGCGATCGTCGACGTGCTGTTCGTTACGGTGGCCATGAAGGACTTCAATGTGACCAAGGAGCGCCTGGACCGGGTGAAGCGTTCGCTCGTGGACAAGCGTTATTGAACGGCTCGCAGGCCCGGGCCGCACCTTCGGCCCGTTGGATTAATAATCATCGTTGGCTGTTACCGTTCAACCGAAAGGAGGGGGAAATGAAAAGCACTCTAGTCCTCGTGTTGCTGGTAGCCGTTTTTGCGCCGTTTCAGGATGTAAAGGCCGCCGACCCCGGCGTCATTGAAATGAAACTGGGTCATTTTGCGGCGGATTCACATCCCGGGAACCTGGCATCGAAAATGTTTGCAGAGGCCGTGGAAAAACGGACCAACGGTAAAATTAAAGTCACCATTTACGCGAACAACGCCCTGGGGTCGCCGCCCGAGGTTCTGGAGCAGAACATCCTGGGCGCGGTGGACATGAGCCTGCCCACCCAGGGGCAGCTGGGCAAGTATTCCAAGAAGTTCAACTGCGTCATGCTGCCTTTCATGTTTGCCAACTATGCCCAGGCGGACAAGGTCCTCGACGGCAAGTTCATCGAGTGGGCCGTGCCGGACCTGGAAAAAGCCGGGCTGGTCTTTCTGTCCAACTGGGAGTGGGGCTTCCGGAACCTCACCAACAACAAGCGGCCGGTGAACAACCCCGGGGACGTGAAGGGATTGAAAGTGCGGACCCCGCCGGAGCTGCCCACCCAGGCCGCCATGGAAGCGCTGGGGGCGGTGGTGGCCACCATCAACTTCAACGAGCTGCAGATGGCGCTGAAGCAGGGTGTGGTGGACGGCCAGGAAAACCCGGTCGCCGTCATCTTCTCCAACAAGCTGAACGAGTCCCAGAAGTACCTCGCCATGACGGGCCACAACTACAACACCATGGTGCACGTCATCAGCAAAAAGGTCTGGGACAAGCTCACCCCCGAGCAGCGGAAGATCTTCAAAGAGGAGAGCCAGAAGGCCGGAAACTACATGCGCAAGGCGGTTCGTGACGATGAGGCCGGCCAGATCAAGCAACTGCAGGCCCAGGGCATGGAAGTCACCTATCCGGACAAGGCCAAGTTCAAGGCCCTGATGGGGCCCGCCTACGATCGGATGAAGCCGATCGCCGGCGAGGAGAACATCGCCGCGTTCATCAAGATGGTTGACGCGGCCAAATAATAATCCCGGGCGGGAGCGGATTCTGCCGGCACCCCGAGCGCTTTTCAGGGCCGCCGCGACGCAGCGCGGACCGCTTTCAGGTTCGATCGCGGCAGGATGCCGCTCCCCCAGCCGCGGTCGTTTCTGCGACCATTGCCGGGCATAAGCGTTCCGTTTCCTTTGTCCATGAGCTGAAGGGCGCGAGCGATGCTGACGTTGCTGATTTTCACGCTGCTGCTGGTGCTGATCCTGATCGACCTGCCGATTGCGGTGGCCATGGCGCTGACGGCTGTCGCCTTCTTCGTCGGGTTGGGCGAAGGCTCGCTTTTGACCATGCTGCCGCAGCGCATGTATGCCTCGACCACCGGGTTCACCCTGCTGGCCATCCCGTTTTTCATCCTGGCCGGCAACCTGATGAACACCGGGGGCGTGACGAGCCGCATCTTCCGGTTCGCCAAGGCGGTGGTCGGCCACGTGCCCGGCGGCCTCGGCCAGGTGTGCGTCATCGCCAACGTGATCTTCTCGGGCATGTCCGGGTCGGCCATCGCCGATGCGGCCGGCCTGGGGCAGGTGCTGCACAAGGCCATGGTGGACAACGGCTTCAAACCGAAATTCTCGGCCGCCATCGTGGCCGCCGCCGCCACCATCGGCCCGGTCATCCCCCCGAGCATCCCGTTTGTCCTCTATGGGGCGCTGACGGGGGTCTCGGTGGGCAGGCTGTTCCTGGCCGGCTTTGTCCCCGGAGTCCTGATGGCGATCGCCATCATGATCGCGATCGCGTTCCTGGCCAAGCGGGAAAATCTGCCGAAGGCGCAGCGGGCCCATTTCGGCGAAATCCGGAAGAGCATCCAGGAAGCCCTTCTGCCGCTGCTGACCCCGGTCATCATCATCGGCGGCATCCTGAGCGGACTCTTTACCCCGACCGAAGCGGCCGTCGTTGCCACATTGTACGCGCTGTTCCTGGGCTTCCTGTATAGGGACCTGAAACTAGGCGACCTGCCGCAGGTTCTCTGGACTTCCATCCGGCAGACGGTCAGCCTGCTGTTCATCATTGCCGCGGCCGGCTTTTTCGGCTGGCTGACCATTCACCAGAAGATCCCCGATCAGATCATCCAGAACCTGACCACCATGAGCGCCACCGCTCCGGGCATCATCGCCATGGTGATCGTCGTGGTGCTGCTCCTGGGGTGTTTCCTCGAAGGCAACGCGATCTTCATTATCACCATCCCGATCTTCATGCCGATCGCCAGGAAATTCGGCATCGACCTGGTCAATTTCGGCGTCGTGATGACGCTGCTGATCATGCTGGGCAACCTCACCCCGCCGGTGGGCATGTGCCTGTTCGCGGTCTCCTCCTTCAGCAAGGTGAACATCGGGACCCTGTCGCGGGAGGTGTGGCCCTACCTGGTCGGCATCACGATCATAACGGTTTTGATTGCATACGTGCCCCAGATCGCGCTTTTTCTGCCGGATCTCATGCTGGGGAAGTGATAAGGCGGTATGATGCAAAAGATGCTCAACGTGCTGCGAGGGGTGGACCGGTTCGTTCTGGCGCTGTTGAAGGCCTTCACGATTTTGTGCTTCATTCTTCTGACCGTCCTGATCAGCGCCAACGTGTTCGTGCGCTTTTTCCCGGTGGTGTCGCTGCACTGGTTCGATGAAATCATCGAGCTGCTGTATGCCTACCTGGTCTTTTACGGCGCGGCCGCCCTGTGGATCACCCGGGAGCATTTCAGCGTCGGCGACTGGATCAGCGGACGGCTCATCCGGAGCCCGAAGGCCATCCGGGTCTACCGGCTGGTGCTGGAATGCCTTGTCCTCGTGTTCGCGCTGATTTTCTTTTACTATTCCGAGCGCCTGACGGGCATGGCCATGGATGTGACGAACGTCTTCGCCATACCGAAAAAAATACTCTACTCGTGCATGCCCATATCCGGCCTGGTCATGGCGGTGTATTCCCTGCGCAACATCGCCCTGGAAATCGCCGGCCTTGCCGGCATCAAGACCGGTGAAGCGGCGCGCCCGTGAAGGATTTTCGATTGCCGTCGGTTTTCCTGAAGTCATCACATTGAAGGGGGTACTATGGACATACGGAATGCCATGCATCCCGATCACCTGAAGATGTTGGGCACGGAAGGCATGCGGAAGCAACTGCTGGTCGAGAGCCTGTTCGAAAACGACAAGCTCAAGATGGTCTACAGCCATGTCGACCGCATTATCGTCGGCGGCGCCTGCCCCGTGAATCAGAAAGTGACCCCGCAGGTGACCAAGCAGCTGGGGGTGGACTTCTTCCTGCAGCGCCGCGAGATGGGGATCATCAACGTCGGCGGTAAGGGCACGGTGACGGCCGACGGCAAGGAACATGTGCTGGATCGCAAAGATTGTCTTTATGTCGGGATGGGCATCCGCGAATTGTCGTTTACCGGTGCCGACAAGAAGGATCCGGCCAAATTCTATTTTGCCAGCGCCCCCGCGCATGCCGCCTATCCAACCGTTCGCGTCTCGCGCGCGGGCGCCCAGCAGGTCAACCTCGGCGCCGCCGAGACCTCCAACCAGCGCACGATCTACCAGATGGTGCACCCGAGTGTCCTGAAGAGCTGCCAGCTCGTCATGGGGCTCACCGAGCTCGCGCCGGGCTGCGTCTGGAACACCATGCCCTGCCACACCCACGACCGGCGCATGGAGGTGTACTTCTACCTCGACGTGCCCCAGGAAGCGGTGGTCTTCCACCTGTTCGGCGAGCCCGGCGAGACGCGCCACATCGTCGTGCGAAACGAGCAGGCCGTCATATCGCCCAGCTGGTCCATCCACTCGGGCGTCGGGACGGCGAGCTATTCCTTTATATGGGCGATGGTCGGCGAGAACCAGACGTTTACCGACATGGACCACGTGGCCATGGCTGATCTGAAGTAGGAGGTGCTTCAATGATACTCGATCAATTCAAACTGAACGGAAAAGTCGCCATTGTGACCGGCGCCCGGACCGGGCTGGGGCAGGGGATGGCCTGCGGGCTGGCGGAGGCCGGCGCCGATATCGTCGCGGTCGATCTCAACAACCTGGGTGACACCCGGCGCATGGTCGAAGGGTTGGGCCGGCGCTTCCTGGGCGTCGAGGCGAACCTGGCGGACGTCAACACCACGGCCGATATCGTGAGCCGCGCGGTTGCGAGCTTGGGAAAAGTCGACATCCTCGTCAACAACGCCGGCATCATCCGGCGCTGCGACGCCATCGATTTCACCGAGAAGGACTGGGACGAGGTGATGGACATCAACCTCAAGACGGTGTTCTTCTTCGCCCAGGCGGCGGCGCGGCAGTTCATCCAGCAGAAAACGGGCGGCAAGATCGTCAACATCGCCTCGATGCTCTCCTTCCAGGGTGGAATCCGTGTGCCCTCCTACACCGCCAGCAAGAGCGGCGTCATGGGCCTGACCCGGCTGCTCGCCTGCGAGTGGGCGCCGCACCGGATCAACGTCAATGCCAGCGCTCCGGGCTACATGGCGACCGACAACACCGCCCCGCTGCGCGCCGACCCGAAGCGCAGCCGCGAGGTCCTGGACCGCATCCCGGCCGGCCGGTGGGGCGCCCCCGATGACCTGAAGGGGGTCGCGGTTTTCCTGGCCTCGGAGGCGTCGAGCTACCTGAACGGCTTCACGATCGCGGTCGACGGCGGATGGCTCGCGCGCTAGTCTCCGGGTGTTTTCAACAAACAAGGATCAGGGTCCATGCTTGAAAAATTCGACCGGTTTTTTGTCAGGGCCAACCAGACCCTCATCGGCGTCATGATGCTGGTGATGTTCATTCTGGTCTTCATCAACGTGCTGGGTCGCTACGGCATCGGCAAATCCTGGGCGGCCGCGGAAGAGATCTCAACGTTCCTCATGATATGGGTCACCTACCTGGGCGCAGGCCTGGCCTTGCGCGAAGGCCGGCATGCCGCCATCGACATGTTCCAGGACAAGCTCCCGGTCGGGTTGCGCCGTCCGCTGCGCGTCCTGCTCGGCGTCGTCATCCTCGCCTTTTTCGGGGCGCTGGCCTGGCTCGGCGTCCGGATGTCGATCTTCGGCTGGTCCCAGGAGACCATCGCCACCCAGATGCCCACGGGCATCCCGTACCTGGCGATCCCGCTCGGCGCCATCATGTTCTGCATGCACCTGGTCCTGACCTTCAGGGAATGGGTGGACAGGCGCTGGGAGGAGATCGCCATGGGAGAGGCCGACATCGGCTTGGAGGAGAAAATCGCATGAGCGCGATCCTGTTCGGCGTTTTCTTCATCGGCCTTTTCGTGGGCCTGCCCGTGTCCATCAGCATGGGGCTTTCGGGCATGGCCGCGGTACTGGTGGACGGGCGTTTCATGGGCATGGTGGTGCCCCAGTACCTTTTCAACGGCATCAGTTCCTTCCCCCTGATGGCGGTGCCCTTTTTCATCCTGGCGGCCGAACTCATGTCGGCGAGCGGCCTGACGAGTTCCCTGATGAAGTTCGCCAACGATCTCGTGGGGCACATCCGCGGGGGACTGGGCCATGTCAACGTGCTCATGAGCATGCTCTTCGCGGGGGTGAGCGGCTCGGCCCTGGCGGACGCGGCCGGGCCCGGCGCGATCGAAATGAGCATGATGCGCAAGGCGGGCTACGATCCGGCCTATGCCGGCGCCCTGAGCGCCACCACGGCCACCATCGGGCCGATCATACCGCCCAGCATTATCATGGTGATCTACGCCATCTCGGACAGCCGGGTCACCGTGGCGGGACTGTTCCTGGCAGGCGTTGTCCCGGGGGTCCTTCTAGGGGCCGCCCTTTCCGCAGTCAATCACTGGGTCTCCATCAAACGCGGCTACCTCTTCCGCAGCAGGCGCCCCACTCTTTTAGGCCTGGCCAAGAGTTTCTGCCACGCGATGCCGGCCCTGATGCTGCCCTTCATTATCATGTTCGGAATTCTTGCCGGCATCTTCACCCCCACCGAGGCGGCGGCCGTAGCCGTGGCCTACGCCCTGGTGGTGGGTCTCTTCATCACGCGCGGCCTCAAGTGGGGCGCCATCCTGCCGGTCTTCGTCCGCGCCGGCAACATGACCGCGGCGGTGCTGCTCATCGTTTCCATGGCTTCGATCTTCTCCTGGCTGCTGACCATCCTGCAGATCCCCCAGAGCCTGGCCAACCACATCGGGTCCATCACCAAGAGCCCCGCCCTGGTGATGATCCTGGTCGCCATCCTGGTCTTCCTCTGCGGCATGGTCATCGACACACTTCCCGCCCTCATCATTCTGGTGCCGGTGCTGGGGCCGCTCGTGGACAAGTTCGGCCTCGACCCGCTGCACTTCGCCATGGCGGTCGTCCTGAACCTTGCCATCGGCCTGGTGACCCCGCCCGTGGGGCCGGTGCTCTTCGTCATCAGCACGGTGGGCCGGGTCCGGTTCGAGGACGTGGCCAAGGCGGCCGTGCCGCTGATTCTGGCGGAGATGGTCGTTCTCGTTGCGGTCATCGCATTCCCATCCATCAGCGTTTCCCTGCCGAGGTTCTTCGGTTTCATGCGTTAACTCTAACCCCAAGGAGGATGAAACATGAAAGTCTCGAGATTGCTGTTAATTTTGGCTCTGATCGTGCTGGTCCTGCCGGGAATCGTCCTGGCACAGGCCAAGGTGATCAAGTATGCCCACTTCCAGCCCGCCAAGCTCGACCAGCCCAAGCAGGCGGCGGCCCTGGCTTTCAAGAACTACGTCGAGGCCGCATCCAAGGGCTCCCTCAAGGTCGAAGTCTATCCCGCGAGCCAGCTCGGCAACGACAGCGCCACCATGGAAGGCCTCAAGATGGGCACCATCGAGATGGCGGTGGTGCACGACGGTCCCATCTCGGCCGTGTACAAGCCCTTCATGGTCTATGCCATTCCCTACCTCTTCGACGACCAGGTCATGGCCTGGACCGTGGCGGACGGTCCCTTCGGAAAGGAGATGGCCGAGGACATGACCAAGAAGACCGGAATCCGGCTGTTCGGTCTGGCGGACAACGGGATCCGGCACTTCACCAACAGCAAGCGTGCCATCAAGAGCCCGGACGACATGAAGGGTCTCAAGATGCGCGTCATGACCGGCCCCATCTGGACCAAGCTGGTGGAGCCCCTGGGCGCGAGCCCCTCGCCGGTGCCCTGGACCGAGCTGCCGGCCGCCCTGCAGCAGGGAGTGGTCGACGGGCAGGAGAACGGTGTCACCAACATTCTAGCCGCGAGCCTCTACCAGAGCCAGAAATACATCACGCTGGACGGGCACGTTTACAGCTGGCACGCCTACATGATGAATGATCGTTTCTACAATTCCCTCACCCCCGAGCAGCAGAAGATCGTGCTGAAGGGGGTCGACATCGCCAAGGTCATCCACCGCGGCATGACCGCCGCCCAGGACCTGAACGCTCCCGCCATTCTCGGCACCCTCGGAATGGAGGTCACCGCCCTTTCGCCCGAGCAGGTGGCGGCCTTCCGCACCAAGTCCCAGCCGCCGGTCAAGGCCTGGGTGGAGGAGCAGATCGGCAAGGAGTGGGTGGACAAGCTGTTCGTGCAGATCGACAACTACAGAAAAGCCAAATAGACCCAATAAGCCGAAACAGCGACGGGAGCGGCATCCGGCCGCGATAAAAAAAGCCATTGCGGCTGGAAACCGCTCCCACATGCCGCAAGGCCCATACCCGTCACATGGAGACAAAAATGTATTCACACGCCATAATTGAAGGATTCATGAAAGTCTCCACCGCCTCGGTGTCGGATGCGGTGGACAAGATTGCCAAGACGCGCGGGTTC
The DNA here is from genome assembly GCA_016219005.1 of Deltaproteobacteria bacterium. Classification (GTDB taxonomy): domain Bacteria; phylum Desulfobacterota; class Desulfobacteria; order Desulfobacterales; family SpSt-501; genus SpSt-501. Next base: position 34,817 of record JACRCN010000004.1, read on the forward strand.
ATGGACCACGCGATCAAACCTCGGATCAATGAGAAGAAAATCGTCGGGCCGGCGGTTACCATCCTGGAAGGGCCCACCAGCGAGTCCCTGCCGCCGAAGCATGCGCTGGATGCCATCGATGAGTCCCCGAAGGGCAGCGTCATCGTCATCGCGATCAATGCCGAGACCGACGTCGCGGTGTGGGGCGGGCTGATGACGGCCGGCGCCGAAGTCAACGGCCATGCCGGTGCAATCCTCGACGGCGCCGTGCGGGACGTGACCGAGATCCGCCGCGATTCCGATTTCCAGGTGTTTGCCCGCAGTGTCTGCCCGTCGACCACCGTGGGCCGGTTCGAAACACTCGCCTCCAATGTGCCGGTGATCTGCGGCGGCGTCAACGTGAACCCGGGGGATCTCATCATCGCCGACCTGGACGGGGTCGTCGTGGTGCCGAAGGAACACGTGGATGCCGTGCTGGAGATGGCGACCGAGATCGAGGGCCGGGAGGCCGAGCAGGCGCGGCTGATCCGTGAGACCAAGTCCCTGCGGGAAGGCTTGGCCAAATACGGCCGCATTTGAGGAGGGACTGCATGCAACCGGACATCATTGCGATCGGCGAACCCATGCTCGAGTTCAACGCCGAGGAGGAGGGTGCCCTTTCGGAAGTGGGGCGTTTCGTGGTGGGCTGGGGCGGCGACACCTCCAACTTCTCGATCGCCGCCAGCCGCGCCGGCCGCCGGGTGGGGTACCTGACGCGCCTGGGGGAGGACGAGTTCGGCGAGAGTTTTCTCAGGCTCTGGCAGCGGGAGGGCATCGACGTGAGTCGCATCGTGAAGGATCCCGACGCCTTCACCGCCGCCTACTTCATCTCGCGCAAGGGCCGGCAGCACTATTTCACCTATTTCCGGCGTGGTTCCGCCGCCAGCCGCATGACGCCCGGCTTCCTGCCCAAGGACTACATCGCGGGTGCCAAGCTGCTGCATGTCTCGGGCATCAGCCAGGCCATCAGCCAAAGCGCCTGCGACACGGTCTTTGCCGCGATGGCCATGGCCAGGGCCGCCGGAAGACTGGTTTCCTACGATCCCAACTTCCGACCCAAACTCTGGCCGCTGGACCGGGCGCGGGCGGTCATCCACGAAACCTGCCGGCAGGCGGACCTGATCTTCCCAAGCCTCGACGATGCGCGCCAGTTGACGGGCCTCACGGCAGCGGAGGAGATTGCGATGTTTTACCTCAGGCTGGGGCCGAAGGTGGCGGTCATCAAGCTGGGAGCCGAGGGCGCCCTGCTCGCCACTGCCGACGGCCTGCGTACGTTTCCCCCTTACAAGGTCGACTCCATCGACATGTCCGGGGCGGGGGACACCTTCGACGGGGCGTTTGTCGCGGGCTACCTCGCAGGGCGACCGGTGCAGGAGTGCATGCGATTTGCGAACGCGGCGGCGGCGCTCACCACCACGGGCCTGGGCTGCGTTACTCCCGTGCCGCGGCGCGAGGCGATCGAAGCGCTTATGGCCCGGCAGCCGCAGGGCTGACGGAGCGAGAGGAATCGATGTCCAAATATATCGTCGTGGTCGTCAGCCTCGGCTACGAATCCTACGCAATCGAAAGCGAGATCCTCAGGGCGGTCGACGCCGAGCTCATTCTGGCACCCCGGAATTGCCTGACCGAGGAGGAGGTGGTTGCGGCGGCCTCGGACGCCGACGCCATCCTGGTGCGCGAGGCACCGGTCAGCGCGCGGGTGATCGATGCCCTCACGCGCTGCAAGGCCATCGTGCGCTACGGCGTCGGCGTGGACAACATCGACTTGGAGCATGCCCGCCGGCGCGGGATCTACGTCGCCAACCTCCCGGGCTACGGCACCGAGGAGGTGTCGGACCATGCGGCGGCCCTGCTGCTCGCCTGCATCCGTCGCCTGCATACGCGCGACGCCAACCTGCGTCAGGGGCGCTTCGAAGCCGACATCCAGGAGCCCATATTCCGCACCACCGGCAAGACCCTGGGTCTCATCGGCTACGGACAGATCGGCAGAGCCCTGCATCGCAAGTGGAAGGGGTTTCTCCCGCAGCGGGTTCTCATATTCGACCCCTTTGCACAACCGGAGATAATCCGGGAGAACGGGGCGGAGGCAGCGGCGCTCGACACGCTTTTCGCGGAATCCGACTACATCTCCCTGCACGCGCCCCTGACCCTCCAGACCCGGCACATCATCAACGCGGCGAACCTGGGAAAAATGAAGCCCACCGCCATCCTCGTCAACACCGCCCGCGGGGATTTGATCGACGAAAAGGCGCTGGCGAAGGCCCTCAGCGAGGGCCGGCTTGCGGCTGCAGGCCTGGACGTGTTCGAGCAGGAGCCGCTCGCCTCCGATCATCCTTTCATCAGCCTGTCGAACGTTGTGCTCAGCGGTCACGTGGGATGGTATTCAAAAGATGCCGTCAGGGAGCTTCAAACCCGCGGGGCCCAGGAAATCGTGCGGGTGCTCTCCGGCGGGGTTCCGCAATGCTGGGTGAACCGCTGGTGACATGACCGCCGCCGACGACCTGCGGGCGCCGGAAAGATAGGAGCCATCAATGGACAAACAGAGCATATTGAAGAAAATTGAGCAGGTCGGCGTGGTGCCCGTGGTGCGGGCGGAATCCTCGGACAACGTCGTGCGCGCCGTGGAGGCGCTTGTGGAGGGCGGCATCCCCGTGGCCGAAATCACGATGACCGTCCCGGGGGCCGTCAAGGTCATCGAGCGCTGTGCGGTCCATTTCGGCGATCGGATCACCCTCGGGGCCGGTAGTGTCACCACCGCCGAGATGTGCAGCGAGGTCATCGCCGTCGGCAGCGTTTTTGTCGTTACACCTGTTCTCAAAGCGGCGGTGATCGATGTCTGCAAGCACCGCGGTGTCTGCGTCGTTGCCGGCGCGCTGACTCCCACCGAAATATTCACGGCCTGGGAAGCCGGCGCCGATGTGGTCAAGGTCTTTCCGGCCAAGGCCATGGGGGGTGCTGCCTACTTGCGCATGGTGCACGAACCCCTGCCGCAAATTCCGCTCACACCCACCGGCGGGATCACCCTTGAAACCCTCGCCGATTATTTCAAGGCCGGCGCACCCTTTGTGGGCGCGGGGGGGGATCTGGTCAGCAAGAAAGCCATCGATGCCGGAGATACGCAGGCGATCACCAAGCGCGCCCGGCAGTATGTGGCCGCCATCCGTGCGGCCCGCCGTCAATACCCTGCCTGAGGTCCGATGACGGTGTTGTCGCGCAGCTTGAAATGCTTGCGCACTATCGTGTACGATGCTTTTCATAATGTTCCGGATCGGGGTCTTTCTCTTCAGCATGGTCATGTCGGAACCGGTGGTCGCGGCCGCCGAGGTGAATTCAATGATCCGGGCGTTGTTAACGACAGTAGGGACAGACAGGGTTTTTTCCCGCTTGTCCGCTGGAACCCTTGAGCCCTCAACCCCTTGAGTCCTTTTCTCATGCGCGACTTCCAGGAATTTCCCGCATCGCTTAGAAAAAGCATCCGCTACGTTCTCACGGACATCGACGACACCCTGACCCTGCACGGCCTGTTGCCGGCTGCGGCGCTAACGGCCATGGAGCGGCTGCACGCGGCGGGGGTGCGCACCATCCCCATCACGGGCCGGCCGGCCGGCTGGTGCGACCACATCGCCCGCATGTGGCCGGTCGCGGCGGTGATCGGCGAGAACGGCGCATTCTATTACCGCTACGACCGCACGCTCCGGAAGATGCAGCGCCGCTATTTCAAGACGGCCGAACAGCGCGCGGCGGACCGCGGTCGGCTGGAAGAAGTGAAGCTGAAAATACTGGCCGAGGTCCCGGGCTGCGCGGTTTCAGCCGACCAGGCTTTCCGGGAAGCGGACCTCGCGATCGATTTCTGCGAGGATGTGCCGCGGCTATCCCCCCAGGCGGTGGAGCGGATTGTGCAGATTTTCGAGGCCGCCGGTGCCCAGGCCAAGATCAGCTCGATCCACGTCAACGGCTGGTTCGGCGCCTACGACAAGCTGACCATGACCCGGCGGCTGTTCCGCGACGCCTTCCAGGAAGACCTGGAGGAGATCAAGGGCCGCGTGATCTTTGCCGGCGACTCCCCCAACGATCAGCCCATGTTCGCGTTTTTCCCCAACGCCGTGGGGGTGGCCAACGTCAGGGAATTTGCCGGCCGGATGAGCAGTCTGCCGCGTTGGATTACGCAGCGTGAGGGCGGGGGCGGGTTCGCGGAAATGGTGGAAGTGCTCTTGCTCTGAAGGCAAGTCGCCGCGGCGCGCCGGCCGGCAGGTCCAGGGGATCTGCAGCGCCTGTAATGCTTAGTGATTCCGAGGCATTCCGAGGGTCCCGGTGCGGCCCTTTTTGATTGACTTGTGCGCCTGAGTCCGGTAGGTTTTGCAATGATAACACGGGCGTTCGATCTCCCATGATTCCGGTGCGCCGGGCGGACCGGAATCATGGTTCCCGAAACTTCAACCAAAGGAGGGTTTACGATGAAAAGGGCCGTTGTGTTGCTCAGTCTGGTCGCTTTTGCACTTCTGGGTGTCGCCTTGGGATTCGCTCAAGCTCCGGCCATCGAAAACGAACTCTACCTGATCACCCCCGTGTCCAAGGACGTCCACGACCCGATGCTCAAGGCCTTTGCCGCCTGGGCCAAAAAGAAATACAACGTGGACGTGAAGACCAGCGCCATCCCCAAGGGCACGCCGGTCGCCTACGGCCAGATCCTGGAGTGGAAGGGCAGACCCCAGGCGGATGTCTTCTGGGGCGGCGAGGGCACGCTGTTCGACGCCCTGGCGGCCGAGGGGCTACTCGATCAGGTGCAGCTGCCGAAGGCCATGTGGGATGCCATACCAGCCACTATCGGCAAGCCGGTGTCCTTGCCGCTGAAGGACCCGAAAAAATTCTGGGTCGGCACCACGCTCGAGCCCTACGGCATCATCTACCAGCCCAAGCTCTTGAAGCGCCTGGGGGTCGAGATCAAGACCTGGAACGACCTGCTCAACCCGAAGCTTAAGGACCAGATCGCGCAGTGCACCCCGGATCGCTCCAGCTCCAGCCATGCCAGCTACGAGGTTATTCTTCAGACCTACGGATGGGAAAAGGGCTGGGAGTGGCTGACTAAGCTTGCGGCCAACACCGGCATCTTCACCGCCCGTTCCCGGGACGTGCCGAGCATGGTGGCCAAGGGCGAGTTTGCGGTCGGCTTCGCCGTGCCGAGCTACATGGCCTTTGCCGAGGTCCTGGGCGGTTATGACGTGAACTTCGTCTACCCCAAGGATGCCTACGTGACCCCCGAGCCCATGGCGGTGTTGAAGGGCGCCCCTCATGCCAAGGCCGGACAAGCGTTCATCGAGTTCTGCCTCAGCGAGGAAGGCCAGCTGCTGCTCTCCGGGCTGGGTGTTTATCCGATCACCCCCGGCCTAAAGGTGAAGGGGCCCGCGGGCTCAAACCAGGAGAAGGCCGTGGCGTTCACGGGCGGCATGCGCTCCTTCTTTGAAGCCGAGATCGGCAACGTTTACAACGACAAGATCGCCGGCGAGAAGAAACGCATCGAGGACGTGAACTCCTATTTCCGCAAGGAGATCGCCGAAAAGCACAAGGACATCGTAAAATAATCCCATCCCACGTCCCCAGGGGAAACCCATCCGGGCGGCGGCTTCCGCCGAAGGGTTTCCCCTTTCACATCCCCTCGGCCCCGGGCCGGGAGTGCGGGCAGGAAAGCGTTGAGCGGAATGAAAATCGACCTTCAGGACATCGTCAAACAGTTCGGCACCCTTGAAGCGGTCAGCCACGTGTCCCTCGACATCCAGGACGGCGAGCTGTTCACGCTCCTGGGGCCTTCGGGCTGTGGCAAGACCACCATCCTGCGCCTGATCGGCGGCTTCCACCAGGCGGATCAGGGCCGCATCCTCTTTGGCGGCAAGAACATGGTTGGCAAGCCGCCTTACGAGCGCAACATCGGGATGGTGTTTCAGAACTATGCCCTGTGGCCGCACATGCGGATTTTCGACAACATCGCCTACGGCCTTAAGCTGAAGAAGTTCTCAGCAGCCGAGATCCGGGATAAGGTCGCGCACACGATGGGGCTGGTCAACATGAAGGGGCTCGAAAATCGCTATCCGGGAGAGCTGTCCGGCGGCCAGCAGCAGCGCGTGGCCCTGGCGCGGGCGCTGGTGCTCAACCCGGATGTGCTGCTCCTGGACGAGCCGCTGTCCAACCTGGACGCCAAAATCCGGATCCAGGTGCGGGCGGAGATCCGCAAGCTCCAGAAAGAACTTGCCATCACCACTGTCTACGTCACCCACGACCAGGAGGAGGCGCTGACCCTCTCGGACCGCATCGCCGTGCTCAACCGCGGCAAGCTGCAGCAGTTGGGGACACCCCACGAGCTCTATGAGAAGCCCTACAACCCCTTTGTGGCCGACTTCATCGGCATCAACAACCTCATCCCGGGCAAAGTGAAAGAGGCGCTGGATTCCGGGTCCCGGCTGGTCGTCGAGAGTGTGGCCGGCCCCATCGCATGCGCCGGCAACGGCCGCCTCGAACCCGACCATGACTGCATGGTGTGCATCCGGCCCGAAACCGCAGAGATCAGCTTGTCTGCGACACCCCCGGAAGGCTTCAACAGCATCTCCGGCATCGTCAGTTTCCCTTCCTACATCGGCAACACCATCCGCTACGACGTGGAGGCGGGCGGCATTATTTTCAAGGTGGACATTCAAAACCCCCGGGAGCACCAACTGCTGTCGGTCGGGACGAAGGTCTTCATCCACTTTGCAGTGACCTCCTCCCTGGGAATTCCGAAAGAATGAGATCGTCATGACAACCATCACCGCAACCATCGCAGCGCCGTTCCGGAGCAAGGCGGGCAGCGGCATCCACGCCGGCGGCCTCATCGGCTACGGGGCCATCTGGGCCTTCATGGTCCTGTTTTTGATTTATCCCCTGCTGCACCTGTTTTACGACACCTTCACCACGGATGCGGGTGAATTCACGTTGCTGCACTTCCAGGACTTCTTCACGGACCGTTACTACCTAAAGGCGTTGATGAACTCACTGCTGCTGGGGGTGGGGACGGTCATCACGACCTCCATCATCGGCATCACGTTCGCCTTCCTGCTGCTGCGCTATGAATTCCCGGGGCGGGGGATTTTCTCTTATCTGTCCATCCTGCCGATGATCATGCCGCCGCTGGTCGGGGTCATGGGGTTTGTCTTCATCCTGGGGCGGGCCGGCACGGTCAACACCCTCCTGATGGACTACCTCGGGTTCAGCAAGCCGGTCAACTTCATGTACGGCATCCAGGGCGTGCTGCTGGTGGAAACGCTGCACCTGTTTCCGCTCATGACGTTGAGCCTCGTGGACGCCATGGGCAAGATCTCTCCCTCGCTGGATGAAGCCGCCGAGAGCGTGGGGTCGCGGGGTTTGCGAAAATTCTGGGACATCACCTTCCCGCTCACCACCCCAGGGTATGTGTCCGGCGCTCTCCTCGTCTTCATCTGGACCTTCGCGGATTTCGCCACCCCGCTCGTGGTGGGCGTCGACGACCTGCTCGCCTCGCAGGCCTATCTCAACATCGTGCAGTTCGTCGACCGGCGGCTCTTCAAGATGGGCATCGTGATTTCGGCCATCATGGTGATTCTGGCCATTCTTTTTCTGATCGTCGCCAAGAAATACGTGGCGATCAAGGATTACAGCTCCCTGTCCTATTCCGTGATCGAGCGTCGGAAGCTCTCGTCGGCGGCTAGGGTGGGGGTGATGCTTTTCCTGGGGCTGATCCTCATCCTGGCCTTCATCCCCTACCTCGGCATCGCGCTCGACTCCTTCGGCAAGGGTTGGGCCCTGACGCCGTTTCCCGTCAATTACACCCTGCAGTATTTTGAGCGAGTGGCTTTCGAGACGCCCAAGTTCATCATCAACAGCTTGCTTTATGCCGGGATATCGGTGTTGATCTGCATCGCCGTGGGGGTGCCGCTGGCCTGGGTGGGGGCGCGAACCAAGCTGCCGGGCCGGGAGTTCCTCGACTCCATGACCACCCTGATCCTCGCGCTGCCCGGCACCGGCATCGGCATCGCCTACATGCGTGCGTTCCGGGACCCGCTGCCGTATTTCGACATGGCCTTTATCGGCATGTGGATCGTCATCCCGGTGGTTCTAGGGGTGCGCCGTCTGCCCTACACGGTGCGCGGGACCTTTGCCTCGCTGCAGATCGTGCACAAGTCTTTCGAGGAGGCAGGGGAGAGTGTTGGCGCAACCAAGATGACGACCTTCAAGGATATCACCCTGCCGCTGATCTGGAAGGGGGTGCTGGTGGGTTCGCTCTATTCCTTCATCCTGGCGCTTCAGGAAGCCTCGGCGACCCTCCTGCTCGTGGTGCCCGGGCACGAGATGATGACGGTGGGCATCTTCAACTTTTACATCGGCGGGTCGGTGAACGAGGCCGCGGCCCTGGGCCTGATCCTCATCGTCCTGGGGGCGGTCTGCCTTTTTGTCATCAACCGGGTGGCTGGGACCAAGATGGGCGGCGTGTTCGGATAAAAAAATGATGCCGGGGGCATGGTCTTTTCTGCACCCTGCCGGGCGCAACGCAAAGGCATTTCCGCAGTGGCCGCGGAAATGCCTTTTTATTTGGTGCCCGGATTTTAAACGACGGTGACGTTCTCGGCCGCGGGGCCTTTTTTGCCTTGCGTGATGTCAAAGGTAACGCGGTCGCCATCTTTCAGGCTCTTGAACCCGGACCCGTTGATGCCGGTGTGATGGACGAAGACCTCCTGCCCATCTTCCGCCTGAATGAAACCGTAGCCCTTTTTGTCGTTGAACCACTTCACAGTTCCATTGGCCATCGTGACACCCTCCTTTCAGGAAGTTCTCATAGTTTCATACTAAGGGTGTCACTTCTGGAACTGGACTTTCCCCTTAAGTCGAAACCGGTCCTCGTTGGGCGGACCTATGATGATTGGCAATATTTTATCCCGTCCTCCGGAAAAATCAAGACGTGTTTTCAACCCGATAAAACACTTGGCATTCGACGAAAGACCATGTAAGTCATCCGCATCTCTCCCATTTGCGGAGTGAGCCGCCATGCAAAACAAACCGCCTTTGGCCACAGACCCCGGCCGGAAGAAGACCCCGGTGTGGGACCTGCCCACGCGCCTGTTTCACTGGCTGCTCGTGCTGCTGGTGGCCATCTCTTTTGTTACCGTTAAGATCGGCGGAAATGCCATGCAGTACCATGAGCGCAGCGGCTTTACGATCCTGATGCTGCTCCTGTTCCGGTTGGTGTGGGGGGTGCTCGGCAGCCAGCCGTCACGCTTTAAAACCTTCTTGAAGGGGCCGGCTACGGTTTTGCGTTATGCCGCGACAACGTTGCGGCGGGAGCCTGAGTGTCATCTGACCCACAATCCTCTGGGCGGATGGTCGGTTGCAGCGTTGCTGACAGCACTCCTCGTCCAGGCCGGTACGGGTCTTTTTGCCAACGACGACATTGCCACCGAGGGTCCGCTGTATGGGTGGGTGAGCAAGGCGACCAGCGACTGGATCACGGAAGTGCATCAATTCAACGCCGGGATCATTGTCGTCCTGATCGTTCTGCACGTGGCGGCGGTGCTGTTCCACCTGATCTACAAGCGGGACAACCTGCTCGTGCCGATGTTTACGGGCGACAAGCCATGCGACGCCGCGGACGGCCCTCCAGGCATGCGCCCGCGCTGGCTGGCGATAGTGATAGCGGCCTTTGCCGCCGCTGCGGTTTATTTGGTGGTGCGATAAAGAAGCCGGACAGGGTCCGGCTTCTTTATAGGCTGGTTCTTATGAGAGCAGCCCTTGGCCGTGATCACCGCGGCAAGGTGCCGCTCCCACGCAAAAAGGGCTCAAGCTTCTGGAAGCCGGCTTACTTGTTTCGATACGCGTCGTGGCAGGCCTTGCAGCTGGCGCCGGCCGCGCCGAACTGGGATTTGATCGCGTTCAAGTCCCCGCCCTTGGCCACGGCGGCCAGCTTGGCGAGCTCGGCTTCGGTTGTCTTGTGCATTTGCGAAAATTTATCTTTTTGAGCCAGGGCGTCGGCCTTCATGCCGCTGCCCTTGTCGCTGCCGGGGGTCATGAACGCCTCCAGCGGCAGTCGATAGAGTGACTCCACCAGGATCGCGTTCTTCTCAAGGGCCTCCTTGTTGTAAGGCTGCTCGCCTTTCACCACCGCCCCCATGCGGCTGTAATGCTGGCCGACCAGGAACATGACCGACTGACGATACTTGATCGCATCCTCGGTCTTGGCAAATTGGGCGAATGCGGCCCCGGTCAACACGCCGACGACTGCCACCACCACAACCCACGTCATCCGTTTTTTCATGGAGCCTCCTTTAAAATTAACTTGATAATTGACCCGCGCGCAGCGCCGGTTTTCAAAATCTCTAAACCAAGCCCCGCTGGCCCTCTCCTGAAGATAGAAAACTGATTATCAAAATCTATTGCCATTGTCTACTTGCCATACCTGCGGTTTGAGATAAGCGGCGCGAAACTTTTTTCTTGACAATTCTTTTTCGGATATTGTAAAAAATATTACAAAAAAATATTAGACAGGAAAATTTTTTACAATGACTTACAATCGCCTGCTGAATGAAAAGGCCGAGCGCCTGACCCCCTCTCAGAAAAAGCTCTTGAATTACATCTTGGCCAATGACGAAGAAGCGGTATTTCTAACGATCCAGGACCTCTCCAGGCGGGTGAACGTGAGTGTCGCCACTGTGGTCCGGCTTGCGAAGGCGCTCGGTTACGCAGGGTTCCCGCAATTTCAACAGGAACTGAGATCTCTTTTCAGGGACAAGCTGACAACGGTATCCCGGCTCCAAAAGGCGGCGCGGAAGGAAACAAGTGAAGAAAATGTCCTTGTCAAGATTTTTCAACAGGACATCGAGAATATCACCGAAACCATGAAACAGGTTTCAATGGACGATTTCAGACGCTTCGTCAAAACCTTGAACTCCGCGAAGCGGGTCGTGATCATCGGGCTTCGCAGCGCGCACTCGCTCGCCGTATTAATGGGGGTCGCCCTGGAATTCCTGCAGCGCGACGTCTGGATCGTTCAGCCGGGAATCGGCGACATGTGGGATCGCCTGCTTGGCTTGAGAAAAGATGACGTGCTGGTCGGAATCTGTTTTCCCCGCTACACCAAAGAAACCGTTGAAGTGCTTCGATTCGCCCACGAAAAGGGCATCAAGACACTCGCCATCACGGATAGTCCCATTTCTCCGCTGGCTCGGTATGCCCAATGTGTGTTGCCGGCCCGCTGCAAGATGGATTCCTTCATCGAATCCTTTACCGCCGCTCTCAGTCTCATAAACGCGATTGTCACTGCGGCCGGCGTCTACCGTAAGGATGCAACCATGAATTCCCTTAATAAGCTTGAAAGCTTCTGGGAGAGTCGTGGGATTTATTACCAAAAAGAGACCTGACGATCAATCCAGGAGGACAGGCGTATTTCCAATCCTCTATCAACAACCCAACAAGGAGGTCGCCATCATGAAAAAGCGTTCAAGCATTTTGTTGACTGCAATCGTTCTGACTCTTTTTCTTCTGACCGCCGGCCAGGGATTTTGCAAAGACGAGAAGTTGCTCTTCGCAACCGGTGGGATCTCGGGAACGTTTTATCCGCTGGGGGGAGCGATCGCCCAGGTCTGGAACCAGAAAATACCTGGATTGAACGTGACCGTGCAGGCAACCGGCGGATCGCTCGAGAATGTGCGCCTCCTGGGAAGCAAGGACGCGGAGGTCGCCATCTGCATGAACGACATCGCCTATTACGGGCAGCAGGGTCTCGAGGTTTTCAAGGCCAAAAATGAAAAGTACACCAACTACATGGCCATCGGCAACGTGTACCCCGATGTGATTCAAATCTTTACGCGGAAAGACAGCGACATCAAGACGATCGCGGATCTGAAGGGCAAAAAGGTTTCGGTCGGCCCTCCCGGCAGCGGCACGGAAATCAGTGCGCGCCAGGTCCTCGGCATCTACGGAATCGACTACAAAAAGCGCCAGGACCTCAAGCCGAGCTACATGTCCTATTCGGAAGCGGCCGATCACTTCAAAGACAACCTGATCGATGCGGCCTACTTTGTCGTGGCGGTGCCGAATGCGGCCCTGCAGGACATCAATCTCACCAAACCCGTCAGATTGCTGACGATTGATGACCGGATGTTCGGCATGATCACGAAAGATTACCCGCTGTACTCTCGGTTTGAGATTGCCGCGAATTCCTACCAGGGGCAGGCGGAGCCCATTAAAACGATTGCCGTGTACTCGAGCCTGCTTGTCCGCAGCGACCTGCCCGAAGACCTCGTGTACCAGATGACGAAAGTATTTTTGGAGGAGAGAGCGACAATTGCCCAGGGGCATGCAGCAGGCAAATACATAAATCCGCAGATTGTGACTTCCGGAATTGCCATTCCACTGCATCCGGGGGCTCAGAAATACCTCAAAGAAAAAGGACTCGTCAAGTAGTACATTCCCCTTATCAAAGCGCTTGCGGCAACTTTTATTGGAGGCGGTGCCGCAAGCGCTGCCGTGAGCGTGGAGGTGGCTGATGCCTTTGGAGGAAAAACCATTGACCAACAACGGTGCGGGGGACGGTCAAGAAGAGCCTATCAATGTCGATGCGGTACTGGAGAAATTCGACCCGGAATCGCGCTTTCTAAAACTGACCGGGCTTTGGCTTCCGGTTGCCAAGACCATCGCTGTTTTGTTCTCGCTTTTTCAGCTTTACACCGGTCTTTTCGGGGTGTTCGAAGCTCAAATACAACGCCCCACCCACCTGATGTTTGCCTTGGCACTCGTGTTTCTCCTTTACCCGTTCAAACCTCGCAAGGGGATCACAACCCCCCATCCGGTTGATCTGGCGCTTGCCGTCCTGAGCGTCACCGGGGCCTCTTTTTCCATCATCAATTACGAGATTATTGTGGAAAGTGCAGGCTTGTATTCCAAGCTGGATTTTGCCGTAGCACTCCTCGGAATTGCCCTGACGCTGGAAGCAACCAGGCGGATCGTCGGTCTTCCGATCGTCATCATCGCAAGCCTCTTCATGGTTTATGCCTACCTTGGCGCTTATTTCCCGGGATTCCTGGCGCATCGCGGTTTTGAGATCAAGCGGATCGCTACCCAAATGTGGTTTACCACGGAAGGGATCATGGGGGTGCCTCTCGGGGTTTCGGCAAACTTTATCTTTCTCTTCATCCTGTTCGGCGCCTTCCTCACCAGCACCGGCATCATGGATTTTTTCATGGACATTTCTTATGCCGTAGCAGGCTGGGCGTCGGGAGGGCCGGCCAAGATAGCGGTTATCGGCAGCGCCTTGGAGGGCACCGTTTCCGGAAGCTCGGTTGCCAACACGGTGGGCTCGGGAAGTTTCACCATACCGATGATGAAGCGCCTGGGGTATAAACCCGAATTCGCAGGTGCGGTCGAGGCCGCCGCATCCACGGGCGGTCAGATCATGCCGCCGGTCATGGGCGCGGCGGCTTTTCTCATGGCCGAGTTCATGAATGTGCCCTATGTGGAGGTTGCCAAAGCCGCCGTGATACCGGCGCTTCTGTACTTTGCCGGCGTGTTCATCGTGGTTCATTTTGAAGCCAAGAAATGCGGCCTCAGAGGCCTTTCCAGAAAGGAGTTGCCGAAGATCGGCAAGGTGCTCAAGGAACGCTTCTATCTTATTCTCCCCCTGGCCGGCATCATCTATTTCCTGGTCGAGGGATCCACTCCCATGCGGGCCGCGTTGAGCGGCCTGGCCCTGTGCATCCTGGTTTCAATGGTTCGAAAAGAAACAAGGCTGAACCTGAAAAAGCTGCTCGACACCCTTGAATCCGGCGCCCGCGGCGCCCTGGGAGTCGCCCTGGCCTGCGCCACGGCCGGGATCATCGTGGGCGTGGTGACGCTCACCGGCCTCGGACTCAAGATGGGTGACGGGCTTATTGCTCTGGCCGGCGGGCTGATTCTGCCAACGCTTCTCTTCACCATGATCACTTCCCTGATATTGGGAATGGGCGCACCCACGACTGCAAACTATGTCATCACGTCAACCGTGGCCGCGCCGGCCCTGATCAAACTCGGCACCCCCTTGATGGCTGCCCACATGTTCGTCTTCTACTTCGGGATCGTTGCGGACATCACCCCGCCGGTGGCGCTGGCGGCCATGGCCGGTGCTGCGATTGCCAAATCAGATCCGATGAAGACAGGGGTGAACGCGACCAAGTTGGCGATTGGGGCGTTTATTGTCCCGTATATTTTCGTCTTCAGCCCGGCGCTCCTGATGATCAACGCTACGTTCCTGGACATAGCTCAGATGACGATTACGGCCGTCTTCGGCATGATAGGCGTTGGCGCCGCCGTCGAAGGCTGGTATTGGACCCGGATGGCCTGGTGGGAACGAATCCCCGCCTTGGCTGCCGGTCTGCTGCTCATAGATCCCGGAACGATGACGGACATCATCGGAGTGGTTCTGCTGGGACTTCTGACGTTCATTCAATATCGAAAAGCCAAGTCGAGCCGGTCATCGTTAAGGGATTCGATTGCAGCCGCAAATTGATGTTTGTTACATGCCGAGGCCATCTACGCTTAAATTGAGTAAGGGAGAGGGAGAAATGACAGCGCCGCGCCGCAATAACGATCATGTGTTTTATAGAAGCCCCAGGAAATTCTATCCGACGGCCGAACGGGCCGAGGGGATCTACATTTACGACGCCGAGGGTAAGCGATACCTCGACGGGTCCGGTGGGGCGGTTGTGGTGGGCATCGGGCATGGAGTGAAGGAGGTGTCCGAGGCCATGACCCGCCAGGCGAGCCGGATCGCCTTCGCCCACGGCTCCCAGTTCACCACCGAGGCGGCCATCGAACTGGCCTCCAAACTCGTGCGATTTGCGCCCGGCGGGCTGACCAAAGTCTACTTTCTATCCGGAGGTTCGGAAGCCATCGAAACCGCCATTAAGATGGCGCGGCAATACCAGATCGAAAGAGGAAAACCTTCGAAATACAAAGTCATCTCCAGGTGGACGAGCTACCACGGCAACACCCTGGGGGCGCTGGCGCTTTCCGGCCACACCGGCAGAAGAAGGCACTATCTTCCGTTGATGCAGCACACTCCGCACATTGCTCCGGCGTATTGTTACCGCTGTCCGTTCGGCCTGCTGCCTGAGCAATGCAGCCTGGAGTGTGCTCACGATCTCGAGAAAACGATCCTTTACGAAGGTCCGGATTCGGTTTCCGCATTCCTGGCCGAGCCGATCGTGGGCGCCACTGCCGGGGCCTTGGTGCCGCGAGACGGGTATTTCCAGAAGATCAAGGAAATCTGCGACCGTTATGATGTGCTCCTCATTTCCGACGAGGTCATGACCGGGATGGGGAGAACCGGGAAGAATTTCGGGATGGATCACTGGAACGTCGTGCCGGACATGATCGTAGTCGGCAAGGGTCTCAGCAGCGGTTACACTCCCATCTATTCGGTGATTGTGAAGGCAGCCATCCACGACGCCATCAAGGAAGGCTCCGGAACGTTCGTCCATGGGCACACCTACAGCCAGAACCCGCTCTCATCCGCCGTCGCCTCCGCCGTGATGGACTATCTTACGAAACATGATCTCGTAAAGAAGTCCGCTCAAATGGGGCAATACCTCCTTGAAGCCCTGCAGCGTCTATACCGCCATGCGTTTGCGGGAGATATTCGCGGCAGGGGCCTTTTCGCAGGTATTGAGTTCGTCAAAGACCGAAAAACCAAGGCGCCGTTTGACCCGAAGGTCAAACTGAACGCCCTGATTGCCAACCGTGCCTTTGAAAAAGGCCTCATCACTTACCCGGGCGGAGGGGGTGCCGACGGCGTGAATGGGGACCACCTGCTGCTGGCGCCGCCTTTGATCATCACGGAAAAGGAAATCGACACAATGGTTTCCATCCTTGACGAGACGTTTGCCGATGTTTCCAGAGAGGTGGGGAAGGCATAGACCAATGGAGAAGCTGATCATCACGGTTGCGCTGACGGGCAACGTCCCCACCAAGAAAATGAACCCGAACCTGCCGGTCACGGCCGACGAAATCGCCGCCGACGTCCGGCGTTGCCATGACGCGGGAGCAGTTCTTTTTCACGTGCACGCGCGCGATGCCGGCGAGAAGCCGACCTTGGACATCAATGTGTACAAGAAGAATGCGCGCCGGATCAAAGACCTGGCACCGGGGGTCATCGTGCAGTTGTCAACTGGCGCCAGGGCGGGCAAGGATTGGGAGGAACGGGCGCAGCCCGTGCGGCTGCTGCCCGAAATGGGCTCGTTCACCACCGGTTCCAATAATCTTCCGGGCATCGTTTACGAAAACTCCCCGGCGTTCATTGAATATCTGGCCAAAGTTTATCAGGAAACAGGGGTGAAGCCGGAGATCGAAGTGTTTGAGACCGGGATGATCAATAACGCTCATTTCCTGGAGAAAAAGGGATTCATCAAGGCGCCGTTGCACTTCGACTTTGTCTTGGGCGCTCCCGGTTCGATGCCCGGCACCGTCAAGAACCTGCAGTTTCTGTCCGAGAGCATCCCCCGCGGCTCAACGTGGACTGTGGCGGGAATCGGAAAGGCGGAAATCCCGCTTTCAGCAGCCGCGATTGCCATGGGAGGGCACGTGCGGGTGGGGCTGGAGGACAACCTCTACCTGCCTGATGGGTCACGCGCCTCCAACCCCTTGCTGGTGGAAAAAATCGTGCGCCTTGCCAGGGAAATCGGCCGGGAAATCGCAACCCCCGACGAAGCGCGGTCTGTACTATCGCTGGACCCGGGTCACAAGGATCGAATTCTAAGTATGCTTAAATGATGATCCGAGTCCCGGGCGGTTAAAAGCATCTTTTTAAGCACCTCCTCGGTAACTGGCCACCTCGATCAGATTCCCGTCCGGATCGCGAAAATAAAAGGACCGCATGCGCCCCCGGGCACCGATTCGGTCGACCGGCCCTTCCTCGATGGGGATCCCGAGCGTGCGGACCTCCGCCATGGCCTGCTCGAGGCCGGCGGGGGTGATGAAGCACAGATCCGCGGACCCCGGCGTGGGATTTCCGGCCTTGGGCTCGAATTCCCGGCCGACCTGGTGCAGGTTGATCTTCTGATCGCCGAAGCGCAGAGCAACCCGACCGTTGTCAAACACCTCTTTTTCCATGCCCAGCCCCCGGCGATAGAACTCCACCGTGCGCTCGATGTCGGCAACGGTCAACACGATGTGGTCGATGAGCGTGATTTTCATTGCTAGACTCTTCGGACATTGGTTTCCGGATACGGATATTCCATATGTTTCGCCGTGGCGCGGGCGACAGCCTCGCCGCAGTAGCGGGCCACCGCCTTAAGTGCCATGTCGATGCCGGCGGAGATGCCGGCCGAGGTCAGCACCCGGCCGTCCTCGACCACGTGCTGGCCATATTCCACCGTCACGGACGGAAACGAATCCCGCATCCAGTCTAAAGACTTCCAGTGGGTCGTGGCGTGCCGGCCGTCGAGCAGGCCGGCAAACCCCAGCAGCATCGATCCCGTGCACACCGCGGTCAGGGTCTCGACCTGCGCCGCGCGGGCTTTCAGCCAGTCCAGCATCACCGGGTTCTTGAGTTCCCGGCGTGTGCCCCAGCCTCCGGGTACCACCAGGATGTCAAGCTTGGGGCAAGCCTGGAATGCATGGTCCGGGATGACCCTCAATCCGCCGCTAGCGACGATCGGAGCGCTCTTCTCGGCGACCAGCCGCACCTCGAATGGCGACGGCTCCTCCCGGCGTTTCTCCTCGTCGATCCTCGCAGCGGAAAAAACTTCGAAAGGTCCGCAGAAGTCCAGAACTTCCACATCGTCGAATATCACTATTCCCACCCGCTTTTGTTGCATCAGTGTACCTCCCCGCGATCATTCTTATCTCTGCTCCGACTCTCGATCTTGGCCCGGTGCAGCCAAGCGAGTGCGGATGAAAACATGCGAATGGCATCTCCAAGAAAATTAAGGGGGTTGGAGTCGCACGATAACTAACTGGCTTATTTAGTTGTTTAATACAGCCAATCGACCTTCGGCGGTTTGCGCGGCGCCAGGCGCTGGTAGCGGAATTTGGGATAGCCGACCATCATCGCCCCGAAGGCCTTGTGCTTCGCCGGCAGCTTCAGCGCCTCGAACAGGGGCGGATGGGCGTTGACCGCCGAGTAGAGATAGCCGGCCCAGCAGGTTCCCAGGCCGAGCACAGGGGCATAGAGCTCGAGGTAGCTCAGGGCCAGGGCCGTGTCCTCGGCGCCGAAACCCCAGTTCTTGTCGGCGTGGGCCACGATCACGTGCGGCGCGCTCCGGCAGACCCGCTCAAAGCCCATGTCCCAGGCGGCGACCACCCGGGTAAAGGAGAGCAGCGCCGCCACCTTGGGCTTTTCCGCGATGAACCCGCGCATGTAGTCGATCGCAAGCCCCGCCAGGCGCCGCACCTCGGCCGGGCTTTCCACGACGGTCCAGTGCCAGGGCTGGCTGTTCTTGGCCGAGGGGGCATGGCAGGCCATCTCCAGGAGCTTTTCCAGCTTGGCCCGCTCGACGGGCTTCTCTTTAAAGGTGCGGATCGAGCGCCGGCTGCGCAGAAACTGTTCGGCCTGCCCGCGGCTGAGCTGCAGATCCTTCACGGCCGGCGGGCACTGCTCCGGGCTCAGCCAGTCCAACCTGAAGGCGCCCGTGGGGCAGACCGCAACGCAGTGCCCGCATTGGATGCAGAAGGAAGTGAAATCGTCCTCCGGCACCGGCAGGCCTTCCCTGGCATCCAGGCGGATGATGCGCGCCGGACACTCCTCCACACACAGCCCGTCCCGATTGCATTTTTCAGGGTCAATCGCAAAGGGTCTCATCCCGGTCCTCCTGTCTGTCGTTCCATTATCCGTTTTCAACGATCTTTACAATAACTATGCCTTTTCACGTCCGATCGCAGGCTGACCGGGGCAGCGAGCAGGTTGCTCCGGCAAGGAAGGCATACCGCAGCCGCCCGAGGCCGGTTTGACATTATTCGCAACCGGGTTACTTTTTACTCAACGTTAACCGCCGGAGGGAGAGCATATGAAAACCGCGGGAGATATCCTCAACGACAAGAAGCGGGACATGATCACGGTGCGGCCGGAGCAGACCATCCGGGAAGCGCTGGAAAGCATGCAGGTAAACCGCATCGGCGCCATACTGGTCAAGCGGGCGGACAAGATCGTTGGCATCTGGACCGAGCGCGACCTCGCCCGCGGGATCCTCAAACGCGGGTTCGATATCGACACCGCCAGAGTCGAAGACCACATGACCACCCGGCTCTACACCACACCGGACGACACCCCGCTGTTGAAGCTTCAGGAGATGTTCCTGGGGCTTTTCATACGCCACATCCTGATCACCCAGCGGCGCAAGACCATCGGCCTTCTGTCCATTGGCGATGTGATGCGCGCAAGCCTCCTCGAAAAGGACACCCAGATCAGGGACCTCACCGCCATGGCCGGCTGGGAATACTACGAAAACTGGGGGTGGGACCGGAAATTGAAGCCCCCCAAGAAATAGCGGCAGCGTGCGGATAAAAACACAGGGCTTCCAAGGTGTCCTTTGTGTTGACAATCATGCTGCTCTGATTCTATGTATAGCGGAGCGACCGGAATCCGGCTGCTCCGCTATCGGTTTTGCTCGCTCGGAGCCTAGATGCATCCCCTGTCCGCCGTGCCCTGGTATTCACCCTGGGAAGCCGGGCTCTTCAGCCTGGGGCTCTTCACCGTGCTTTGCCTGGGGTTCATCATCGCCATGCTGATGGTATCTTCCTGGATCGGGGAACGGCGCTATTCCAGGGAAAAAATGCGCCCCTACGAGTGCGGCGTGATTCCCACCGGCACGGCCCGGCTGCGCTACCCCGTGCCGTTCTACCTCGTGGCTATCTTTTTTCTCCTCTTCGACATCGAGGGCGCCTTCATCTTTGCCTGGGCGGTTTCCTTCCGCGACCTGGGCTGGCAGGGCTGGCTTGAAATCCTGTTCTTCATCGTGATGCAGATGCTGGGGCTAGTCTACGTGTGGAAAAAGGGGGGGCTCGAGTGGGGGCCGATGCGGAAAAGGGTTTAAGCGGGCGGCTGCTCACCAGCGCTGACCTGTTACTCAACTGGGCGCGCCAGTACAGCCTGTGGCCCATGTTCTTCGGGCTTTCATGCTGTTTCGTGGAGGAGGCCGCCGTTTTCACCGCACGCTACGACATGGCGCGCTTCGGCGCGGAGGTCCTGCGGCCTTCCCCGCGCCAGTCCGACCTGCTCATCACCTCCGGTACCATCTTCAAGAAAATCGCACCGGTGATCCTGCGGCTCTACGAACAGATGCCCGAGCCCAAGTGGGTGATCTCCATGGGCTCCTGTTCCAACTGCGGCGGCATGTACGACGCCTACAGCGTTGTGCAGGGCATCGACCAGATCCTGCCGGTCGACGTCTACATCCCAGGCTGCCCGCCCCGGCCGGAGGCGGTCCTGCAGGGCCTGGTGCTGCTTCAGAAAAAGATCATGGCCGAGGAGCGGCCCACCCGGGCGGTCCTGCGCCTTGAAGGCGGCACCCAGGGGAGCCGCCGGCCCATCCTCGTCGACGGCCGGACCAAGTCCCGCGATCCGCGCGGCCCCGGTATGGAAGGCATCGCCATCCGCGGCACCTCCGACACACCGCCGCATTTTGCCGACAGCCGCTCGGACCTCATGTGGACGCCTCCGGCCCGGCAAATCGTTTTCAACGTCACCGAAAACGAATTGTCGCATTCCCTGACCGAGCGCTTCGGCGATGCCGTGCGACCGGAGCCGCACCCCGCCGATATGCCGACCTTCCAGGTAGAGGCCGGTCAGGTCAAGGAGGTCCTGCATCATCTCAAGCACGAGGCCGCCCCGCGCTTCCAACGATTGGAGGACCTGACCGCCGTCGACGAATCGGCCCGCCGCGAGCGCAGCGGCACCCCGGATTTTACCCTGGTCTACCACCTGCTCGCCTTCGATCCGCCCACCCGGGTGCGGCTGAAGGTGCCGCTGCGCGGAACGGAGCCCACCGCCGCCAGCATCACCGACATCTGGCCCTCCGCCAACTGGTACGAGCGCGAGGTCTATGACCTCATGGGCGTGCGCTTCGAAGGCCACCCGAACCTGCGGCGGCTGATCATGCCGCAGGACTGGGATGGGCACCCTCTGCGCAAGAACCATCCCGGCCGCGCCACCGAGATGGCCCCTTACACGCTGGCGGATGCGCAAAGGCACCAGCCGGCGGACGCCGGCGTCTACCGGAAGGGGCCGGGCGACGAGCATCGCTTGGTCCTCAACCTCGGACCGCACCACGTGAGCACCCACGGCCTGATCCGTTACATCGTCACCCTGGACGGTGAAGAGATCACGGGGATGGACCTCGACATCGGCTACCACCACCGCGCGGTGGAGAAGATCGGCGAGCGCCAGACCTGGCACCAGTTCATCCCTTACACGGACCGCGTGGACTACCTGGCCGGGGCCGCCAACAACCTGCCGTACGTCCGGGCCGTCGAGACCCTGGCGGGTATCAAGGTCCCGGACCGGGCCCAGATGATCCGGGTCCTGCTGAGCGAACTCTTCCGGCTGAGCAACCACCTGGTGTGGTTTTCCACCTACGCCCACGACGTCGGTGCCATGAGCCCGACCTTCTACGCCTTCCGCGAGCGCGAGATGATCCTGGACATCGTGGAGCTCATCACCGGCGGCCGTCTGCACTCGTCCTGGTTCCGCATCGGCGGTGTGGCGGAGGACCTGCCCGAGGGCTGGAAGGAGGCGGTGGATCGTTTCGTAAGGATTTTTCCCCAGCGCCTGGACGAATACGAGACGCTCACCCGCAAAAACCCCATCTTCAAGGCGCGCACCCAGGGCATCGGCCGCATCACGCTGGAGGATGCGATCGACTGGGGTGTTACCGGGCCGAACCTGCGCGCCTGCGGCCTGGAGTGGGACCTGCGCAAGAAATTCCCCTATTCGGGCTACGATCAGTTCGAGTTCGAGGTGCCGACCGCCGTGGCCGGCGACTGCTACGCGCGCTACCTCGTGCGCGTGGAGGAAATGCGCCAGAGCATCCGGATCATCGCACAGGCGGCCGACAACATGCCGGCCGGCCGCACCATCACCGACGATTACCGTTACGTGATCCCCAAGCGCGGGGACATGCTGAATGACATCGAGAGCCTGATCCACCACTTCGTCAACGTCACCCGCGGCATGAAGATCCCCCGCGGCGATGCCTATGCCGCCTGCGAGATCCCCCGCGGCGAGCAGGGCTATTACGTGGTGAGCGACGGCCTCGGCCACCCCTACCGCCTGCGGGTGCGCGGGCCGGGGTTTGCCAACGTGCAGGTGATGCCGATCCTGGCCCGGGGCGAGACCATCGCCGATCTCATTGCGATCATCGGCTCGGTGGACTATATCCTGCCGGACATCGACCGGTGAGGGATGGCTGTGTTGAAAACCCAAGCGCTGCGTTGCGTTCCATCCCGGCTTCGCTGCGGCGTACTGGCGGCACGCCGCGCTCTGTGGGATTCGCGCGCCTTGATCTTGGGCTTTGAACGCAACCATCTATCCGCGAATTCTTAAACGACAACTCGGTGTTGGATGTTACCGAAAGAGATCAAAGACCGGCTGGAAGCCGAAATCAGGCACGTCGAGCACCCGCGGGAGCTGGCGGTGGACGTGATGTTCGCGGTCCAGGAGCACTACGGCTACCTGAGCGACGCGGCGCTCGCCGAGGCGGCCGCCCTGCTGGGCATGACGCCGCTCGAGCTGGACGAGCTCGCCACCTTTTACACCTTCACCTTCCGGGAGCCGGTGGGAAAATACGTCATCCACGTGTGCGACAGCGTCGTGTGCTGGATGAACGGGTACGCGTCGGTCCGGGACTACCTGTGCCGCCGGCTTTCGATCGGGATGGGAGAGACCACGGCCGATGGGCTCTTTACCCTGCTGCCGGTCTGCTGTATCGGCTATTGCGACCGCTCGCCGGCCATGCTGGTCAACCGGCGGGTCCACGGCGAGCTGACGCCGGAGAAGATCGACGGGATCCTGGCAAAATTGAGAAGGGAAGCCGAGTCGGGGGCCGAGCGTCCGAAGGTTCAAGGGGTCGACGCAATCACGGGATGATCGGATTTTGACGTTGGCAAATTATCCACAAGTTCTATTCCAAAACCGCAGGCCGGACCGCATCGCTACACTGGAGGAGTATCGCGCCAGCGGCGGCTACCAGGCCCTGGCGGAGGTCGTCGGCCGACGCTCCCCCCGCGAGGTGCAGGAACTCGTCCTGGATGCGGCCCTCCTGGGCCGCGGCGGCGCCGCTTTCCCGGCCGGCCGCAAGATGATGACCATCGCTGCGGATGCGCCCTTCCCGCGCTATTTGGTGTGCAACGCCGACGAAATGGAGCCCGGCACCTTCAAGGACCGGGTGCTGATCCACGCCGATCCCCACATGCTCATCGAAGGCATCGCCATCACCGCCTGGGCGGTCCGAGCCGAAAAGGCCGCCATCTTCATCCGGCCCGAGTACGAGAACGCGGCGCGCATCCTGGAGCGCGAAATCCGCATCGCCGCGGCGGCCGGCTACCTGGGCCGCGCCATCCTGGGCAGCGATTTCAGCCTGGAGATCGTCGTGCACCGCAGCGCCGGCCGCTACATCTGCGGCGAGGTGACCGCCCAGCTGAACGCCCTGATGGGCCAGCGGCCCAACCCCAAGCAGCCGCCGCCCTATGCCACGGAAAAAGGGCTGTGGGACCAGCCGACTCTGGCCCACAATGTCGAGACCCTGGCCTGCCTGCCCCACATCGTGCGCAACGGGGCCGAGTGGTTCAAGAAGCTCGCCCTGACCCCGACCGGAGCGGGGACCAAGATCTTCGGCGTGAGCGGCAAGGTCAAGCGGCCGGGCTGCTACGAGCTGCCCATCGGGGTGCCGCTGAGCGAAATCATCGAGGAGTATGCCGGCGGCATGCTCGAGGGATCGGAGTTCAAGGCGTGCCTGCCCGGCGGCGCCTCCACCGGCTTCCTGCCCCGGCAGCATTACCACGTCGAGATGGACTTCGACGCCTTGAAGAAGGTCGGCAACCGCCTGGGCACCGGGGCCATCATGGTCTTCGACCACAAGACATGCCTCGTGGCGGCCACCTTGAACCTGATGGAGTTCTTCGCGCGCGAGTCATGCGGGTGGTGCACACCGTGCCGGGAAGGGCTGCCCTACATCCGCGATCTGCTGGCGCGCATCGAGGCCGGTGAAGGAGAACCGGAATTTGTTCCGATGCTGGAGGAGATGAAGACCCACCTTTTCCGTTCCTATTGCGCCTTTGCTCCCGGGGCGGCCGCTCCACTGGAAAGCCTGCTTGCGCACTTCAAGGAGGAGATACAGAAGCACATTCGGGAGAAGAGCTGCCCGTTTAAAAAAGAACCGGAACCTGGGGTTGCAGGGTTGGCCAAACCCCGGTTCATCGCTTGACGCTGCCAATGCCATACGAACCGCGCGGTATCCGGCCGGGATGACGTGTCAATGCCGAAACTGACCATAGACGACCGCGAGATCGAAGTCGCCGGAGGCACCAAAGTGATCGAGGCCGCCGCCCGGCTGGGAATCATGATCCCGCGCTTCTGCTACCACCCGGCGCTGGGCTCCGTGGGCGCCTGCCGGGTGTGCGCCGTCAAGGTCCTGGAGGGGCCGGTCAAAGGCGTCCAGATGAGCTGCATGCTGGATGCCGCAGATGGCATGCAGGTCTCCACCACGGACAGGGAAGCCGTCGAGTTTCGCCGTTACGTCATCGAGTGGCTGATGATGAACCACCCCCATGATTGCCCGGTGTGCGATGAGGGCGGTCACTGCCTGCTCCAGGACATGACCGTGTCCGGCGGGCACGGCATCCGACGATTCCCGGGCAAGAAACGGACCTACCCCGACCAGGATCTGGGGCCCCTTGTGCAGCACGAGATGAACCGCTGCATTCACTGCTATCGTTGTACGCGCTTCTACCAGCAGTTCTGCGGCTACCGTGACCTCGGGGCGTTGAGCATCGGCAACCGCACCTATTTCGGCCGGGTGGCCAGCGGCCGTCTCGAAAGCCCCTTCAGCGGGAATTTGAGCGACATCTGCCCGACCGGGGTTTTCACCGATAAACCCTCGCGCTATTTCGGTCGCCGCTGGGACTACCAGCGGACGCCGACCATCTGCATCAACTGCAGCCTTGGCTGCCACGCGGTGACGAGCGTTCGCTACCGGCAGGTGGCCCGCCAGGAGGCGCGCATGAGCGCGGCGGTCAACGGCTGGTTTCTCTGCGATCGCGGACGTTACGGGTTTTTCTATGCCAGCCTTCCCGGCCGGCCGCGGCAGGCCGCAGTGAAGGGCGAGACCACCACCATGGACGAGGCGATTGCCCACGCCCGCAGCCGGCTGGAGACCCTCCCGCCCGATGCCATCGCCGTCAACGGATCGGCGCGCAGCAGCCTGGAGGTTCTGGCCATGACCGAACGGGCGGCCCGTCTCAAGGGCTGGAGAGGCCCGGCCTTTTTTGCCGATGCCGGCGCGGCCCATAACGTAAAAACCGCAATCGCACGGTTGGAAGAAGGGCTTGCCGTTTCTCTGGGAGAGATCGGGCAGGCGGATTTCATCCTGGTCGTCGGTGCGGATCCGATCAACGAAGCGCCGATGCTGGCGCTGGCGCTGCGGCAGGCGGTACAGAAGGGCGCCGGGATCCTCGTTCTGGATCCGCGCCCGGTCTGCCTGCCGTTCGGGTTCATGCATGTTCCGACGGCCCCGGAGGCGCTTGGCGCCGTGCTCGGCCGGCTCGTAAAAAAGAGCATCGGGCCGGCCGGTTTGGATGGTCCGGCCGCACGTTTCTATGCATCCCTGCCGGATGAGCCGGCGACGGGGCAGGAGGTGCTTGCCCGCGCGGCAGGATTGTTGGCCGCAAGCCGCCGGCCGGTCATCGTCTGTGGGACAGGCATCGTTGCCTCAGCACTGGTGGGTCTTGCGGCCGACGCGGCCCTGCTGCTCACGGCCGCTCAAAAAAAGGCCGGACTCTTTTACATCTTGCCTGAGGCCAACTCGTTTGCATCCGGTTTGCTGGCGCCGCCCGAATCCACGACGGATCGGATTCTGAAGGCGGTCGTCGACGGGGACGTCAAGGCGCTGGTCTTCGTGGAAAACGACCCCTTTGCCACCTCCCCGGACCGGGAGCTGCTGGAGCGGGCGCTCGCCAAGGTAGAATTGCTGGTCGTGCTCGATTATCTCGATACGCCCGTATCGCGAAGGGCCCACGTGTTCCTGCCCACCCAGACCCTTTATGAATCGGGCGGGATCTTCATCAATCAGGAAGGTCGGGCTCAATACTCGGCGGCGGCTTTCGCGGGGGGTGCGCCAATTCTGGAAACCGGGGGCAGCGACCACCCGCCGCGGGTCTACGGAACCGGGCTGCCCGGAGCCGACCCGCAGCCGGCCGGGCAGATCATGGCCCAACTCGCCGGCGAGCCGATGGCTTCCGAAATTGGAGCCCGGCCGGAATATTTTGGCGGGTCCACCGTTTCGGAACTGGCCGAGCTGCCAGACGTTGAAGCCTTTCCCGAGGAGGGGCAGCGGCTATCTCCGAAAAATCTGCCGGCAGACCGCTTTAAATCGGTTCTGCCGCCGTCCTCGGCGGCAGAATCGGATGAACTCGAAATCATCCTGACCGAGCGGACCTTCGGCAGCGAAGATCTCTCATCCTATTCGGCCTGTCTAGAAACCCGGGAGGATGAGCCATTGGCAGGCTTGCACCGCAGGGATGCCGAATCCCTCGGCATCCGCGAAGGCGATGGCATCGCCATCCGCACCGGAAATACCACGCTGGAGTTTGCCGTAAGAGTGTATGACAACATGGCCTCCGGCGTCATGGTGGTTCCGCGCCTGCAGCGCCTGCCCTGGCAGGGGCTCGGAAAGCGCGTCCGGCGGCAGGATATTCGAAAAGCATGATGAACTCGCAAAACACCGATTCAGGCCTCCTGCGCCATGCGATGCGGAAGCCACCCCCCCTTCGCCTCATTTGGCAAGGGGGGGCGGGGGGATTTTGGAACCGGTTTCCCTGGACGTTACGGTAGACATGGACTTACAGATCTGGATCATCGGCACCATTGCTCTCGTCCTCAAGCTGGGGGCCGTGTTGTTATTTTTGCTGCTGATGGCGGCCTACCTCGTGCTGGTCGAGCGCAAGCTTCTTGGTCGCATCCAGGTGCGCTACGGCCCGAACCGTGCCGGAAAGTACGGCCTGCTCCAGCCGTTCGCCGACACCATCAAGATGATGACCAAGGAGGACATTGTCCCGGATGCGGCCGACCGCGTCATCTTTCTGCTGGCGCCGGCCGTGGTGGCCATCACGGCCCTGCTGATGTTTGCGGTGATCCCCTTCGGCCCGGACATCACCGTTTACGGGCACCGGGTCCCGCTGGTGGTGACCGACATCAACGTGGGCCTGCTCTTCGTCTTCGCCCTTTCCTCGCTGGGCGTTTACGGCGCGGCCCTGGGCGGCTGGTCGTCCAACTCCAAGTACAGCCTTCTGGGCGGCATCCGCGGGGCGGCCCAGATGGTGAGCTACGAGCTTGCGCTCGGGCTGTCCCTCATCCCGGTCGTCATGGAGGCCGGCTCGTTCAGCCTGGTGGACATCGTCAACGCTCAGACCCAACTGCCCTACATCCTGCTTGAACCGGTGGCCTTCGCCATCTTCTTCATCAGCGCTTTGGCCGAGATCAAACGCATTCCCTTCGATCTGCCCGAGGCCGAAAACGAACTCGGCGCCGGTTTCCACACCGAGTACAGCGGCATGCGCTTCGGGCTGTTCTTTCTGGGGGAGTACGTGCACATGCAGGTGCTGGGGGGGTTGATCGCCGTGTTTTTCCTGGGGGGCTGGCACGGCCCCCTGCTGCCGGGGCCGGTGTGGCTGGCGGTGAAGATCGTCCTGGTCTGCCTGGTCATGATCTGGATCCGCGGCACGCTGCCCAGGCTGCGCTACGACCAACTGATGAACTTCGGCTGGAAAGTTTTGATCCCGGCCGCGCTGCTGAATGTGGTAGTGACCGGTGCGAGGCTGCTGTGGTAATGGAAGGCTCCAGGGGGCCGGGGGGTCAAGTGAAAAAACCATGCCGGTGAATGTGGGGTTGCAGCGGAGCGGTTGGCCTGATCGGTCGCCGTTACTTGATTTACTTGCGGAGCAGGTTTGATCCATGCGCGTTGATCTGATCGATAAGGTTCCATCCGGCGCGATAGGGACACTCTGGGAGGGCACCAAGGCCATCGCCGCGGGGTTTGCGACGACGCTGAAGCATGTCTTCCGCCCGCCCATTACGGAGGAATACCCCGAGTTCAGGCGGGTGCTGCCGGCGCGCACGCGCGCCCGCATCGTCCTCACACGCGACCCGGACGGCGGCGAGCGCTGTGTCGCCTGCTACCTGTGCTCGGGCGTGTGCCCCGTGAGCTGCATCTCCATGCAGTCGGCCGAACGGACGGACGGGCGGCGCTTTGCGGCCTGGTTCCGCATCAACTTCGCGCGCTGCATTTACTGCGGGCTGTGCGAGGAGGCCTGCCCGACCTCGGCCATCCAGCTGTCGCCGATGTTCGAAACCTGCGAGCGGGACATCCTCACGCTGGTCTATGAAAAAGAGGACCTTCTGGTGGATCACGGCGGCAAAGACCCGGACTACAATTTCTACCGGCATGCCGGAGTCGTGACGGCCATCGGCGGCAAGGGCGGTCACATCGACGAGGACCCGCCGGTGAACGTGAGAAGCAACATGCCATGAACCTTTTCAATATACTCTTTTACAGCATCGCACTGTTGATCGTGGTGTCCACGGGGCTCGCCGTCACCCGGCGCAACCTGGTGCATGCCGTGATCTACCTGATCATGTCCTTCTTCGGGAGCGCCTTCGTATTTTACCTGTTCGGTGCCCCGTTTCTGGCAGCACTCATGGTCATCGTTTACGCCGGGGCCATCATGATCCTGTTTCTCTTCATCATCATGATGCTGCGCGTGGAAACGCCGGAGGAGCAGCTGTTTCCCGCGCGCCAGATGTGGCCGGCGGTGGCCGTGGCGGCCGGCTACCTGGTCGTCGGCGCGCTCCTCGCGGCGCACGACCCGGCGGCCGGGGCGGTGTTGGGCCCGGCGCAGACCGAGCCGGCCGTGTTCGGCGCCTATGTGTTCCGCAACACCTGGCTGGCGGTCGAGGTGACCTCGCTGCTCCTGCTGGTGGCGCTGATCGGGGCGCTTTTCATCGGCAAACGGCCCACCCACGAGAGTGAGGAGTGAGATGGCGGGGATCCCCTTCGGCCATGTGCTGGCGCTCTCCGGCATCCTTGTCGCGCTGGGGGTGGCTTGCGCGACGGCCCGCCGCAACCTGATCATGATCCTGCTGGGGGTCGAGATCATGCTGAACGGCGCGTCCATCGCCTTTGCCGCCGCAGCACTGCGCTGGCAGCAGCTCGAGGGGCAGGCCTTCGTGCTCTTCATCATCGCGATCGCGGCGGCCGAGGTTTCCGTGGGCTTGGCGCTGATCGTCCATCTCTACCATCGCACGGGGTCGCTCGACCCTGAAAAATTCAACATGTTGAAATGACCCGATGACCTATCCCGCCGCCGCAGACCTGACGTTGACCGCCGCCATCGCCGCCACCGCCTTGCCTTTGGCGGCATTCGCGGTCATCCTGCTGCTGACCCGCGGCTTCCCGCGGCTTTCCGCCGCACTCTCGATCGCCGCCATCAGTGTGGCGCTCGTCTGCGCCGGGCTCCTGCTCGTCCGCCACGGGCACCTCGAAACGCCGCTCGAATACTCCACCCTCTGGATGGCCGGCGGCGACATCGTCGTGCGCGTCGGGTTCCTCATCGACCCGCTGAGCCTGCTCATGCTCATGATCGTGGCCGTTATCTGCTTCCTGGTGCAGGTGTACTCGCTCGGCTACATGGCGGGGGATCCGGGGTTCGCGAGGTACTACGCCTTCATGTCGCTGTTCGCCTGGGCCATGATGAACCTGACCCTCGCTGCGAGCCTGCTGCAGCTTTACATTTTCTGGGAGCTCGTGGGCCTGTCCTCCTATCTGCTGATCGGCTTCTGGTACGAGAAGTTCAGCGCCAGCGAGGCGGGCAAGAAGGCCTTCGTGATGACCCGGCTGGGGGACGTGGCCTTTTTCATCGGCATCCTGCTCGTCCTGCTCAACTTCGGCAACCTGAGCATCCTGGAGCTCAACAGCCCCCGGGCCGGGTTCCTGCCCCCGGCGGTGGTCACGGTCTCAGCGCTCCTGATCTTCGGCGGCATCGTCGGCAAGAGCGCCCAGTTCCCGCTGCTCACCTGGCTGCCGGATGCGATGGAAGGCCCGACTCCGGTGAGCGCGCTGCTGCACTCGGCCACCATGGTGGCGGCCGGGGTTTACCTGCTGGCCCGCCTTTTTCCCTTTTTCAGCATGTCGCCCGCGGCGCTGCAGGTCTGTCTGGCGGTGGGGGCGGTGAGCATGCTGCTGTCGGCCACCATGGCCATGGTGAGCCGGGACATCAAGCAGGTCTGGGCCTATTCCACCATCAGCCAGCTGGGGCTGATGATCATGGGGCTTGCGGCCGGCGACTACGTGGCGGGTGTCTTCCACCTCACCACCCACGCGGGGTTCAAGGCGCTGCTCTTCCTATGTGCGGGGGTCTTCATCCACGCCTGCGGCGGGAACGACATGTTCGAGATCGGGCGCCGGGGCGCGCGGCACCTGAAAATCCCGATGATCTGTATGATCATTGCGGCGGCGGCCCTGTCGGGGGTCCCGCCGCTTTCGGGCTTTTTCAGCAAGGAGCTGATCCTTGCGGCCCTGGCCGGGCGGCCCAGCCCGATCTGGCTCGCGGCCGGCCTCCTGGGCGCGTTTCTGACGACCTATTACACCTTCCGGCTCATCTTTATCATCCTGTTTCCGCGGGGTGAGGCGCAGGCTAAGGACGCCCATGCCGACGGGCATAATTCCGAGGCGGGCTACCGGGTGATGGCCGCGCCATTGATCGTTCTGGCCGCCGTCACCGGAGTGCTCGGTTTCGGCGGACATGCGCTCGGCCGGTTTTTGCTGCAGGGATTCCCCGGGCCGGTGCCCGGGGCCGGCCACCCCACGTGGCTGCCTTTCGCCGCCCTCGGTGCCACGGCCGCCGCGGTGGGGCTGGCGTGGTTCGAATTCGGCCGCCGGGGCGCGGACCAGGTGGGGTTCGTTGAGCGGGTGGAGCCGTTGCGCGAATTGTTCCGCCGGCGCTGGTACATCGACGACGCCTACCGCTGGCTGCTGGACCACGTGCTCTACCGGGTGTTCTCGGCCTTCTGCGCCAAGAACGACCAGAAAGTCATCGACGGCGCCGTGGACGGCCTGGGCGGCAGCATGGCCGCCGCCGGGCGGATCCTGGCGGTGCTTCACACCGGCTCCGTTCAGTTCCGCCTGCTGGTCGTTTCCGTGGTGCTGATTCTCCTGGGGTTATATTATTTTGTCTATCCACTGAATTAGAAGCATGGAATTCTCGAACTTCCCATACCTGACCGCGATCCTGCTGAGCTGCGTTTTCGGCCTGCTGATCATCTTGTTTCTTCCCGACGAAAAGAAGCAGGCGATCAAGCAGATCAGCGCGGTGTTCTCCGGCCTGACGCTGGTGCTGTCGCTCGTCGTCTTCTGCACGTACGACACGGGCCGGGCGGGGCTGCAGTTCGCCGAGCGGGTCACCTGGGTGCCGTCGCTCGGCATCAGCTACTTCAATGCCGCCGACGGGTTCAGCCTGCCCATGATCCTGCTGACCGGGATCGTTTTCTTCACCGGGGTGCTCACCATGCGGGAGCTCGAACTCCGGGTGAAGGAGTTCTATGCGCTCTACTTCCTGCTCGTGACCGGGGTCTTCGGACTCTTCATGAGCTTTGACCTGTTCTTCATCTTCATCTGGTACGACGTGTCTCTGTTCCCGATGTACCTGTTGATCGCCGTGTGGGGCAGCACGCGCAAGGAGTACGGCGCGATGAAGCTCACCCTGTACCTGCTCGCGGGCAGCGCGCTTATCCTGCCGGCGATCATCTACCTGCACGTGGCGGCGGGGGGCACGAGCTTCGATATCACCGCTCTCATGCGGCCGGGGACCTTTTCCCCGTTCCAGCAGAAGCTCGCCTTCCTGCTGCTCTTCATCGGATTCGGCATCCTGGCCGGCGTCTGGCCGTTCCACACCTGGTCGCCGGTCGGCCACGTGGCCGCCCCCACCGCGGTGAGCATGGTACACGCCGGTGTCCTCATGAAGATCGGCGCCTTCGGGGTGCTGCGGGTCGCCATCTTCCTCTGCCCGGAGGGTTGGAAGTTCTGGGCGCCGCTGATGGCAACGCTGGCCGTGATCGGCATTGTCTACGGCGCCCTGGCCGCGCTGAGCCAGACCGATCTCAAGTTCGTGGTCGGCTACTCGAGCGTCTCCCACATGGGCATCGTCGGCCTGGGGCTCTCCACCCTGACCGTGGACGGATTGAACGGTGCGGTCTTCCAGATGTTCGCGCACGGCATCATGACCGCACTCTTTTTCTCGGCCATCGGCTACATCTACGATCGGACCCACACCAAGATGATCCCCGAGCTGGGGGGCTTGAGCCGCGTCATGCCCAAGGCCTCCGGCTATTTCATCCTGGCGGCTTTAACCGGCATCGGTGTCCCCTGCCTGGCGAGCTTCTGGGGCGAACTGGTGGTGTTCATCGCGGCCTTCAAGACCTACCCCGTGGCGGGTGTTTCGGCCGTGGGGGCCCTCGTCATCGGCGCGCTGTTCATGCTGCGGGTGGTGCAGCGGGCTTTTTACGGTCCGATGCAGGCGAAGTTCGCCCACCTCGCCGACATCCCCTTCCACCTGGGGATCCCGCGCATGATCCTGGCGGCGGTGATCGTGTTCTTCGGGCTTTTCCCGTCGGTGCTGTTCGACGTGATCGACTCGGCCGCCGTGCCGTTCATGCGGGGGCTGCCATGAACGGCTGGGCGCTGTTCGGACCGGAGCTTTTCGTATTTGGCGCAGCGCTCGTTTTCCTGGCGCTCTGCCTGGTCAAGTCTCCCAGCCCGCGGCGGGACTTCATGGTTGCGCTGTCCCTGGCTGCGCTGGTGGTGGTGGCCGGCCTGGCGGCGCTGAAGGCCCAGGGCACGCTGTTTGCGGAGGCCTACCGCGTCGACCTCTTCTCCCAGGTCTTCAAGGTGCTGCTCGCCCTGGGGCTGTTCCTGGTGATCTGCCTGTGCAGCCGGCTGAACGGCGTCGAGGCCCGCCACCACCCCGAGTTCTACCTGCTGCTTTTCATCTGCACCCTGGCCATGATGCTGCTGTCGAGCGCCGTACATCTGCTGAGCATCTACATCGCCTTGGAGTTGTCGAGCTATTCGCTCTACGTGCTGGTGTCCCTGCGCCGGGCGCGGCAGATGGCGATGGAGGCGTCGCTGAAATTCTTCCTCGTGGGCATCACGGCATCGGCCGTGATGCTGCTCGGCCTGGCGCTGCTCTATGGGGCGACCGGCGCCGTTACCGTGCACGAACTCGCCCGTATCCTGCCGGGTGCCGCGGACCGACCCCTGGTCCAGGTCGGCCTCATGCTCACCCTGTGCGGGTTTTTCTTCAAACTCGCCGTTTTCCCGTTCCACGTCTGGGCTCCCGACGTCTACCAGGGCGCCGCCCATCCGGCGACCGCCTTTATCGCCACCGCCTCGAAAATCGGCGCGGTGGCCGTGCTGGTTCGCCTGGCCGCCGCGAGCGAGGAGAGCGGCACCTACCTCGCCCATGCCCTCGTGGCGCTTTCGATCCTGTCCATGACCGTCGGGAATCTCGCGGCCATCGCCCAGAAGGACCTGAAGCGGATGTTCGCCTACTCCAGCATCGCCCAGGCCGGCTACGTCCTGATCGGCATTCTGAGCATGAGTCCCGACGGCTATGCCGCCGCCATCTTCTACTGCCTGGCGCTGCTGGTGATGAAGTTCACCGGCTTCCTGGTGCTGGTCGCGGTGGCCTTCGACGGCGCCAACATCGAGATCGCCGAGCTCGCCGGCCTGCACCGCCGGTCGCCGCTGCTCGCCATGGCCCTCATGACGTCGCTCTTCTCGCTCGCCGGCATTCCGCCGACGATCGGGTTCACGGGCAAGTTCCTGATCTTCAACGCCGCCATCGCGCAGGGGCACCTGCCGCTGGTCCTCATCGCGATGGTGAACGTGGTCATCTCCCTTTACTACTACCTGATGGTCGTGAAGGCCGCCTACCTGCTGGAACCCGCACTCGATCCGCCGCCGATGCAATTGCCGGCTGCGGTCAATGTGCTCGCCGTCGCGCTGGTCGCCTTCATGGTGGTCTTCGGGGTCTATCCCCAGGCCTTCATCGAAATGGCGCGGTTCGCCGCCGCCGCGCTTTTAAAATGATCCATCCCCAAACCCGAAACAACGATATCTTTCAGTCCTGGAAAGGATTCACCCATGAGCAACCTGTTTGAATCGGCTCGCATCAACACCATGTCGCTTGCGAATCGCTTCGTGCGCTCCGCCACCTGGGAAGGCTTGGCGACGGTCGACGGGGCGGTGACCCCGGAGCTGGTTAAGGCGATCGGGGCGTTGGCCCGGGGCGGGGTGGGGCTGATCATCAGCAGCCACGCCTATGTGCGGCCGGATGGCCAGGCCGGGCCCCGGCAACTCGGCGCTTTCAAGGACGAATTCGTACCCGGCCTGCGGCGGATGGCGGCGGCCGCCCGCGAAAACGGAGCGAGAATGGTGCTCCAGCTGGCCCATGCCGGCTGTTTCGCCGCTGAGCAGCTGACCGGCGGCAGGCCGCTCGCCGTCTCCGCCGCCGTGGAACCCGCCGACATCCCGGGCCGGGAGATAAGCGCAGCCGGCATCCGGGATCTGGTGCGCGCCTTTGCCGATGCGGCCCGCCGGGCAAAAGCGGCGGGTTTCGACGGGGTGCAGATCCATGCCGCCCACGGCTATCTGCTGAGCCAGTTCCTCTCCCCGCGCTTCAACCGCAGGACCGATGCCTATGGCGGCGACATTCGTCATCGTTCGCGCGCTCCGGTCGAAGTGATCGAGGCCGTACGCGAGGTGCTGGGCCGGGACACCCCGCTGCTCGTCAAGATGAACTGCCGGGACGGCGCAGAGGGCGGGCTGGAGCTGGACGATGCGATCCAGGCAGCGGTTTTGCTGCAGGAGGCCGGGGCCGACGCCATCGAGATCAGCAGCGGGCTGCCGCGCTTCTCGAAGTTCACCGCCGCCCGCCCCGGCATCGACTCCGAGGAGAAGGAAGCCTATCACCAGGAGGAGGCCCGGGCCTTCAAACAACGCCTGAAGGCCCGGCTGATCCTCGTCGGCGGCATCCGGTCGTTTGCGGTGGCCGAGCGGTTGGTGAGCGGGGGCGTTTGCGACTTCATCTCCATGAGCCGGCCTTTCATCCGGGAGCCGGGCTTGGTGAACCGTTGGAAGTCCGGCGACCGTCAGCCGGCCGCCTGCACCTCCGACAACCTCTGCTACGGGCCCATCCGCAAGGGGGGCGGCTTCTACTGCGTGACCGCCGAGCTGGGGAAATCGACATCCATGGGCCGGCCCAAAACGTGATCCGGGGCATCCGTGCTGCAACCGGGGTTCCGATCGGAATCGCATGAATCTGCGCCAAGCCAACCTCGAACGTCTCGCCAAAGAGTCCTTCGATGTGCTCATTATCGGGGCCGGCATCAACGGCGCCATCTCGGCTGCAGCACTCTCCACGCAGGGGGCGCATGTGGCCCTGATCGATCGCGGCGACTTTGCCTCCTTGACCAGCCAGGAGTCGTCCAACCTGGTGTGGGGCGGCATCAAATACCTCGAATCGTTTGAGTTCGGCCTTGTGCGAAAGCTCTGCCGGTGCCGCAACGAACTGATCGCGAGCTACCCGGCGAGCGTCCGCGAGGTCCGGTTTCTTGTGACACTTGCGCGCGGGTTTCGCTGGCCCCGGAGCATGCTGTACGCGGGGGCGTGGTTCTACTGGCTCATCGGCAGCGGATTCACGCGCACGCCGCGGCTGCTTTCACCCTCGGCCATCTCCCGCGAGGAGCCTGTCGTCAATACCGGCAACAGCCCAGGGGGATTCGAGTACTCGGACGCCTACCTGATCGACAACGACGCACGCTTCACCTTCAGGTTTGTGCGTGGCGCGCTGGATTACGGGGCCGTCGTGGCGAACTACGCAGCCGCCTCCCGCTCGGTCCGCGGCCCGGACGGCTTTTGGGTAACCCCGGTGACCGACTCGCTGACGGGCCGCCGGTTCCAGATCCGATCGCGCACGCTGATCAATGCCTGCGGGCCTTACGTCGACGCCTACAACACGGCCTCCGCGCAGCCGACCCGGCATTGCCACGTCTTGTCCAAGGGCGTTCACATCATCGTCAAACGTCTTAGCGTCAACCCCCGGGTGCTCACCTTCTTTGCCAGCGACGGCCGGCTTTTCTTCGTGATCCCGATGGGCCCTGTTTCATGCATCGGCACGACCGACACCCGCGTCGAATCACCCGAAACCGTCGTCAGCGAGGCCGACCGCAGCTTCGTGCTGGACAACATCAACCAGCGCCTCCGGCTGGCAAAACCCTTGACGCCGGACGACATTCTGGCCGAGCGCTGCGGCGTGCGGCCGCTGGCCGTCCGGCGTTCCCGGGACGATACGGCTGCCCAGGACTGGACGGCGCTTTCGCGCAAACACGTGATCGAGCTCGATCCCAGAACCGGCTACATGAGCATCTTCGGCGGCAAGCTCACCGATTGCCTCAACGTGGGCCGCGAGGTCTCCGCGGCCCTGCACGCATTTGGGGTCCGGCTGCCTTTCCGCCGGAGCAAATGGTATGGGGAGCCCGACCGCAAGATCCGGGATGAATTCCTCCACCGGGCCGCGCTGCTCGGGCTGGACGCCATGACGGCCCCGGAATCCTCAGAGCCGCTGAGCAAAAGGCTGTGGCGGCGCTACGGGTGGCGCGCCTTGTCGCTTTTGGAGGACGTCCGGCAAGACCCGCGCATGGCCGAGGTTCTGATCAAGGGCACCGAGTACATCCGCTGCGAGCTGTATCATGCCGCCCAGCACGAAATGGTTACGCGGCTCGAAGATTTCCTGCGCCGGCGCAGCAAGATCGCCCTGATCGCCCGCCGGGACACCATCCGCCAGGCGCCGGGCCTCATGGAGGCCTGCCGCATTTTGTTCGGAGGCGATGCGCAAGCCCGTTTTGAGGAGTACTTTGCGGGCAAGTCATAGGAAAACGCCATACCCTGAAGGACCTAGAATAGGCCGTCAAAGAGGAATTGCAGCTCACGTGATGCCGAAGCCGCAACCCTTCTTCAACCCGGTCTTTTGATCTTCAGGCGGCGCATGCGCTCGATCAGCGTCGTGGGTTTGATGCCCAGCAATTGGGCCGCTCCGTCCTTTCCATAGATTTTCCAGTCGCATCGGATCAGAGCCGCCAGCATGTTCTGTTTCTGCAGGGCGGCGATGTCGGCTTCCGTCAAAATCGGAGTCGCCGGGCTGGAAGCGGCCTCGGAGCGGCCCTGCCCCGGGGGAGGAGCGCCGCTGCCGACCCTGGGGAGGTCGAAATGCAGACGGCCGTGCGGTGAAAGAATCAGCGCGCGTTCGATGATATTCTGCAGTTCCCTCACATTGCCGGGCCAGTCGTGAGCCTTCAGGTCCATCAGGTTGGCCTGGGTCAGGCGGGGGACCGGCCGGTTCAGGCGCCGGGCGAACACCTCGATGAAATGGGCGGCGAGCTGGGGGATATCCTCCTTGCGGTCGCGCAGCGGCGCGACCTCGATCGGGAAGACGTTCAGCCGATAATAGAGATCCTCGCGAAAGCGCCCGCTCTTGATCTCCTCCATCAGGTTCTTGTTCGTGGCCGCAATGATCCGCACGTCGACCTTGCGCGTGCGACCCTCACCCACGCGTTCGAATTCTCCTTCCTGCAGGACCCGCAGCAGTTTTCCCTGGAGGCTCGGTGGGATCTCGGCCACTTCATCCAGGAACAGGGTGCCGCCGTCCGCCGCCTCGAAGCGACCGGTCCGGTCGCTGACGGCACCGGTAAAAGCACCCTTCACGTGTCCGAAAAATTCGCTCTCGTAAAGTTCCTTGGGGATGGTCGCACAGTTGGTCTGGATCAAGGGGCGGTCTTTGCGCGAGCTTTGTCCGTGGATTTCGCGTGCGATCAGCTCCTTGCCTGTGCCGGACTCCCCCAGGATGAGCACGTTGGCGCCGGTCGGTGCCACCAGCCCGATACGGGAGATGACCGCCTTGAGCGATGGGCATTCGCCGATGATCCCGCCGTAGGAATGCGCCCCTGCGAGTTCCTCTTTCAGGTAGACGTTTTCGGCATGCAACCGCTCCTGGAGCTTCTGGATCTCCGCCGTGCGCCGCGCGACGCCTATCTCCAGGTCATCATGAGATTTTTTCAGGGCTGATTTTTGAAGGTCGCACTCCTTTTGAAGACGTTCGCAGGCGGCATGAAGCTCTTCCAGGGCCTGTGCGCTATGAAGGGCGGCGGCCAGGCGCGTTGCCGCCGCTTCGAGAAATACCTGTTGGTCCGCCGTAATCCAGTCGACTTGGCTGGACCCGACGTTGAAGGTTCCCATGACGGCTTCGGCCGTCCGCAGCGGCAGCACGGCGATGGAGCGAATTTCCTCCGGAATCCGACGCACGAGCGCATCCCCGAGCTTTCTTTCTCTTGGCACCTCCCGGCAATAGACCGCTTCGCCTTTCGCCATGGCCCTTGCGATCATATTCGGCTGGTCTCCGGCAGGGAAGGGTTCGGAGGAAATCATGTCTTCCTCGGATCGTGCCAGCACCCGCAGGCTCTTTTGGTCAGGGCCATGCAGCACCAGGGAGGCGTAAGGCTGCTGCAGTTGCTCCTCCACGAACCTGAGAACGGCCCCTGCGACAGATTCCACCTGGCGCTGGTGGATCTCGGCATCGAAGCGTTTCAGGTCCGCAAGAAGTTTTCGGTAGTCGTTCTGGTCCATTGAGGATCGGTTCCTTAGAACGCCATGCTGCTGGCAGGGTGGGTACAGGGAGTCGGCGGATGCAAACGTCAGAATAGATAGCTGATGCAAACTTAATCAACAATTTGAGATATGCAACCGGAAAATTGAGACTCTCAAGAACTTGATGATATACGGCTGGCGGGACAGGAATAAATGTTTGGCTATATCAAACGGTTGGGCCATACCCCGTCCGTGGCATGGCTTTTGATGTGCATGATCAATACAGAGGGTTCATGCGGACCAGTCAAGAAACAGGCCAGGGAATTGGTGCAGTCGGCCCGGAAGGGTTTTCCCTGCGTTCGACCCGTGCCCCGTTCCGGTTTCGGTGGAACTCAAGCATGATTCATAAAAGGGGTTTCCCATGGAGCTGTCGTCGGAAAAAAGGTACTATGAAAGATTTCCCTGCCGTACTCCGGTTGAGTGGGGGTATTTCAACAAGCCGCATAAATACAGCGCCCGAATGCTCAACTACAGTCAAACCGGCGCCTGTTTCGAGAGCCCTCAAGCCCTCATCAATGGCTCGACGATTCAGGTTCGGCTCGAGGCATACCGGGCCGAATGCGGGTCGGATTGCAACGACGATGCTGAGTGCGCATGGCCACGATTGATCGGTTTGGGCGAGGTCAAATGGTGCCGTAATCTTTCGGGGGTCGGCGCCCAGCGATTCGGCGTAGGGGTAAGGTTTCATCTGCCGGTATTATAAGTCTATCCGGCTTGCCGCAACCGAAGAAATAACACCAGCTGCAAATAAAGGAGGACCACATGGCCGCCAAAACCAAATCAAAGGGCAGAAGGTGTTGCTCGATAGAGCACGATAGACTGGTGGCTGAGGTGGGTACCTGCGATCAGCTCTACCAGAATCCCTCGGAGTGGCACCGTTGCGCCCGTGTCATTGCGCGGCGCAGCGGCCAACGGGCGAAGCAGTGCATGCTCCAGGAGTGATTGCCTGACATGGAGTCCTTGGAACGGGTCACAACCACGTGAACGCCATGAATGACATGAACGCCAAAAAGCTCGAACGGGCGATAGAACTCGGAAAGAGGGTCGAGCATTTTTTTCTGGCCCTGGTGGGAGCGGACGGCTTCCCTTATGTAAACTCCGCACGTCAGATCGAGCAGGTTGCCGAGAACCAACTCGCCATCGAGGAATGGATCTGCCCGCTGACGGTGAAACAATTGAGCGAGAACCCGAAAATGGCCGTGCTCATCTGGGACCCGGCAGCCGACGACGGCTACGAAATTCTGGGTGAAGTCTTGATGTTCGAAAGCCAGGCGTTTTTGAACGGATTCGCCCCCGAGGTGGAGGAGGACGCCTATCTGCCGCAGGTGAAACGGAAGCTGATCATCCGGGCGGAAAGAATCACCGCATTCAGCCACGCGCTGCGGTGTGACGACATCCAGCTGCTGGCCGCATCCAGAGCAACGATGAAGTCCCCGACCCGTGACGGCGGCGGTCGTGAAGTCCCGTTCTGCAACTTTGCGCCTGAATGGGCCGAGCATGCGCGCTTTGACCGCAGCGACGATCCATGTGACGACGGTCGTGCAGGTGGAGGCGAACCGTAGGGATTCGTCCCCGGAATCGGCCGGTGTGCGCATGCAAGATTCTGCCGTGCGTGGGGAAGACCCAATGGCCGAAAAGTCCAAGCCATTGATGTTGAGCGGAATTCAGCCGACCGGAGCGTTGATGATCGGCAACTACGTCGGTGCGTTGAAAAACTGGGTAGAACTGCAGGCGAGCCACGAGTCTTTTTTCCTCCTGGCGGATCTTCACGCTATCACGGTGCCACAGGACCCCGCTGATTTGCAGCGCAGGTCTCTTGAATTCGTGGCGCTCTTCCTCGCCTGCGGCGTCGATGCAGAAAGGAGCACGATCTTCCTGCAGTCCCACGTTCCCGCGCACACCCAGCTGTCGTGGGTGCTCAACTGCGTGGTGCCCATGGGTGAGCTGCAGAGAATGACGCAGTTCAAAGACAAGGCCGGCCGCAGCGCGACAAACCTCCATGTGGGGCTGTTTGACTATCCGGTCCTGATGGCCGCGGACATTCTCCTTTACTGCGCCGACCTGGTCCCGGTCGGAGACGACCAGAAACAGCACATGGAGTTCACGCGCCACGTTGCCCGCAAATTCAACGGCCTTTATGGGGAGGTCTTTAAAATTCCGGAAGTCTTCACGCCGCGAACGGGAGCGCGATTGATGGGGCTTCAGACGCCCTCGGTGAAAATGTCCAAATCGGACCGAAACGAGGACAACTACATAGCCTTGCTGGACCGCCCGGAGGTGGTCCGCAGGAAAATAAAGACGGCCGTCACCGATTCCGGCAGCGAGATCCGTTGCGACGCGGCCAAGCCGGGGATATCCAACCTGATCACGCTCTATGCGGCCGTCAGTGGAGAGAGCGCGGAGTCGATTCAGAATCGTTATGCCGGCAAGGGCTACGCTGAATTCAAAAGAAACCTCGCGGAGTTGATCACCGATTTCCTGAGCCCCATTCAAGCGCGCTACGCGTCGATTGCGGCTGACCCGGCCATGCTGGCGGGGGTGCTGCACAGAGGGGCGCGCAACGCCGATGAGCGTTCCGAAGCAACGCTTTCACGGGTGTATCGTGCCGTCGGCTTCATTCCTGGCGAGCGGGATCAACGCCGCCGGGTCGGCGGTCGGCGGTCGAGCAGTGAACGGCAGTTGGACACCGCATTGCCCGCGGCATCGCGGGCATTTCATGAAAGGAGAAGCATCATGGAAACGAAAGAGACCAAAGACGTGACCGCGGCGGAAGCCGCTGAAGCGGATGCCGCGGCGGAATGCATGACGGACTGCTGCACGTGCTGTTGCTGTGAGACGGAAGAGGAATGCAGCATGGAAGAGTGAAGGAGGGCTCGCATGGCCAATACCATCGAATCCAATTGCTCGCGGGAGTGCAAATATCTGTTCCACGAATGTGAGGCGGACGGAACGCCCTGGGGTGAATGCCGGGCATCTTACAATGAGTGTGTCGAAGAGTGCACTGAAACATGGCCCGGGCAGGCCTCAGGCGTTCCCGTGTGAACGCCAATGAGCCCGATCAATTCGCCGCTGCATACTTTCCGTGCTGCGGCGGGGGGTATCGGCAATAAGGAAGTATACCATGTCTATGCCGCGAAACGAAATCGGTTCGGAAGTGGAGAAAATCATGAACTTCATCAAATCGCTCAAAGACTTTTTCATGAACCTGGTTTCCGAAAAGAGCACCGGCCCTGTCCCGCACCCCACCGGTTCGAAGGCGGAGGGAAACGAGGCCGGCACAGGCGGGCTGGAAACCCGATGCATCAATCCGGATTACGGGTGTCGTTTTGAAGTGTCCTGAAATCGGTCCTGCATGGATTCGAAGGTGGTTCCATGAAGCGCAACGTTGCCCAGCAGCTGATCGAGGCGCACCTGGTGGACGGGAATATGACGCCGGGGGAGGAGATTGGGCTGCGCATCGATCAAACCCTGACGCAGGATGCCACCGGAACCATGGTGATGCTGGAGTTCGAGGCCATGCAGGTTCCGTGGGCCAAGACCGAGGTGTCGGCCCAGTACATCGATCACAATCTGCTGCAGACGGATTTCAAGAATGCCGACGACCACCTGTTTCTGCTGAGCGCATGTAAAAAGTTCGGTGTTTGGTACAGCCGGCCGGGCAACGGGGTGAGCCACCCCGTTCACATGGAGCGCTTCGGGAAGCCGGGAAGAACCCTGCTGGGCTCCGACAGCCATACCCCGGCGGCCGGTTCCCTGGGGATGCTCGCCATGGGGGCGGGCGGCCTGGAGGTGGCCTTGGCCATGGCAGGGGAGGCGGTCTATCTCCGCATGCCGTCGGTCATGGGTGTACGGCTGACCGGCCGTCTGCCCGATTGGGTCAGCGCAAAAGATGTCATATTGGAAATGCTGCGCAGGCACGGCGTGCAGGGCGGTGTGGGCAAGATCATCGAGTACTACGGACCGGGGCTGGAATGCCTTTCGGCCATGGACCGGCATGTCATCGCCAACATGGGGACCGAAATGGGCGCCACGACCACGGTTTTTCCATCCGACGGCAGCGTTCGACAATTTTTAAAGGCCCAGGGCCGGGAGGTCGACTGGGTTCCCATTACGGCTGGCGACCCGGCCGCTTACGACGAGGCGGATGAAATCGACCTCTCCAAGCTGGAGCCGCTGATCGCGCTGCCGAGCAGCCCCGGCAACGTAGTGCCGGTCAGAGAGGTGGCCGGGCGTGAGATCTATCAGACTTACATCGGCTCGTCCGCAAACCCCGGCTTGCGGGATTTCGCCGTGCCCGCCCTCATGGTGGATGGGGCCCAGGTGCACGAGCGGGTTTCCTTCGACGTCAACCCCACTTCGCGGCAGATCCTGGAGAACCTGGCCGAAATGGGGCTGCTGCAAAAGCTGATCGCCTCCGGCGCTCGCATCCACCAGGCCGGATGCAACGGCTGCATCGGGATGGGCCAGGCCCCGGCCACCGGAAAGATCAGCCTCCGCACCGTTCCCCGCAACTTTCCCGGGCGCTCCGGCACCAAGGAGGACCAGGTCTATCTGTGCAGCCCTGAGACTGCGGCCGCTTCGGCCATGACCGGCGTCATCACCGATCCCCGCACGCTGAACATGACCTACCCCCGGTTCCTCGAACCGGAAAAGATCCGGATCAACACCCGAATGCTGCTGCCTCCCGCCGACCCGGGTATTCCCGTCGAA
The DNA here is from genome assembly GCA_016219005.1 of Deltaproteobacteria bacterium. Taxonomy (GTDB): domain Bacteria; phylum Desulfobacterota; class Desulfobacteria; order Desulfobacterales; family SpSt-501; genus SpSt-501. The sequence goes on from JACRCN010000004.1 coordinate 78,529, forward strand.
CTGGAAAAAGGGCCCAACATCAAACCGCTGCCTATTTTCGAGCCGCTGCCGGATCGCATTTCCGGCCCGGTTCTGCTGAAAGTCGGCGACGGCATTTCCACCGACGAAATCATGCCCGCCGGGTCCCGGGTCCTGCCCTATCGCAGCAACATTCCCGAAATCAGCCGATTTGTCTTTGCTCCGGTCGACGAAAGCTTCCATGAGCGGGCCATAGCGCATCAACGGCAGGCATTTTATCTCGTGGGCGGAAACAACTACGGACAGGGATCAAGCCGCGAGCACGCGGCCCTGGCTCCGCGCTACCTTGGCCTGCAAGCCGTCGTTGCTAAAAGTTTTGCCCGCATCCATCGGCAGAATCTGGTCAATTTCGGGATACTGCCGCTGACCTTCGTGGATCCAGACGACTACGGTCGCATCCACCAAGGGGATGTGCTCGCAATCGAACATACGACCGAGGCGCTTCGCAAGGGCAATACGATCAACGTCAGAAACGCTACCCGGAATATTGTCTTTGCAACCGAGCATGGATTGAGCGCGCGCCAAGTCGCAGCCGTCCTGGAGGGGGGTCTCATCAACATGGCACGCAGGCGGCAGGCTTCCCGTTCAGAGACGTGAGACGCCTTGGCCTGTCCTCGCGAAGGCCCCGGAAACATGGAATGGTGGCCGATCGCCGACACCCTGCAGGGCACATTGATCGCCTTCCACCCCTGCCGGCTGCTCACCAGCCTCCCTCCAACCAACACCCGCGTCGAATCACCCGAAACCGTCATCAGTGGGGCCGACCGCAAGATCCGGAATGAATTCCTGCGCCGGAGCTTCTCCATTGCCGCGATCTACGTTTAACTATCTAAATGATGCTCATAAAATTTTTCCTTGATCAAGAAGTTAAAAACCATCATAGTGCCCCTGATCATTTGATAGCAGCACCCTTGGCGACTCCCGCCATGGGCTATCCTGGGAGGACTCATGGCGATCGTTTTTGCAGACGGAAGGGTAGTTGTGGGTGACGGCCGGGTACTGGAGCGAGCTTCCGTGCTCGTGGAAGGCGAGCGCATCGTCAAGGTGGCCCCCAAAAACATCCAGATGCCCAAGGGCTGCCAGCGCATTTCGCTGAAAGGGCGAACCCTGCTGCCCGGTTTCATCGATGCGCATGTGCACCTGTGCATGGACGGAAGCGCCGACCCCGTGACGAACTGCCTGCGGGAAACGCATACAGCGACCACGCTCAAGGCGGCCAACTTCACCCGGCAGACGCTGATGGCCGGGGTCACCACGGTACGCGACATGGGCGGCCGGGACGGGATCGACCTCGCTCTACGGCAGGCGATTCAGGCCGGGCTGATCCCCGGGCCGCGGATGCTCGTGAGCGGAAAACTGATCTGCATGACGGGCGGGCACGGATGGCAGTTCGGCCGGGAGGCCAACGGTACCGACGAGGTGCGCCGGGCAGCCCGCGAGCAAATCAAGGCCGGCGCCGACATCGTCAAGCTGATGGCCACCGGTGGCGTGCTCACCCCTGCCGTCGAGCCCGGCAGCGAGCAGTTCACCGAGGAGGAGCTCCGCGCCGGCATCGCGGAGGCCCACAAGGCGGGCAAGCGGACAGCCACCCATGCCATGGGCACCCGGGGCATCCTGAACGCCCTGCGGGCGGGGATCGACAGCATCGAGCACGGAGTCCATCTCGACGCGGAGACCGTGTCCTTGATGAGGCAGCGCGGCGTGCCGCTCGTTCCGACCATTTCCGCGCTCCACCACATTGAAACCAAGGGCCTCGCGGCGGGAATCCCCGCGTTCGCCGTGGAAAAGACCCTGAAGGTCAAGCCGCACCACCTGGCGAGCTTACGTCTGGCTCGCGAGGCCGGCGTGCCCATCGCCATGGGTACGGATGCCGGAACTCCGTTCAATCTTCACGGGGGGAACCTCGGTGAATTGAAACTCCTGGTGAAATACGGCGGGCTCACCCCCCTGGAGGCGATCGAAGCCGCCACCCGCGTCAACGCTCAGGTTCTCGGTTTGGCAGAGGAGTTCGGGACCGTTGAGGCCGGCAAACATGCCGATCTGGTGGTGGTGCAGGGAAACCCGCTGGATGACATCGGTCTCTTGCTCAATCGGGACAACGTCCGTCTGGTCGTCCAAGGCGGGAAAATCGTCAAGGAGATCCTGGGTTAACTTCCAATCGAAAGGAGCGTCGGAGTATGAGACAACGCAAGATGAGCGTCATTGAGGTGTTGGTTCTTGCCGTTCTGGCGGTCGGCATCGGTTTGTGGGCGGCGCCCCAGGCCGTGCAAGCCCAAGGCAAAGACATCAAGGAACTGATCATCGCCATCGGTGTGGACGCGGACACCCTCAACCCCCAGGAGCAGACTACCACCCTGATCCAGAACATGTGTGATCTCATTTACGACAACTTCTTCTATCAGGATCCCCAGGGCAAGCTGCACCCCCGGCTGGCCACCAAGTATGATGTGTCCGCCGACGGGCTCACCTACACCCTGCACCTGCGTAAGGGCGTCAAATTCTCCGACGGGACCGACTTCAACGCCGCCGCCGTGAAGCTCACCTTCGACCGCGCCCTCGACCCCAAATTGCGGGTGCCGCTGCGCTTTGCCATCGGCATGGTAAAGGAATGCGTGAAGATCGACGATCACACCGTCGCCCTGAAGCTGAACTACCCCTTCGCCCCGCTGGCGCCGACCCTCTCCATCAGCCTGCCGTCCACCATCAGTCCTGCGGCCATCCAGAAATACGGCGAAGAAATCCGCCAGAACCCGGTGGGCGCCGGGCCTTACATCCTCAAGGAGTGGGTCAAGGGCGACCGTCTGGTTTTCGTCCGCAACGAGAAGTACTACGGCGAGAAGCCGACGGTGGCTCAGATCACGTGGAAGATCGTGCCCGAGGCGGCCACCCGCGAGGCCATGCTGCGGTCCGGACAGGTCCACATGTGCTACAAGCCGCTGCCTTCCAACGTGGCCGCCCTTAAGGCGGACCCCAACCTGACCGTGGAAATGCCCCTGGGCACCCGTACCATTTTCATGGGCCTGAATTGCCAAAAAGGGATCACCGTCGACAAGAAGATCCGCCAGGCCTTCAACTATGCCGTCGACAAGAAGGCCATCTGCAAGAAGATCCTGTTCGACACGGCCGACCCCATGGACGGCCCCGTTTCGCCGGTGGTTTTCGGCTACTTCAAGATGGATCAGCAGTACGACTACAATCCGGAGAAAGCCAAGCAGCTTCTAAAGGAGGCCAACTTCGACTTTTCCAAGACCGTCGCCATGCGCACGCCCCAGGGCCGCTACCTGTTCGACCAGCAGGTGACGGAAGCCGTTCAGGCCTATCTCCAGGCCATCGGTGTGAAAACCGAGCTCAGGACCTACGATTGGCCGACCTACGTCGCGGGCCTGCTCAAGCCGCTCAATGAAAGCGAACTGGAAGTCTTTCTGCTGGGCTGGGGCCCCCTCATTCTGGATGCGGACATGGGCCTGTACGGGCAGTTCACCTGCGAGGTCAACCCGCCCAAGGGTCTGGGCTCCGCGTTTTACTGCAACCCGGAGTATGACAGCATCATGAAAGCCTCCCGCGAGGAGCAGGATCCCCAGAAGCGTCTGGCCATCCTGAAAAAGGCCTCGGTCAAGGTCTGGGACGACTGTCCATGGCTCTGGCTGCATGTCGAAAAATTTGTCATCGCCTACTCAAGCAAAATCAAAGGCATGGTGGTCACTCCCACGGAAAAGTTCTTTCCACAGTATATCAGCATGAATTGATGTTCAACTTCATCATCAAACGCCTGCTCGCGATGATACCGGTGCTCATCGGGATTTCACTGCTGCTGTTCTTCATGCTGCGGATGCTGCCCGGAGACCCCGCCCAAGTGCTGGCCGGCCAGATGGCATCTGCGGAGGAAATCGAAACCATCCGGCGGCAACTCGGATTGGACCGGCCGATTTACGAGCAGTATCTGTCTTATTTAAGCCGCTTGGCGCATCTGGATCTCGGTCGCTCCGCCCGGACCCAGAACCCGGTGATCGAGGAGGTCTGGGCCCGGCTGCCGAACACCATGCTGCTGGCGGTGGCGGCCATCAGCTTGGCTTGTCTGTTCGGGATCCCCGCCGGCGTGGTTTCCGCCATGCGCCCATACACCTGGGTGGACTATCTCGTGACCATGGCCTCGCTCTTCGGGATATCCATGCCCGTGTTCTGGCTCGGCATCATGCTGGTGGTGGTCTTCTCGGTCATCCTGAAATGGCTCCCCGCCGGCGGAACCGGCAGCTGGCAGCATGTGATCCTGCCGTCCGTGACGCTGGCTTCGTTCGTCGTGGCCTTCATCGCCCGCATGACGCGCTCCACCATGCTGGAAACCCTAAACCAGGATTACACGACCACCGCGAGGTCCAAGGGGCTGAAGGAAAATGTGGTGGTCATCAAGCATGCTCTGAAAAACGCCCTCATCCCCATCGTCACAGTGGTCGGGCTTCAGTTCGGGCTGTTGCTGGGCGGAGCGGTTCTCACCGAGACGGTCTTCGCCTGGCCCGGCCTGGGCCGGCTAATCGTTGACTCCATCCTCGCGCGGGACTATCCCGTGATTCAGGGAACCATCCTCATCTTCGGCCTGCTTTATATCCTGGTCAATCTGGCCGTTGACATCCTGTACGCCCTGATCGATCCGAGAATCCGTTATGATTGAAGCAACTGAGAAGGGCGTGTGCCGGCCGCCGCATGAATTTTCCACCGACACCGGCCTGCGGCGCTTCTGCTTTAAACTGAGACGCAACAGGGCGGCCGTCGCCGGCGGGGTCATGCTGATGGTCTACCTCGCTGCGGCCCTGCTGGCACCGCTTCTCGTCCCAGGCGATGCTTCAGCACCCAACCTGATAAGGGCCCTTGAGATGCCTTCGCCGGGTGAACCCCTGGGAACTGACGAACTGGGCCGATCGATCCTGGGCCGCATCCTTTATGGGGCCAGGGTTTCACTGCTTATCGCCGTTGGGGTGGTAGCAGTGGGTCTCTTCATCGGGGTGCCGCTCGGTTTAGTGTCGGGGTATTTCGGCGGGAAGATCGATTTCGGAATCCAGCGCGCCACCGATGCCATGCTGGCGTTCCCCGGCTTTCTGCTGGCCCTCGCTTTGGTGTCCGTGCTGGGAGTGGGCATCAAGAACACCATGATCTCCATCGGGATCAGCATGGTTCCGCAGTATATTCGACTGGTGCGGGCCTGCGTGTTGACGGTACGAGCGGAGGTCTACGTGGAGGCCGCACGGGCGGCCGGGACCCGCGACGGGATGATCCTCTGGCGGCACATTCTGCCGAACGTGATGGTCCCGATCACGGTGCAAACCAGCCTGAGCATGGGCACGGCCATCCTGTTTGCCGCCGGTCTCGGATTTCTGGGAATTGGCGTGCAGCCGCCCACCCCCGAGTGGGGGACGATGCTCGGCTCAGCCCGGAATTACCTGTTCCATGCGCCGCATGTCGCTACCTTCCCCGGCCTCGCCATCTTGCTTGCCGTCCTGAGCTTCAATCTTCTCGGCGACGGGCTGCGGGACGCCCTGGATCCACGGTTCAAGGTATGATGCCTTCATCGAAAACCCGGTTTCTGAGTTGCACTTCATTCCGCGGGCGCTGCGGCGCGCCGGATGCACGCTTCGTGCCGCGGGGCTTGCCCGTCTTGAAATTGAGCTTTGGACGAAGGCGTCCATGCAACGCTCTCCAAGGCTCGTCAAAACATGATGGCTGACATTCCCCCACTGCTGAGCGTCGAAAACCTTCACACCCGGTTCGACACCATGGACGGGGTGGTCACGGCTGTGGACGGTATCGATTTCGAGGTGTATGCGGGGGAAACTCTGGGGCTTGTGGGGGAGAGCGGCTGCGGCAAGAGTGTTACCGCCCTCTCGATTCTGCGGCTGCTGCGATGCCCGCCAGCCGCTATCGAAGGGCGTGTTCTCTTCGAGGGCCGCGATCTTCTGCAGATGGACTCGGACGCCATTCGCGCCGTTCGCGGCAGCGAGATCTCCATGATTTTTCAGGAGCCCATGACGTCCTTGAACCCGGTGCTCAGGATCGGCGAGCAGATCGCGGAAGGAATCCGCGTGCACCAGCGGCGGACCCGTCCGGAATCCTGGCGGCGGGCGGTGGAAATGCTGCGGAAGGTTCAGATCCCGAGCCCGGACAGCCGGGCGGCCCAGTACCCGCACAAATTCTCAGGCGGGATGCGGCAGAGGTCCATGATCGCCATAGCGCTCTGCTGCGGCCCCAAGCTCATCCTGGCCGACGAGCCCACCACCGCGTTGGATGTAACCATTCAGGCCCAGATCATGAACCTCATGATGCGCCTGAAGGAGGAACTGCAGACGGCGATCGTCCTCATCACCCATGATCTGGGGGTCATCGCCGAAACGGCCAGCCGTGTGATCGTCATGTACGCCGGGAAAATCGTGGAAGAAGCTCCGGTGAGGGAGTTGTTCAAGGACCCCCGGCACCCTTACACCCAGGGGCTTTTAGGGTCGGTCCCCGTCATCGGCCGCAGGCAGCGGTCCGGCCGGCGCCTGCAGGAAATCCCGGGGATGGTTCCCAACCCGCTTCAAGTGCCGCCCGGCTGCCGGTTTAACCCGCGCTGCCCGAAGGCCATGCCGGTCTGCTGCAGCAAGCCACCGCCCATGATCCGGCTGGCTGAACATCGGCGCGTGAGTTGCTGGCTGGAAGCCGAGGGCGCGAAAAGGGAATCCTCCGGAAGGTAAAAACAAACCCATGGCACTGCTGGAAGTCGATAACCTGAAAAAATACTTTCCGATCAAGAAGGGGATTCTGTCTCGAACCGTCGGTTACGTCAAGGCCGTGGACGGAGTGAGTTTCAGTCTGAAGCGGGGGGAAACCCTGGGGCTCGTCGGCGAAAGCGGCTGCGGGAAAACCACCGTCGGCCGCTCCCTGCTGCGGCTGATCGAGCCCACGGAAGGACGGATCAATTTCAACGGGCAGAACCTCCTCGAGCTCGACCGCGGGGAGATGCGCAAGGTCCGGGCGTCGCTGCAGATCATTTTCCAAGACCCGTTCTCATCCCTCAACCCGCGCATGAACGTGGGCGATATCATCGCCGAGCCGATCCGCAACCACCTGAACCTGCCCAGGGATGAGATTCAAAACCGGGTGGTCCTCCTCATGGAACGCGTGGGGCTCCATACGGCATACATGCGCCGGTACCCCCATGAATTTTCCGGAGGCCAGCGCCAGCGCATCGGCATCGCCCGGGCCCTGGCCTTGAATCCCTTGGCCATCGTCTGCGACGAACCGGTCTCGGCCCTGGATGTGTCCATCCAGGCCCAGGTCATCAACTTGCTGGCCCAACTCCAGGAGCAGATGGATCTTTCCTATCTCTTCATTGGCCACGATCTGAGCGTGGTGGAGCACATCAGCGATCGTGTGGCGGTGATGTATCTCGGCCGCATCGTGGAGACGGCGAGTTCCGAGGAGTTGTACGCAAACCCCCGTCATCCTTACAGCCAGGCGCTGCTGTCGGCGGTCCCCCTTCCTGATCCGGACGCCCGCCGCGAGAAAATCCTGCTTCCGGGGGACGTGCCGAGCCCCATCGACCCGCCTTCCGGCTGCAGCTTTCACCCCCGTTGCTTCGCACGCCAAGGCATCTGCACTCAGGAACAGCCTCTCCTGCAAGACATCGGCGGCGGCCACCAGGTGGCGTGTCATTCTCAGTAGCAGCCGAGAACCTTGAAGTATTCGCTCTTATCCACCAGCGCCGCCCGCACCGTGCTGAGCGCCTCGGACTCGAGGTCCGTTTCGATGTCGATGTAGAACATGTAGCGCCAGGGCTCGCCGGGGATGGGCCGGGACTCGAGTTTGATCATGTTGATCTTCTGTTCGGCGAACACCTGCAGGATCGAGAACAGGGCACCCGGCTCGTTCTTGGCCGACAGGATGAGCGAAGTCTTGGAGGCCAGGCGGTTTTCGATGGGCTCCCTGCCGACGACGACAAAGCGCGTGTAGTTGCGCGGGTTGGTTTCGATGCCCTCGGCGATGACCGCCAGGCCGTAGATATCGGCCGTGATGAGGCCGGCGATGGCGGCCTCCCCTGCATCCTGCGACACGCTGACCCGCTCGGCCGCACCGGCCGTGTCGCTCACGGCTACGAGCTCCCACTGGTGCTGGGAGAGGAACTGGCGGCACTGCTCGATACCCTGGGGATGGGAGAGCACCCGCCGGATGTCGGACAGATCCGTGCCGGGCTTTGCCAGCAGGTTTTGCATGATGCGGATTTTCACCTCCCCGATGATGCGCAGATCGTAATCGCGCAGCAGATCGTAGTTCTCGTGGATGCTCCCGGAAAGCGAGTTCTCCAGGGGCACGATCCCGTAGTCGATCCCGCCCGCCCTGATCGCCTCGAAGATGGACTGGAACGTCGGCAGCGGCACCGCCTCGGCCGCGTCCCCGAAATACTGCAGGCAGGCCTTGTGGCTGAAGGTGCCGATCCGCCCCATGAAGCCAGCGCGCTGCCGCGCGCTGCCGTTCTGGCGCTTGCGTTCGATCACCCGGACGCGTTCCAGGTGGGAGAAGTCGAGCTGCTTGCCGACGACCGGCGCGATCACGTAAATGTCCCGCATGAGCTGGCGGAACTGCTGGGGGTAGAGGCTCTGGGCCCCGTCGGAGAGGGCGTGCTCCGGGTCGTGGTGCACCTCGATCATCAGGCCGTCTGCGCCCGCGGCCACGGCGGAGCGCGCCATAGGGCTCACCTTCTCGCGCATGCCGGTGGCGTGGCTGGGATCGACGATGATGGGCAGGTGGGTGAGTTTCTTGAGGACCGGGATGGCGGACAGATCCAGCGTGTTGCGGGTGTAGGGCTCGAAGGTGCGGATGCCGCGCTCGCACAGGATCACCTGGTGGTTGCCCTCGGCCAGGATGTACTCGGCTGACATGAGCCATTCCTCGATCGTACCCGAGAGGCCGCGTTTGAGGAGTACGGGTTTACCCATGCGCCCCACGCACTTGAGCAGCTCGAAGTTCTGCATGTTGCGCGCGCCGACCTGCACCACGTCGATGTACTTCATCATGAGATCGGCCTGGGAGGGCGAGGTCATCTCGGTCACGACCCCGATGCCGAGGGTTTCGCGCACCTCGGCCAGGATTTTGAGGCCCTGCTCCTCCAGCCCCTGGAAGGAATAGGGCGAGGTGCGCGGCTTGAACGCCCCGCCGCGGAACAGCGCCGCGCCGGCTCGTTTGACCTCGCGGGCGATGGTCAGGGCCTGCTCCAGGCTTTCGACGGCGCAGGGCCCGGCGATGACGGAGATGTTCTCGCCTCCGACGAGCACGTCCCCCACGCGCACGCGGGTGTCCTGGGGGTGCATCTCACGGCCGACCAGCTTGAAAGGGGTCTTGACCCGCAGGACCCGGGCCACACCGGGCAGGCGGCGGATCTCCTCCTCGCTGCAGCCGGGCTTGCCCAGGACGCCGATGCGCTCGCCCGCCACCGGCGGCAGCTCGCGGCAGTCGCAGCGGTTCGCCTTGAGTTTCAGGATCAGGTCGGTCTTGGCCTCGGGGGGCAGATCTTTTTCGAGTTCGACGATCATGGCGCGTTTTCTCCTTTGCCGGCAGGCCGGCTGCCAAAACGAGAAGCCCCGGACAATTGCCCCGGGGCTTCTCGAATCCAAACCCCGGACGGACCTCGGCGGGTCCATCCGGGGGTATGTTGCGGTTCTGTGTGTTTACCCGCCCGGATGGACGCTTCTAAACCACCAAAAGAAGAAGCGTCCACGCATGTTCTGAATCCATTGTCTTTCTGGTTGTTCGTTGTTCAAAGCATTACGGGAATTTCCAAAAGCTGTCAAGCAAAAGTTGATCCGGCGCGGCTATGGCGCGATCAGGTTTTTAAACCGCTCCCCGGTGCCGCTGAGCTTGCCGGCCGGAATATTCTCGGCTGCCGCCGCACGGCTGGCCTGCATGAGCTGCGCAGGCGCAAGCCGGCTGGTCTCGGGGGTGTAGTCCACGTAGGCGTAGAGGAGATCCATGCCGAAAAACGAGCAGAATTCCGCTTCGATGGTGTGGGCGAGGTTCACCACCGTTGCGACGAACCGTTCGTCGAGCGGCTGCCAGAACGAATACGCATCGCGGGCAAAAGCTTGCACCGGGTTGATCTGTCCGAACTCGCGACGCGAAATCTTGTACAGCCAGGCTTCGCCGATGGCGACCCTCTTGCCGCGGGCCCTGGCGGCTTCCGTCGCCTTGAGGACCCGATCGGAGGCGAATCCAAGCTGGATCGGGTAGATGTGCAGATCCAGGTAGTTCAACTCCGGGATATCCGCGAGGGCCTTGAAGTAGTCCAGCGCAAGCCAGGTGCCGGCGCCGGCCCCTATCCAGGTGCTGCCCGGGTCCAGCCCTCGCACCGCGGATTTGACGGTGGCGGCAAACTGCGAAGCAGAAAAGGCGAGGCCGGTGTTGCGTGCCTGGGTGTCCGGCTCCGAGAGCACGGTCAGATAATCCGGGCGGAGGTCTGCGATGACCGCCTCGGCCATCTCGCGCAGCCCTGCGTTGAAGTGCTCCCGGGTCAGCCCGCTGTAGTCCACCGGCACCCGGGTGAACTCCGGCGCGCGGGACACTGTCCCCATTTCGACCACCAGAAGCAACCCGCGCTGCCGGACCTCTGCGGCAACCTTGAGGTAGAATTCCTTGTAGGCGGGTGTTTCAGGGAAGCGGCGCGTGAGGATCGGGTATGGAATGCTCAGGGACACGCTCTTGACGCCGATCTGCTTCAACCGATCCAGCGTGAGTGCCGTGGTCTGAAGCGCCTGTTCATTCAATAGTTCCTCGCCCGGGTTGCGACCGGCAGCGAGCAACTCGACCCCGAAGGCCGTGGGGCCTGTCTTCCGGCCCCAGGGGGCCGCCAGGATCGGGCTCAGCTGGGACAGCTCCGACTCCAGCTCCCGGTAGATAACGCGATACGGTTCGGGGACCTTGCCGGGGACCGGGTCGATCGCGACCCCCGGGACGGACCTCCCGCAGCCGAAGGCGGCGATCGCCAGCGCCACGCCGATCAGCCTTAAAAAAAACCGTTGCATGACTGCATCTCCTCACGGCGGAGCCCGGAAGCGGTTGCGCCTGCCGGCTCTGCGCCGTTTTCGCCGGCGGGACGGGGTTCGCCCTGCGCGCCCGAATGGTTGAACACCGATGTCGGTAAATTTTTATACCTTCACATGCCTGGCTTTACAATCCCTACCCAGGCATTACCTTTTTCGTGGAAAATGCATGAATAATGAAATTTTCGCAACTACCAACGACGGAGCCAATACAATGACCACAACGACCAAGATCATCTTTCCAGCCGAACCCGGAGCCGATCCCAAGGGGGCGGAGATAGTCCAGTTTCCGGCAGAATTGCCAATATTGCCGCTGCGCAACACGGTGGCCTTCCCGTACACGATTCTACCGCTGACGGTCGGCGTCGAGCGGTCGATCAAGCTGGTCGAAGACGCTCAGAACGGGGACCACCTGATCGGGCTGGTGGCCATGAAGTTTCCGGAGATCGAGGATCCCCTGCCGGGCCAGGTCTACGAGGTGGGGACGATAGCCCGGATCGAACGTGTGGCCAAGACCCCCGACGACCATCTGAACGTCATCGTGCATTGCCTCGAGCGGTTCAAGGTCGGCTATTGGACCGCCGACAAGCCCTACCTGCGTGCCGCCATTCACCCGGCATCGGACCTGATCGAGGCGGATCTCGAAACCGACGCCTTGCAGCGCAGTTTGCTCGAGGTGGCGCGGGAGGTCGTAGCACTTTCTCCGAATTACCCAAAGGAGGCCGGGGACTTCCTCAGCCAGATCAAGAGCCCGCGCTACCTGGCCTACCTGGTCGCCAACTACGCCAACCTTGAAATGGCCAAAGCCCAGCAGCTCCTGGAGGAGGAAAACCTCAAAGGCAAGCTGCGCATGCTGGTCACCCATCTCGCCCGGGAAAAAGAGGTCCTTTCCCTGGGCCAGAAGATCCAGAGCGAGGCGCGCGAGGGCATGGAAAAGGCCCAGCGCGATTACTACCTGCGCCAGCAGGTCAAGGCCATCCAAAAAGAGCTCGGAGAACCCGAGGAGGGGGGCTCCGAGGCCGACGGCTACGCCGAGAAGATCGAAAAGTCCGACCTGCCTGAGGAGGCGCGTAAGGAAGCCCAGCGCGAACTGAAGCGACTGGCCGGCATGTCGCCCCATTCCCCGGAGGCCTCGATCATCAAGACCTACCTGGACTGGCTGGTCGACCTGCCCTGGAACAAAGCAAGCGCTGACCAGACCGACATCGACCACGCGCGCGCGGTGCTGGACGAGGACCACTACGGCCTGCCGGACGTGAAAGAGCGCATCATCGAGTACCTCGCCGTGCGCAAACTCGTCGCCGAACGCGGCGTCAAGACCGCGTCCGGGAAGGCGGATGCCGGAACGGTGTCCGAGGCCATGGGGGCGATCCTGTGCTTCGCCGGGCCTCCCGGAGTGGGCAAGACCAGCCTGGGCAAGAGCATTGCTCGAGCCCTCGGCCGCACCTTCACGCGGATGAGCCTCGGCGGCGTGCGGGACGAGGCCGAGATCCGCGGCCACCGTCGCACCTACATCGGCGCCATGCCGGGCCGCGTCATTCAGGCCATCAAGCGCGCCGGGACCAATAACCCGGTTTTCATCCTGGACGAGGTCGACAAGATCGGCATGGACTGGCGCGGGGATCCGAGCAGCGCGCTGCTCGAGGTGCTCGACCCGGCCCAGAACCACGCCTTCCGGGACCACTACCTGGACGTGGACTTCGACCTGAGCGATGTGATCTTCATCACCACCGCGAACCAGCTCGAGACCATCCCGGCGGCCCTCCGGGACCGCATGGAGATCATTGCGCTCGACGGCTACACGGAACACGAGAAGCTCCAGATCGCCAAGCGGCACCTGATCCCACGCCAGTTCAAGGCCCATGGGCTGAAAGACGAGGAGATCACGTTCACGGACGACGCCGTGCGCAAGATCATCCAGGATTACACCCGCGAGGCCGGCGTGCGCAGCCTCGAGCGGCAGGTCGGGGCGATCTGCCGCAAGAGTGTGGTCAAAATCGTTGCCCAGCAGTGGACCCACGTGGTGGTCACCGAGGAGTTCGTGCGGGAGCAGCTGAAGAAGGAAAAATTCGAATCCGAGCGCTCCGAGCAGATCGAGATCCCGGGCATCGCCACGGGGCTGGCGGTGACGGCGGTCGGCGGCGACATCCTCTTCATCGAGGCCACCCGCATGAAGGGCAAGGGCGGCCTCACCCTCACCGGGCAACTCGGCGACGTCATGCGGGAGAGCGCCCAGATCGCCCACAGCTACGTCCGTTCCAAAGCCGAGCAGTTGGGGATTTCGCCGGATGTGTTCGAGGCCACCGACGTCCACCTGCATGTCCCGGCCGGTGCCATCCCCAAGGACGGCCCCTCCGCGGGAGTGGCTTTGTCGATGGCCATGGCGAGCCTCTTCAGCGGCCGGACCGTGCGGGGCGACGTGGGCATGACGGGTGAGGTGACCCTGCGCGGCCGGGTGCTGCCGGTCGGAGGCATCAAGATGAAGGTGCTGGCCGCCCACCGCGCGGGGCTGACCACGGTGATCCTGCCCAAGCGCAACGAGAAGGACCTGGAAGACATCCCACAAGAGGTCCGCGAAGCCCTGCGCATCGTCCCGGTGGACCGAATCGACGAGGCCATGAACGTGGCCTTCGGCGTGGAAGCCCGGCAGGAAATCAACATTGCCACTTAGCGCTTCAAGTTTCGCATGAAGCTCTAATTTAGACCTTGACACTCCCGGGTCCGTTGGGCTATTAGGCTCACGCATACCGGCGCCCTTGGCGTCGTGGCGAACACGGGTTATGTCAGGCGAAAGCCATCCAGACCGGGTCTGGATGGCTTTTCTATTGCTGCGCCCGGCAGCGCGCGAATCATGCCTCTCCGTTTGCCCTTCCCGCAATGGGAGAGGATGAAAGGAGCATGTAACGGCCACCAAAATATCAGTGTTAGCCGCCTATTTTCTGGTGGTCCTCGGAATCGGCCTTCTGACGCGCCTGCGCTGGAAGTCCTCCCCCGAAGCCTATTTTCTGGCTGACCGCCGCCTGGGCCCCGTCATCCTGCTGGCCACCATGGCAGCTACCAATTTCTCCGCCTTCACGGTGTACGGCACCTCGGGCGCCGGCTACCGCGACGGCTGGAGCTTCTTTCCCATCATGGGCTTCGGCACTGGCTTCATGGCGCTGAGCTTCTGGGTCATCGGCCGCAGGGCTTGGCAGGTGGGTCGCAGACTGGGCGTGATCACCCCGTCGGAGCTGGTAAGGCGGATTTACGGAAGCCCGGCCTTGTCGTTCCTGTTCGCGACGGTATTGATCGTGTTCACCATCCCTTATATCGCGCTGCAGCCCATGGCGGCCGGTTACTCCCTTGAAGAACTCATCGGGCTTCCATACATCTTCGGATGCATCCTGGTGACGGCGATCATCCTTTGCTACACCTTCAGCGGCGGCCTGCAGGCCGAGGCCTGGACCGACCTGTTCCAGGGAGTGCTCATGCTGGTGCTGCTCGTTGCGACGATCTTCATCGTCTCGGCTCACCACGACGGTTTCGCGGCGGCCAACCAGAAGGTCATGGCCATGAAGCCGGAGCTATTTTCCAGACCCGGCGCCCTGGGCAGTCACACACCCGGAATCTGGTTCAGCTACATGGTCCTGTGGTTTTTCTGCGACCCCATGTTCCCACAGCTGTTCCAGCGCTTCTTCGCCGCCCGGAGCGAGCAGGCCATCGGTCGCATGATGCTGTTCTATCCGCTGGTCTGCTTTCTGGTGTTCCTGCCCCCGATTGCCGTAGGGGTGTTGGGGCATCTTTCCTTCCCGGATCTCACCGGCCGGCAGGCCGACCGGATCCTGCCCATGGTGTTGAACGCCATCGGGGGCAACTTCATGGCGGCCATGGTCACGGCGGCCGGCCTGGCGGCGCTCATGTCCACCATGGACTCCCAGCTGCTGACCTTGAGCGCCGTATTCACCCGCGACATCCTGCCGCTGTTTCGCAAGACCGAGACCGGGTCCAGCACCGCCGGCCGCATCTTCACCGTCTGCCTTGGAGTTGCGGGCTTGGCCTTGGCCTACCGGCCGCCGTCGATCATGGTGCAGATTGCGACCGAGACCTTCACGGGGCTGGCGGTCCTCTTCCCGACGGTGCTGTTCGGTCTATATCTGAAGCGGGTTTACCCGGCGCCCGCCTTCCTCTCCATTCTCAGCGGAGAAGCCGCCCTGGCGGTTTTCCATCTGAAGTGGATTTCACCCGGCGCCTTCCTGCCGGTGGTGTGGGTGCTGCTAATCGCCTTCGGGGTGTATCTGCTCTCCCATGTGCTGATGATGGCACGCCAGGGTCGTCTGCGCGTGGATATGCCCGGCGGTTGGCTCAAGGACCGGTATGTTCTGGTGCAGGTCGCGATTTTTGTCCTGGCGATGGACTTCTGGGCGTGGGGGGAGCGGGAGCCGGTTTTTCTGGGCGTGCCGCTGTGGGTCAGCTACTTTGTTCTGCTGTCGGCCTTGCAGACGGGTGCCATGGCCTGTATGATTCGCAAGGACTTGCTTGGGCGGGAGGGTCAGCGTTCCATCCGAGATTCCTTTTTTTAACGTTCGAGACGGAAGGAATGGTTGATGGCTGCTGAACGAATCCCTCTCTTTCCGCTGGGGCTGGTGCTGCTGCCCAGGATGCCGCTGCAGCTTTGCAATCGCCGCGCTTGAAGGCTTCACCCACGAGGAGCGGCAGCGTTTCGTCGAAATGACATCCAGCATGGAGCGGTTGAGGAAAAGCGTCGAGGCACTGGCCCGGATCGTGCGGCGCATCCAGCTGACGCAGAAGATCGACAAGATCATCGGCGGCAACGGCCACCCGCCGAAATCGATCTTGGGCCATACCGCGAAGTGACCCGGAGAGACGGCTTCCCCGAGCCGGGCTGTGTTCGAAGCCATCTCAAAAACAGCAGATCACAGCCGAGGGCAAGGCGCCCGCCGATGAAAAGCCTAACCGCGGCAGGTGGTTGAGCATTTTTCAGAGGCGGGCCACGCCGAGAGCGACTGTCAGATGCATTTTTGAGGTGGCTTCTATTGAACAGCCGGAAGCCACAGGTAGTAAAAGCCGGACTGGAATGACGGCAGCAAGCGCGGCAGCCCCACGTCCACCAGGGCGGCCTGCCGGTTGCCCTCGTAGGACGTGAGCGGGTTGTAGATGTTGTCGTTCGGGTTTGCGAGGCGGCGGTAGACGACGATCCTGGCATCCTCCGGCAGGTTTGAAAGCTTCCGGGCTTCCTTCAAACCGTCCGACATGTAGCCGATGCCGTCCACCAGTTTCAGACCCAGGGCCCGGTCCGCCAGAAAGATTCGCGCCGAGGCCACCTCGCTCAGGGCGGCCGGGTCGAGGTGGCGGTGCCGGGCCACCAGTTCGATGAAGCGTTTGCCCAACTGGTCGGTCATGGCCTGGAAAATCTGCTCCTCCTCCGCGGTGGTGGCCCGGAAAGGGGATCCGATGTCCTTGTTTATGCCGGATTTGCTCACCTCCACCGCGACCCCGATCTTGTCCATCAGGCCGGCCACCTTGGGCCGGATGAAGATGACCCCGACCGACCCCGTGACGGTGGTGGGGTGCGCGAGGATCCGGTCGGCGGGCAGCGCGATGTAGTAAGCCCCGGAGGCGGCCACATCCAGCATGGTGGCGACCACGGGCCGGCCGGTGGTTTCCTTGAAGCGGACGATCTCGTGATAGAGGATGTCGCTCGCGGTCACCGAGCCGCCGGGGGAGTCCAGCTGCAGGACGACCGCTTTGATCAGCTTGTCCTGGGCGGCCTTGCGCAGGTGGGAGACCACCTCCTGGACGACACTCGGTTTGGTCCGCATGAACCCCTCATCGGGGCTGTCCGAGATGACCCCATGGATGGGGATCACGAGGATTTTTTCCTCCGCCTTGCCCTCGAGGGTGGACTCCAGGAGCGGGTCCGCCTGGCTCGGGAAGAGCTTGATCCGCGGGGCGATGCAGCCGCTTGCTAAAATCAGAACGGATGCCAGAACGACCAATGTAGTTTTGCGCATGTCTTTTCCTTCAGTCTATCTTTCTGAGTAGTTACGAGATGGCTTTTCAGCCCCGATGGATGTTGCGGCAGATAGCCTCTCTCCCAGTCTGAATTTCGGTCATGAAAGCAGGTCGGCCGCCTTCAGAATGTTCCGGATTTCGAATTGCTCCTTGTCTGTGGCCGGCAGCAGCGGCGGCCGGGGGTCGCCGCCGAAATAGCCCAGCATGTCCAGGGCAACCTTCAGCCCGGGCACGCCGTAGGTGGCCGTGATGGCGGTGTTCACGGGGAGCATCTTGATCTGAAGCTTGCTTGCGGCTTCAATCTCCCCCTTTTTCACCAGGTTGAGAATCCGCACGCAGGCCTTCGGCGCCACGTTGGCGAGAGCGAGCACCCCGCCCACGCATCCCAGGGTGAGGGCTCCGAACAGCGCACCGGCGGTGCCGACCAGAACACCGAAATCTTCGGCCACGGCGTTGACGACCTCGCCCAGGAAGCTCACATTGCCGGAACTGTCCTTGATCCCGATAATGTTGGGGTGTTGCGAAAGTTTTGCCACCAGCCCGACGCTGACGCTGATGTGCGTGAACTTGGTTACATTGTAGATCAGGATGGGGATGTCGCTCTTGTCGGCGACGGCCGTGTAGTGCTGCAGGAGGGCGGCTTCGTTCATGCGGCCGCCGTAATAGAATGGCGTCACCACCAAGGCGGCATGGGCGCCGAGCCTGGCGCACGCGTTGGTGAGCTTGATGGTCTGCCAGGTCGACTCGCAGCCCGTCCCGGCGATGACTTTCTTGCCGGCGGCCGCGGACTGGACCACGGTCTTGACGACGTCGAGTTTTTCCTCGTCGTCCAGATAAACGTACTCGCCGTTCGAACCGAAGGCAACGTAACCCGAAAGTCCGGTTTTGTTCCACTTTCCGATGTTGGCGGCAAGCTTGTCGTAGGCCACTTTGCCATCTACGAACGGGGTCGTTATGGGTGGAAAGATTCCCTGCAGATCGGACGATTTCATTCCTATCTCCTCTCGCGGCTGATGAACAGCTCTTTTCGTTATCGTTGGTGACTGAACCTTTGCCGAAGTTGTTATAGCGCATGCCAAGCGGGATGTCACCACCATCGCTTGGAGCAACCCTGGAAAGAACGGTCGGCATATCCATTTCAAGACCATTCCGCCGGCCGCGCCCAAAAAAGAAAGCCCGGGGCGTCAAACGACGCCCCGGACTTTTTCCTGGGTTCGCTTATTCGAATTCGCGAATGCTCGCGATGGAGACCCCCATGGAACAATCGGTTGACTGCTCCAGGACGATGTCGATGACGTAGGGGCCGCCGGCGTCTTGAGCGCGTTTGAAGGCGGCCTGCAACTGGCCGGGGTCGGTGACCCGCTCGCCCTTGGCGCCGCAGGCCTCGGCAAACTTCACGAAATCGAACCCGCGGCCTTCGTTGACGCCGTCGTACCAGATCTCCACTTCGCATTCCATTTCGTAGACGTACTTTTCAGCCTGCCGGATGAGGCCCAGGTACCCATTGTTGAGGACCAGGATGATGAAGGGCACGTTGTACATCACGGCCACCGGCAATTCCTCCATGCAGAACTGGAACCCGAAATCGCCCACCACCTGCACCACCTGCTTGTCCGGTCGGGCGACCTTGGCTCCAATGGCGGCCGGCATATCCCATCCCAGGGGGCCGGCTCCGCCGCAGTCCAGGTAATGACGGGGAATTTCAATTTCCTGCATCTGGCCGGACCAGATCTGGTTGAGGCCGATGCAGGTAACGAAAATGGTCTGCGGGCCGAAGAACGCGTTGATCTCCTTGTACACGCGCGGCGCCTTGATGGGGATGTTGTCGTAGTCCATCTTGCGCCTCAGCGAGGCCTTGACCTCGGGTATGGCAGCGGCCCACGGGGACGGCTTGGCGGCCGGCCGGCGCTTCTTAACCTCTTCGAGAAGGCTGGAAAGCGCTTTTTTCGCATCGGAAACGATGCCCAACTCGGGCATGATGTTCTTTCCAAGCTGGCCGGGGTCGATATCGATATGGATGAACTTGCGGTTGGCCGTGTAGGTTGCGACGTCCCCGGTGTGGCGGTCGTTGAAACGCACGCCCACGGCCAGCACGAGATCCGACTCCAGGAAGGTTTTGTTGCCGGCGCGGGTGTTGCACTGGATACCGACATGGCCGGCCGCCAAGGGATGGGAGTACGGGATGCCGCTCTTGCCCATGTAGGTGGTCACCACCGGCGTCTGGAGGTATTCCGCCAACTGAACGAAGAGATCGCAGGCCTCGGCGATAATGACCCCGCCGCCTAATAGCATGACCGGTTGTTTGGCGGCCAGAACCAGGTCGATGGCCTTGCGGACCGCGGCCGGACTGGGGCCCTGGGCCTGAAAGCTCAGCGAGCAGTCCGCTTCCGGGTCGTAGACGATTTCACCCTTCTGCACGTCGAGCGGCAGATCGATCAAAACCGGCCCCGGGCGCCCCTCGCGCATGATCCTGAAGGCTTCCCGGAAAACCCACGGCACCATGGCGGGCTCCTTGATGCAGTAGGTTTTCTTGGTGATGGGCTTGCAGATCTCGGCGATATCCACGGCCTGGAAGGCTTCGCGCCCAAGCTGCGCCCGCACATTCTGGCCGGTGATGGCCAGGATCGGTATGGAATCCACCTGGGCGGTGTAAAGACCGGTAACGAAATTGGATGCACCGGGCCCGGATGTGGCGGCGCACACACCCACGGTGTTGATCGCCCGGGCGTAGCCGTCGGCCATGTGGATGGCTCCTTCCTCGTGCCGGGCAATCAGGTGCTTGATTTTACCATGGTTCTTCATCGACTTGTAAAATGGCAGAATTCCGGCCCCGGGTATTCCGAAAATGTGGCGGACCCCTTCGTCGAAAAGGATCGAAATCGCCGCATCCATTGCGGTCATCTTGGGCATGATTGGCTCCTTTCCCTGTGGGTGTGAGGTGAGAACATGTGATAGGCGCTGCGTTAATGCCCCGAAAGACGCTGTGAGACGGCGGCGGCGCTGCGGACGACCTCGGCAGCCAGCTTGGCGGTGCTCGCTCCGAAAAGCCTGGAACTCGGCCCCGAGATGCTCATGGCACCCGCCGCTTCGCCCTTTTGGGTTATGGCCGCCGCAATGCAGCCGACACCGTCTTCGAACTCTTCCCGGTCCACGGCGTATCCTCGCGTGCGGGTCGCCTCTATGTCCCGTAAGAACTCGTCTTCCTTCACCAGGCTATTTTCCGTGTAGCGCACTTTTTTCGCGTTTCTGAAATAATCGAGGGCCTCCGCCGGCGGGCGACCGGCGAGAAAGGCCTTGCCCACGCCTGAGCTGTGGAGAGGAACCCGGGCGCCCACCTGGGTAAACATGCGCAGGAGGGACTTGGTGTTGGAGATCTGGTCGATGTAGACGGCCTCCATGTCTTCAAAACTCACCAGGTTGACCGTCTCCCCGGTTTTTTCCATCAATTTCCGCATGACCGGTCGGGCCGCCGTGATGATCTCCAAGTTGTCCTTCACCTTGGAGGAGATATCCAGGCACTTCAGGCTGAGCATATACTTCCGGTTTGAAGGGTCCTGCCTGACATACCGGCGCCGGACCAGCACCCCCAGAATACGGTGGGTGGTGGCCGGGGGATAGCCGGTTGCCTCCGCCAGCGTGCTGAGCCGGGTATCCCCTGCCTGGGCAATCATTTCCAGAACGTTCAATGCCTTATCCAGAGAGGTTTCCCGGGCCATCGTTTAAGGGCTGCTCCCGCGCAGTGCGTGCGCCAGTTTTTCCACTATATGGAAATTTATTCCGTATATTGAAATATTAATCGCAAGCGCCGAACTTTGTCAACAATTTTTAGCAGCATCGAATCCCATCAGATGATTGACAACTGAAACAGGAATCCGATGCGAGGGCGTACGCCTGCCCGTTCCTCCGGCCGCAGGGAATCGCGCGGAAATGCAAACCGCCGCCCCAAATGCTATTGACTGTGACGATGGCCTTATTGTATTAGAAGCTATCTTAAAAATGCATCTGACAGTCGCTGGCGGCGTAGCAGGCCTCTGCAAAATGCTCACCGCCTGAGGCGGCTATGCTTTTCATCGGCGTGCGTTTGGCCCTCGGCTGTGATCTGCTGTTTTTAGACGGCCACTAGGCAAACATCCCAAAACCGTTTCGTTGCGTGAAGTATTACTGTCGTCATCCTGCTCTGCTTCATCGCACTGCACCCTGCCGCAGGCCTATGTGTTTACGGGCCTGATCGTCAAGTAGCCGCATCCCGGAGCGGCAGCGCGCGGCTGCCGCTCCGCACCACATTCCTATCCTGGTGCAGGATATGGATAAGTCAGGTCCCCCCGAGGGCCTGAAGGAAGGGTCCCTATGACGATCAAGGCACAGCTTTTCATCACCTGCCTGGCGGAGCAGTTCTTCCCGGATGTACTGAAACGCATGGTCGGACTCCTGGAGCGGCTGGGAGTGCAGGTGGAATTTCCCGAGGAGCAGACCTGCTGCGGGCAGCCGTTTTTCAACAGCGGCTACCGCAACCAGGCCCGCGAGCTGGCTGTGAAATGGCTGAAGGTCTTCGGCCGAACCGACGGCTTCATCGTTTCGCCTTCGGGATCGTGCGTGGACACGGTGCGCCACCACTTCCCCGAGCTTTTCCCGCCCGGTTCGGCTGAGCACCGCCAGGCCGAAGACGCTGCGGCCCGCACCTTCGAGTTCACCCAGTTTCTGGTGCATCAGCTCAAGGTGACGGATGTGGGCGCCCGTTTCCCGCGCAAGGTCACCTACCATTCCTCCTGCCATCTGCTGCGCGGGCTTTCGGCCCGCGAGGAACCCAAGGCACTCCTGCGGGCCGTGCAGGGGTTGGTGCTGGTCCCGCTGCCCGGCGAGGAGACCTGCTGCGGCTTCGGTGGATCCTTCAGCGTGATTTACCCCGAGGTCAGCAAGTCCATGATGGAGTCCAAGGTCCGGGCGATCGAATCCACCGGCGCCGACGTGGTGGCGGTTTGCGATGCCGGGTGCATCATGAACATCGCCGGCGGACTGCGACAGGCGGGCTCTTCGATCCGGGCCATGCACCTGATCGAGATTCTGACGGCGGGAAGGGAGGCGTCATGAGCCAGGTGCAGGCCACGATTGATTTCCGCCGAAACACCCAAGAGGTACCGCAGCAGATGCCCGCGGCGGTGCAGAAGGCCACCGCCAAATTCCTCGGCAACCGGGCGGTCTTGGTGGAGGCCTTTGGAAACGAGTCCTGGCAGGCATTGCGCCAGGCCGGCCACGATATCCGCCTGCACGCCATCACCCATATCGAGCATTACCTGGAGAAGGCTGAAGCCGCGGTCACCCGGGCGGGCGGCCAGGTGCACTGGGCGCGCGATGCCGAGGAAGCCCGGCGCATCCTGCTCGACATCGCTGCCCGGCACCGGGTGAAGCTCGCGGTCAAGGGCAAGAGCATGGCGACCGAGGAGATCGGCCTGAACCACGCCATGGAGGCGGCCGGCATCCGTGTTCTGGAGACCGACCTGGGCGAATATATCGTCCAGTTGAAGGGAGTCGGGCCGGCGCACATCGTCGTGCCGGCGTTTCACCTTTCCAAGGAAGAGATCGCCGCCTTGTTCCATGAAAAGCTGGGCGTGAACGCACCCGCCGAGGCCGAGCAGCTCACCCGGATCGCACGCATGAAACTGCGCGAGGAATTTCTGTCGGCCGACATGGGCATCTCGGGGGGCAACTTCCTGGTCGCTGACACCGGGACCATCGTCACCGTGACCAACGAGGGCAACGGCCGGATGTGCACGACCGTGCCTCCCGTGCACGTGGCGGTGGTCGGGATCGACAAGGTGGTCCCGGACTGGGAAAGCCTCACGGTTTTGTTGAAGCTGCTCGCGCGCAGCGCTACCGGGCAAAAGCTCTCCTGTTACACCCAGTTCATCAGCGGCCCGCCGCGCAGCCCGGCGGAGACCGGCCCGCGCCAGATGCACCTGATCCTGCTGGACAACGGGCGCTCGCGCATCCTTAAAACCCCGGAGTGCCGGGAGACGTTGCTGTGCATCCGCTGCGGGGCCTGCCTGAACACCTGCCCCGTGTACAACAACGTGGGCGGTTATGCCTACGGTTACCCCATCTCGGGGCCCACGGGAGTGATCTTCGCCAGCCAGATCCTGGGCACCAGGATCGCCGGCGCACTGCCTTTTGCCTCCACCCTGTGCGGAGCGTGCAACGAGATCTGCCCGGTGAAAATTCCCATCACCCAGATCCTGCTGCACCTGCGCCGGCGCGTGGCCGAGGGGGACGAATCGGAAGATGCGGCCGCGCCGTATGCCTTGCGGCTGGGAGCGCAGGTCGGAGCCGTTGCCCTGGGGACGACAGGGCTCTACCGGCTCGGGTCCGAGCTGCTAAAGCGGTTGCAGGCGCCGTTTGTGCGCAGCGGTTGGATGCCCCGGCTGCCGGCCCCTCTTAACCGATGGACGATGTCGCGGCCCTTCCCGGCCTTTGCCGCCGATTTCCGGCAGTGGTGGCGCGATCGTCCGGCCGCCGGGGGAAAGCGAGGAACCCATGAACCAAGCGCGTGAGGAAATCCTGGACAAATTGCGGCAAGCCTACGGCCGTGGACCCGGGGCACCGGCAGCTCCCATCCCGCCGACGGCCCGGATCCTGCCGCGCAAGACCGCCGGGCCCGAAGCCGAGTTGACTCAGTTGCTGACGGAAATCGGAAAGCTGAGCGGCGTCACGCGGCGTGTGGCGAGCATGCAGGATTTCCGCGCCGCCCTGGCCGAGCTCATCCGGGCGGAAGGCGTGAAGCGCGCTACCTGCTGGACAACCCCCGAGATGGAGGCCTGGGGCGTGGCGGCGGCGTTGCGGGATCTCGACGTCGAGATCGTTCCGGCGGCGGCCGACAAGCACCTGGTCGCGTCGTGCGAGCTGGGGGTCACGGGTGTCGACGCGGCGCTGCCGGAAACCGGGACCCTGGCCCTGACTTCCGCGCCCGACCGGCCACGGGTGGCCTCCCTGCTGCCGCGCGTTCACCTGGCCCTGCTGCGGCCGGCTGTCCTGCGGCCGGATCTGCATCAGGTCTTCGCTGAAACCCAAACCGCGGGTTACTCGGTCCTCATCTCCGGCCCCAGCCGCACGGCCGACATCGAGCTGACCCTCACCTTGGGCGTGCACGGGCCCAAATCGCTGCATGTCTGGGTGATGGAGATGGCATAACTCCAGGCTGCTGAAAGAGGGTTGGCATCGGTAGGTGTCGAAGTCATAAACCCCCCGTTAAATGACCTCCGTCAGATGGCGCACGTCGACCTTCAACCCATGCCGGCGCACGCCGTAGGACAACTGGATGATGCATGCCGGGCAGGTTGTCACCAGGACATCCGCCCCGGTCTTCTTCAGGTTTGCCATTTTGCGGTCCAGCACCTGCATGGCAAGGTCGTAGTGGGACAGCGCATAGGACCCCGCCCCTCCGCAGCACCAGTCGGCTTCCGGCAGTTCGACGAATTCAGCCCCCGGCATCCGGTGCAGCAGCTCCCGGGGCTGTTTCACCAGACCCTGACCGCGGACGGCGTGGCAGGGGTCGTGGAAGGTGACGCGTTTTCCCTCCAGGGATTTGGAGATCGGGATGACTTCGGCCGCAAGCCACTCCGAGACGTCTCTGGCCTTGGCGGCTATGGATAGAGCGACCTTGCGCTGCGGATCGTCTTCGGAAAACAGGCGCGGATATTTCTTGATGAAGCCGGTGCAGCTCGAACAGTCGGTGACGATCGCGTCTACGCTTTGGACTTCGAGCACCGCCAGGTTCTTGCCCGCCAGCTTGCGCGCCGCCGGCAGGTCGCCGTAGGACCACGCCGGAAGACCGCAGCAATTGTTGTTAAGCACGTGGACGCTCCGGCTGAAGCGCCGCAACAGGGCGAGCGTGGCCTCGCCGGCCGCTTGACTGACCACGTCGACGCCGCAGCCCACAAAATACGCCACATGCTGGCTGCGGCCCTGCCCCTCGAATACCCCGGGCTTGAAGCGCTCCCGGAAGGCCTGTGCCGGCAGCCGCTCGACAATCGCCTCCGCTCGCGATAAATCGCGGCCGAAGATGCGCAGCAGGCCCAGGGCGCGGGCCAGCTCGCTCATGCCGCTGTTCTTGCCCATGGCTATCGCCCGGGCGGCCAGGTGCAGTCGCCGGGGGTAAGGCAGCAGCTTATCGAACAGCAGGCGGTGGATGGATTTGCGGCCGACTTTTTCGAGGTACTCCGAGCGCGCCGTGGTGACCAGATCCGCGGTCGGTATCGCCGGGAAGCAGTTGCTCGTGCAGGCCCCGCAGAGCAGGCAGCTGTAAAGGGGCTCCTCGATCTCCGGGCTCCATTGGAGCCGGCCCTCGATCACGGCCCGCAGCAATGCCAGCCGACCCCGCGCGACCCCTCCCTCATAACCCGTGGAGCGGAAGATCGGGCAGGCCGTCTGGCAGAAGCCGCAGTGATTGCAGTGGGCAATTTCGTCGTAGTGTGCGGATATGCTCATGGTGCGTTTCGACATCCTTGCTGAATCAGGCCGGGCATCCTCCCCGGCGCGAAAATTAACTTCGGATCGAGGATGGCTTTGACCCGGTGCATAAGATTCCATTCCGGCCGCGGGGGGCCGAACACGTCGTTGCGCGTTTTGAACTCATCCGGACTTTTCTCCAGAACGGCATGCCCGGCCAGCTCACGCAGCCGCTGCCCGATCTCGTTCCAGGACGCGTCATTCATGTCGCTAGTGCCGGCCAGAATCCGCCCGCTGCCGAAATCGACCAGCAGGGCCTCCACCCGAGCCTGTTGCTTCAGAATGGCGGCGGCCCGGCCGGTCCGGTCCGGCGGCGCCCCCATCCGCAAAACGAAGGGGCAGCCGGCGATGCGGTCGTACAGCCCGCAGAAAGGCCCGGTGAGGACATTGTATTCCTCGGCGCGGACGGACCTGAAATCGGATTTCTCGAAAAGGGCCTCGGCCCGGGCAAGCTGGGCGGCGACGGTATCGCCGAATCCTTCGAAGCCGACCTGAAGCCGCCAGCGATTGCTGCCGTCATCGGGTGCGGCCGCCGCAAACACGGCCCCCAGGCTGGAACCGAGCAGCTGTGCCGCCAGGCTGGCGCAGGCTTCGGGAATACCGCAGGCCGAGACCACCGCACAGCGCTCCGGCCGGGTGGCCGTCTTCATGGTCACCCGGGTGATGAGGCCCAGGCTTCCGGCCGATCCGGCAATGAGGCGGGTCATGTCATAGCCGGCGACATTTTTCACGACTTTGCCTCCGGCGTTGATCAACCGACCGCGACCGTCGACGAAACGCAGGCCGAGCAACAGTTCGCGCGGTGCGCCATAGGCAATCCTCTCCGGGCCGAGGGCGCCGGTTGCCGTAACGCCGCCGATGGTGCGCCGTAATACGCCGAAGGCCGGCCGCAGGGGCAGCCACTGGTTGTGAGGAGCCAGCGCCTCCTGGATGGCGGCCAGCGTCATCCCGGCGCCGGAGGTGAAGTACTGATTGGCCGGGTCGAGTTCGATCATCCCGTCGAGCGCATTCGTGCGCAGCGGGGTCGTGGGCCGTGACGGAAGGTTTCCCGCGCCGGCCAGCGAGCCGCCGCCGAGAGGAAGGAGCGCCTGGTCTGCAGCAAAGGCGTGTTTCACCTCCTCGGCCATACGCTCTTCGATGGCGCTCAGCGCGTCGCCGGGGCGGGCCCAGGCCGCCTGGTCCTTGAAGGCAAAGGGGCGGGTCGTGTCCGGGAACATTTTCCCCGGGTTCAGGACGCGGGCTGGATCAAAGGCCTCCTGGAGCGAGCGCTGGGCGTCGATGTCTGCATCCGAAAACACCATGCGCATGGCTGCCATTTTTTCGAGGCCGATCCCGTGCTCGCCCGAGATGGTGCCACCCAGCGCGACGCAGGCCTGCATGATCTCCCAGCCGGCCTCGTGCACCCGCTTGAGCTGATCCGGGTCGCGCGAGTCGAACAGGATCAAGGGGTGAAGGTTCCCGTCACCGGCATGAAAGACGTTGCCGTGCTCGAAGCCATAGCGCTTCACGATCTCGGCGACCTGCACCAGGGCATTGGGCAACAGGGTGCGCGGCACCGTGCAGTCATTGACCAGGTAGTTCGGCGCCAGCCGCGCCACCGCTCCGAAGGCGCCGCGCCGTCCCTCCCAGAGGCGCCCGCGTTCCTCGGCGCCGGCTGCATCCCGGACCTCGCGACAGCGGTTGGCCGTGCAGATCTCGCGGATGCGGCCGGCCTGCTTTTCCAAGCCCTCTGCAGGCCCCTCCACCTCGATGATCAGGACCGCCGCGGCGTCCCTGGGGTAGCCGCAGGCGATGCTGTCCTCCACCGCCCGGATGATGGGGGAATCCATCATCTCGAGGGTCGCCGGCACGATCCCGGCGGCGATGATGTCAGCCACCGAGCGGGCCGCATCATCGACGGCGTTGTAGACCACGAGCTGAGTCATCACCTTTTCCGGCTTGGGCATGATGCGCACGGTGACCTCGGTCACCACAGCCAGAGTGCCCTCGCTGCCGATGAGCAGTGCCCGCAAGTCGTAGCCCAGCGGGTCAACGTCTGCTCCGCCCAAGCGCAATAGTTCGCCGGAGGTCAGCACGACCTCCAGCCCAATCACGTGGTTGGTGGTGACCCCGTACTTGAGACAGCGCGGACCGCCCGAGTTCTCGCCGACATTGCCGCCCAGGGTCGC
Organism: Deltaproteobacteria bacterium; assembly: GCA_016219005.1. Classification (GTDB taxonomy): domain Bacteria; phylum Desulfobacterota; class Desulfobacteria; order Desulfobacterales; family SpSt-501; genus SpSt-501. Next base: position 106,283 of record JACRCN010000004.1, read on the forward strand.
AACCTTCTGGCTGGCAGGGTCAGGGGCGTAGAAAAATCCCAGAGGAGACAGCGCATTCTGGAGCTCCAGGTTGGTCACGCCAGGCTGGACCACGGCGCTACGGCTTGCGGGGAAAATGCCGAGGATGCGGTTTAAGCGCGCGAGGCAGACCGTAAGGCCGCCGTATGGCAGGACCGTCCCGCCGGAGAGGTTGGTCCCGAAGCCGCGGGGCGCGAAGGCAACGCCGGCCCGGGCGGCCGCCTTGACCACCCGGGAGGTCTCCAGGGTGTCGGCCGGGAACACCACCGCACCGGGGGCACCCGTGGCGAGAGAGCCGTCGTAGGAATAGAGCTCGGCCGCCGTACGGGTCTCGGACACATGCCGATCGCCGACGATGCGGCGCAGTTCGTTAATAAGCTCTTTCGGTATCATAGGGAAGCTGAGTCTCTATTAGGCGTGAGCGGCATTTTTGCCGTAATGATCGTGGCTGGGAGCCACTCCCAAGCCGTCGTTGGGAAGGAACTCTCTCCTTTATATATTTTGACATTACCGGAAGTCGGAGATAGACAACAGCCGATGCTGGATGCTGACACCTGGATCTTATTTCATCCAGCATTGAGTATCAAGGGTCAAGAATCAAGGATTCTTTTTTAATCATGCTCCGCGCCTGGCTCATATTCATCCTGTGTTCGCTGCACCTGTTCATGTCCCAGCTCTACCGGACGACCAACGCCGTCCTGGCCCCCTGGCTGATCAACGACCTGCACCTCGACACCGAGGGCATCGGGCTTCTGTCCGCGGGTTTTTTCTACGGCTTTGCGTTGACCCAGATCCCGATCAGCATGTTTCTCGACAAGCTCGGAGCAAAGCGGCTGATGATCGGTCTTTCTTTTTTGGGGATGGGCGGCGCCATCATGTTCTCCCAGGCACAAGGCCTGGAAATGGGTCTGGCCGGCCGCCTGCTGCTCGGGGTGGGCATGGCCTGCAATATGATGGGGCCCCTGAAGCTGCTCACGGAATGGTTTCCCCCGCGCACCTTCGCGACGGTTTCCGGCTTGATCTACGCCATCGGGACCCTCGGCAACATCGTGGCCGCTACCCCGCTGGTTCTGATGGTCGAGCAGCTCGGCTGGCGCCTGAGCTTCCAAGCCATCATCGCCTTGCATCTGCTGTTGACGCTTGCCCTTTTCTGGGTGGTGCAGGACCGGCCGCCAGCAAAAAGCGCGGCAGCGGCGCCGAGCGAAAGCGTATCACCCTTCGGAAACCTCGGCATCCTGATGCGGAGCAAAGACTACTGGATCATCTCGGCCGGGACGTTCGTCCGCTACGGCACCCATGCCGCACTGCAGACCCTGTGGGCAGGCCCCCTTCTGATGGAGGCCTTGCGGTTTTCGCCCGTGCAGGCCGGTAACATTCTCTTGGCGATGAACATCGGCCTGATCGTGGGGGGACCTGTGTGGGGTGCGGTTTCCGACCGCGTTTTTAAGACCCCCAAATGGGTCGTTGCCGGCGGCCTGCTGATGCTGGCGCTGGTCACGCTTGGATTGAGGGCGCTGCCGCTGGGGGCCGGCGTTCTTGTCGCCGGCTCAATTTTCCTGGCCTTTGGGCTCGCCTCGGCCAGCGGCATGCATGTCTATGCCCACATCAAAGCTCTCGTTCCGAAGGACATGGCGGGCGCAGGCATGAGCGGCATCAACTTTTTTACCATGCTGGGCCCGGCGGTATTCCTGCAGGGCCTGGGCATTGTCATGCAGTCCCTCTATCCGCAGGCATCCCGCGGTCCAGAGGCCTTCAGCACCGCGCTGCTGATCTGCGTCGCCTGCCAGGCGGCGATCGGGGTGCTGTACCTCTTCACGCGCAGCAAATAGTGCTTTCGCCCTCTCCGTTGTCCCATCCCGCAAGCGGAGAGGGATCGCGCTCGGGCCCTTTTCATCGCTCCATCCGGTTTTGAGGCAGCAAAAAATTTTCACGGATCCGCCAGCAGCTTCTTGAGCACATCCGGCCGGTTCGTCGTGATCGCATCCACCTTCATCTCGATCAGCTTCTTTAAATCAACGGGATTGTCGGGTGTCCAGACGGACACCAACAGCCCCAGTTGCCGCGCTTCCGCAAGGGTCTCCGGCGTCAGGTTCTTGAAAAACGGCGACCAGACCCGGCCGCCGGCGGCCTTGACCGCCCGGGGTGCGGAGCCGTCGAAGTCGTCAATGTCGAGCCCCGCCATCCAGGGCGAGGCCCCGGCCTGGTTCGGCTTGAGGTTGTTCAGTCCCGGGCCGACGATGGTAAGGTAGACGGTCGTAATCTGCGGCGCGGTCTTCTGGATGTGCGCGAGGTTGCGCCAATCGAATGAGAGAATCCACGTGCGCTCGGCGATGCCCTCATCCCTCAGCATTTTAACGACTCTGTCCGATATCGCTTCCGGCGGCAGGGATAGCTCAGGTTCCTCCGGTGATGTCTTGATTTCGACAAAAAGCCGAGTGGCGAGGCTGCACGATTTCTTGAAGAGCTCGATCACCTCCTTGAACGTGGGGATGCGCTCGCCGTCGGCGGGAGTTTGCTCCGGATAGCGAGCCGCATAGGAGGTCTTCGGTTGCAGGCGGCCGATGTCGTAAGCCTTTAGCTGGGCCAGGGTCAGGTCTTTGACGGCCGGCTGCGACCCGGAGGCAATCCAGGCACCGTCGGCCGAGCGTGCGATTTCGGGCTTCAGCTTAAAATCGTGATGCACCACCATCTGCCCGTCGGTTGAAGTCAGGACATCCAGTTCGATGGCGTCGACCCCCAGCTCGCAGGCCCGCTTGAACGCGGCCAGGGTGTTTTCCGGGGCGAGTCCGGCCGCCCCGCGGTGGCCGATCACAAGCGGTTTTTCAGAAACTTCGGCGGTGCCTGATCCGCCCGGTGCTTGGGACAAGCCGGGGGCGACAAGCGCCAGAAGAACAACCGCCGTCAGGATAGGTGCCGCCGTCAGATTTCGTTTGACTATGCTCCCATTCATGGAATAATTTCCACTCCGTTATCAATATTTAACACATGATTAGCCGTTTTCTTACACGGTTTTGATTTTTGTCGCAATAAATGCTCCAACGGAGATGTGAACTGCGGTCAAACCGAATTCAGCGAAAAGGAGGACCCCATGAAGCACTTGCGTAATTTGAGGATGGCCCTTGCGGTGATAGCGATCATGGTGCTGCCGGGATTTGCAATGGCAGCCCCGGTCACCGTCAACTGGTGGCACGCTCATGGCGGTGCCCTCGGAGAGAAGGTGAACGAGATTTGCGACGGGTTCAACAAATCCCAGAACCAGTACCAGGTGGTGCCGACGTATAAAGGCAATTACTCGGACACGATGAATGCCGGTATCGCAGCCTTTCGCGCCAAGACGCCGCCGCACATCCTGCAGGTGTTCGAAGTGGGCACGGCGACCATGATGGCGGCCAAGGGCGCCATCAAGCCCGTCTACGAGGTCATGAAGGAATCCGGCCTGCCGTTCGACCCCGGCGCCTACCTGCCCACGGTTGCCGGCTACTATACGACCCGCGACGGCAAGATGTTGTCCATGCCCTTCAACAGCTCGACCCCTGTCCTCTATTACAACAAAGACATGTTCAGAAAGGCCGGCCTCGACCCCGAAAAGCCGCCGATTTCCTGGCCCGTGCTGGCCGAGATTGCCAAGAAGCTGGTGGCGGCCGGCGTGTGCAAGGCCGGTTTTTCATCCGCCTGGAACGGCTGGATTCAAATTGAAAACCTGAGCGCCTGGCACAACCTGCCCATCGGCACCAAAGACAACGGGTTCGGCGGCCTGGATGCCGTCTACACATTCAACGGCCCGCTGCAGGTGAAGCACTTCCAGCAACTGGCCGATTGGCAGAAGGAAAAGATTTTTGTCTATGGCGGCCGGACCAACGTGGGCAATGCCAAGTTCTCGTCGGGGGAAGTGGCCATGTACACCGAGTCCTCCGCCGGGTATGCCGGGTTCAAGAAGACCTGCCAATTCGATTTCGGCACCGCCATGCTGCCCTACTGGCCGGACGTGAAGGGCGCTCCCCAGAACACCATCATCGGCGGCGCCAGCCTGTGGGTGCTCCAAGGCCACAAGGCCGCCGATTACAAGGGGGTAGCCGCCTTCTTCAACTACCTGTCCAAGCCCGAAGTGATGGCCGACTGGCATCAGGCCACGGGCTACCTGCCCATCACGCTCGCGGCCTACGAGCTGACCCGGAAGCAGGGGTTCTATGCGAAGAATCCGGGCACCGAGACCTCGCTCAAGCAGATGACCCTGCACAAGCCGACCGAGAACTCCAAGGGGCTGCGTTTCGGCGATCACGCCAAGACCCGCGACATCATGGACAACGAGTTCGAGGCTATTTTTGCCGGCAAGAAGACCGCCAAGCAGGGGCTGGATGATGCCGTCAAGGCCGGCAACGAGTCGCTGCGGAAATTCGAAAAGGCCAACAAATAGCGGGTCTCGTTTGATCCGGATGTGGGAGTGGCATCCTGCCGCGCGAGCGCTCGCGGCGGGGCGCCGCTCCGACCAATGATCAGACCTGCAGGCTGCATGCCGGCAGGGTTTTCTCGAGCGGCCGACCACCCATGGAAAAACGCGTCGTTTTCAAAAACCGGGTGCTGCCCTACATCCTCGTCGCCCCGCAGATCGTCGTGACCGTGTTGTTTTTCATCTGGCCCGCCTCCCAGGCGCTGGTGCAGTCCTTTCTGCAGGAGGATGCCTTCGGGACCGCATCCGCCTTCGTCTGGTTTGACAACTTTGCGGATCTCTTCGCCGGCGCGGAGTATCTCGACTCGTTTCGCGTCACCCTCACCTTCAGCTCCGCAGTTGCCGGAGCCGCGCTCTCGGTCGCGCTGCTGCTCGCCGTAATGGCCGACCGCGCCCTGCGCAGCGCCACCGTTTACAAGACGCTGATCATCTGGCCCTATGCGGTGGCGCCGGTCGTGGCCGGCGTCCTGTGGTTCTTCCTGTTCAACCCGACCGTGGGCATGCTGGCTTTTTTCATGAAAAAAGCCGGGCTGGACTGGAACCACACCCTCAACGGGACGCAGGCCATGACCCTCGTCATCATCGCGGCGGCCTGGCGTGAGATCTCCTACAACTTCCTGTTCTTCCTGGCCGGGCTCCAGGCCATTCCGCATTCCTTTATCGAGGCGGCCGCCATCGACGGCGCCGGCCCATGGAGGCGCTTCTGGACCATCGTGTTTCCGCTGCTGTCGCCGACCATGTTTTTCCTGATTGTGGTCAACATCGTCTACGCCTTTTTCGACACCTTCGGCGTGATTCACGCCATCACCCGCGGCGGGCCCAACTACGCTACCAACATCCTGGTGTACAAGGTGTTCAACGACGGTTTCATCAACCTGGACCTCGGCGGCTCGGCGGCCCAGTCGGTGATGCTGATGATCGTGGTGATCACGCTCACCGTGGTCCAGTTCCGTTTCATCGAACGCAAGGTTCATTACTGATCGAGGCCAGGTCATGATGGTCGAACACCGCCCTGTTCTGACGTTTGTCACGCACGCGACCCTCATTCTGGGCGCGCTGGTACTGGCCTTTCCAATCTACGTGACCTTTGTCGCCTCGACCCACACCCTCGAGGTGGTCACCAAGTCCTTTCCGCTCCTGCCCGGGAGCCACCTGGTGGAGAACTACCTGCGGGCCCTCACGGTCGGTCCGCGGGACGTGGGTGCGACCGTCGGCACGATGATGCTGAACAGCCTGATCATGGCCCTGGGGATCACCTTCGGAAAGATCAGCATCTCGCTGCTGGCGGCCTTCGCCATCGTGTACTTCCGTTTCCGGCTGCGGATCGTCTTCTTCTGGATGATCTTCATCACGCTGATGCTGCCCGTGGAGGTCCGCATCCTGCCGACCTACAAGGTGGCGGCGGACCTGAAACTGCTCAATTCCTATCCCGGATTGATTTTCCCCCTGATTGCCTCGGCCACCGCCACCTTCCTGTTCCGCCAGTTTTTCATGACGGTGCCCGACGAGCTGTGCGAAGCGCACCGCATCGACGGCGGCGGGCCCATGCGCTTTTTCTTCGACATCCTGCTGCCGATGTCGCGCACCTCCATCGCCGCCTTGTTCGTGATCCTTTTCATCTACGGCTGGAATCAGTACCTGTGGCCGCTTCTGATCACGAGCGACCAGCAGTATTACACGCTGCTGATCGGTATCAAGCGCATGCTGGACGTGGGCGAGGGCCAGGCCGAGTGGCAGATCATCATGGCCTCCACGATCCTGGCCATGCTGCCGCCGGTGCTGGTAGTGATTTTCATGCAGAAGCAGTTCGTGCGGGGAATGACGGAAACCGAGAAGTGACGACTTCGCAAGAGACCAGACTTCTGCGTTGCGCTTCGTCTCGCTGTCGCCGCGGTGTTCCGGCAGTACGCCGCGCGCCGCGAGACTCGCGCGCCGCGAATTTTGGCCCTTTACAAAGTCGTCTGGTTCGCGAGGGTATGGGGAAGCGGCCCTATGCCGCGATGATGGACGGACACCTGGGCCAACGGGCTCATGGGGGAACCGATCTGGAGTTTCAATGGCAGACGTCAGCATCCGAAATGTGACCAAGCAATTCGGCAAATCCGAAGTCATCCACGGCATCAGCTGCGATATCCGCGACGGCGAGTTCATCGTCATCCTCGGGCCGTCGGGCTGCGGCAAGTCCACCCTGCTGCGCATGATTGCCGGACTCGAGCAGATCAGCTCCGGCGAGGTCGTTATTGACGGGCGGGTGGTGAACCGGTTGGAGCCGGCCGAGCGCGACATCGCCATGGTCTTTCAAAACTACGCGCTCTATCCCCACATGACCGTTTACCGGAACATGGCCTACGGGTTGAAGATGCGCCGCATGCCCAAGGATGAGATCGACCAGCGGGTGCGCAATGCCGCAAGGATACTCGAGTTGAGTGCACTTTTAGACCGCAAGCCCCGGCAGCTTTCGGGCGGCCAGCGGCAGCGGGTGGCCATGGGCCGCTGCATCGTGCGCGAGCCCAAGGTCTTTCTATTCGACGAGCCGCTCAGCAACCTGGACGCCAAGCTGCGGGTGCAGATGCGGCTGGAGATCCGCAAGCTGCACGAGGATCTCAAAATCACCAGCGTCTACGTGACCCACGACCAAGTGGAGGCCATGACCCTCGGAGACCGCCTGGTGGTGATGGACAACGGCTACGCCGCGCAAACCGGCTCGCCGCTCGAGGTCTACGAACGCCCGGCCAATATGTTTGTGGCCGGGTTCATCGGGTCGCCGGCCATGAACTTCATGGAGGTGACGGTTCAGGAGGGCGGACAGGCGTTGAAACTCCCCGGCGACATCCAGATTCCTTTGAACGGATCGGCCCTTCCCGGCTGGGCCGGAAAAAAGGCGATCCTTGGAATTCGGCCCGAGCACATGGAACTCGATTCGAAGGGCCCCCGCACGATTTTGTTCACGGTGGGTCAGGTAGAGCTTCTCGGGGCCGATACCCTTGTGCACGGCCACATCGGCGCGGGACAAGTCCCTATGACGGTCCGCCTGCCCGACGTGCACCGGTTTGAAAAACATGCAACGATCCGGCTTTCCATCTCGCAGGAGAAACTGCACCTTTTTGATCCCGAAACGAAAAAGAGGATAGTATAGCGGGTGTCTGGTATTGGACCTGCTAAACACCCGAATACCCAAATACCCAACTACCTTTCCGAGATTGGATTCGGATACATGAACCCATCGCTCGACCTGGCGCGATTCGCTCGTCCCCTCCTCATAGGCCACCGCGGCTACCCGGCCATATGCCCTGAAAACACCCTGGCCTCCTTCGAAGGGGCCATGCAGGCCGGCTGCGACATGATCGAGCTGGACGTCACACTCACCGGGGACCGCAAAGTTGTCGTGATCCACGACGACACGCTGGACCGCACCACGACGGGGAAGGGACCGGTGAGGGATCAGGCCCTCGAGGAGATCAAAGCGCTCGACGCCGGGAGTTGGTTCGATGCGCGCTTTGCCGCAGAGCGCGTGCCGGAGCTGTCGGAGGTGGTGCGGCTGACCGCCGGCAGGTGCATGCTGAATATCGAAATCAAGGAGAGCGCCTTTGAGGCAGACTTCCCCGTCGACGCTATCGAGCACCAGGTAGTCAAGCTCGTGAAAACAAGCGGAGCCCTGGACCGCGTGATCATCTCGAGCTTCGACAAGCGCATCCTCGAGCGCATTGCCGCCATGGACGCCCCGCCGGCCGTCGCCTACATCTCAGGCCACGGGGCGGAAAAAAGCCTATTGAAAATGCTTCTCGCAATGAAAGCCTTTTCCTGGCACCCCCGCTTCAAGGTCCTCACGCGCGACCAGGTGGACATGCTGCATGCAGCCGGCTTAAAGGTTTTTCCCTGGACCATCAACACCCGAGCAGAGGCTGAAAGGGTCCTCGCCTTGGGGGTTGACGGCCTCATCTGCAACGAGTTGCGGGTCATGCGGGCGGATTGAAGCATGACAGCTGTGGTTGCCAGGTTTGATCGGGCGGTAATCAGACACGGGCTTTGATTAAATCGGACATTCCCACGTTTGTCTGATAAGTTCCTGGGCGGGATAGATGAACAAAGAACTTATTTCTGCAGAAAAGCGATTAAAACCCCGATACCCCGCACTGTCCGAGCATATGGTTGTGTTTGCTTTTCCGAATGCCCCGCTTTACCAGCTTAAGGCTAAGGACATCTCCGAGACCGGAATCGGAGTGATTGTGAAGCCGGATTCGACCTTTTTGGATTTGATCGAAGTCGGACAGGAAACGAATGTTGAACTGCTCGCGCCACAGGAATCACGGCACATGCAAGGATGTTATAGGGCCAGAATAGCGCATATCACGGATCTTGAAGAGGGAAGATTCAAGGGCCATAAATTGGTCGCACTGGAGTTGAAATCCAAATATTGACCACCGCTCTTGGTGCGGGGTGAACGCTATGAGTGAAAGCCGGACATTGAAAGACAGAAGGATCAGGGACCCGTATCTTGACCGACGATCCGGTGAGGATAGACGTGAGGCCTATGCGTTAGGGTATTTTGCGCATGGCGGAATCGAAAGAAGAAGCGGGGTTGAAAGCAGACAGAAGGGGGAACGTCGTGCTCAATGTGTTAAGGTTAGCCAATGGTCAAGCGTATGTCCCGATACAGAATCACCCGTCGAATAATGGCAAACCGGCCTTAAATTTTCAGGATGACTAAAATGCTGATTTCATCATGTCCCGACATCCGCCGGCTTCATACTTTGTCTCCGGGCTTCCATCTTTAGAGGCTTTGCCCGTTGCCATGCGACATCCCAGGGATCTCTTCCTTCGCAATCCTGACCGGATCTACTGCTTTGCCGACAGCCTCGCGCTTTGCCGGACGCTTCTCGATGCAGGGGCTCGCGTGATCCAGCTGCGTCACAAGACCGCCGATGATGCCGGTTTCAGACGGCTTGCCGTCGAGATGCTGGACTGTGTGAAGTCTTTCGAGGATGCCGTGCTGATCGTGAACGACCGGGTGGACATCGCCCTGGATATCGGCGCCGATGGCATACATGTCGGGCAGCAGGATCGGGATTACCGCGAGGTGGTTCGGCGAGCCCCCCCGTCGATGATCGTCGGCGTCTCAGCGCGGTACCCCGATCTGGCACGGTCCGCCGCCGCAGCCGGTGCGACTTACGTGGGCGCGGGCGCTATTTTCGCCACCCCCACCAAGCCGGAGGCCGTCGTGATCGGGCTGAAGGGGTTGCAAGAGGTGGTCGCGGCCGTGGACATCCCCGTGGTGGCGATCGGCGGCATCACCCATGCGAGCCTCCGGCCGGTGCTGGAAACAGGTGCGCGTTACTGCGCCGTCCTATCGGGCATCAACGACGCCCCCAACCCGGCTTCGGCCCTGCGCCGGTTTTTGGCCGAGTCAGCCTCTTTCCCAGCAGATCAGCAGCGTTAATACGCAGAGGGCTGCGACCATGACGGCCCAGTCCCGGGACCCCAAGCGTGCCGCGCGCCGGGGCGTGCGGCTTTTGCTTGAAAATCCGCGCGCCTCCATGGCCAGCGCCAGCTCGTCCGCCAGAAGAAAGCATTGGACCAGCAGCGGCAGCAAAAGAGCCATCCAGTTGCCGAGGTTCGTAAGCCTGGGTCGCAGATCGATCCCCCGGGCCTGTTGCGCGTCCCGGATCGAGAGGATCTTTTGTTCGATCAGCGGCACGTAGCGCAGGCCGGCCGTCAGCATGAAAGCCGGACCCGGCGGGATCTTGAGCTCCGCCAGTGAGGCGCCCAACTCCTCCGGGTGCAGGGAAGCAAATGCGACCGCCGAAATTCCCAGCAGACTGAAAACCCGCAACACTAAAGACAGCGCGGTCGCCATGTCGAAAAACACGATCCCGAGAACGAACACCAACGCCACCATCGGCCCCATCAGCCGCAGCGACCGGACCTGCCGCTCACGGCAGCTCAGCAGCAGGATCGCAGCCCCAGCGGCCTCCGCCGTCAGAGCGGCGGTCGAGTGGGAAGCAAGGACGGCTCCGACGCCTGCGAGCAACAGTACGAGCCTGGTCAGCGGGTTGAGACTGCTTCGAGCGGGTCGTGACGGGATCACGTTCCCACCGGCCGGAGGATTTACGGGTTCAAGGCTTTCGGCGCCCATCAACCGGGTGATATCCGCAGCAGCCCCATCGCCCCGCACATGACCCTCGTCCAGCAGGACCCAGCGGGCGGCGCAGGCGGCGGCGAAGTCCAGGTCGTGGGTTGCCACCAGCACGGCGATCCCCTGACCCGCGAGTTCCCCTATCCAAGCGGCCAGTGCCTCCTTGCCGGCCGCATCCTGGCTGACCGTGGGCTCATCCAGAACGAGGACTTCAGGGTCCATCGCCATAACGGCGGAGATGGCCACCTGTTTTTTTCCGCCTTCGCTCAGCCGGTAGGGGGATCGGTCGAGCAGGCCGCCAAGCCTGAAGCGCCGGCAAAGTTCACCGATCCCGTCGCCGGCCGTTACCCTGCGGCGGCGCAAACCGACCTCAAGCTCATCGCGGACGGTCGTTTTGAAAAACTGGTCGTTCGGGTTTTGGAAGCAGACGCCGATGCTGCGCGCCAGCTCCGAAGGCGCCTGGTCGCGAATGCTGCGGCCGTGAAGGAACATGTCGCCGCTCAAGGGCTTCAGAAGTCCGATCAGGTGCCTGACGAGCGTAGACTTCCCGGCCCCGTTCTTGCCCACCAGTGCGACCACCTCCCCGGGCCGCAGCGCGAAAGAGACATCCTCGAGGATCTTTTTTTCTCCGATGGAAAAACCGAGATGCTCTACGGCCAGCACCGGCGCGACGGTTTGGCTGACCGCCGGACAGGAAAGCGCGGGGTAGGCCGGTACGAGGCGATGTTTTTCGAGGATGCGACGGAAAGCCGCGGCCGGGCCGGCGTGGAAGCAGCGGCCGTTCTCAAAAACGGCGAGCCGGGTGGCGTCCTGCAGGAAATCGCCGGTACGGTGTTCGATGACGATGACCGTTTTCCTGCGCCGGCGCAGGTCGGCCAGCAGCGACTTCAGCCTTCGGGCGAAGATCCAGTCCAGGTTGGCGAAGGGTTCATCCAGGACCAAGAGCGGCGGATCCATGACCAGCACCGAAGCGATGGCAACCAGGCGCTGCTCGCCGCCGGAAAGTGTTTCGGGCGAACGTGCGAGCAGAGTTTGGATGCCGAGTGCTGCCGCCGTCGCAAGGATGCGCTCCTCGATCTGCCGGGCGGGCAGCCCCAGGCTCTCCAGCCCGAAGGCCAGTTCGTCCGCCACGGTGCTGCTGAAGAGCTGGGCATCCGGGTTCTGAAGTACGAGCCCCACCCGGGAAAAAAGATCGCCCGTCGCGTGGTCCCGCGTGCTGAGTCCGTCCACCCTGACTTCGCCTTGAAGTGTGCCGCCGAAAAAGTGTGGGATCAGACCGTTCAGCAGATAGGCGGAGGATGATTTGCCCGAGCCGTTGGCGCCGAAGACGACGGCATACTCGCCGGCATCAATGCCAAGTTCCACGTCCTGCAGCACCCAGGCGCATCCGGGGTAGCGGTAGCGGACGCGTTCTAATCGGACGGCGGCTGCCACAGGTTCACCTTCCGCAAAAACCTGAGCGCCAGCAGCCCGACGATCGTACCCCCGATCGAGCTCAGGCTGAAAGCGGCGATCAGGGTGCCTGCCGCCATGGATTTCCCCAAAAGGACAGGTCCCACCAGCCAGGCGCTGGCGAGCGCCCCGATTACACCGGTGCCGAGCACCTCACCCAGCCCGGCCGTCCAGGTGTTCCTGAACGTACGATACGCCAGCCCGGCCAGCAGCGCGCCGATCATACCGCCCGGAAACGCCAGAAGAGTCCCCAGCCCAAGCATATTTCGGATCAGAGCGGCCAGAAATGCGATCATGACGGCGTGGACCGGCCCAAGCACGACCGCCGCAACAACGTTGATCATGTGCTGGGCCGGGTAGCACTTGGATATCCCCAGCGGTATGAAAAACGGCGACAAGGCCACGGCGATGGCAACCAGCAGGGCAGCGCGGGCGACTTCCTTGGTTTTCATTGCAAGCCTCCTCAAATAAAAAAGCCGTTTCCGCGGGGAAACGGCATCGAGAAGCAGATCGGTTGAACGCTCCCTACGCTGGAATTACCCAGGTCAGGTTCAACGGGTATGATCTCAGGCGAAATCCGCCACCCCGGTTAAATCTCCGAGAGAAAACCTATATTAAAAAGAGCTCAGCTGTCAAGCGGCTGAGGGAAAACGGCTGTTTTTGAGGACCGAACGTCGATAAACCCTTAGTCTGTCAGTCTGCGCGTCATCACAGAAGAAGCGATCATATAAAAACCTGCGATCCGGTAAAATTTCGGCTCCCCGGTGCCGGGTGGCACTTGTTTGAGCCACAAGCTATTTCCCGTTCCCCGGGGGGGTCGCAAGCGGACTCATATGAGTCTTATACAAGACTCAAGCCGCTTCCTCCTTGGGTATTTCCTCCCTCTTCTTGCGGAACCACGGGATAAAGGGAGAGATCAAGAGGATGAGCGCGATGACAAGAGAAACGGCAGCCAGCGGCCGGGTGAAGAAAATAGAGAAATCCCCCTGGGACATGATCAACGACTTGCGCAGGTTGTTCTCCATCATAGGCCCGAGGACGAAAGCCAGGACCAGCGGAGCGCCCTCGTAATCGAATTTCTTCATCAAGTAGCCCACGATTCCGAAGATGAGCATGGCATAGATGTCGAAGACCGAATTGTTGACGCTGTAGACGCCGATGAGGCAGAAGAGCAGAATGAGGGGAAATAGGATTTTGTAAGGAACCTTTAGGATTTGGACCCAGATGCCGATCAAGGGCAGGTTGAGAATCAAAAGCATGAAGTTCCCGATGTACATGCTGACAATGACCCCCCAGAACAACTGAGGGTTCTGCTTCATCATCAGGGGCCCGGGGGTTACCCCGTGGATCATGAAGGCTCCCAGCAGCATGGCCATGACCACATTGGGTGGAATGCCCAGCGTCATCAGCGGGATGAAGGCCCCCCCCGTGGCCGCATTGTTGGCCGCCTCCGGCCCGGCCACCCCCTCGACGGCCCCCTTTCCGAAGCGTTCCGGATTCTTGGATAGCTTCTTTTCGAGTGCATAGGACAGAAATGACGAAATAACCGCCCCTCCGCCGGGAAGCACACCCAGAAAAAACCCAATAAGAGATCCCCTGGCAATAGGACCTTTGCTGTCCTTCCAGTCCCTGGCCGTAGGCAGGAGACCCTTGATAGTGGTCTTTAAGATGTCTCTTCGCACGACCTGTTCGATATTCAGCAACACCTCCGATACTCCGAAGATGCCCATGACAATCGGCACCAGGCCGACACCGTCGAGCAGCTCCATTCTGCCGAAAGTGAATCGCGGACGTGCCGTAATGGTATCCAGACCGATCAGTCCCAGAACGATGCCGAATGCGGCCGTGATGAGGGCTTTCGCCATGGACCCGTGGGCGAGGTAAATGAGTATCGTGAGGCCCAGCACCATAAGAGTGAAATACTCCGGAGGCCCGAACTCGAGGGCGAACCTGGCCAGGGGAGGGGCCAAGAGCGTCAAACCGAGGATGGATATGCTGCCGGCGATGAAGGAGCCGATTGCAGAAATGCCCAGGGCAGGGCCTGCGCGCCCTTGCCGGGCCATCTGGTAGCCGTCAAGGCAGGTGACCACGGAAGCCGCTTCACCGGGTATATTGACCAGGATGGAGGTTGTGGATCCCCCATACATGGCGCCGTAATAAATGCCAGCCAGCATGATGATGGCCGCTTCGGGGGTGGCCTTGAAGGTGGAGGGAAGGAGCAGGGACATGGCGCCAACGGGCCCTATCCCAGGCAAAACACCGATCAGAGTTCCGATGAATACCCCGACGAAACAATAAAGCAGATTCTCCGGCTGGAGGGCGACCGAGAAACCGATTCCCAGATAATTCAAAAGGTCCATATGGCGTCAACTCCCCAGTAAGCCCGGCGGGAGCTGGCACTGCAGCCAGAGTTGGAAAACGCTATAGGCGGCCAGCGTGCTCGCGACAGCCCCCAGGATAGCCCACGACCACCGTTGCGGTTCGACCGCCTTAAAAAGAAAAATGAGCAGCAAAATAGTGGCCGGGATGAATCCAAGCGGGGTAAGGAGATAGGCGTAGATGAAAAGCACGGCCAGAACGGAAACTATTTTCTTAAACGAGATTCCCGTCCAAACGGCTTTCATCTCTCCCGCGATGGCTTTCTGCCGAACCGCTCGGGCGAGGATGCCGAAAGACAGCCCGATCATGATAACCCCAACCCAGAAGAATATGAACCCGCCCCCGGGGTTGTGCAGGTTCCCAAGCCCCAGTTCATAACCGCCACAGCAAATCCCGATACCCATCGCCGCCCAAAAGAGCGAACTAATGATGTCTCTGCTCCGCATCTCGACCTCTAAGGCGGCTTCCCGCAGCCCCACAACCGATAAGCGCAGCGGGAAGCCCTAATTTCTTCAAGACGGTCCGGCTCTGGCCTTGCGCCGGTAAGCCAAGGGGCTGCACCGATTTTGCCGGCGTCAGGCATGGGTTCAAAAAGGATTCTACTCTTTTTTCAGGCCCAGTACTTCCGCATTCTCCTTTTCTTCCGTATACAGCTCCTGGGTGAATTTGGTGTAGCTTTCGGAATTTTTATAGAAAGGAATCATGTAATAGTCTTCCAGGATTTTCTGGAAGGAAGGTTCATCCATCGCTTTCTTGAAGGCATCGTGAAGGATCTTGACCGCCTGGGGGGCCATCCCTTTAGGCCCTGCGATGCCAAACGGTGAATAGGCCACGATATCATACCCCAGCTCTTTCAGGGTGGGGACATCGGGCCACTTCTTGGTCCGCTGCTCCGTCCAGACAGCCAGAAGGCGGAGGTCACCGGATTCGACCTGAGGGGCCCAACCGGAAGTCTCGGCGCCGACCATGACGTGGCCGCCAAGGGTCGCGGTGATGACCTCAATTCCGCCCTTTTGTGGTACGTGGATCCATTTGATTCCCTCTTTGCGGGCGAGCTTTTCCATGGTGACATGCTGCATCACCCCAACCCCCGGAGTCGCATAAGTAACCTTGCTCGGATTAGCTTTGGCAAAGTCCAGGAGTTCCTTCAAGGTCTTCCAGGGGGCGTCTTTCTTAACTACAATACCGTAGGTATAGCCGGTAAGCTGGATGATGTATGTAAAATCTTTGAGGGGATCCCATGTAGTCTTCATGGTGTGGGGCAACCGGAATACGCCCATCGGAATCTGGGACAGGGTGTAGCCGTCGGGCTTGGCCGTGGCAGCCATGGTGGCCGGTCCCACCGTGCCGCCGCCGCCCGGTTTGTTTTCCACAATCACCGGCTGGCCGAGATGCTTGGCGGCGTTTTCTGCCAGAATTCGCATGCAGGTATCAGTTGATCCGCCTGCGGCCCAGGGCACGATCAAGGTAATCGCCTTGGCAGGAAAGTCTGCGGCTGTCACCGGAAAGACACTTCCACTACAAACCATAACAGTCACCAGCCATAGCATCGCCTTCATTGCTGTCTTCGCCATGATGAACCTCCTTGGTTTGCGGTTATTTATTATCACCCCGGCAACAAAATATGTTTGATTCGGGTAACCCAACTTATCGGCGCGGCAGGGTTTCGGCCGCAGCGCGCGGCAACCAATCTTTCCGGTGCCCCCTGCCACGCCCCGATCCGTTTGGAGAAACCGCGAACATTCAGACTTCAGGAACGGCTCGGACGTTTCAGCCCCAGGATCGCTCTGGCCTCAGCCGGAGTGGCCGGTTCCTTCCCCAGCTCCCTGGCTATTCGCACCGTCCGCGCCACCAGTTGAGCATTCGTGGCCAACTCCCCTTTGCGGTAGTAAAGATTGTCTTCCAGCCCCACCCTGACACAGCCGCCCAGAACCATTGCCATGGTGGTCAGAGGGAGCTGGGCCGTTGCGACGGGCGTGCAATTAAATATGGCATCGGCCGGCAGAAAATCGTGCAGAAGCATCAGCATCTTCGGCGTTGCATCGCAGGCCCCCTGATATCGCATGCCCATCACCAGGTTGATGTAATACGGCTTGTCCAGCAGACCCTTTTCAATAACCGCATTCACCTCGCGAAACATGGCTAAATCGTATACTTCCATCTCCGGTTTGATTCCCAACTCTCTCATTCTGGAGACATACAATTCAATCTCATGGGGCATGTTCGACCATGGAATCCCGGCGTACCTGCCGGAAACCCGCATCATACTTCCCATGTTAAGCGAGGCCATTTCCGGGGCGGCCTTCAGGCATTCGATCCGTTGCTCCTGGGTCAGGTTGGGGCCTCCCCCGGTACTGAACTGGATGATTGCATCGCATTTCTGGCGAATCCCGTCCCGGATCTCCCCGAAGATCTCCGGGTTGGACGTGTTCTCGCCGCTTTTGTCGCGTGCATGAATATGAACGATGGCCGCCCCTTCATTGTAACAGGCATAGGAAGAAGCGACGATCTCATCGGGCTGTTCAGGAACATGGGGATTCATGGATTTGTTTACCAAGGCGCCGGTTTGGGCCACCGTGATAATGACTTTGTCTCTTGGGAGCTGCAGCGGCATGGCATTCATCCTCTTTCCGGTGTGATAAGAAAATCAAGGGACTTGAGAACCTTCAGCAGCTTGTCATCCCTCTCCTTCAAGACGTCTTCATATTTTCTGTCCGAGTAATCGTAAAAGCCCCTTCCGGTCTTGACTCCGAAGTCCCCTTTTTCCACCAGATCGAAAAGACTTTTAGGTCGATTATTCAGTGGGGGTTCCACAAAATCGGGGTTCTCCAAATTCATCGCGCTCAGATCAAGACCCGTAAAATCATACCGCTGCACCAAACCCAGGACCATCATCCGGGGGGCAAGGCTTGCCTTGACCGCCAGATCCAGTTGGTCGGCGGTGATGTAGCCGTTATCCAGAAGGAAGAAGGTTTCACGGCCCAGGATCCTGAGCATGCGGTTGATCGCGAAACCCGGCACGAATTTCCGCATCACGATGGGGGTCTTGCCCACCCGGCGGATAAGCGCAACTGTCGTATCGACGGTATCCTCACTGCTCCGGGGGCCACGCACGACCTCCACCAGCGGAATGATCTGCGGCGGGGCAAACCAATGGGCAATCACGGTGCGGCTCTGTCGCCTTTCCGGCGTCACCTTGAAGATATCGAGAAAGGAAGTGTTGCTGGCGATGAGCGCATCGTCTTTGCAGCAGGCATCCAGTTGACGGAATAGGTTGCCCTTGATTTCCAGATTCTCCACAATGCATTCAAAGACCAGATCCGCACCGCTGACCGCGGTTTCCAGGTCGGTCGTAAAGGTCAATCGTTTTAGGACCTGCTCAATCTCGGCCTGCCGAAGCATATCGTGCTGCACGAAAGTTCCGAGGCTTGTCTTTACCACTTTCACGGCCCGTTCATGTTCCTCAGGCGCTTTGCTCCAAACGATTACGGGATACCCGTGTTGGGCAAAGGTCTGCGCGATACCCGGCCCCATGGTTCCGCAGCCAAGGACCGTCACCTGGCGAATCTCATCCAGTTTCATTTTCAACGCTCCCAGTTTTGAGGCTTTGTAACAAATCCCATTTACATGCTATGTGGAACAAAGAGAGAAATCTAGAAAAACTCCTTGGGGCCAGGGCAATTTCTGCAAACGTTTGCAATAGATCGCCGAACAAGATGCCTTCCTTCGCACGCGCATTCTATACCTGCTTCTGGCCCTTCACGGCACAGGTAGAATCTCGGATGATCAATTCAGAGGGAATAACGACATGTCTTTCGGGACAAGAACCGTTTTCAATCAATTGAATCAGCATTTGGGCAACGGTCTGCCCGATCTTTGTCACCGCAATCTTGACGGTAGTCAATGGAGGTTGAAATAAATCCAGGATATCCGAGGAACCTATGGCTACAAACGATATATCTTCCGGAATCTTCAAGCCGCGGAGGTTTATTTGGTGCAGCGCGCCGGGAGTGACGGTGTCGTTGATGCAGATGACACAGGTGGGTCTCTCGGGCAGATCCAGAAGGCGACCCATCAGTCGGAAACCATCCGTCTTGGAGAAATCGCTCTCAACGATATAGTCGGAGTTATAGATTAGTCCTCGGTCCCTGAAGGCCGCCTGGTAAGCCTTGAAGCGTTCGACGGAGTATTTTGAGTTCGACGTGCCGAGTATAAAAGCGATCTTGCGATGGCCAAGGTCGAGCAGGTAATTGACCGCTCGATAAACACACCGGACATTCTCAGAGTTGGCACTGGGGACGTCGATCCCGGAATTTTCCAGAAAGCCGGGTACCACCACCGCCGGGACGCCCTTATTTTCAAGCTCAGCAATGTTCTCGTCGTCTATCCGGTTGCCGATCACGATGATCCCGTCCACCAGCCGACGAAAATACAGGGAAGCATAACTCCCCTTCGCGTTTATGCTCAGTGTTAGATTGTAGTCATGCTGGTTTGCGATTTCGCTGATTCCCAGAAGCATCTGGGAGTAATAAGGGCTCTGGAAGGCAAACTCGCCGGTACGCGGTATGATAAGGCCCAGCACACCAATGCGCTTTTTAACCAGCGCTTTCGCGGAGGAGTTCGGTAAATAACCGAGATCGCCGGCAATCCGTTTGATGGTTTCCCGCAAGTCCGACCTGACCCCTCTCTTGTCGTTCAGGGCGCGGGAAACCGTCGAATAGGAAATACCAACCCTTTGGGCTATCGCCTTGATCGTGGGGGATGCAAGGGCGGTCTTTGCTTTTGTCATGATGCTTGATTATTGCAAACGTTTGCAGTATAGTCAATAAATATTTATCGGGTGCGAATCTATTTAGCCGTCGATTAAGGGAGGGGCTTTACTATGGAAAATGTCGTGATCTTGAGCGCGGTACGAACTCCGATTGGCGCCTACGGGGGGGCTTTGAGGGACATCCCCGCCTATCGCCTTGGTGCCGTAGTGCTGAACGAAGCAGCCAGACGCGCCGGGATCGAGCCGGAGCAGGTCGATGATGTTATCATGGGGGTAGCCTACCAGAACGGCGAAAACGTAAATGCGGCACGAATGGCTCTGCTCGAGGCGGACTGGCCTGACACAATACCGGGAGTTGTGCTGGACCGCCGCTGCTGCTCCGGGATCGATTCCCTGTTTTTCGGGGCGATGAAGATCCAGACCGGCAACGCAGAGATCGTCATGACTGGCGGCATGGAATCGATGAGCCAAGCGGAGCTTTACATCCCCGGTGACATCAAATGGGGGTTGGGGGGCCGCAGCCACGAGAAGCACGGCTTCATGCCGAAGGGGCACGGAGCGCTCGCGATATGGGGGATCCCGCTTTACGACCGCATCCAGCGGGGACGGGTCATGAGCCAGCCCATAAGGCGCTACGGGGAGCTCAACTCCATGATGTCCTGGGCCGAAACCGCCGCCAAGCGTGAGGGGATCACCCGCGTAGAAGCCGACCGCTGGGCCCTGCGGAGCCACCAGCGGGCGGTCGCAGCTTGGGAGTCCGGGATCTTCCCGGAGGAAGTGGTCCCAGTCCGAGTGCCCCAGGACAGGGGCAACGAAGTCGTTGTCGATCGCGACGAAGGCCCCCGAAACGATACCAGCATGGACAAGCTATCAAAGCTTAGGCCGGTATATCCCGATGGGGTCTGTACGGCTGGGAATTCCTCCTCCGAAAACGACGGGGCGTCGGTGGTCGTATTGGCCTCTGAGCGAAAGGCGCGCGCGCTGGGGAAGAAACCGCTAGGCTACTATCGCTGCTGTGCCGTGGCGGCGACTAACCCGGTTCTGACCTATCCCGCGGTACCCGATTCCGTCAGCAAGGCGCTTGGCAAACTCGACCTGAACATAGACCAGATAGACCTGATTGAGATCCAGGAGGCTTTTGCGGTCCAAACGCTGGCGGATGCCAAATTGATGGGGGTGTGGGGGACGGCTTTGGAGCAGAAGGTGAACGTGAACGGTTCGGGGATTTCTCTTGGACACCCGGTCGGAGCGACCGGCGCGATTCGCCTGACGACTCTGTTGCACGAGATGCGCCGCAGGGATGTGCGCTTCGGCCTCGAAACTATTTGCGGCGGTGGCGGGCACGGGATTTGTCTTGTAGTTGAACGTAAATAGAACGCCTGAATTCATTATTCCCGTCAGGACGCACTATGTAACGTTTCTCACAAGATGATCGAGAAAGTTGCCGTGGATGGAAGGATAGACATAAAAGGAGAATTGAATGCCGATCCGGTAGTGACCTCAGTGCATAGGCTCCAACAGGGGGTAAAATGATGCCCCGATGGTTCGGGGCATCATTCAGAACGAGAAGCAGGTATAGAGAGTATTACCTCTTGGCGTATTCCTTGAAGAAATGCGGGCAGCCCTCCACAAACGGAACTTTCTTGCTCAGGTCTTTTCCTTTTAGCCCCGGATAGTCGGCGCCGTAACGATATGCGCGGTGGACCATGTTCAGCATGGCGTTCATGTGGTCTTTAAGAGGGAATGCATCATCTTCTGAGACCACGCACTTGGCCTTGCCGGCGAAGACCGGGTTCACAAAATCCCAGACCACTTTTTTATCAGGAGTCACCTCGAAAATGTGTCCACCGTGTGTGGAGATGATCAGGGTGTTGCCGTTTGGCAGCCGCTGGACAGCGCCCTGGCGGTAGGAATAAAAACTGGCGGAATGCTTTGTCTCGTATTCCCACACGATCTCATTGGTTTTCGGGTTCACTTCGACTGCGGCGGAGCGGTTGCCCTCCGGACGTTCGGAGCCGTTGTCGAAAAGCAGGATGTTGCCGTTTTCCAGAAGTGACGGGTTGTGGGTTCCGAATACCTTCTGGTCCCCGTTGTCATACCAGGAAGGAGCCTTCCCAGCACCGTAGACCGAGGGGTTGCCCCATCGATACTCGATCTCGCCGGTCTTGTGATTGACCAGGTAGAATTCCGCGAAATTGCGGGAGTTGAGAAGCACCTGGTCGGTCTTGGGCAGGTACCATACCGTGTTGAAGTGCGACCAGTCCCAGTTCGGATAGACGTTACCCACCGGTTCGGGCAGCTTGTAGTTGATATCGAGTTTTTTGGGGCCTTTGCCGATGTGGTCCCATGCGTGCCATTCCCACACCGTCTTGCCGTCCTTGTCGACTTCACGGACAAAGTCGACCCAGAAGCCGTCATGAGGTGTCCCCTTCGCCATCACGGGCTTGTCAGGGAGTGTTTGGGGGTTGCGCCCTTTGGCAATGCCTTCCTCCCGGCTCTTGTACTCCCATCCCAGGATCATGGTGTTGCCGTTGGGCATGCGGTCGAAGGTGTGATGTTGCACTTCCTTTCCGGGAATGAACATCTTGTATTCCCATACCTTCTTGCCGCTCCAGTCGAATTCCTCGATGATCCCGCCGGCTCCGCCGAAGGCGCAATAACCGAGTTCATTCTTCCGCGGGATTACCCCGGCTCGCAGAAGATTCCCGTTGGGCAACAACACGGAATGGAGACCAGGCGTGTATTCACTTTCCCAGCTGTGGACGATGTTGCCCTCCATGTCGATCAGGTAAGTAATTTTGCTGCTGACCGTCGGGCTGAAAAGGGTATAGCCTGCAAAGGCTTTTTCCTTGTCATACGCCAGCACCCCCGTGGGGCCGACAGTGGCCTCGTAAGCATGTGCGGGTATAAGACAACCGGTGGCCAGAATCAGTGCAAGACACAAACTCCATGTTCTCCTCATGTTCTCTCCTTTCGTCGCTGATCGCAGTAGTTGGCCATGATTAGCTCTCCATTTATCCTCGTCGCTCGAAACCCGTAATCCGATGATACCCGACCCCCTTTGAGCAAAACCTGTGCCCTTTTTGCCGAAGGCAGCACGGCATTTTCGATAGATGGGGGGCATTCCCCCGGATGATAAAATAGGGTGTGATTCTATGACATTAGGCAGTGGATGTGGGCTGCAGTTGAGCTACAGCATCGTGTTGCGAATGGCCTATACGGAAAGGGTGTGCGGTTTGCCGCACAACGCAAGGAAGGGGCGTGCAGAAATCTGCTCACAAGGGTTCAGGCGATGGTCATTCCAAGCCGTAGGCAGCCATTTTGTCGTAAAGCGTCCGCCGGGCGATGCCTAACCGCTTGGCAGCTAAGGTGCGATTGTCGCCAGACTCTTCGAGGGCTTGCCGAATGGCTGACTTTTCAGCATCTTCAACTACTTCTTTCAGCGAAAGGGCGGACAGTTCCTTTTCAAAATCAACAGCAATTTTGGATGTGGGTTGAAAACATAACAGGTCCCCTGTGATGGTGTTGCCGTCAGCCAGCAGGACCGCCCGCTCTAAAGTGTTTTCGAGTTCCCGGATGTTACCTTTCCATGGCAGACCCATAAGCGCCCGCATAACCCCCGGGTCGATGCGCGTCACATTTTTTTTGTATCGCTTGTTGAATATACTGACGAATTGACCGACAAATTTCGGCAAATCTTCCAATCGCTCCCGCAAGGGGGGCATAGGGAGGGGAATGACGGCCAGCCGGAAGTAAAGATCCTCCCGGAAACGGCCCTGTTTGGTTTCCTGGTCAAGATTTCGGCTTGTAGCCGAAATAAACCGCGTGTCGATGCGAACCGACTGGTTCCCACCAACGGGTTTTATCTCCTGTTCCTGGATCGCTCTCAGCAGCTTCACTTGGGTGCTCGGAGGGATTTCCCCTATTTCGTCCAAGAACGCAGTACCCCCCTGGGCTTCTTCCAGCAAGCCGCGTTTGGCGGATATCGCGCCGGTGAAAGCTCCCTTGACGTGACCGAACAATTCACTTTCCAGAAGTGTTTCGGCCAAGGCCGCGCAGTCGATCGTTACAAACGGCTTATCACGACGCATGCTCTTTTCGTGGATGCGCCGGGCAAAAACCGATTTGCCGGTTCCGGTCTCGCCCAGCAGCAACACCGGAGCGTCGGAGCCGGCTACCTTTTCGATGGTCATCAGGACATCCCTGATTTTGCGGCTGTGGCCGATGACCATGCTGCCTTCCTGGTCGGCCGCATCGCCTTTTTGCGCAAGACGTCGGTGCATCTGGCCGCTTTCTATGGCCCGACGCAGCAGGAGGCCAAGCGATTTCGGGTTAAACGGCTTGGTAACGTAGTGAAAAGCGCCGATCTGGATAGCTTCGACCGCGCTTTCAATTGTGCCCACTCCAGTCATAAGGATTATTGGGAGTAGGGGGTCGTTCTGCCGAATCTCTTTGAGAAGATCCAGGCCGCTCATGCCCTGGGGCATGGCCATGTCGGTGACGACCGCATCGAACTGCGTCTGTGCGATCAGGTTCAGGCCGGCTTCGGCAGATTCGGCGGTCTGCACCTCAAGGTTTTCATATGAAAAATAGCTGTCAAGAACTCTAAGAAATTCAGGTTCGTCGTCGATAATGAGAATTTTGGGTTTCATACAATCGCTTTCGTTGGCTCGGCGTGATCCGCCTCTGTTGGAGAATGCCGAAGTGCGCGCAGAGGCAATTCGATGAGAATCTGAGTTCCTTTTCCGGATTCGGATTCAGCAAAAATGATGCCATTGTGGCGTTCGATAATGCGCCGGGAGATGAACAGTCCCAGCCCGAACCCTTCTTTCTTGCCGTAGTTAAAGAACGGTTCGAAGACCTCGTTTAGATACTCTCTGGGGATGCCCTTGCCGTTGTCTTCGATGCGCAGGCAGGTGGCGGACTCGCCGGAAGGTGTGCAATAGGTGATGCGGATTCTGCCCTTGGGGCGATCCTGCAAGGCTGCTTGGGCATTGAGCAGCACGTTAACCATCACGTGCTGGAGAAGATGGCTGTCCCCCCAAATCCGTATATGATTCGGCGGCGGTTGGTGTTCGATCTCGATCCCCTTGAGTTGCACGGCCAACATGGAGGTGGTCAGCAGAACGAGTTCGTGCAGGTCCACCTCGGACATTTCCGGGTTTTTCGGTTTGGCCACCGACAGCAGATCCTGGGTGATTCTTCCCGCCCGAACGATGTTGCGGCGGATGGACTCAAGGAATTCCCGAGCCTCTTCGGTAAACCACCCGCGGGCCAGGATAAGCTCGATGTTGGCCTGCACAATGCCGATCGGGTTGTTGATTTCATGGGCTACACCCGCGGCCATTTGGCCGATGGTGGCCAAGCGGTCCGCCTGTACCAGTTCTCGTTCGATCCGATTTCGCTCAGTAACATCGCGGGCAAAACAGCAGATTAGGGGCCCGTCGGTATGCTCGGAAAGAATACGGGTGGCTGCCACATCCATTTCCCTGGTGTGACCCGGCGCATCGACGAATCGAAACTCCCTGGTGCTGCTGTTTTGCGGATTGAGGACAGACTTTAAGAATTCTAAAAAGCCTTCCTGTTGTTCCGACACGATCAGGTCGACCAGATTCGCTGCGCACCGGTCCATGCTGTCCGATGGCGGCAGAATGCTATTGGCCTTCTTGTTGGCGTGTTTTATCTGTCCTTTTATATCGACCACAAAAATCATATCGGGTGATGATTCGATCAGGTTCCGATATTTCAACTCCGAAGCGCCCAAGTCTCTGGTAACTCGACGTATTCGAGATTTGAGATGGTAGTTCCAGAGTAGAAATGTGAAAAGTACGGCAAGAAACACGCCGGCTATGAGCAGGATGGCCTGCGAGTATCTTTGCAGCGTGGACGGCTGCAGCGCTACCCCATACCATTTGTCCCTGATTTTCGCGATCACGCCGTCACGATCCAATTTTGCCACTGCAGCGGTAAGGTGGGCGTGCAACTCAACGCTGTCCGGCCTCAGCTCTAAAGCCAGTGGGGTAGTCTGGAGTACCACTCCCACCCGAATGATGTTCTCAAGTTTTTCCTTTTGAATGATGTACATCGCAGTTATCTCGGATGGCGATAGAAAGGCGTCAACATCGCCGTTGTTCAGCAATTTGAGCGCTTCCTCCGGCGTGCGCATGACAAAGATATCTTGTGGTTGGACATTTGCTACGAAAGGCCCAAAATCGTCCCCCATGATGACGGCAACTTTTTTGTTGAGCAAATCATCGTTGCAGACAATTGTCTTGCAGGATGCGTTGACAAAGAGCCGCCTTTGGATTTCCAGGTGCACAGGAATATAAAGTCCTCTCCGACCAGGACCGGAAGGGATCATTCCAAAAGCCATCACGTCGATGTTTCCCTGCTCGAGGAGTTCTCTCCTATGGCTAATGTCGGCGGAAGGGATGAACTGAAATTCATAAGGCGCTATCTTTTCGATTACTTTCAACAAGTCAACGGCCACACCACGGATTTGTGGCTTGCTGCCGGAATCTTTATAGAAACAGAAAGGGGGCGAGAATGGGCGAACTCCCACTCTGACGGTTTTTTGGGGGGCCGCCAAGGCTGCCAAGGGCTGCAACAGTACAAGGAGGGTGATGAAGAAGAGTAATTTTCGCATGCCGCGATTTTATCCTACATGTTCTTCCCTGTCCACCGAGGCCATGGCGAATTTGAAAGGAGAGACCACCCCAGTCTGAGGCGTTCGGCAAATTCGCCTCATTTTGATGTGATTTCAAACGAATGCAGAATATTCTCCCCTCCCCCCGCAGACCGTGGTTCGATAAAAGATACCTTCAGGGCTTTTTGATCAACATCCACCCACGTGTAGCCGGATGGTGTCCAGAAACGGTTGTAGCCCGTTTCCGACTCCGTAAACTTCCATGGCGCGCCGGCACTTCCCACGCAAATGTAATGGATTCCGTCGACCGCCATATCGGTGAAGACATGATCGTGTCCGTAAAACAGAGCCTGCACCCCGTATCGTCGCATCCACTGGTGGATACCGGCCTGCTCTCCGATGTGCGCTGCCCGGCCGCCCCCGCGCCCGTAGCGGGAGTTGAGGTCATCGCCTGCCTTCCCACCGGCCGTGTGATGGATGAAGATCAGCTTCCAACGCGCCTTGGAGTTTGAAAGACGTTCCAGGAGCCAGGTTTTCTGCTGCCGGCCGAGCGTCCAATCATCCGCCTTGCCGACCGGCGAGCCATGCGCGTGATCGTTCGTTGTGTATCCCGTGACATTGAGGATCAGAAACAGGGTGTTTCCCCAGGAGAACCCGTAGTAATCCTGGTTTTCGCTCCCACCCTCCGGGTAGGTCTCCGGGCCGGGGTTTGGCAAGAAAGTCATACGCGCCTTTTTAGCCCAAGCACGCTCCCGGGCGGGATGCCATCCGTTCTCGCCCTCCCAGTTGCCCAACACCGTGAAAACGGGCACGGACGCCGGAAGCCTCCCCAGTCCATTTCTCAGGTGGGAATAGAGCAGAGCGCCAAAACTTTCCTCGGCCATCGGCCCACCGTGGCTGGTGAAGGTCTGGATGTTGTCCCCCAACATGAGCAGGAATTCGGGTTGCCTTGCACCGATGGCGGCGCATACCTGGGACAGGACCTGGGTCCGATCCTTGGTGAATGGTGTGATGTGGGCGTCGGAAATCAACGCGAATGAAAAAGGCGCAACTTCAGACCGCTGGGTGCGGAAGGAGTCTTCGACGACGCGGTGAAACTCATTCTCTTCCGCAAACCGCGCATCCAGCTGATAGCGATATAAGCGGTCAGGTTTCAAGGGAGCTATGTTCACCTCTGCAGACGTATTAGGTCCAAGCGATATTTCCGGCAGTTGCTCCCAGGTATCTGCCGGTATGTCGTGCTTCGCCTCTTGGAAGCGGACCCGCAGGATCGTTTGTCGATCCCCCGCCACCAGATTGACCGCTATGGACGTGTGCGTTGGCTTGCTCAAGTAGGGATGCAGAAAGAGGAAGGCAGAGGTAGAGGATAGAGTTTGAGCAAATAGGGATGAGCTTTGGATGTGAAAGGCCACGACATTGATCAAAATCGAAACGAGAACGACAGCGGCTAGCCCGGGGCTTCTATTGCAGAAAGATCGTCTCATCATTTTTACGCATCTACGGTCACTTGTGTTTTTGTCAAAATCTGTGATCGGCCTGTAAGGATACTAAAACCATGCCATTTCTTAGATTTGGCATCCTTGTCGGGCCGACTTGGGCAAAACCTTTTGAAATGTTGTCCAAACTCTCGCTATCCTTCTGCCGCCACTCTCTCATCATCGGGCGGGATAACTGTTTAGTGTGCGCCTTCCCGCTCACCTGTGAGGGAGGGCTTACAGGCGCAAACAGCGGTCTACGCAGAACCAGGCCCATCGATTAATCAAAATACAGCATAAAATCAGCAGGTAAAGTAAAATTCAACAAATAGAACCAGCGAGGGCATGGATTTTGATATTATGAAAAAGAGGTGAGCTGGCCTGGCCTATGCTGCAGGGGATTATAAAAACGGCCGTCAGAGCGAAAAGGACATACGACTCGATATGGCGTAACCGTTCAACCAAAAATTCATTTGATTATTTGACTTAAAGAAGAAAGCAATGCAAACGGCAATGGAGGCGATGATGAAATTACAAGTGAAGGCGGTGATGGGGTGTGTAATGATTTTGATGGTAATCCTGCCTGCCGCGCTGGTGCAGGCGGAGGATGTGATGAAGCTGGTTGTCAACCAGACCAGTTTATCCAAGGCTCAGGCCTGGGTGGATTTTCTGAAAAAGAATGAAATTTCCGTTGATCCCGTTGCACCCGCTGATTTCGGCAAAGTGAAGAGCAATTTTTTCATCACCATTGAGGGTGGCATGGACGACCCGGCCATTCAGAAGCTGGTGACCGAGGTGGTTGGATCGGCCGAGGCGGACGCCCTGTCCAAGCCCGGGGCAAAAAAAATGTTCATGAAAGAAAACGTGTGGCAGCCCGGTCAAAAGGTGCTGGTGTTTGCAGGGAGCAACGCCGATGCCGCCGCTGCGGCCCGAGTCGATAGCCGCGAGGCATGGATGAAGCATCTCAAGGCATGGTTTGACCTGGGCGAAGGTCCTGGCGGCCTCAAGGCCTATTAAAGCGAATCGCCATCCCAAGAACTGGCTCTGACGGAGGATTGAGCAATGCGAAAAAATCTGGCCATCCTGACACTGCTGCTGATCTGTGCGAGCGCTTCCTCGCTGTTGGCCTACCCATCGGTTTTCCCCCATGGCACGACCATCTACAATCCCGAAAAAGCATACAACGGCTACACACTTTTTTCAGTGGACAATTTTGGGGCCTTCCTAATCGACATGCGTGGCAACGTCGTGCGTCAGTGGAAAAACGTTGGCAATGTTGACCACCCGGTTAAGATGCTGCCCGGAGGGCACATCATGGGCGCTACCGGAAAGGAGGGAAGAATCATCGGGCACGAGGACTCCAACGATTTGGCCATTGCCGATTGGAACGACAACATCGTGTGGAGATTGCCCAATGCAGGCATGCACCACGATTTCGAGCGAGAAGGCAATCCGGTCGGATATTACGCTCCGGGATTGGAACCAGACGTTAACAAGGGCAAGACGATGATCCTTTCCAACAAGATCGTCAAAAAGCCGAAAATTTCGGATAAACCCCTGCTCGATGACATTATTTACATCGTCGATGAAAGCGGTCAGATTATTTGGCAATGGTTGGCCAGCGATCACATCGAGGAAATGGGGTTCTCAATCGAAGCCCGCAATACCATGTATCGTTACCCCAACTACGTGATGTCGCGCACACCCGGTATGGTCGGGGGCGACTGGATCCACCTCAATACTGCTAGTTGGGTCGGCCCCAACAAGTGGTACGATCAGGGGGATGAGCGCTTTCACCCGGACAACATCATTTACGATGGGCGGCAGACCAATACCACCGGCATCATTGACCACCGGACTGGAAAGATCGTCTGGCACCTGGGGCCGGATTTCGAATCCACCAAAGAACTGCGCGAAATAGGCTGCACCGTTGGTTTGCACCATGCCCACGTCATCCCCAAGGGGCTTCCGGGGGAAGGCAATATACTGATTTTTGACAACGGTGGTTTCGCCGGTTTCGGTGCCCCCAACCCGACCGCACCCTACGGCATGAACAACGCCCGCAGGGACTATTCGCGGATTGTCGAAATCGATCCTGTTAATATGAAGGTCGTTTGGGAATACGATGCCAACAAAGCCGGGTATCGTGACATGTCGAAATTCTTCAGCGACTACGTCAGCTCGGCTCAGCGGTTGCCGAATGGCAACACCCTGATATGCGAAGGGTCGGTTGGCCGTTTGTTTGAGGTCAGCCCCACCTACGAGACGGTGTGGGAGTACATCAGCCCCTACTACCAGCCGAAGGAAAATTACAACATGGTCTACCGCACCTACCGTGTGCCCTACGACTACGTGCCACAACTGAAAAAGCCCAAAGAGGAGGCGATTATTCCGCCCGACAACGCGAAACTGCGAGTGAAGGACCTCACCACCAAAAAATAGCGCGGCGGACGAAACCGGCCGGTCGACGCGGATGATGCAAGTGCAGAAAGGAGAATGATCATGAGAATCAAACCAACATTTATCATGCTGGCGACCTTACTGGTATGCATGTGGTCGGCAGCGCCTTCCATGGCACAGAAGCAAAAGGGACACACGGGCGGTTTGGGCGAAAGCAGGATTCAACTCAACCTGGCGTCCCCAAAGAACCTGGTCAAGGCCCCGGGGATAACCGAGTCGATTGCAGAGGCCATCGTAAAATATCGGCAGGAAAAAGGCCCTTTCAAAAAACCCGAAGACCTGCTCAAGGTTCCCGGTATCACCAAAGAGGTGTTCACGCAGATCAAGCCGCAGGTCGGGGCTGAAGGCGACCTCTACACCCTGCCACGCCCGGGTGAGGCGCTTGAGGAAGAGGACGAAGATGCGCCTCTTAGCCCATCCAAATGTTGATCAAACTATTGGCCGATGAGCGCGAACCGGGAGAGGGTTCTCAAATCCGTGGAGGGCGAGAAATGAAGCGAGTGATGGTTTCCATTTTGATATTGGCGGTGCTAGTAGTTTTCTCCGCAAACGGAATCGGCACGGCTGCCGCTCAGCAGCCGAAAAATGAAGAAAAAATCACCGGGAAAACGGTCAATATCAACAAGGCCACGGCGGAGGAGTTCACAACCAACGTGCCCTTGGTTTCACCGGATCTGGCCAAGAAAATCCTGAAGTACCGGCAGGACAATGGTGATTTCCAGACGCTTGAGGAGCTGCTTCAGGTCGAGGGTTTCAGCCGCGATCTGCTCAGGCGGATTAAACCCTTTCTGATTCTGGAGGGCATCGGAGGAGACGCATGCACATGCTGAACGTCTGGACTATCCGTTCGGCCCTTCTGGCGCGTTTGGCCGGATGGCTGGTCCTCGGCATCTTTGCGGTGCTGGTCTCAACCCCACCCGTATCCGCAGCACAGGACGAGATCGCACTTGGCCTCCCGCCGACGGAGAACGCAACTTACATCCCCGAACTCGGCGGCTTGGTGAATGCGACGATGCAAAACCATTACGGGCAGAAAGCCGACCTGGCCGAATGCATCGTTCTGCGCAACAGCAAGGTGGAGAACGGGACCGTCCGCGTGCCTGCCGGAGGGCTCTTCTACGCCTCCAGCACCTCTGAGAACGCCCGACCTCTTGCGCAGTCCCCATTTCTGCTGCTCGGTGAGGAAGCCTACCTCCTGCGCATGTCAACCGCCCAAGTCATCAAGCGCAGCGTTAAGGTCAAAAAGGGGGAGAAGGCGCTTCTGGACCCCGGGGGCTATCGCCTGTGGTACGAATACCCAACGGACCACTATGGCAAACCCTATGGTGAATTCGCCCTTATCGCACCGTCGGGCGGATGGTCTACGGAGATGCCATTATCGACATCCTTCCCGGAGCCCGAGAAGGCCAAACAGCTGAACCTTTCCGAGGGGATCAACCCCCAACAGAAAGAGTTCTTCATGTCCCGCTCTTATCTGCACGGGTTGACCAAGCTCACGGCGAACAACATCACCTATTCAGAGGCACATTTCGCCAGCGTTGAATACCCCACCATCACCGATGCCGTCTTCTCACTGGACAGGCCTCACGTGGTCAGCATCCAGCAGGAGAGCTTTCGCTGGCATTGGAACAAACGCATTTATGCCTACCGGAAAGAAAACGGCATTCTGGTGGAGGTGCGTGACTGGAGCGGCAATACGCTGCTGGCCTCCAAGCTTCTCATCCCATCGGCCCAGCAGGAATATCACGTGGCCCGGCAGGAGGAGATGTGCCTGACCGACCTCAATCTGGATCTGCACATCGAGCTTGTCACCAACCCGTCCTGGCTCAAGGGGTCTGATCTTGTGCCGTGGTCAAACGGGACTCCCTATGGATGGGAGGAAGGCACTGTTTCGTTTCTGATCTACGATAACCTCGTCAAAGTGAAAAATGGCGAGCCGTGGCCGAGAGATGACCGCTACATCGTCAGGCTGGAGCCTGATCTGATGACGGGTATGCTCAAGCGCATGACGCTCGAAAACAAGGAGGCCTTCGCACTCAGCAAAGAACAGCAGAGCTTTGCCGGCCCGATCAAAATATCGGACGTATGGGACCGGAAGTACTTCAATCTGGTCATCGGAGACATCGAAAACGAAGTGGTCAAGGATTACTATGTGCGCGACTCGACGTTCAGGCGCACAGATAATCTCGTGCTCTGGAAGGACGGGCGAGACAACATCGATTTATTTATCGGCCGCAGCGAACTGGTGGTCTCCGTCATGGAGGATACGTTTCTGCAGCGCCTGGCGGATCCTTCCTACGGCGTGCCGGTCGTGAAATCCCGCTTCACATCCTACCCGCCGGTGATCCCGTCGGCGAAATGGTTCGCCCCCGACCGCAGCTGCGCTTTCGTTCCGAAAATGAAAGGCTTCGTGCGCAAGATCGTGCGCAACCGCAGCGATGAGAAGCTGACCCTTTCGGAAACACTGGTCGTGCGCAGCAGTTATGTGGACTACCGCAGCGGGAAGATCATCATCCCGCCGCGCGGCCTTTTCTACAGTTCACGTAACGCCAGAAATATCCGCCCGCTGGCCGGGGAGTCGACGGTTATCTTGGGGCGCCAAGCCTACCTGCTGAGCACGGAAAGCTATCTGGTGGTCAAGAAAAACTTCCGTATCGACCTCTGGAAAGAAACCCTCATGGGCGACGGCAACCGCCTGTTCTGGCAGGATGTGCCGTTGGGGGACGGGAGCAAGGCGCTGCGATACACTCATTCCGACCTCATCTGGGGAAGACCCTGTCCCGTAATGCGGGTAACCAAATACTCCGGGAACACCTGGGGGGCCAACATGATCGCGGCACCGGGTTTTTCAGGGTACTTCGACATGGCAAGACGCCCGCTGCCTCCGGAGGGGCGCGCGGAGCAGGGATTTGAATTTCATCTTCCCGAGATCTTTGCCGAGGGAGCCACCTACCTCATCCCGAAATGGATCAGTCCGGACTTCATCGAGGTGGCCGAGATGGGCACGCCAGGGCTCGACTCCTTCACGGTTTCCTACAAGGCCCCACAGCGAATTGAGTTGAAATCCGGCGAAACCAAAGCTGTCGGCAGATTAGTCCTACATGTCAAAAAAGTGGACCCATCCAAGAAAACGGTGAAACTGTCCTTGGTTGACTCCGGCGGCAAAGAGGTGGCGGTTAAAACGCTCGGCCCCCTGACTGAAGACCTTTACGATACGCTGCCGCAATACGGCCCTTCGCAGCAGAGAGTGATGATGCAGCACGAAGACGTTCACATCGAGCTTGCCTTGCCGACTCAGTTCGAAAACGGCGTCGTGCCCCTTTTCATCGCCACGGACTGCAAAAAGTACGAGCGCGACAAGCCGTGGCCCGGAGACCCGCGTTTCGTGTTGCGCCCGGATGTCTGTGGCCACTGCTACATGCTGAACGAAGTCATTCTGGACAATCCCGAGGCGATTGTTCTCGACGCAGAGAACAATACGTTTGTCGGACCCGAAAACCATTTCAAGATCGTTGTCGACGATTTTGACGGCGAATCCATCAATGCCTGGCACATCGAGGACAACGAAGGACGAAAGACCCCCAACCTGGCGGAGCTGCCGCGCAACAACCTGGATGTGATGGTCGGGGTCAATGGAACAACCGAAAATTTCCTGCGAAAAACCTTGCTTGACAGACTCTCATACCGGGAGCGATGGCGGCTCCTCTGAGCCGGAAGAAAGGATGGTATGGCTGCGGCTTTGGAGTCCCGCCGGACCGGCCGCACCATTCGTTCCGACAATTCCCGGAAGATTGGAGACCATGGTTTATGACCACCCAGATAATTTCAGCCCCGGTCGAAGCAACGCTCCATAAAGTTTCCGTGTGGAGTTCCCTGCCGACATTCAAGAACAGCTGGCCGGGGCTTCTGGCTATTGTCACCCTCTCCGTGATCTGCGGTCTGCCGGGCGTGCCCTGGCCTTTCACGGTCTACGAGCTGTTGAGATACGTGGACCAGGTTCTGCCGCCTATCTACGGCAAAGGCCTTTTTATCGACCTCCTGCATTTCAACTATGTCGTGATCGGGCTTACGGTCGGCCTGCTGATCCGCAATATCATCGGAGTCCCTAAAAGCTGGGAACCGGGGCTCTCCTACACCGCTGTTTTCATGAACACCGGCATCATCATGCTGGGATCGCAATACATGCTGCGCGATCTGGTGCGGCTGGGTGGCCAGAGCATCCTCGTTATGGTGATCATGGTCTTTGGCTGCGCTACCGCTTTAGTTTTTATTGGCAAACTGTTCAAGCTCGAACCGCGCTTGACCGCAATTCTCGCCGCAGCCTTCTCCTTGTGCGGCGTTTCGGCGGCCGTGGCCATTGCGCCGATGGTTCGCGCGAAGAGCGAAGAAGTGGCCTATGCCATTGCAGCGTTGGTGAGCTTCGGCCTTGTGTGCCTTTTCGGGATGCCCGTACTTGGCCGGTTGCTTGAAATTCCGCCCTACCACTTCGGAATTCTCAGCGCGACCGGGGTCCCCAATTCCGCTCAGGTCATCGCCACGGGTTTCAACTACAGCTTCGAGGCTGGAAAAGTCGCGGGGTTCGCAAACATCGGACGGATCGTGCTCATTCCGGCGGGGGTCTTATTCATTTATTTCCTGGCGCTGACTCAGGAATTCAAGAAGGAGAAGATCAGCGCCTGGGTCGTGGTGAAGGAGAAATTCCCCATCTTCGTCTTCGGGTTCATCCTGGTTTGGGCCATGAACTGCCTGCACCTCTGGCCGAAGCCCGCCACTCAGGCCATGGAGGTTATGATGACCTGGTTTTTCACGCTCTGCTTTGTGGGGCTCGGGATGCAGACGAAATTTTCCGACATGATGAAGGCCGGCGTTTCGGGAATCGCGGTAGGTTACGCTGCCGGGACGTTGAAAGTGGTCGCGGCGCTCGGATTGATCTATGTGTTTTGGAAGTCGGGGTTCATGAAATAAGGAGGCATTGATGGCCAACAGTCCAGACAGCGGTTCAACCGGCTCAGAAATTCAGGACGACCTGAAAAAGGTCGAAAGGGAATCCGAGGCGAAGCTGCTGCGCCACAGGGCAGATGACTACGTTGCGATGGCTCTCGGGGTGGGGTCGGTGGTCCTTCTATGGATCCTGCAGTCGATGGGGCTTTATTAGAATGAACTCGAAGATTTTTCTCGTAGTGGGCGCCGGTGATCACGCCAAGGCCGAGGAGACAGCCTTCAGAAGCGCTCTTTCTTCTACGCGGAATATCGTCATCATTTCCATCGTGGACTCGTTTCTCTATCACTACGGCCACACGGACGTGATCAATACCCGCCCCTCGAAGCGAGCATTTTTGCTGCACGTCCGCAGCGAAGCCCTGCAGAAAGCAGCCGATGCGGCACAGGCGGTCCGCGAGCGCGCAAACGCCAAGGGGATTGCAGCCGAGATCATACCGGTTGAGACCGATGACCCCGCCGCCGCCATCGCTTATTTGGCCCGCGAGGAAAAAAGCGGAGCCGTCTATATCCCGTTGGAGAAAACAAGGTTTTTCCCCCTGCTCAAGCGCAGCTTGGCAACAGATCTTCGCCGCAAGCTTTCGGCTCAAGTCGTTGCCTGCTGAAACCTTTCGGGACGTGTTGGCCTTAGGATCTGTGGCCCATATGGGTTAAACGAAAGGGCTATCGAAAAAATGTCGGAAATCAGCCGTCGCAATTTTCTTAAAACCGGTGCTCTGACGCTCGGCGGCCCTGTGTTGGGTAAACTTGCCGGCGGGATTGTTCCGTCGCATGCTGCCTCTGCGGTCTATCCCGACCCGGACCGTGAATTAGCCAGTTGCTGCCAGTTCTGCCAAGTGCGTTGCACCACCAAAGTCGAAGTTCGCAATGGGCGAGTATTCAACGTCTCAGGCAATCCCGAAAATTTCTGGACAGGCGGGGCCATGTGCCCAAAGGGCCAATCACTGGTGGAGCTTACCAACAGCCCGGATCGGATTCTATATCCGCTGGTGCGTGATGGCGGGGGATGGAAACGGATCAGTTACGCTGAGGCCGTGGACCTGGTTGGCAGGAGCATCCTCGCCGTAAAACAGAACTTCCCGGAAGACTTCGCCCATCGGGTCGTTCTGTTCATGCCCCTCTGGGAATCCCGCGAGAGCGAGCTGGCAGCGCTGATGGCGCTGCGCATGGCCGGATTTCCGGACGCCGCCACCCCTGGAGATGCCTGCATCGCCAGTGCGGCCACCGTGCTGCGCATCTGCCTGGGTACGATGAATTCGACAACAACCCTGGACCAGGCGCTGAACGCCCAAACGCTGGTGCTCTGGGGGGCCAACATCGCTGAGATTTATCCGCCCTACATGCGGTGGATTCTTGCGGCGAAGGAAAAGGGCGTTCACATCGTGTACCTGGACCCGCGCAAGACCCCCACCAGCAACTTCTGCGATCTGCATCTCATGCCAAGGCCCGGAACGGACGGCGCGGTCGCTCTGGGCGTCTTGCACGTGCTTCTCAAAGAGGGCCTGTTTGATCGAGACTATGTGGCGTCAGCGGTCAATGGCTTCGATGAGCTGGAAAAAGCTGTCGAGGCTTACACCCCTGAACGTGTGGCCGAGATCAGCTGGCTGAAGCCAGGGGAAGTAGTCCGGCTGGCGACGCTGTTAGGAAAAAGCAACCACACCATGTTCTGGCTTGGCGGGTCTCTCTGCCGTTATACCAATGGCATCCAGACCGTCCGCAACATAATTGCAATGCAGGCCGTCACCAACAACCTCCATGGCACGGGCAAAGGGGTGATGAACGTGCAGGGAGGCAAGCCCGGCGGCGAGGAGAGATTCCTGGAACACTACAGCGCCCCGGACTTGGAAGCCGGTCTTTCCATCAGGAAGATCCTCTACAACATGAAGAGAGGCAAGGTGGATGTTTTGCTCCTCAACTCCACCTACCGGCGCTATCCGGATGCCAACGCGACCAAAGAGGCCATCTCCAAGGTGGGGTTCGTGGTCTACCGCGGCCACTTCATGAACGAGGAGGCCGAGTTGGCCCACTTGATTATTCCGGGTACCATGCCGTTTGAGAGCGATGGGTCTCAATACGGCGCCCAGCGCCAGGTGGTCTGGCGCAGCAAAGCTGTGGAGAAGCCCGGCGAAACATCCGAAGATTGGAAATTTTACATAGACTTAGGGCGGCGGCTGCTTCCGGACCGCTTCCCGGCAATAAAGTCCGCCGAGGATCTCTATGAACTGGTGCGCCAATCGGATGAATCCTGGAAGGGCATCACGCTGGAGCGTCTCAAAACGAGCCCGACCGGCGTTACGTGGCCCTGCTTTTCTGCAGAGGACTCCGAGAGCAGGGGGTCCATCTTCCGCGATGGGCGGTTTCTGACGGAGGACGGCAAGGTGCACCTCAGCTTCAAACCGCTTGGCCCGATCCGCTGGGAGGAGCCAGAGGGCAGCCCCATGAACAAGAGCAGTGAGGAGTATGGCAAGTTCCCGCTGATTTTTCTGCAGGGGAAGGTCGTGCATCAGTGGCAGCACACGTACACGAACTGGTCGTCCTACATGGCTCAGTTTTCGGAAGGCAACCTCGTCCAGATTCATCCGGAAACAGTCCGTGATTTGGGTGTAGGCGACGGCGACTGGGTCTACATCGAGACCAAGATCGGGAAACTGAAAGCGAAAGTGAAGTTGAGCGGCGGCATCTTACCCGGCGTCGTCTGGACGCCCTCGCACCCGACTCCCAAAAGCCCGGTCCCGGGGAACCAGGGGGTAAGCATCAACACCATCATCCCCAGCTACTGGGATAAGGTTTCGGCCCAGTTCAACGGGTTCGGCTGCAGGCTGGTCAAGGCAGGCTGAAGACAGACAGCGCCTGAATGCTTCCACAGGCCATTTGTATCAAAAGTTGCTGAAACGTTTCGGGCGCTTGCAAGGTTTTTTGAGAAAGCCCGACGCGTATCAACGAAGGGATAATCTATAAAATGGTTGAATTCGGTCGTCGAAGTTTCTTAAAAACCGGCGCTTTGGCGATAGGTGGCCCGATGTTGGGCGGACTTGCCGGAAGCCCCGTGCCGGAGCTGAAGGCCGCTTTGGCCGATACCGGCCCGAGCACTGAATTCCCCAGCTGTTGCGCCCTTTGCCAAGTGCGTTGCACCACCAAGGTTGAGGTCCGCGATGGCAAGGTGGTCAACGTGTTCGGCAATCCGGAAAATTACTGGACCGGTGGGGCCATGTGCCCAAAGGGAAAATCGCTTGTAGAACTGACCTATAGTCCGCATCGGATCCTCAATCCGCTTCTGCGGGACGGAAACGGATGGAAGCGAATCGGTTATGCCGATGCGGTCCAGCTAATCGCTGATCGTATCCTGGAAGTCAAACGCAGCAACCCCGAAGACTTTGCCCATCGCGTTGCGCTTTTCATGCCCCTGTGGGAGTCGCGGGAGAGCGAACTGGCGGCGCTGATGGCGCTTCGAATTGCTGGGTTTCCCGATACCTGCTCGCCTGGAGAGACATGTATCGCAAGCACTTCCGCGGCCCTTAGAATCTGCCTTGGCACGGCCAATTCCACCACCAATATGGACGAGATGATGAACAGCAAGATCCTAGTGCTGTGGGGTCTCAATCTTGCTGAGATCTACCCGACATATACGCGCTGGCTTTTAGCGGCCAAAGAAAAGGGAGTTGAGATTATCTATATCGATCCACGGCGCACGGCCACGAGCAATCTTTGCAGCCTGCAAATCACACCAAGGCCGGGGTCGGACGGGGCCCTTGCGCTCGGAATCGCGCATATCCTGATCAAGGAAGATCTTTTCGACAAAGAATACGTCAGTGCGCGCATCACGGGCTTCGAAGATCTTTCTCAAGCGGTTCAGGAATATACGCCGCAAAAGAGTGCTGAAATCACTCGGCTGCCCGAGGAAGCAATCGTGCAGTTGGCAAGGAGGCTTGGCGCAAGCCCTCGCACGTTGGTATGGCTTGGAGGGTCTCTGGCGAGGTACACGAATGGCTTGCAGACGATACGCAATATCGTCTCCCTTCAGGCGATCACCAACAACCTGGACGGGCCCGGAAAGGGAATCATGGATGTGCTTGGAGGAAAGCCCGGGGGAGAGGAGGAGTTCCTCGAACATTATACCGATCCGGTGATGTCTCCCAGACTTGCGTTCAGAAAAATTCTCTACAACATGAAAAACGGGAAAGTGGATGTTCTGCTCCTCAACAGCACATACCGGCGCTATCCAGACGCCAACGCCGTCAAGGAGGCAATTTCTAAAGTCGGTTTGGTCGTTTGCCGTGGTTTTTTCATGAATGAGGAAGCCGAACTCGCGCATGTGATCATCCCCGGATGCATGCCCTTTGAAACCAGCGGTTCGATGTATGGCTCCCAGCGGCAGGTGTTGTGGCGCAGTAAAATTATCGAAAAACCCGCAGATGTCGTCGATGAGTTTCGGTTCTACACCGATTTGGGGAAGAAAGTCAGTCCGGAGAAGTTTCCCTCATTCGACACCCCGGAAAAACTCTATGAAGCCTTCCGGAAAACGATTCCGTCGTGGAAGGGTCTGGAACTTGAACGGGTCAAGGCGAGCAATACCGGAATTACCTGGCCGAGTTTTTCTCGTGATGAACCCGAGAGCAAGGGTTCTATCTTCAAGGATGGCAAGTTTCCCACCCCAGATGGAAAAGTTCTGCTGAACTCAAAACCAATGGGGACCATACGATGGGAAGAACCCGAAGGAAGCCCGTTGAATCCGAAAAGTCATGAATACGGTAAATTTCCTCTCATATTCACTCAGGGTAAGGTTGTGCAGCATTGGCATCACTCCTACACGAACTGGTCGTCTTATATGGCGCAGTTTTCGGAAGGCAATGTTGTTCACATCAATCCTGAAACGGCTCGTGAACTGGATATAAACGACGGCGATTGGTCTTGGATCGAGACCAAGATCGGCAAATTGAAGGCAAAGGTGAAGTTGAGCATGGCGATCTTACCCGACGTCATCTGGACTCCTTCATATCCGTCTCCTAAAAGCCCATTTCCTGGCAATCAGGGAGTAACCATCAACACCATCATTCCCAACTACTGGGATAAGGTTTCAGCCCAGTTCAACGGGTTCGGCTGTAGGTTGGTCAAGGCTTCGTGAAGATTAACAAAGGGTGATACTTCCGGTCGCACAACGATAGAAAATCACCCAGCGGCGGTTACATGAATAAACGATATGCAATGGTGATTGACTCCTCGCGCTGCATCAACTGCCTCGCCTGCGTGGTCGCCTGCCAGCTCACCCATCAAGTCCCAGCCAATTTCAAGCGCAATTGGATTCGTCCGGGGCCGTGGGAGTTCGGTGCCGGGGTCCACTACCAGCCCGGCAACTGCATGCAGTGCGAGCGCCCCACCTGTGTCGATGCGTGTCCCACCGGCGCAACCTACCAGGACGAAACCAACGGCATCATTCGGGTGAACCCGAAGCTGTGCATCGCCTGCGGCAGCTGCATCCCGGCGTGTCCCTACGGGGCGCGATTCCGCCATCCCGGCAAGCGGATCGTAGACAAATGCGATTTCTGTCAAGGCCGAATCGGGAAAGGCAGGAGCCCGGCCTGTGTGGAGACATGCCCCACGCGCGCGAGAATCTTCGGCAATATGGCCGACGCAGCCAGCGAAATTTCGCGTGTGCTGAAAGCCAGGCCCACCGTGCGGGTGATAAACAAAAAAACCGACACGGAACCCGCCATCTATTATCTGGAAAAAACCTCTCCGCTCGATTGGCCGGTGGAGGCTAATGTCCCGGAGGCCATACGCCTGTGGCGGGATCTTTTCAACCCGATTGTCAAGGCGGTCGTGGGAATGACAGGGTTGGCAGTGTTGGTCATGCTCGGAAAACAACTGTTTTCCGACCCGAATAGTGAACACCGCGACCAAGGTCACACCGGTCCGAATGAGGCCAAACAAGAGATGGGTAAGGGACCTGATGATGAAACCCCGAATGATTAGACGGCACAGCACCAAGGCCATATTCTTGCATTGGTTCAACACCGCATGCTGGTTTTTTCTCCTGGGGACAGGGGCGGGGTTGATAGATAACCCGGGTCTGCAGCCTCTGGGAATGTGGTGGCCGAGGCTAATGCATACGGTTTTCGGATCCCCCGAGACGCTGCTCGTTGTCCACGAAGCATGCGGGTTTCTCTGGGCAGGGATTATTGTCATTTACGGGCTCGTCTTTCTGAGAACGGAGACGCTCCCTTTCTTAAAGGAAGTTTTCTCGTTTTCGGTTCGGGACGACGTGCACTGGCTTCTAATTAAATCCCTGGTGATGACTCTGCCGACCCGATTCTTGGAAAAGATGGGCGCCGATTCAACCCTTCCGGACCAGCCCTTCTACAACGTCGGCCAGAAGCTATTCGCGATACCTGCTGTCCTGGGCGGGGCATTGATTGCAGCAAGCGGTTTCATCATGGCTTTTTCGAGGGCCCTTAACGATCCCGGACTGGTGCAGTGGTCCATTCTCATCCATTTTGCCATTGTGGGGTTTGTCACGGCCGGGCTTCTGGTGCATGTCTTTATGGCAGCCATCGCCAAAGGCGAGGGGCCCGCGCTGCGGTCCATGTTCACCGGCTGGGTGCCGGAGGGGTTCGCGAGGCATCACAATCGGAGATGGTATGATGCCATGATGAGAAAGGGTTTCATCAGCCTGTTTTTTCTGCTCTCACTGCTGCAGGTCTGCCCATCTGCCGGTGGGCAGATCACCCAGTCTCCTGTCTCGGCAGTGAACATCGTTTCGACCCAAATCAGCGAACCGGCACCGAAGCCTGTTCCCGGCGTTTCCGCTAAAGACGCCTACGAAAAGTGGAAAGATGAGCCGGATAAACTGATCATCATCGACTGCCGCACGCCCGAAGAATATGTTTACGTCGGCCATGCCTCGATGGCTCATAATATTCCCTCTCAATTTATGGAACATGTCTGGGATGAGAACAAAAAAGAATATCGAATGAGAGACAACCCAAATTTTGTGGAGATGGTGAAGAGTAAATTCAAACTTGACGATGCGATATTTGTCATGTGTCGATCCGGAGGGCGGAGCACACTTTCTGCAAGAAAACTCACCGAGGCTGGTTTCACCAATGTCGTAAATATCATGGATGGATTTGAAGGCGCTTTGGTTAGAGACCCAGAAAGCTATTTCGACGGCAAACGCCTGAGAAACGGCTGGAAAAATTCCGGGGCGCCATGGACATACGGACTGAAACCGCGCCTCATATTCAGGGCCGATTGATATCAGTCTGCCGCGGTTGCGGCACTTTTTCATCGGCGTGCGCCTTGCCCTTCGCCGTGATCTGCTTTTTTTTGAGATGGCTTCGAGTCACATGTCCGGTGCCGCGACGCGCCAGGCGGACAGCACCCTTGGCAACTCGCGGATCGAGGCGATGACGCGCCGGGCGCCTGCGAAGTCATGCGAGCCGGCGAAGAAATGGTTCCGTATGATGATGCACTCGATGCCAGCGGCCCGCGCGGCCTTCAGCCCCTGCTCGGAGTCTTCCACAACTACAGCCTCGCCCGGCGCAGCCCCGAAGCGCCTCAGGGCGGAAAGATAGGGTTCCGGCGCCGGCTTTTCCTTTTCGTAATCTTCGACCGTGAGCACGAATTCCATGTGTTTTACAATGGAGCGCGATCGATGAATGAGATCGAAATCGGTTCTTTTCGAGGTCGTGACGATGGCCATCTTATAGTGGTCTTTGAGGAGCGCAAGCACCTCCTCGACTCCCGGTATCTCGATGTCCTCTCTGCGGAGAAATTCCTGATAGTATCTGTCCCTGTGCGCTCTGTGTTGCGCGATGACCGGTTCGCCGACTCCGGCCTGCCGGGCCAGGCCCCACGCCGTCTCACCGCAGGCCCGGAATTCGTGGTAGGCGGCTCTTTGGAGATTCACCCCGATTTCGGCCAGCGCGCGCTGCGTGGCTCGGAAGTACCATTCCTCGGTGTCAACCAGCACGCCGTCATGATCCCAGAAAATATATCGAAGTTGCGCCACAGACGCCCGAACCGCCCCGGGGCTCACTTGACCCAGTTGATGTCGGTGCCCGGCGGCAGGTGCGGGGTGAAGACCGAGATGTATTGCAGATTCTCCGCCAGGGCCCGGGTGTCGTGGATGATCCCGCGCGGGCAGACATGGACGTCGCCCTGTTTCACCGGCTTCCACTCGCCGTTGATGAGCAGCTCCCCGCGGCCGCCCACCACGATGACGATCTCATCGGAGACGGTGTGGAAATGGCCGCCGATCTGCGTGCCCTTCACGGCGGTCCGGATCATCACCTGGGTGCGGGGGCAATCGTAGACGACCTCGCTGTCCACGCCCTTCTCGGGCAGCTGGCGCTTCGCGTAAAACCCGGCGAGATTGAGCAGAACGGACTTGTCGGGCGTCGAGTCGATCAGACCTTTGAGTTCCTGCGGATTCGCGGACATCACAAACCTCCATGCGTTTGATTGCGTTGATTCACATCGTTCTCATGCTCATGCATTTAGGAGTCCCATTTCATTATGCCGATACCAGTTCACGCAGCCGCGTGATGATCGATAGTCCCACGGCCAGCGAAAACCCGTCCTCGGTGCAGTCCGCGGCCCCGGTTTTGCCGTCCACGGCCCCCCGGTCGACGAGATACTGGACGATCTCCACCGGGTCAAATAGGCTGAAGAGATCCTGGTGGACTTTGCGGCTCATGGCCGCGATGATCCCGTAGACACCCCAGTTGCTCACGGTGGCAATGACCAGCTCATCGCAGGGTGTCACCGAGGGGATGATGGGCAGCTTTGCCAGTTCGGCAAGCACGCTGCCCATCCCGATTTCGTTGCCGCCGTCCCCGACGCCGATGGTCGGGCAGTTGCAGAGATTGAAAAACAGATCGAATTTGGCCAGGAAGTCGCTGATGTCCTTGCCGCGCATATTGTAGTAGCGGCCGTCATCGGATACACCGGGCCGTTCGATGGAGACGATTACGGACGGCCGGATGTCGGCCAGCGCCGATTCCACAACCGGAACGGAGGCCTCCCAGCTCAGGATCGGAATTTCCAGGGTCCGAAAGTCGCCGGCCAGGACCTTCGATATCGGTGGCGCGCAGCCGAAAATCGGTTCATCCCCCAGTCCGGCCAGAACACGGTACAGCGCAATCGCGCCGATGGGCCCGTCCGTCTCGAAGCTGCCGCCGACGGGAAAGCCGGTGCCGATGAGCACGCGGCCCTTGTTCTTGAGTATCAGATCGGCGGCGCGCTCACAATAGCCGACCGGGACGGCGGCCCGAATGCGGTCCATGCCCCGCGTGCCGTGGGACAGGATGATGTCCTCGATGAGACTTTC
This sequence comes from Deltaproteobacteria bacterium, assembly GCA_016219005.1. GTDB lineage: Bacteria > Desulfobacterota > Desulfobacteria > Desulfobacterales > SpSt-501 > SpSt-501. Next base: position 150,390 of record JACRCN010000004.1, read on the forward strand.
AGTAATCATCATGTTAGGTTCCGTTGATACTGCGGCCCTTCAAGGGCCAAACGGCAGATCAGCCCGCAGGAGTGCCGGCAGCACGTCAAAAGCCGGGCCGGCATTCACTGATCGAAGGAGTCCGAAAGCCGCTTGATCTGGCGCCCTTGGGAATCAAAGTTGGCCGGCTCAAGCCAGCGCTCGAAAGCCTTTTTCAAGCCGGGCCACTGCGCGTCGATGATCGAGTACCAGGCCGTATCGCGGTTGCGGCCTTTGTATATCGTCGCCTGGCGAAAAACGCCCTCAAACACAAACCCCAACCGTTCGGCCGCCCTGCGTGAAGCCGCATTCAGCGCGTCGCATTTCCATTCGTAGCGCCGGTATCCCAATTCATCGAAAACCCGGCGCATCATGAGAAACATCGCCTCGGTCCCCGCGGGAGTTCTTTGCAGCCGCGGTGAGTAGTTGATGTGCCCGACTTCAACGACACCCGCATCCGGCTTCATATTCAGATAGCTGGCGACACCCGCTGCCCGCGATGTTTTCCGATCGATGACGGCGTAAAACAGGGGATCGTCGCCTGTGGCGTATGATTCCAGCCATCCCCGATAGTCCCCAAGGGTGCAGAAGGGGCCATAGGACATGTAGGTCCAGACCCGGTGCTCTTTATCCTCCATGTAAGCCTGATAAAGGTCGGCGGCGTGAATGCCGGGCTGAAGCGGCTCGACGACACAGTACCGCCCAGTCATCGCGTTCCGCGGGGGGCGCGAACGTTGGCGCCACCCCTCGACCGGAAAGCCAACGGGTTGTCCGAGTTCGTTGGTGTTGTTCATCGTGAATTCCCGGTTCCTCTGTGTCCCGGTCGGTTCAACTTCTAATAAAAAAAGGCGTTTTTTGCAATTCCCGCGAATGCGCGGTTGACTTGGTTCGGAGGAGGGTGATATGCGTGCTGACTGGATTGCGACCGAAAAGGAGCGCCCACCGGCCAAGGACACCTCAGGCAGCGTACACTGAAAACGTAAACAGTCTCACACCCAGATAGCCAAAGACCTATACCCCTAACCACAGGACACCTCATGGCCATCAAGACCATCTTCGAACCCTTCCGGATCAAGACGGTTGAACCCCTGCGCATTACCACGCGCCAGGAACGCGACTCCATTCTCAAGAAAGCGGGCTACAACCTTTTCAGCGTGCGGGCGGAGGACGTGCTGATCGACCTTCTGACGGACAGCGGCACCGCGGCCATGAGCGCCCGGCAGTGGGCAGGGCTGATCGACGGGGACGAGTCCTACGCCGGCGCCCGCAGCTTTTACCGCTTTGAAAATACGGTCAAGGACCTGACCGGCTTCAAGCACATCATCCCCACCCACCAGGGTCGGGCTGCCGAGAAAATCCTCTTTAATATCATGGGGGGTCAGGGGAAGGTCATTCCCAACAACACCCATTTCGACACGACGCGGGCCAACATCGAGGTCAGCGGGGCGGAAGCCGTGGACCTGCCCGTGAAAGAGGCCCTGATCCCTTCGCTGGTGAAGGACTTCAAGGGCAACATGGACATCACCGCACTGGAACGCCTGCTCAAGGAAAAAGGCCGAGAGCACATTCCGCTCGTGATGATGACGGTGACCAACAACTCCTGCGCCGGGCAGCCGGCGTCCATGGGTTGCATCCGGCGGGTGTCCGAGCTGTGCCGATCCTACAAGATCCCGTTTTTCATCGACGCCTGCCGGTTTGCGGAAAACGCCTGGTTTGTCAAAACGCGCGAGCCGGGGTGCAAGGGCCGGTCCGTCAAGCAGCTCGCCCAGGAGATGTTCTCCTACGCCGACGGCTGCACCATGAGCGGCAAGAAGGACGGGTTGGTCAACATCGGCGGTTTTTTGGCCATGAACGACGACGAACTCGCCCAGAAGGCGCGCAACATTCTCATTGTCACCGAGGGGTTCCCGACCTATGGGGGGCTTGCCGGCCGCGACCTCGAAGCCTTCGCCCAGGGGCTCGAGGAGGTGGTGGATGAAGACTACCTCAAGTACCGCATCCGCTCGACGGAGTACGTGGTGGAGAAGCTCGATGCGCTGGGGGTGCCGGTGTTCAAACCCGCGGGAGGGCACGCCGTCTACCTGGACGCCAAGGCCTTCCTGCCCCATGTTCCGCCGCAGCACTATCCCGGCCATGCGATCGCCTGCGCGCTCTACCTGGAAGGCGGCATCCGCTCCTGCGAGATCGGCAGCGTCATGTTCGGAAAGACCGACCCCGCGACCGGCGAGTTCCAGCCGGCCATGCTCGAGATGGTGCGCCTCGCCATCCCGCGCCGGGTATACACCCAGAGCCACATGGACTACGTGGTGGAGTGCTTGGCCGAGGTGTTCGCGCAGCGCGACAAAATTCGGGGGATGCGGATCGTCTGGGAGCCGCCGATCCTGCGGCACTTCACCGCCAGATTCGAGCCGTTATGATGGACCGGAAAAGCCCTCGCTTGACGTGACCCGATACCCCCGGCAGAAGCCGAACAGCATCCGGTCCCGCTCCAGCATCCATTCTTGCCGAGCTTGAGCCTGCCGAACTGATCCCCTGCGAAGGCGGCAGCTGAAAACCGGCTGCCCGATGCGTGCGGCTCCAATTCTGCTTGGTTCGCCGCTTCCACGAGATAGGTCTGAATCAGAGGCTGCTTGCCGGGGCCGTTTACCGGGCTCCATTGCTGCCGGAACTATGCAACGACATAGGCCCCTGTCCCCACGGCGATGAGCTGCCGCTCATGGTTGTGAAGTTCCATTCGGGTCACCGCGACCTTGTTCCCGGTGCGCAAGACGTACCCCGTGGCTATAAAGTAATCGCCGACCCCCGGCCGCAGATAGTCGATACGCATGTCGATGGTGCCGATCTTGGCAAATCGCTCGGCCATCGCCTGCACGGACTGCCCCTGCATGGTCTTCAGCACACTGAGAAATGCAACCAGGCCCCCCATAAAGTCCAAGGTGCTCGAGATGACTCCGCCATGCAGCGAACCGCGGATAAAATTTCCGATCAGCTCCTCCCGCATCGGGAGTCTCACGGAAGCCTGGTCGAGATTCAACGACTCCACCGTGAGGCCCAGGACTTTGTTGAAGGGGATTTTTTCAATGATCAGGTCATGGATGATTTCCAGTATTTCATCGATTTCACGCCGACTGTTCATGCCTGACCTCTCAGAGATTCCTTTTACGATCAGAAGCTCAGCACGGTGCTGCTGCAGGCCAGATCGATCATCTCGTCCCCCTTGGCCATGCGCGCGCCCTTGACGAGGTCGGCCTCGGTGACTTGGCGCGTGACGGCGCACGGCGTACACACGAGCAGAGGCACGTCGTACTCCTGCAGAAAGGTCAGGTGGTCGTCGGCCGAGTCTCCGGTGGCAGCCCGCATGTGCTGGATGACGCCGCGCTTGGCGAGGTAGACGGCCTCGTCCAGCAGGAAGACGACTACCTGCTTGCCCTTCTTCTTGGCCACCATGGCGAAGAACAGGGCGCGGGTGGCGCGGTTGGGGTTGTCGGTGCCGCAGGAAAGGGTGACCAGGATACTGTCGCTCATGACGTGCTTCTCCTTCTGTTGGGGGTCTTCAAGGCAAGCCGGTCTTTCGGCCTGTCATCTGAGCAGAAAAAGAATGGCCGCGCAAGGACAAAATAGGGGGCTTGGATCGATCCCGGGTCGATAGCGGCAGGATGCCGCTTCAACGATATAGGGCATCCGATCCGCACATCCTTGATCTTTGCAGGAAGGCGTCACAGGAACTGATGCAGCTTCTGCCAGGAAGCCTTACTGTCCTTGCGGCGGCGTGTTCGGCGACCCCGGCGCTTATGCGATAGCCCCCGAACCAGGTCTGGCTGACATGCAGGCCGGTCCGGTCAAGCTCCGAACCGGCAACCCGCCGGCGACGATCGAGCCCATCGCGGGTCACTTCTGAAGTGGCATGCCCCCTGATCATTTCACTTCTCGTCGGCTGCGAACCTCACACGGCGAGAGATGTCTTCAGGCCGACGCGCTTCTTTTGCAGATAATACACGAAAGCAAAGCCTGCCAGGCCCAGGAAGTCGCTGATGATTTCGGGCCACACCAAACCGACGGCAACAGCGATGAGAATGATTCGCTCATACCAGGTGTCGTCGTCGATAAAAAATCCCTGCATGCCGCCCGCCAGGGCGTACATGCCGAGGGAAGCGGTAATGAAAATCCAGACCGCCTCGAAAACGCCGAGGATGCCGGGGGCAAGCCCGATCAGGAGCATCTGCGGTGCCGTGATGAACATGTAGGGCAGCAGGAAGGTGCGCATGTCGAGCTTGAAGGACTCGAGGCCGGTCTTGAAGGGGTCGGCCCCGGCGATGCCGGCCGCCGCATACGCCGCCAGACACACCGGTGGGGTCCCGTCCGCCAGGATGCCGAAATAAAACACAAAGAGATGCGCGGCGATCAGGGGCGTGTCGGGTTTCATGGCGATCAGGGCCGGCGCCATGATGGTCGCCATGATGACGTAGTTGGGGGTCGTGGGGACCCCCATGCCCAGGATCAGGCAGGCCACCATCGTGAGGAGCATGGCGAGGTAGACGTTGCCGAACGACAGCTCCACGAGGATGTTGGTCATGTTGAGCCCTGCGCCCGTAAGGCTCACCATCCCCACCACCATGCCGGCGCAGGCGCAGGTCACACCGATGGCCGACATGGATTTGGCGGCGTTGAACATGGCATCGATCATCTTGCTCAGGCTGTCCTTGAGCGGCTCCCAGGACTGGGTCTGCGAACGGGCTTCAATCTTCGGTCCCGGCTGGATCATGCCCATGCTGATCATCGCTCCCCGGATGATGAAAATGGTTGCGGCGACCCCGATCGCCATGGCCGCCGACGTGAGCGGGGTTAGCCGCGCGATGACCAGCGCGTAAAGGAGCACGAAAATGGGCACGAGAAAGTGCAGCCCGCTCGCCAGGGTGGGGATGAACTTTGGCAGCTGCGCCCGCGGTACCCCTTTGAAGCCGTATTTGACGGACAGCAGGTGCACGGCGCCCAGCAGGGCGAGCTGGTCGATTACAGCCGGCAGCGCCGCGGCGACGCAGACCTCCAGGTAAGGGATGCCCAGGAACTCGGCCATGACAAAGGCGGCCGCTCCCATGACGGGGGGCATGAGCTGGCCGTTGCCGCCGGCGGCCGTGTCGATGCCGCCGGCAAGCTCGGGCTTGAAGCCCACCTTTTTCATGAGGGGGATGGTGAGGGTCCCGATGGTGGCGGTGTTGGCCACCCCGCTGCCGGAGATGGTGCCCATGAAGGCGCTCGCCACCACCGATACCTTGGCCGGCCCGCCCTTGGTGTGGCCCACGAGGGACATGGCCAACTTCATCAGATACTCCCCGGCGCCGGTCCTCTCGAAAATAGCCCCGAAGAGCACGAAGGCAAACACGAAGGTGGAGGACACCCACAGCGGAATCCCGAAGATGCCCTCCCCGGTCAGGTAGAGGTGATCGACGATGCGGCGGAACGAGTAGCCGCGGTGGGCGAGGACCCCCGGCATGTAGGGGCCGAAGAGGCCGTACAAAATGAATATGCCGGTGATGATCACCAGGGGCAGCCCTACGGCCCGGCGCGAGGCTTCCAGGATCAGGGCAATGGTCAGGATTCCCATCGCGAGGTCCACGGACGTCGGGTCGCCGATCCGTTGGACCAACTGTTCATAAAATACCGTCACATAGATGACGACCCCTCCTGCCACGGCCGCCAGGAGGAAGTCGAATAACGGAATGGTCTTGCGTTTCGACTTCTTCGACAGCGGGTAAAAAAGAAAGCACAGGGTAATGGCAAATGTCAGGTGCACGGAGCGCTGGAGGGTGGCGGTCAACACTCCGAAAAAGGCGGTGTAAATCTGGAAACAGGAAAAGGCTATGGCAATCAGGAAGGTGATCTTGAAGGGAATGCCGGAAAGCCGCCGCTCCCCGAACTCTTGTTTCTCCATCATCTCTTCGGCTTTTTTCACCAGAGCTTCGTCGCGAACGATCGTCTCTTCCATTTCCATCCCGTCCTTCAGTTGTACCCCAAGCGCATCGGGAGATAGGGATATCCGCGCACGGCAACCGTGACAACGTCTCCCGATTCGATCAGGTTGTTCAGATCCAGCGTGGTATCCCCGAAGCGCAGACACGCCTGATTGATCGGTGAAATATAAAAGCTGAACCGGGAGAGCCGCTCTCCGCCCGCCGCCACCATCCATTTTCCGTCGGCGCTCTTGCCTGTCACCTGCAGGGGCAGCCCCGCGCCATAGGATGGAAAGCGGGTCTCCACGACCCGCAGCCACCCGTCCGTTTCAACGGCGAAACGCCCCTCGACGGGGATCTTCTCTATGGAATGAATATAGGAAAACGTGAACACATCCCCGGCTGCAGCCCGTGCCCGCCATAAGACTTCCCCCCGCTGCCTGCTCGCCACTTCGAGCGTCTGCACCGGGATGAACATCAGGCCGACCATGGCCGACCCCGCCAAGATCGCCCCGAGTATTACCTTCCTGGAAAGCATAACATGGCTGCCCCGCCGATTGAGCCTGGCGGGGCAGCCTTCACTCCTGCTGGGTGACGGCCAGTGACTATTTCATGATGCCCTTTTCCTTGAAGAACTTCTCAGCGCCCGGGTGCAGCGGGATCGACATGCCGGTGAGTGCTGTTGCGAGCGTCAGCTCCTTGCCCTTTGCGTGGGCCCGTTCGATGTCCTTCAAGTTGTCGAAAATGGCCTTGGTGATCTGGTAGGCCATGGCCTCCTCCATTTCTGCCCGGGCCACCAGGATCGCCATCACCGCCACCGTGGGCACATCCTCGTCGACTCCCTTGTAGGCCCCCTTGGGGACTACGGCCTTGGTGAAGAAGGGGTATTTCTTCATCAGCGCATCGCGGTTCGAGCCGTCGATGGGAACGATGACCGAATCCACGGTCATGGCGGTGTCGGCCAGGCCGGCCGCGCCCACACCGACGGAGTAAAACGCCGCGTCGATGCGGCCGTCCTTCAGGTAGTCCGATGACTCCGTGGCCGTCAGACGCTCGACCTTGCTGAAATCCTCGAACTTCATGCCGTACATCTCCAGGATCTGCATGGCGTTCTGCTCGGTGCCGCTGCCAAGGGGGCCGACGCAGACGCGCTTGCCCTTCAGGTCCTTAACGGAGGCGATTTTGGCATCTTTGCGGGCCTGGATCTGGCAATGCTCCTGGTAGAGCGAGGTGATGCCGCGGATGTTCGCGACAGGCTTTTCGAACATCGGTTTGACGCCCTGCAAGGCATAGAAGGAAATGTCGTTCTGCAGAATGGCCATGTCCGCATCGCCGGAGGCGATCAGCTTGGCGTTGGCCACCGAAGCGCCCGAGGACTCCACGGTGATCTTGATATCGGGCAGGTTCTTGTGGGCTATGCTGGAGATCGCCCCCGCCAGCGGGTAATACACGCCCACCACCCACCCCGAGGCGATGGAAACGAATTTCTTCGCGGCGTGGGACAGATTCATGCCCTGCGGCGACAGAACCAGGGCCAACGACAACACCAGCAGACCGATCAGCAGCTTTTTCCTCATGATTCCCTCCTTGTGGTTAGTCGAACACGGTTCTTCCTGAGGCCGACTGCGCCCTGCCTGATGAAAGGCGCATTGCGGTGCTTCTCCGGGGGGCGCGACTCTCGCTGCGACTCCCCGGCCACTGACCCGGATGGAAGCGTTCGGTCGTTTCTGCGGGCAGGCATGTTCCGGTCGAACGCGCACAGAAAAGCAACTATGGGGTTCGTGTTAAAGGTTAAGGTGGAGATGACAAGAGCGTTTTGTTGAGAAAAAAATCTATACCGGGAAGACCCTCTGGTGTCAATCGCTAACTGAGCAACGAGGCGCCTGCGGCCGATTCTTCAAGGGCATGACAACCGGGTCCGGCCGGCCTATTTCAGCAGAAGTTCGGAGATTTTTTGGGTGAGGGCGGCGATGGAAAAGGGTTTCTGAATGAAGCCGCAGCCGCCGGGGGCGAGCAGCTCCTGGGTCTGGAGGTCGGGGCCGTAGCCGCTGGTCAGCAGGACCTTGACGTTCGGCTTCAGCTTTCGCAGTTCCTCGAAGACGACTCCGCCGGACATGCCGGGCATGTGCACGTCCAGGATCACTAGGACAACCTGGTCTGGGTGACGGGCAAATAGCGCGATGGCATCCCGGCCGTTTTCGGCTTTCAGGACAGCGTAGTGCAGTTTTTCGAGCATCCGTGCGCCCACTTCCAGGACCACGTCCTCGTCATCCACCAGCAGAATGGTGCTGCCGCCGGCTGACTGGGTGTCATCGTGCTGCATCCGCGTTTCCTCTGGTTTGACGACTTCGCAAAAAAACAACTTCGGTGTTGCGCTTCATCCTGTTCAGTTGGCAAGCGGTTTCATCTGCCGACTCACTCCACTCCGATCTTGAAAACCGCTTTCTTGACCGGGCTCGGGGTCCCGACGGCGATCCCGGGCATGTGCCCGTCCTCGGGGAAGAGCAGCATAAAGGTGCCGGCGGTCAAGGTCAGAAAGTCCCCGTCGCCCGCAAGCGGCATGAAATCCCTGCCCGCCTCATACGCCCCGGGCGTGAGGCGGCTCACGTGGCTGTAGCCGATCTGCTCGGTGCCTTGGACGACCACTTGCAGGTCGATGTAGCGGCGATGGGCTTCCCAGGTCCCCTGGGGCTTCGGCTTGGTTTCATACTGGCTGAGCATCACATAAAGCATGTCGCCGTCGATGTCGTGCCGGCCGGGGGAAAGTGAGGCCAGATCGGTCCGGCGCAGATAGTCGAACGCGCGCTTGATCCGCTGGCCGAGATGCTCATAGAGATGCGTATTGGATATCCGGTCGATGATCATGTCTTAATGCTCTCCTTTCATTTCCTCGGGGTGGATATCATCGCCATTCGATGAAGGTGTAATAGCCTCTCTGTCATGGCGCCGCAACTGCGGGCGGAACCTTTTCTTTCGGCAGCAGTCCGCAGCCAAAATGAAGAAGGCCTGTCCGTCACCCGGTTGAAGAACCGTCGAAAAAGCTATATGAGGATTCCATGACAGGAAATCAGGAGGAGGTGTCATGAAAACCTACCCCATCCCGATGGTGCCCGGGCCCGTGAAGGCTCACCCGGCCGTGCTGGAGGCCTATCGCGTCGACTACGGCTCCGCCGACCTCGAAAAAGAGTATGTGGAGCTTTACACCCAAACCGAGACAAACCTCAAGGCTATCCTCAAAACTAAAAACTCAGTGGTCATCTTCCTGGGCGAGGGCATGATGGCGCTCTGGGGTGCCCTTAAAAGCTGCCTTGTACCCGGCGACCGGGTGCTGGCAATCGGCACCGGCGTCTACGGCTACGGTATCGGGGATATGGCCGCCGCCGTGGGCGCCGAGGTGCGCTCGCTGGGCCTGCCGTACAACGAGACCCTGTCGGATCTTTCCGAAGTTCAAAAGGCCATTGCCGGGTTCAAACCCAAGATGATCACGGTCGTGCACTGCGAAACGCCCTCCGGCACCCTCAACCCCATCGACGGCCTGGGCCGGCTGAAACAGGAGATGGGGGTGCCCCTGCTTTACGTGGACGCGGTGTCGAGCATCGGGGGAGCGCCCGTGTTGCCGGACGAGTGGCACATAGACCTGTGCCTGGGAGGCGCCCAGAAGTGCCTTTCGGCGCTGCCGGACACCTGTTTTTTGTCGGTGAGCCCCAAGGCTTGGGAGATCGTCGACCGGGTGAGCTACGTGGGCTATGATGCCGTCAAGCCCTTCAAGACGGCGGTGGAGAACCACTACTTCCCCTATACGCCGGCCTGGCAGGCCACGGCCGGCCTCAACGCCGGGGCCGAGGCCATTTTGAAGGAAGGACTGGAGACCTGCTTCAAGCGCCATGCCGACGTGGCGGCTTACTGCCGCGAACGGCTGGTCGAAATAGGCTACAGCTTGTATCCCGCGCCCGGCTCGGTGGCCTCGCCCACCGTCACCGCCGTAACCGTCCCCGATGCGGTCACCTGGACGGAATTCGACCGGCGGCTGCGCCGGCATGGACTCGTAGCCGGCGGCAGCTACGGCCCGATCGCGGGCAAGGTGTTTCGCCTGGGCCACATGGGCACCCAGGCCGACATGGGATTGGTCCGGCAGGCTCTCGATGTGCTCGAGAGGGAAATCAAAAGCCTCGGAAAACAAGGAGACAGAAAATGAACCCGGAGTATGAAAAGACCATTGAGCGGGTGCACCAGATGTTTCGGACGTGCCCGGATCCGAGCGCAAAGGAAAAGGGCGAAGGCTGGTCGGTGAAGGAGATCCTGGGGCACTTGGTGGACTCGGTGAGCAACAACTACCAGCGGCTGATACGGTACATCCCGAACGGCAATCTCGGCTTTCCGCCCTACGACCAGGAGCAGAACGTGAGGAGGGCCAACTACCAGGACTTCGATTTCGATCAGCTGCTTGCGCTCTGGTACAGCTACAACAAGCTGCTGCTGCACATGCTTGCCGGTGTCCCCGAAGGGGACATGGGTTCAACCACCAGTGTCGGCGATAAACCGCCCGTGGCGCTGCGGCAGTCGATCCCGGATTATTTCGCGCACATGGAAAACCATGAACGCCAGGCGCGCAGGGCCATGGCTTCTAGAGGTTGAAGCGGGCCTCTCTCGATCCGGATTTTTTAAAGAAAGACTTGTAGAAATATCGGCTTCCGTTTCAGGCGGCAAACACCATGCGGGTCCCCGACATGTTCAGCAGGAACTTCTCCGGCATCTCGCGCTCGATGTGCATGGAGGCCTTGCGGCCGGTGCAGTGGGTGGGCACGAGGTAGCGCGGGTTGAACGCCTTGAGGGCCTCGGTCGTCCGGCCGATGATGGGTTCGAAGTCCGCACCCGTGAGGTGAAAGCCGCCCATCACCGCGAACACCGGGTCGACCCCGGTGACTTGCCGGGCATAGGTGACCGTGTTCACGATCCCGGAATGGGCGCAGCCGGAGAGCACCACCAGCCCCCGGCCTTTGACATGGGCGACGATGGCCGAATCGTCTTCGACGGGATCGAATTTTTCCATGCCCCCTTCCTCGTAGCGTGCCTTCAGCATTCCTTTCTCGAATTCGGTTCGTTTTGGAACTTCCCCCAGGAAGAGCAAAGTATCGCCCAGGAAGGAGCGAGGAGTCCGCGACGGCACGACCCGAACCCCCGCCTTTTCAAGCCGATCACGGTCGGGGGACGGCAATCGCAGCCTGCGCTCCTCGGAGAGCTTGAGGTAGCGTGAGCCGCGGAAGGCGGCCGGGTGCAGCAGCAGTTCGATGCCTTTGCCGTGCAGGCTTTCCACGAAGGCCGGAAGCCCGCCGTGGTGATCCATGTGCCCGTGGGAGAGAACCATGGCTTCGATACCCGCCAGGTCCACTCCCAGGGTGCGCGCGTTTTGAAGAGCCCCCGTTTCGGAAAATCCGAAATCAAAGAGCGCCTTCCGGGTTTGCCCCCCCGCCGTGAGGCTGACCACGGCTGAAAATCCGTGTTCCGCCAGGATGCTCACACGGCTGCCGCGGGCATCTTCCGGCTCCGCCCGCTGCACGATGGCCGTGCCGTCGTGGGCCGCAATGTCGATGAAGTTGTCCTGCAGGGTCAGGATCTCCACTTTGTCGACTTCTTTCAGGTGTACGTCCATCTCTGCCTCCTACAAGAAAATTTCCCCGTTCCCTTTGATATCAAGGAGGGGAAAAAATCAACCCTTTCATTTCAGCCAGGCTACAGTTCTTTGCAGGATTCTTTCGTACACCGACTCTTCGGAGCTCTTGAACGATTTCGGCAGGACAAACGAATGATCGCCGCCTTCGACGACTTCGAGATCCATCGGTGCTTTCAGCCGGCTGAGCACCGATTTCAGAAGAGCGAGGTCGCAGAGAGTGTCCCGGGTGCCGGCGAAAAAAAGCATGGGGACGTCGATGCGGTAGAGATGGGCGTCGCGCAGCTGCTCCTTCCTGCCGGCGGGGTGCAGGGGATAGCCGAGAAAGACGAGCGCCTTCGGGGATATCAGGCCATCGGCCGTCATCTGGGAGGCGATGCGGCCGCCCATGGATTTGCCGGCGGCGACGATGCTCGGAGTGCCGAACTGCGGGTGGTTTTTGGCGAATTCGAAAGCAGCCTGCCATGTCCGGATCAGCTTCTCTTGGGGGTCCGGCGCCTTCGCACCCTTCTCCTTGTACGGGAAGTTGAAGCGCAGGCCGAGATAGCCCGCGCGGCAAAGGCCCGTGCTGAAATGAACCAGGAGCGGAGTGTGCATGTCGTTTCCGGCGCCGTGGGCGACGATCACGGCTGCGGTGCGGCCGGACTCGAACCCCTGGGGGACGTCAAGCACCCCGGAAACACCTTCATCCGCCGACACGGGGATGGTGACATCGATGGATTTCATACCCGCAACGGATAATCTATTGAATGGCCAGGTTCAATAAAGAGTTCAACGGCCCACGCGAACTCAGTCCACCCGGGTTTTTTTCTCGGGTTGCGGTGTTCCTCACACGGGGCAGTAGGAAAAGGCGGCTTGGGTTCGCGTCACCGTCAGCTTCCATGTGGATCGCACCCGGCAATCGGTAATGCCGTTGACCTCCAATCGTACGTGCTCGGGAAGTTGAGCGGAAAGCTTTTCGATGACACCCCATACTTGCTCCCTTGAACACTGCCACAGGTCGACCACGACCGTGTCCGCGGTGAGCGGTCGGGTCAGGATTCTCACCGTGTACAACCCCCGGAGCTCGGGTAAATTCAATTCTCGCAGTACCGTCGTGTAAAGCTCGGATTCCCGGTGGTCGCGAATATGCATAAACAGAAACGGAAGAGCAAACGGTCCTAATAAACACAGGAATCCTATCGACAGCTTGCCAAGACCTACCAGCAGTTCTACCATTTTGGACCTCCTTTCGCGGTGTTTCTTTCCATGCGAAGCGATACCTGATGCAGAAATGAGCTTTCCTATGATGCCATCAAGCTGGCTTCCCAGCCGATCATTGCCTTTTTTCGCGCGGGTCCGCCACCATAATTGCCGAATTCGGCCGTCTTGCGCACGACCCGGTGGCATGGGATGACAAAGGAGACCGGGTTCTTGCCGACGGCGTTGCCCACGGCGCGCACGGCCCTGGGGAAGCCGATGTAAAGCGCGATGTCCTCGTAGCTCACCACGGTTCCGACCGGGATGTGCAGCAGCGCCTCCCAGACCTTGATCTGAAAATTAGTTCCTTTCACCAGGATCGGCAAGGGGCTTGACCGCCGCCACTGGGCGGGGTCATAGATGCGCGCAACCAGTGGCCGGGTTTTGGCCGGGTCCTCGACGATCCGGGCGTTTTTCCACGGCCCGCCGAGTTCGCCCAGCAGCGCTTTCCGGCCGCCGTTGCGCACAAATGACAACCAGCAGATCCCCCGGTCGGTCCGGGCGATCAGGCATTCGCCGAAGGGGCTGTCGTGAAAACCATAGGTGATAGTGAGCCCCTTGCCATGCGCCTTGAACTCGCCGGGCGTCACCGCCTCACAGGCCACGAAGAGATCGTGCAGGCGTCCCGGCCCGGACAGGCCGGCATCTAAGGTGGCGTCCAGCAGGCTGGTCGGCTTCGAGAGAAGCTCCTTGACGTATTCCTTGGTGAGAAACTGCAGGAACCGCTTGGGACTGATGCCGACCCAACTGCTGAACAGGCGTTGGAAGTGAAACTCGCTCAGGCCGACGTGTTCGGAGATTTCCTTCAAATCGGGCTGCCGGCCGAAGTTTTTTTCGATGTACGCGATGGCCTTTTCGACGCGGTCATAGTCGCGACATGCTTGGGCGAAGTCATCTGTTTTCATGGTGGTTTTCCCTCCCGGAAGCATCAGGTGAAGATGTTGCCCTTTTGGTTGAGACATTATAAACACCCGTCTGACCCGGCGCCACCCGATTCTTGCGATCAAACGGCCAAAGCCGTTTCGATCGTGAATGGCTGAGCCGCCAGGCAAAGGCAACATCAGCCGGATTTGGAATTCAGCCGAGAGAGGTTCGTGTATGGCAAGCTTATCGCGGACATTCAAAGCGATTGTTTCCTCGGACTGGAGCGAGTGCCTGTCGCCCTCCGGCCCCTTCGATTTTATTGCCTTCAATTATCCCCATCTCGAACCCGAGCTCTCCCAGGTGTTTCGCCAGTATACAGGGAACCGGATCACTCTGGGCGAGGCCGGGCAGAAGGTTCGGAGCCTGCTGCCGGGGCCGGTCACCGCGGCGATGATGGACGCCTATCTGGACCGATCGTTTGCGGCCTACCCGGGAGTCCCGGAATTGATCGAGTGGTGCCTCGCCCACGATATCCTCTTCATGATCAACACCACGGCGATGATCGGGTATTTTCAGCGGGTCTTCGCCAAAGGGCTGTTGCCGCGGGTGCCGGTTCTGTCCGCCAATCCGCTGGTCCGCTACACTGCGAGCGGCACCGACCCGGGCGATGTCCGCGAATTAAACGAGACCCGGGACAAAGGCAACAACACGGCGGCGGTGGCTCGGCAATTCGGCATTTCCGCCGGCCGGATCGCGGTCATGGGCGACAGCGGCGGGGACGGCCCCCATTTCGAGTGGGCCGCACAGGCGGGCGCCTTCATCGTCGGCAGCATGACCAAACATTCGCTTGCTTCCTATTGCCGGGACAGGGACATCCCCATCCGCCTGCGCTTTGGGGTTTCCTACGGGGAAGGGGAGGGGCGGGATTTGGAGAAAGAAACGCGGTTCGACTTCATGGACCTCGTCGAGCCGCTTCAGGTCATCTTGAAGCGATAAGACGCAGCGGAGATCAATTTGCCTTGAGGGTCTTCCTCAACCAGAACGACAGGTCGACGCAGTAGACCGCCAGGATGGCGGCTGCCAGGCGCGGCACCAGGAGCCAGGCCGGGTGTATCCCGAAAGGTAAAAACAGCAGCGGGTCCTCGATCATGGAGTGGTTGATCCCGATGGAGAGCTGAAGCTTTTCGACCTCTTTCGGGCTGAGGTGAAGCTCCCGGGACTGCTCGACAATAACGGCCCCCCCATAGGACAACCCGAAAAAGACCCCGGTGAGCCAGAGCACACCGGCCCGCCGATCGAGCCCCATCATCTTCAGCACGGGCGCGAACGGCCGCACCAGCAGATCGATCAGGTTAAATTCCTTCATCAATTCGATCGCGATCATAACCCCGAGGATGATGGCGAGTATTTTGATGCACAGCCGCAGCATCTCCGTCAGCCAGTTCTGCAGAAAGGGCCAAAAGGAAGGAATCTCCCGCAGGATCGAGACCGCCGCTGCCGCACCGCCGTCGTCCGGCCGGAGGCACGCGGCGACGACCAGGCCGGTCGCGACCGCGGCGACGAGGCGGGCCACGGTGGTCTTCACGAAGTTGATGCCGGACTTGGCCTGGATGATGCCCTCTTGGGGCAGGCTGTGCGCGATCAGGACGAACACGGTGACGATGGTCATGTGATCCACCGCAAGCGGCAACACAGCCATGGCCGCGATGCAACCGTAGACCCCGGTCAGGATCCCAATCAGGATCGGGAGCGCGGCCGCCGGCGGCAGGCTCAGGATGGCCATGGCCGGCTTGAGAACGACATCCAGCTGGTGGATCCAGCCGCTGTAGTCGAGCAGCGCGGTGGCAAACGAGATCGGAATCAGGATCTTCAAAAGCCAGAGGTAGCCGCTGGCGCTCCTGCGAATGCCCCGGAGGACGGCGGTGCGAGGGTTGCCGGCGTGTTTTGGTTTCGTAGCGATGGTGACGATCCTTTACCAGGGTGTTGAAAAACCGCGCCTAAGGCCGGGAACCGGCTTGGTGCGGCTTTTGTAAATGCTCACATATTATGGATAATAGGCTGCGCTTTCCAGAACGCCGCACGCCTTGGCTGACGGCCTGATGCTTGTATTTCAATATCCTGCTATGTCAGCTCAGAACAAGGGGCACTTCTATATCACGATTGACGGCCATGGAACAACGACTTGGTTTTTGATACAAGAGCCCGATAGTGCTGCGGGTATCGGGCCCGGAGGGTGTATTGCACCTGCGACTTCGTCCGGACCACCCTCGCACGGGACTTTTCCGAATCGGCGGAAGGCGTGATGGGCGAGATTGCGTTGATCACCGTTGCGGGGCAGATTCTCATGCCGCTCGCATTGCTGGTGTGGCAGTGGCGCGGGCACTGCGTCAGCCGCATGGAATGGGTGCTGAAGAGCCTTGTGCTGTGCGCCTACCTCGGCCTGACGGCCGTGGTGGGCATCGGGTTGCTCGCGCCGTGGTATGTGCCCTATGGGTTCGCCGTGCTTGGGGCTACGGCGAGCGTTTCGGCCTGGCGCGGCACGGGGCGATGCCCGGTGGCGCAGACGGATCCATGGGCAGCACGGATGCGCCGCGGATCCTGGGCGGCAGTGGCCGCCCTCTGCTTCGCCGTGCTGGCCTGGGCGCTCAGCGGTTATCTTCCGCCCGGCGGTCCGGCGGTGCGCCTCGCATCCCCGTTGAAAAACGGGGAGTTCTACGTCGTCAACGGCGGCTACTCGATCCTGATCAACCCCCACATGAAGACGCTGGAACGCGAGTCGCTGCGGGCCTATCGCGGGCAGAGTTATGCCCTTGACATCGTCAAGCTGAACCGTTACGGGTTCCGCGCGCAAGGGGTCTGGCCGCGGGACCTGGCAGGATATGAGATCTTTGGAGAGCCTCTGTATGCCCCCTGTGACGGGGAGGTGCTCTTCACGGAGTACCGCCTGCCGGACCGGGTTCCGCCGGAGTACGACCGGCAGAACCCCGCCGGGAACTTTGTTTATCTGCAATGCAGCGCAGCGGGTGTGGTGCTTGCGCACCTGATGCAGTCAAGCGTTGCGGTCGCCCCGGGGGATCGCGTCCGGGAGGGACAACGGATAGGCAGGGTGGGAAACTCGGGCTATTCGACGGAGCCGCACTTGCATATTCACGCCCAGCGCAGCGGCGGCGGGGCGGACTTCCTCGCGGCCGACCCGCTCCCGCTGCAGGTCGAGGGGCGGACGCTCGTCCGCAACAGCCGGATCGATGCCCGATGAGGGTAAAAAACCGCGTTCAGCCGGCGCTTGGTTGGGAAGCGTCGGCCGAACGCGCCGTCCAATTTCACGATCAATTGGCCTCAAAATCCGGTGCTAAAATTCCAGGGCGTCCTCCTTGAAGGCGGCGTAGTAGTCGAAGACCTTGGCGATGAACAACCGGGTTTCTTTGTAGGGTGGAACGCCGTCGTAGCGGATGACGGATTGCGGGCCGGCGTTGTAGGCGGCCAGAGCCAGTTTCAGGTCCCCGTCGAAGCGGTCCAGAAGGATCTTGATATACCGGGTACCGGCGTGCACGTTCTCGTGCGGGTTGAGGAGGTCCACCACGTCGAGTCCTTCGGCGGTGACCGGCATGAGCTGCATCAACCCCCTGGCGCCGCGCTTGGATTTCGCCCTGGGATTGAATTGGGACTCGACCATGATGATGGCCCGGATCAGATCCGAATCCACGTCATGGCGGCCGGCCGCTTCATGGATGAGCAAATCGTACGGATTGACCTCCGGTTCGCGTGCCGGGATGAACACGGCCTCCGACAGGTCATCTATGTCAGGCTCCCCGGGCATCGCCCAAACATGGTCGTAAAATGCCGCAATATTTCTCATCGAGACTGCCGGCCGGCTTGCCCTTCCCCCCTGGTCGGTTTCGGCCGGAAGCTTGACATCGGCGATGCACACCAGCAGTCCCAGGCTTACGGCAAAGAGCCCTCCCATCGGTTTTTTCAGGTGATGCGTCCATGGTCGTTCTTCAGCCTCAAAGAACATGGCATCTCCCTCCTTTCTTAGGTAGGCGCCCCTGATGCCAGCGGCGCTGACTATCCCCCCCAACGCGATTATGATCAAAGACAGCAAGAAGCGTGCACTATGAGCTGTCTTATCGAGATTCAAAGGTTTATCAGCGAGTTAGCCTGAAGCCGAGAGGCCGGCAGAATACCGCGCGTGGGAAAGCGAATGCTCAAGTATATGTAATCCAACTCAGGGGGTATGTCAATCCTCTCATAGTTTCTATGCCCTTTCAGGCCGGTTTTGCGGCCCTGCCGGTTGCCGCCCGAAGGCCGAGCGCCGTGGTTCCCGGAGGCGTTGACTGGACTGCGGCTGTGGCTATATTCAACTCCAACCCTTCGAAGGATCGGCAGCGATACCGCCGATCGTCATGGTGTCATCACGGGGAGACAGGTCATGCGCTGGGAACAAGGCCGGCGAAGCTCGAATGTGGAAGACAGGCGTGGCATGCGGGTTTCGCGCGGAGTCGCAGGCGGCGGGATCGGCACGATCGTTCATGATGGAACTCCAGGCAGACTGTCTGTCCGGTATCTGGACCCACCACGCCAACAAAGCGCGCCAGACCCTGGAGGAAGGCGATATCGAGGAGGCCCTCAACGCCGCCAGCCGCATCGGCGACGACCGCCTGCAGCGCCAGTCCCAGGGGACCGTGACCCCGGATTCCTTCACCCATGGAAGCTCCGCGCAGCGTGTGCGCTGGTTCAAGCGTGGCTTTGAAACGGGTGGCGTCGGCCAGTGCAACACGTTTTCATCGGAAAAGCTTTAAATTCCGATTTACATCACCCAAACAGTCAGCTAAAACTCCACCATCCCTCTCCGCCGGTTCAACTTCTGCCCAGAGCCGTTTTTCTGAGAGGGCCGATTGAGAAAAAGCCATAGCTTGCGGTCGCGCTGATATCTTCACGGTAAGGCAACGATTTCTTTGGCACGTCAATCCAACCACATAGGAGGAGCCTTATGGTGGAACTAACTGCTGCGCATTGGGTGTATGCATTGTTCATCGTGGCCGTTCTCGTTACAATGACCTTCAGACGTGAAACGCCCTTGGTGTGTATCATCGGCTCGCTCGTGCTCTCCTGGGTGATCACGGGCGACCTGATCAAAGCCGTCCAGGCCGTCTTTAATGCCATCACCGTAGCCGTCTCCGAGCTGCTGGGCGTGGTGGTCATCATCTCCATGATCGTGGCCATGGCCAAGATGCTCGAGGAAACCGGCCTGGCCGAGACGATGTTCCGGCCGGTGCAGGGCATCATGAAAACGCCCGCCGTGGCGTTCTGGGTCATGGGGTTCGTTATCATGATCGTGGCCTGGGTCATCTGGCCCTCGCCGGCCATTGCGCTGGTGGGGGCACTGCTGCTTCCCGCCGCCGTCAAGGTCGGGCTGCCGCCCATCGGCGCCGCCATGGCCATCAGCATGTTCGGCTATGGATGCGCCCTGACGACGGACTTCATCATTCAGGGCGCGCCGGGGATCACCGCCAAAGCTGCCGGGGTTTCTGTGGGAGACGTGATGGCCAAGAGCGTTCCCATGCTGATTGTTTGGGCCGCCATTGCACTCCCCCTGTCCTTCAGGACCATCCGCAAGGACATTAGGGCCGGTGCCTGCGAGCCGGTAGAATGCACGCTGTTCGAAAAACCGCCGAAAGAAGAGGCTGAAAAATGGCGTCAGGCCGCGCCGGGCTTCAAGCGCATCGCGCTCGGGGTCATTGCCCTTCTCTTCGCGCTGGACATCGTTGCCATGCTCGTGTTCAAACTCAGGGGCGGGGATGCCACCGCACTTCTGGGCGGGACCGTGGCCGTCATCATGGTGTTGATCGGCCTCGGGGTCTACGGCAAGGAAGGGTTCGAGAAACTGTCGGAGCACACCCGGGCCGGTTTCATGTTCGGGATCAAAATTTTCGCCCCGGTATTTCTCATCGCTGCCTTCTTTTTCATGGGCTCCCCCGGAACCGCCAAGGCCATATTCGGCGAGGGGGCCAAGGGGCTGCTGTTCGATCTCGGGCAGGCCCTGGCCCAGGCGGTCCCGCTGAGCCGGATCCCGGTGGCCATCGTGCAGGCGGTCGTGGGTGGGATTACCGGGCTCGACGGATCCGGGTTCTCGGGTCTGCCTTTAGTGGGCACGCTGGCCCAGGCCCTGGGCTCCGGGACGAAACTCGACGTGGCCACCCTGGGTGCGCTGGGTCAATACTTCGCCGTGGGCGTGGGCGGAGGCACCATCATTCCCTGGGCCTTGATCCCGGCAGCAGGCATCACCGGCACCGACCCCGTGGAGATTGCCCGGCGCAACCTGGTCCCAACGCTGCTGGGTCTCACCGGCGTCATCGTGGTGGCCATATTCATGCTGTGAAATACGCTTCGTGAGGGCGAAGAATTTCGAGTACTTGTAGAACGCTCCTCCGGCGCACAACCTGCTGGCAGGAAACACAGAAGGCTCAAAACCGGCAGATCGATGGGTGGCGACTTTCGATCTCGTGCTTTGAGCCTTCGATTTTCAAGGTAGATGACGGACCGGAAGCCGTCGAGAACCACGTAGAGGAGCACCACCAGGCTGATATTCGGTCAGGCCGGTTTCAAACGAGATCATGTCCTTATGCAGCAAACACGCCGGTCAACTCGGCCGAACCCACCCGCGCATCAATTGTCTTCTTGTCGATGGTGTAAAGACCTTTCGCCTGCATGCGCTCGAAGAAAACCGAGCCTGAGAAGGTGTATTTGAGGCTCAGCACACCCTCTTCCTGCATCTGCTGGCGGACGAACCGGATGGCGTCGCCGACGGCGAGGGAATCCGGCAAAACCAGTGGCTTGTCCCGCCGGGCGTGGCGCACGGCGTTGCAGCCGGCGAGCGTTCCGGTGCAGATGGCCTCGGTGTGGCCCACCAGGAGACCGGCCTTCTCG
>JACRCN010000047.1 GCA_016219005.1 Deltaproteobacteria bacterium
CGGCGCACCACCACGGGCCTTGTGACAGCACCGGGAAAGCGATTTTCGCCGGTCGTGACGTTCTCATGGTCCAGAGCACTAAGTTTAATCACATGGGCCTTTCCGTCCCGGATCATGCGATACACGGCCCCGGACGGTTGCCGTGGGTTGAACGTGCAGATTATCCGAACCTCACCACCCGAAGCGCAACTCTCAATCCCCTTGAACACCGCGTCGGGTATGGCGTCGGCTTCGTCCAGAATGAACACGATCACCTTGCTATGCTTGCCGCTGACCTTGGCTTCCCGCTCCTGGTCGCTGCCGCTCGATGGAATGGTGATCCCGGCAATGAACTCCAAGGGTGATCTGCTAATCATCAAATCCTTGCGGGCGTCGTTTTTGAATAGCTCGGGGTGTTTCTCAAAGGTCGAATTCAGGTGCGCCCATACGATCTTTCGCAGGTTGCTTTCGGGGGGTGCGGCCAGGGTATAGACCTGCACACCGTCAAAGCATTTGTAAATCCAAATGCAGATTGCGGCCACAATGAAGCTCTTGCCTACCGCGTTCGCGCTCTGTCCCGTCACGGTATGATGGTCCCGAACGGCCTCGCAAAACCGTTTCTGCTGCTCGGTCAAGGTCAACCCGAGCACGTCCACCATGAAGCCTATGGGGTCTTGCCGGTATCGGGCATAATCCGCACCGACACCCCCGAACCGGCCGCTAATTCCAGCGAATAACCGTTCGTAAAGATCGCCTCTCGTTAAGTCGGGCGATAATGCGGCTCCTGACATCAGGCGCAACCTCCGAAATGGTTTCTAAAACTTCGGTTTGAAATTCCTCTGCCGCCCTCAGTGAATAAAGGGTTTCAAATATTTTCATTTGCAGCTCAAGCTGCTCTCGGATTTCGCCCATGCACCGCAGCGCCAGTTCTCGCGGATCTTTCATTTTGACCTGAACCACTTCCTCGGTCTGGTCGCCTTCACCATGCACAATCCGCCGGACTTGGCTTTCGAGCACCCGTAACGCTTCCGGGTCTCCGCTCATCCACTTAATCAGCAGGTCAAGCATATCGTTGGCATGGCGGTTGACCTTCGATAGCTGACCCAGGGTGTCAATCTTGTGCTCGACAATCTCGGCCATCTTCCCCGCCATAACCGCCTTTGTGGTGCGCGGCCGCAATTCGTTCAGCCGGATATGAACGGCTTGGCGCGATACCCCTAACCGCTTGGCGGCCTCGGCCTGCGTCAATCCATCATCGTCAAGCAGCCTTAAAAGCACACGGTCGTTGATTCTCCCAGTTTTCACCTTGACAACCCTCCTTGACCTGCTTGACACCTGCTGGCTAATCACGCCCACTGGCTTGCCCCGTCCATAGGTCCAGGTCGAACGGGTCCGGCCGGTTGCCATGTAGCTTTGTGTCGTAAGGCACGAAGGGCGGCATAAGCGGCCGTCTGCTGCGGACAAGCTGCCGCGCAAAAAAACGCCGGCTTGTGTGAATACAGTCCTCTTGAACATAATAGATTTTTGGCTCTTGGTTCTCTTCCATTGCTCTAATCTCCTGTTCTGTGATCCCATTTGGGATCATGGTTATGGCATTCCTGCCGGTTGTGCGCTCTAAGCGCGTGAAATCGTTTTGTCTTGATTCTTCTATGTTTTCGGGTTGTTGATTGTCTTGAACATTATGTTCAACTTTTCCCCGTCATATCCACTTCGGGGCATTTCCGCGCATGTTCGAGAGTCATGTTGTCACGCCTGCAACCCTTGCCAGTTGTGGCCCGGCGTGTTGCGTGTGACGTGAAGTGTCAGCCACCTGTCGCGGCCGAACGGACACACAATCAAGGGAGCCACAACCGGGGTGCTGCCGGCGTGCACCATCCAGGCATTGCCCCCAGGTGCATTCAGCCGGGTTGAACTCCAACACCATGAACCTGCCGCCGCGTGCCTCTCTGATTTCGGATTTCATAAAGCACCTCACCATGGGATTCCGTCGTTAGAACCTTGGGAATAGTATGCTGACAAGTCCTCGCTCTCTGGCCGTGGTATCCATGCCCTATGTTTCGGCTTTTCTGCATCATGCCCCGGAAACGTGCCTTGAGACCCCTTCAAGCCCGCTTCCGAGCGCGTAGGGTGCTCTACATTCGCGTTTCCCGCGCCAGGGGTAGTGCTACCTACCCCCGAAGCCATCGGTGCGGCCTTCCAGTTTAAAGCGGCATTAACCGCACCGCGAAGCGGATCGCGTAGCTCGATGGTTGAAAGCCACTGTAAATAGCTTGTTTCAATCTCGCCGATTGGAACACCCTTGAATTTTCCGAAGGGCATTCTCATTTCACGGTCATTCGTGGCGGTGCTCATGTCCTAACCTTTTTGAAGGTGCGGCCCCCCAGGGCATTGCACCCCAGGGGGCCGCGTTTTCCTGTCGGTGAGGACGGCAATCCGCCGACAAGAAATCCTGTTTGTAAAAAGGGTACTGCTTTCGATTTCATATCTGCCAAACCCATACGCCTACGGAGAGGGGAAACGTGTATTTCGGACACGTTTTCCCCCTCCCGTAGGGAGTGAATTTGTCCGTAAATGCGTGTCCGTTGGGAATGACAGTTATTTCGCGGCATTATAGCCGCTTCTTTACGGACACAACCCCTCTTTGTCCGTAAATAACCGTGTCCGTAAATGGTTGAGATATTTTTATATTGTATATTCAATAGCTTACTTTTCGGACAAAGGCCGTGTCCGTAGTGTCCAAAAGGGGTTTCGGACACGATATTGTTAGGTGTTTGTCCGTAATTAAAATCCACTTTTGCACCCCTTCATGGCATCGGCCAAAGGGACCAATTCTATCCGCTTGCGCCCCTTTTCTTGAGGCATGTCAATTTCCTTGAGCAAGTCCCATTTAACGGCCCACTCGATAGCTCCCCGCATGTCGGTGCGCCTACGGAAACCGGCAAAGCATTCACGCATAATTTCGTAAATGGATTTACCCTCTTTTTCCTTCATCAGTTCGTGGGCCGTGAGATACTTGGGTGAACAATCCGCATCCTGAAGTCGATCCTGAAGCAGTTCGGCCAGCCGCCGCCCCCAATTCGATTCTTTTAACTCCACCACGTCGGCCGCCTCAATCAATCCATCCTCATTCATGCGAAACCAAGCCGAACCTTTTGACTTCGGGCCGATATTGGTTTTAATCACCGCAGCCTGAAAATGGTTCATCCAATCCTCAACCCCGAACCGCTGCCCTTCTTCCTCCGACATGGGCAACATGCCCATAAACCACCGGCACGCATCGACAAGCCCGCCGCCGCCCCTAGCCATCCACTGATTCAACTCTCGGGTGCCTTTGGGCGGGTGGTGCGAAAAAGCGATTGCAGCGCCGGTTTCTTGGCTTAGTTTTTCCAGGCATTGCACCCAGGCCACGTTTTCCTCGTTGCTGTTTTCCTCCAGGCCGTAAAACCGGCTCTTGGGGTCAATCATCAGAACATCAAGCGGGTGGTGTAGAATGACGGTTTGTTTAAGCCATTCCCACCACGGACCGGGGACCGGGTTGCTCTCGGAATAAACCATGAGCGGGCCGACCAATCCCCGCACCGATTTAACGTGGAGTCCTTCGATTGGCTTGCTGCCAGTGGTTCCCCACAACTTACGTTCAACTTGCTCTTGGTCATCCTCGGCCGGAAGGAACAAAACCCGCAGCGGCTTAGTGGCTTCAAAAAAACCCCAACTCCCACCCCTCGCCATCATAACGGCTAAGTGTGTCATTAGGGTCGTTTTGCCCATGCCGCTCCCGCCGACAATGCCCCCGACACTACCCGCGGTTATCATGCCGGCCCCCTGGAAATTCACGATATAAACCGGGTCGGGTGGCTTTACGGTAAGCTGTACCCGCGTATCATCGGGCGAAAGCGGCTGGGGCAATCCCTTCGGTTTTTCGGCTGGCGTGCTATCCGTGGGGTTTGCTATGGGTGGTTGTGATTGGTCATGCCCGCCGCATCCTTCCGCTTGAATTGCGGCCCGCTCGTCATCGGCTTCATTTGCTGCGGGCGCCGGTGCTGGCTTTTCGCGTTCCCGATCACCGTACCCCTCCCGGCGCAGGGCGCGTGCTGCGGCCGAATAGTCACCGCCGTAGTCCAGCATGGCAAGAATGGCCAGGGCGCTATAATTCGTATCGATCTCAAACGGCGGGGCATTGGACGAAAACATGCGCATGGTGCGGCCGTCGTACAGGGTCGCCGATATGCCCCGGTCCTTCCCTGGCCGTGTCAACTGCTGCCGTTCCGATGTTCCACCGGCAAGCTGAAAACCATGCTTCAACAGGATCGGAAGCACGTCCCCGCGCTGGTTGAAGTCGCTACCGGGCTTCATCCCCGCGACTTCGCCAGGGGTGGCCGGTTTCGGCCCATTTCGGATCGTGGCCGTCTCGGGTGGCTGCTCCTCCAGCGCACGCGCACACCGCAGCAAGATTTCCCGTTCTGCTTCGGTGATTGCGGGGATATTGAATAAGTCGCCATTTTCGCCGGGCCGGATCACGGTGTAGCCCGGAGACGGCGCGCAGACGATATAGCCGCCCTCGGCCTTGGTTTCGATAGCGGCCGGGAATATGAAAAAGCGATTGCCGATCATTCTGGACGTGTAGTTTTTCCCGCGAAACTCATGCAGTCCGGGCCCGTCCACTTCCACTTTTTTTCGCGCGAGTTTTTGTGATCCGGGGATGGTGACGGTGGGGCATCGAATGAGAAGATGAAAGCCACCATTTAACGTCCGCTCCAATGGTAGCCTGCCAATCAAGTCGGGTGCGGCTGCTTCGACGTTGGCGATAAACGGTTCAAAGAACTCCCCTTGAATATCGAAGTCAAAAAATTCAAGATGTCCTGAAACCTGCCCACCGATAATCGCCACCCCCGAGTCGCCGTTTGCTCCCTGGTAGTCTTTACGGATTTGTCTTTCATCGGCCCCCCGCTTTTCGCGTCCTTTCCATTCATCAACCGTCGGCGTTTTTTCGGGAAGTCTTACGGGGACCGTTGAAATCCCGTTAACCTTCGCTCTTAGGGCCGCTTGCAAAAGTTGATTTTCCATCTGCCGTCCTCAAAATGTTCGTGCCGCTGTCCGTTCCCGTCACACGTTTTTGTAAAACCGCTCTGGTCGTGGCTTAGCAGGTGCCGTGCATGATGTATGGTCATGAAGAAATCCGCCGCCTGTGCCGCTCGATGAATGAATGCACGTCCGAGTCAAGAAACCGGACAACCTGCCGATCCTTGGATGCTCCGGGCACCGTCCATGAGACGGAAGAAATGAGTCCGAGTCGTTGCAGTTTGTAAACGTACGGCCGCGAACACCGCAGCCGCCGGGCGACTTCGCCCGCATCCAGCAGGGCAGGGGCATTAGTTGTGCCGCTCATGGTCCTCTCCGAATAGTTTTTCGGCAGGGGTTTCCAGTAATCGTGCGAAAATCTGCCGCTGCTGCTCGGTCGGCCGCTTGACTCCCCGAATGATCTTGGAAATGATAGATTCGTCAAGGCCAGCGCAAACACTGAATCTTTCTTGCGTTCGATAACGGCGGACGATTTCGAGTCGAAGCGCGTTCATGTTCCCTCCGTTCAAGTTATTTAAATAACATAACAGCATGGTTAAATTTTTTAGTCGGAAAGTTTGCTGTCCACTAGTTCCTTAATCATGGGTCTTGATATTACGATCTGAATAGGGAAGCGCATTTTTAAATCCTTCCCGGTCCGGTCCACGGTTAGTCTTATTTTTGTGTTCAGGTCTAAAAGGTCGTCACTCAAAACAAACATAAAATAGTCAGCTGATCTACTTTTTCCGGCAATGATATATCCTCTGGAAAAGGATGTTTTATTTTCTTTTGCCTGTTGGCATATGTCTTTTGCAATTTCCCGCGACAACCCCGATTCCAGCAACAGTGTAAACAGTTTTAGGCGATACAGGTCATTGAGGGAAAGCTTTGTCCGGGTGCCTCGGCCCTCGGCTCTCTGCTCTGGATCGAAGTAACCCCGCAACCATTCATTGAGCCGAACATATTCAATGTCGAGTATCTTCGCCGCTTGAAAGGTGCTGTATATCGTGTCCATCGGCAACCTCCATTAAGTTATGTTAGGTACACCATAGAACAAATTTCGGGGCTTGTCAACAATATTTTTGTTTGCCCCATATCAGCATCCTATGCCGGCGGGGTATCGAAAAAAAAACGCCCCGGCCATCGACCGGAGCGCGATTATTCATTCAAAATCATTACGTACAGGCTGTCGATACCGTGGCTTTTGAATGCCTTGGCTAGCGGCTTACCTTGAATGGCCTCTTTGGTTTTAATTCTTGAAAAAAACCTTTATCGTCCTCTGTTTTCGCTACTAGAAAATTACCTATTATTTTTTGCTCACCTTTGGACAATTTCAAAAATGCATCAGTTATTTGATTGTTAACAATATAATTGTCTTTATAAATGGACTCAACAGAATCAATAGAATAGAATTTATTTGCAAATGCTTCCGCATTTTCAATATATGAATCTAAACCAATCATGCAGTACCAAGATAAAGAATTATATGATTTAAAATAGCTGTTTTTATTCTCTGTCTGCTGTTCTTTTGTTTCTTTATTACGATAAATATATTCCCTGTATCCAATGAGTTTAGATAAGAGTTTTTTATCGAGATTTTCAAATTTTATATTCGCTATATCGTGGGCAAATGCATTTCGAATTTTTCTGATGATACCTGCCGATCTAATCAGTTGAATAGGTATGATATTGAATGATTCTAATAATCGCAATTTCATTGAAAAGGTAAAATCTGTATCCTCTAAAAGCGCGCTAAATTTTGGAAGCATTTCAGACAAAATGTGTTCAACTCGATTTTCAATCAATAAAGCTGTTAGCAATGATAGCATCCGGTCATCATTTACATTTTTGGTATGGCTTAAAATCTCCTCCATACGACTGCCAGAACCAAATTTCATTAATGGAAATTGCCAAAGAGATTTGCCTTTTTCCCCGTCAAAAAAACCGACTCTATCGGAAAAATCATTCATTTCGATTTTCCTGCTCGCGCACTAACGAAAAGCTCTCGGGCGGCATGGTCCTCGTCGTCCCGACCTGCGCCGGGTTAGCCAAGAGGCTCGAATTAAATTAGCTTAGTAATCGCTAAAGAAAATTGAATCATGGCCACAAAGGTGAGGAGAATTAAACCCCACCAAAACGATTTATTTTTTTGCTTAACTTCAGTGGGTGAAACTAAATCTCTATCTTCCAGTTTTAATAGTTTAACAAGATCTATTGAGTATTGACTCTTGATTTTTAGCGAGAATGCAAGCAAATAGGTGCCCATCAATCCTAAAATGATAGATACCAAGTTCGCATATGTCTCCAAGGTGTTACTCCCTATCTGTTTCCAGAAAAAAATGCAAAACTCAATGACAAAACCAGCAATAAAAAGGAAAAATA
Source organism: Deltaproteobacteria bacterium (assembly GCA_016219005.1). Lineage (GTDB taxonomy): Bacteria > Desulfobacterota > Desulfobacteria > Desulfobacterales > SpSt-501 > SpSt-501. The sequence continues at coordinate 7,420 of JACRCN010000047.1, forward strand.
CATACTGCATTGATCGATGCATAGTGCCTTTTTTCAAACTTGTCGTAACAAATTCGTACGCACTATTATTGTTAATTCGATCTTCTAAGTATTTTTTATAGACGATATTTTCATCGTTAGGAAAATAGATTTTTTCACTCATTCTTGTATTTAGGTTCAATTCATTTTCAACCTTTATAAACATGCTCACATATATCAGATTAGTTCGATAGAATGTATGTAACAAATTTAAACAGATGAATGATAATAAAATACCTCCAATTGCCAAGATAAAAAGCAAAGGCTCTTTATCTTCTTGATATGAATAAAGCCATGCGCTATGAATGGCTATTAAAATAGGCGTGAACCATTTAACTGTATCCCACATCATCGTTCTTTGCTGGTGAGCCTCCTTTGAATAAAACTCATGCATGCTTAATAATTCATTCCGTCTTGCAGAATCAGAATTTTTAAAAGAAGCGTCTTGCATTTTTATAACCTTATATTTAATGATATTTTCTACTGGCGAACAATGATCGGCGAAATTTCGCAACATTCATTAGACTGAGAAGATCCTACCTTATCGCGCTAACCGTTGCAATAAAAAGGGCGTCCCGGTGGACGCCCTCAAATTTGTGACTAATTTGTGACTGTCACCATTTCGGATTGGTTATTTTTGCATGGTTTTCCTTGTTTTGCTTCTTTTGGTTATACTGCCAATTTCTTCTTTAACGTCAATATCTTAAAGCGTTTCAAGCGGTTGTCGCGTTTACTGCGACTATGCATCCGAGTCATGGTTAAAACTGGAACCCGTATCGCACACCGATGGTGTCCATGCCTTCATTCGGAGTGGCCAGATACGCGTTGGACATGTGGTCGAACAGGATGGAGATGCGATGGCGTTCCCGGATCGTGAAGCCGAATTCGACGGGTACCCGGAAAAGCACCCGGGAGCCAAGCTGCTTCTTATTCGAATCATCGGATTCCAATTGGCCGTTGTGGACCGCAAGACCGCCACCCGAATTAACGAAAAAGCCATTGTCAAATACCCACTCCCAAAGCAGCCCCGCATAGACCTTGCTGGTGTCATGCCGGCTATTGATGCTGACCCCGATGTTTGGCAGGATTAAGCCTTGCCAGAGCATCAGTCTCGGTTTGCTGAAAACGATTTCAGTATTCACGTCGACACCCGTCTCAGCCCGCGAATGACTCCAAAGCCCACCCACATCATGCGCCAACAACCCAATGCGAATACCGTAAAGAATTCCGGAGGCGAAAGCCTTCCCGGATGAGTCCTGTGCTTGTACACATGGGTTGGCCATTCCATAGAAAAGAATAACGGCACCCACCAGTGCGCATTTTCGAATGGTCATGCGGCCGCATCGGTTGAACGATTTAACGGTTGATTCCAACGCACATGATCCGGACACGTCCGGCCTTGACGGCATGCACGGCGTTGTCCATTGAGGTCGCCGTCCCGGCGGGGGACGACATACGCGATGAGGTCCGGTCAGGCGGGCGCGGCGCATTCCATTCCGTCGCTCGCGCGCGGCGCCAATAGCGCACACTCCCGCGGGGGTCGATCGGTTTTCGGTCACCCGCATCCGCACCCGCAGTCGCATCCGCCGGATTCTGCGCGGGCCGTCAGCTCGGCCATGGCACGGACGATCGCGCGGCCGTCCGCCGGCCCGATGCCGGTGAGCCTGACCTGAAAATGCACTTCGTTGCGATCCTTGAAAGGCGCGGCGAAGGCAGGGGCCAAGTGCTCGAAGAATTGCTCCATGTCGGGCCGCGTGACGCGAAAGGAGATCTCATCCCCCGGTGTGCGGCCGGCCAGGAGATACTCGAACGGCGTCATGCCGCCGGTGCCGATGCCGCAGATGAAAGTGACCTCCGGGCGGGCAAGCGGCAGGTTCATGTCGCCGGGGGCCGCACCGGCCCGGATGGCGACTGAAATCTTCTGCAACGGCTCGACGTGGGCCATGCCGAGTGCTCCTTACAAGCCAGGCCGCGCCGGTGGCGGCGGCCCGGGTGCGACCAGGTATTCCGAGATGAGCGTTTCCACTGCGATGCGCTGCATGGCGACGCGGTCGGCGAGCGGCAGCACGGTCGGTGTGACCACCGAATAAACGACGTAACTTGTGTTTTGGCGGATGTAACCGGACAGCGTGAGCCGATCGAAGAACCGCATCAGTGTCAGCCCCCACATGGGGGCGGCAATGATGCCGTTGCGGGGTTTGAGCAGTAGCCGGCGGATGTCCGCCTCGATGGGGTAGCCTTTTGCGCGCAGGTCGCCGACGATCCGTTCGGATGCAGCGGTCGAGTCCAGCCCGTACTGCCAGATGTAAAAACCGGTGGCTTCCGGGTCCTCGCGGAGATCGATCACGAGATCGTAGCGCTTTTCCCGCAGGAACCGTTTAATGATCCGGGATTCGTGGGAAGCAAAATTCGCGAAGTCCCACTCGATGTCGACCCCTTTTTCGCTGGGGCCGACACCGTGGACCCAGCCCCATGGGTTGGCCAGAGGCAGGATGTCCGCGTCATAGAGCGTGGCCGGCCCGGGGGGGCTGGCGAGCTCCTGCACCAGGCCCAACGTGTACTCCACCCCGGCCGCCCCGTTGCCGTTAACGCCGGCGATGACCAGAACCCGTTTCAGGTCGGGCAGGAAGGGCCTGTAAACAACGCGCCAGAAGAGGGCCGCGAAGCCGGGAGTGCTGACCTGCCCGACGTCGGTCAGCAGTACGTTCGGCGCGGCGGCGTCCGCAGCCTGCAGCCGGTCTTGAACAGGTGCGAGACTCCTCACGGCCGGGTAGCTGTAATCGGTCGTCTGACGCAGCCGTAACAGCGAGCACGACCACAACGCCAATGGGATCATTAATAAGGCCAGCACCCGCCTGGGATACCGGCCGAGCGCAGAACGGAGGATCCCTGATGAGGGCCCGCACCCGAAAAAGATAACCCGAGAGCTGCAAGTCGTCATGTTTTATCGGCGATGATCCTGGCGGTCAGCCTTCTGTCCAACCACTTATAACCAGGATGGCCTCTGCTTTCAAGAGCGGGCCTGGGTTTTCTCTTTCGCCGGCCTCCGCGTCGGGGTGCGGCAGGCGAGGGCTCTATTGATTTTATCGAGGGAATAGGGTAGCTACATCGACAAATCCCTGCCGGCGGCGCCCCTTCCGGCGCGGCGGAATCGGTGCGGACCACGGCATCGGTTTTTCGGCAGCCGGCTGACCTTCTCACAGGAGCGGGTCCATGAGCATGTGTATCCTGCTGAATGCAGACTACACCTTCCTCAACCTGGTGCACTGGAAACGCGCCGTGCGCCTGATAACGAAAGGCAAAGTGGAGGTCATCAAGGATTCGCGGGCAACCGTGCACAATGCCAGCGGCGCGGAGTTGCGAATACCGGCCGTCATGCGGCTGGTCAAGCTGATCCGGACCATTTACCGGGCCGGCGTGGCCTTCACCAAGCGCAATGTCCTGGTGCGGGATGGCTTCCGGTGCGCCTACTGCGGCGGCCAGAAAGACCGGCTGTCCATCGATCACATCATCCCGAGATCGCACGGCGGAAAGACCACCTTTGAAAACTGTGTCGCAGCCTGCAAGAGCTGCAATCTGAGAAAGGGCGGCCGCACCCCCAGTGAAGCCGGTATGTATCTCAAGGTAAAAGCCTATCAGCCCACCATAACGGAATTCCTGCGAATGAAATTCCGCAGCATGGGTTTCAACGACCTGCTGGCCGATCTCGGTTTTTAAAGACAACTTGACCCATCCCCCCGCGGGCAGCGGCGGAGGGCAACCTGCGCGACCGGCCGTTCGGGGCACGCGCGCGAATGCGAGAGGACAACCACTGCGATGAAGGGCATCATTCTGGCCGGCGGTTCCGGCACGAGGCTTTATCCGATCACGCTGGGCGTCAGCAAGCAGCTTCTGCCCGTCTACGACAAACCGATGATCTACTACCCGCTTTCCGTGCTAATGCTGGCGGGCATCCGCGAGATCCTGGTCATCTCCACTCCCATCGACCTGCCGTTTTTTCAGCGTCTGCTGGGCGACGGCTCGCGTCTGGGGATATCGTTCACCTACAAGGAACAACCGCGGCCCGAAGGATTGGCCCAGGCGTTCGTCATCGGCCGTGAATTCATCGGCACGGACACGGTGTGCCTGATCCTGGGCGACAACATCTTCTACGGCCCGGGCCTTCCCATGATCCTGCGTGAGGCCGTCAAGCTGACGCGAGGCGGGCTCATCTTCGGCTACCCGGTCAGAGACCCCGAACGCTACGGGGTGGTGGAGTTCGACGCCAATCGCCGGGTGATCGGCATCGAGGAGAAACCGAAGAAGCCCAAATCGAACTACGCCGTGCCGGGTCTTTATTTTTTTGACAACGACGTGATCGACATCGCCGCGAAGCTCAGACCCTCAGCCCGGGGCGAAATCGAGATCACCGATGTGAACCTGGCCTACCTGCGCCGGGGGGACCTGCGGGTGGAGCCCCTGGGCCGCGGGTTCGCATGGCTCGACACCGGCACCCACGAAGCTCTTCAGCAGGCGGCAAGCTACGTCCAGGTCATCCAGGACCGTCAGGGGCTGAAGATCTCCTGCATCGAGGAGATCGCCTACCGCCTCGGGTACATCGACCGCAGCCGGCTGCTCGTGCTGGCCGCCGAGTTGGCCAAAAACGACTACGGCCGCTACCTGATGGACATCGCCAACGAGGATGGCCTGCCCTTGTGATGGACGAGGCGTTCAGGGGTCCAGCACAAGCGGTTTAGAAGTGGTTTCATCACCTTTTAGCGTTACCTGTCAACGTTCACAACACAAACCCGATGCGGGAGGATGTGATGGATTACAAGCAGACCCTGAATCTGCCCTCGACGGCGTTTCCGATGAAAGCGAATCTGGCCCGGCGCGAGCCGGAGCAGTTGCAGCAGTGGGAGGAGAATCGGCTTTTCGAGCAGATCCGGAAGGCCTCCAAGGACCGTGAGCCGTTCATCCTGCACGACGGCCCGCCCTACGCCAACGGGAACATCCACATCGGCACCGCTCTCAATAAGATCCTGAAGGACATTATCGTGCGCTCGCGGCAGATGGCCGGTTTCGACGCCGTCTACGTACCGGGCTGGGATTGCCACGGGCTTCCGATCGAGCACAACGTGGACAAGGAGCTGGGCGAGAAGAAGAAGGATCTCTCCCGCTCGCAGGTGCGCCGGCTCTGCCGGGCCTATGCGCAACGGTTCATCGACATCCAGCGCGGGGAGTTCAAACGGCTGGGGGTCATGGGGGACTGGGCCAACCCCTACCTCACCATGAACTACGCATACGAGGCCGTGATCGCCCGCGAGTGCATGAAGTTCGGCCTGAACGGCGGCCTGATGCGCAGCAAGAAGCCCATCTACTGGTGCTTCACCTGCCAGACCGCCCTGGCGGAGGCCGAAATCGAATACCAAGACGATTCGACGCCATCCATCTTCGTGAAGTTCCCCATGCAGGACGATCTCGCTGCGGAATACCCGGTGCTGGCCGGAAAAAAGGTCTATGTGGTCATCTGGACCACCACCCCCTGGACGCTGCCGGCCAACCTCGGCATTGCGCTGCACCCGGACTTCGAGTACGTGGCCGTGGACATCGGTGCCGACGGGGTCTACATCATGGCCCGGGATCTAGTCGAGACCTGTATGGCCCGCTTCGGGGTCAGCGATTTTTCCATCCTGACGAGCCTTGATCCGAAGAAGCTCGAGCGCAAGCGCTGCCGGCACCCGCTCTACGGCCGCGATTCGCTGATCGTGCTGGGCCGCCACGTGACGCTCGACGCCGGCACGGGCTGCGTCCACACCGCGCCCGGCCACGGTCGCGAGGACCACGAGGTCGGGCTGGAGTACGGCCTGGAGATCTACTCGCCGGTGGACGACCGGGGCCGCTTCACGCCCGACGTGGAATTCTTCGGCGGCCAGTTCGTCTTCGACGCCAACGCGTCCATCAGCGCCCGGCTGCGGGAAAACGGTGCCCTCGTGCACGAGGGGCGCTTCGAACACTCCTATCCCCACTGCTGGCGCTGCAAGCAGGCGGTGATTTTCCGGGCCACCCCGCAGTGGTTCATTTCCATGGACAAGACCGGGCTACGGAAAAAATCCCTGGATGCCATCGACGGCGTGCAATGGATCCCCCCCTGGGGGCGCGAGCGCATTTACGGGATGATCGAGAACCGCCCGGACTGGTGCGTCTCCCGGCAGCGGGCCTGGGGGGTGCCGATTACAGTATTCTATTGCGACAAGTGCGAGGCGCTCCTGCTGAACGATCAGATCGTGGACCGCGTTTACCGGATGTTCGCGGAACACGGCGCGGACGTCTGGTTCGAGCGCACTACAGCCGAGATCCTGCCGCCGGGTGCGCACTGCGAAAAATGCGGCAACGCCAGTTTCGTCAAGGAAGTCGATATCCTGGACGTGTGGTTCGACTCCGGGGTGAGCCATGCCGCCGTGCTCGAGGCGCGCCAGGAGTTGCGCTGGCCGGCCGATCTCTACCTCGAGGGCAGCGACCAGCACCGCGGCTGGTTTCACAGCTCGCTCTTGACCGCGGTGGGCACCCGCGGTCAGGCGCCCTACCGGGCGGTCTTGACCCACGGCTTCGTGGTGGACGCCGACGGGCGCAAGATGTCCAAGTCCCTGGGCAACGTCATCGCCCCCAAGACGGTGATCGACAAGTACGGTGCCGAGATCCTGCGCCTGTGGGTTTCCGCCTCGGACTACCAGGAGGACGTCCGCATCTCGGACACCATCCTGTCCCAGCTGAGCGACGCCTATCGCCGCATCCGCAACACCAGCCGGTTCATGCTCGGCAACCTTTACGATTTCAATCCGGCGAAGGACGCGGTGCCCGCCGGCCAGATGCTCGCCATCGACCGCTTCGCCTTGCACAAGCTCCAGCTCCTGGTGGAAAAGGCGCGCCGGGCTTACGACGTCTACGAGTACCACACCATCACCCATGCGCTGTATAACTTCTGCACGGTGGATCTTTCGGCCTTCTATCTGGACATTCTGAAGGACCGGCTCTATACCTCGCCGGCCCGGTCGGTCGCGCGCCGCAGTGCCCAAACGGCCCTGCACACGTTGGTTGACTCGCTGGCCCGGCTGATGGCGCCGATCCTGCCGTTCACGGCCGAGGAGATCTGGCAGCACATGCCGACCGTCCCGGGCCAGGCCGCCAGCATTCACCTGACGCGCCTGCCCGAACCGGTCGCCGACCTGAGGGACGATCATCTGGCCGCGCGCTGGGAGCGGCTGCTGCAGGTGCGCGGCGAGGTGACCAAGGCCCTGGAGGAGGCGCGGGTGCAGAAGCTGATCGGCCATGCGCTGGATGCGTCCGTGACCCTGTCGGTGCCGGCGGAGCTTTACGCGATACTCGCGCCCGATGCCGCCGACCTGCGGTCGATTCTGATCGTTTCGGCGGCGGAACTCCGCCAGGACGCGATACTCGACGGGGCCTGGGAAAGCACCGACGTCGAGGGGCTGAAGGTCCGGGTGCAGGCGGCAGCCGGAAAAAAATGCGAGCGCTGCTGGGTGCATGAAACCTCCGTCGGCGAAAATTCTGAGCACCCGACCATCTGCGGGCGCTGCCGGGATGCGCTTTCCAAAATGGGGGCGGCGTAACTCTTCCAAAGGAACTCAATGGCCTTTAAAAAAATCACATTTCTGGCTATCGTCGCCGGCAGCGTGCTGGTGCTGGACCTGTTCACCAAAATGCTGATCATGGAGCACCTGTCGCTGGGCGCCGGCTTCCCGGTCATCCCGGGCCTGTTCGACTTGACCCATGTGCGCAACCCCGGCGGGGCTTTCGGGTTCCTGGCGACCATGGGTCCGCAGGCCCGGGGCGTGATCTTCATCCTCGTCTCCTTGCTGGCCGTCGCGGTAATCCTGTGGTTCTACATGCAGACCCCGGTTCAGCAGAGATGGCTGGCCTTCGGGTTTGCCCTCATTTTCGGCGGGGCCATCGGCAACCTCGCGGACCGGCTGCGGTTCGGAGCGGTGATCGATTTTGTCGATGTCTACATCGGCGACCTGCACTGGCCCGCCTTCAACATCGCCGACAGCGCCATCACGGTGGGGGTGGCGATCTTTGCGTTCCACGTGATGTTCCGCAAGATGCCGGGATGACTCGCTCCGGCCGAAAGCCCGGGGCCTTTGCCCGGCCAGGCGCCGCACGCGCCACGGAAGACCAATATGGCTGAGATCAGCTACCAGCAACTCGCATCCCACCTCAAGGACCTCGACCAACCCGCGGGCGGCGGCGGCCCGCCCGTCTACCTGATCCACGGCGAGGACCTCCTGGTCGCCGGCGTTTTCGATGAGATTCTGCGGCGGTTCCTCCCGGCGCCCCAGGGCAGCCTGAATTATGAACCGTTCGACGGTGCGTCGGCCGACATCGGTGACGTTCTCGCGGCCGTGAATACCTTTTCGCTCATGCCCGGGACCAAAGTGGTGGCCCTGAAGGACGCCCGCATCTTTCACACGAAGGAGGCTGCGTCCGGGTTGCTCGAACAGGCCCGCAAGGCCCACACCGATGGCGACATGGCCAAGGCGGGGCGTTGTTTTCTGCGCGCCCTGGGTCAGCTGGGCCAGACCATCGAAGATATGGGAGGCCCCGGCCGGCGCGACAGCCTGCCGGCGGGGTTCGATCCCGGAGGGGATGAGGGCTGGATCGATGCGCTCCTGGCCTATTGCGCCGCAAACAACCTGACGGTGCCGGCGGCAGCAGACTCGGCCGGCATGCTGGAACGGGCCATCGCGAAAGGCTTTCCACGGGGCAACCACCTGATCATCACCACCGATGCGGTCGACCGCCGCCGCAGCCTGTATAAGGCCGTGGGCGAAGACGGCGTGATCATCGACTGCTCCGTTCCCAGGGGTGAGCGCAAAGCCGACCGGGACGTTCAGGACGCGGTGCTCTCCGAGCACGTGAAGACCTTCCTGGGTCCCCGGCGCAAGTCCATGAACCGGTCCGCCTTCCAGGCCTTGTGCGAGATGACGGGCTTCAATCTCGGCACCTTTTCGCACAACCTCGAGATGCTCGCCGACTACGTGGGCGGCCGCGCCGATATTACGGCCGGGGACGTGCAGGCCGTTCTCACCCGCTCGAAGAAGGACCCCATCTACGAGCTTACCAACGCCGTGGCGGAGCGGGACCGGGACCAGGCGTTTTTCTTCCTGAGATCCCTGCTGGAAGGCGGCATGCACGCACTGCAGGCCCTGTCGGCGATCGCCAACCAGGTGCGCAAGCTTCTGGTGGCGAAGGATTTCACGGAGAGCCCGTCCGGGGCGGCCTGGCACCGGGGATGCTCCTTTCCGCAGTTTCAGAAAGACGTCATGCCCGCCGTGGTTCAGCATGACCGCGAGCTTCTGACGCTGCTGGAATCGTGGGAAAGCGACCTCGCCGAGCCGCCGGTCGCGGGCTCGAAAAAGAAAAGAGCGAAAGCCAAAGTGGCCACCGAGCTGGTGCTCGCCAGGAACCCGGGGAACGCTTTCCCGGTGTATCAGCTCATCAAAAAATCCGACGGTTTCTCACGGGAGGAACTGCTGCGGGCGGTCCAGCTGCTGAGCGAGACCGACAGTCGGCTCAAGTCCTCGGCCCTCGATGCGAGCTTGATTCTGGAGCGGCTGATATGGCAGATATGTGAAAAGTAGAACGGTGTCAGGCGCCATGGGTTTTATCCGAAACCAGGAAGAGAAGCTGGCGGCAAAGTTTTTGCGATGGCAATATGAAAAGCAGAAGCTGCCCCTGCCGGCAGAAGCCGACCTGATGTTGCAGACGGCCCGCATCGTCGACGAGGCGCACCGGATCGCGCGGGAACGAGGCGGCAACCTTTTCGAGATCATGAAGGAACTGGTGAGCGACTTTTTGAAGAAAAAGTAGGCGAGCCCGTCTGCCGGTGCTCCGGTTGACCCTGCCGACGCAATTGACCCAACAGGATTAAAGGAGGCCCCATGACCGAAAGCTGGGAAGACAAGCTATCCTGCGCCACCCAATGCGATCGCTGCCATCAGAAACTGGGCCAGAAGGACCAGCGCATCTTCTCCGTCTACGACCATCAGCCGATCTGCATGATCTGCAAAAAGGCCGAAGAGGAGCGCTCGGACTATGAGGCGGTTTCCAAAGCGGCGATCGGCCAGTGCCTGATCGACACCGAACTCGCCTACGGTGACCCCGGCGGGTACTGCTTCCATCACTTCTACCCGTTCACATGCTGATGGCATCATGGAAGGGCGTTGGGCTTCAACATCCTGTGAGAAGCTATCTCGAAAATGCATCTGACGGTCGATGGCAGCGTTGCACGCCCCTGAAAAATGCTCACCACCTGACTCGGTGGCAGCGCTTTTCATCGGCGTGCGCCTTGCCCTCGGCTGTGATCTGCTATTTTTGAGATGGCTTCTAATGCTCGGCGTGAGTCCGAAAAAGTTACAAAGATTTGTAAAGTTGCTTGACAAAAATAAATATGCGGGTTAAGCTGTGTTTGCCTAATCCTGAAAATATCAGGAGCGGGGGACCCAAGTTGTTGGGGCGAATCGCCATCCGGCGAAGGGTAACCTTATCGGCCCTAGCCCGTCAGCTAACCTCGTAGGCATCGATGAGGAAAACCTTCGGAATCGATCGGGGGTCTTTCCTCGAACGCTTCGATTCCGGAGGTTGAGAGCATGACTATTAAGTATTTCGACACCACTACCCCGAAGTTCTTCCTTTTCCGAAATCAGTCCAAACATCTCAGCATCCCGCCGTACCATATCCTGATTCTCGCCTGGTGTGCTCTTGTTATCCTCTATGGCGAACCCGGCCTAAGCCCCATCCCCGGACACAGTGAAAAATAAAGGCTTTCTCGGTTGCTTAGCGCCAACCGATTGAGCCGGACCACGCCCGAATTCTGACGGGACATACAATTCGCCTGGTCGTTAAAGACCGGAGTCGTTATAGGAGGACCACCATGATCGCTTCCAAATCGATCCACAGGATCTGGATGCTGGGTTTTGAAATCGTTGTCAGCGTTATTATCGGCGTCATTGCATCCAATGCCATGGCAGCCCAGGTCACACTCGCCTGGAACCCCAACACGGAGAGTGACCTGGCGGGCTACCGGATTCATTATGGAACGGCTAGCGGCAGTTACACGGTTCACACCGATGTTCACAACGTCAACAGCCATACCGTGACCGGGCTGACGGCCGGGCAGAGCTATTATTTTGCGGCCACCGCATACGATGCCGCCGGCAACGAGAGCGGCTATTCCAACCCAGTGAGCTTTGCCGTCCCCGGCGAAAATGGGGCCCCTTCTGCACCGGCCGTACCAACAGGTCCTGCGAGTGCATTGGTGAACGCATCCGCAAGCTTCAGCACCTCGGCCAGCGACCCGAACGGCGACAGCCTGCAGTACCGCTTTGACTGGGGCGGGGGTGTTTTATCCGCCTGGGGGACGGCCAGCCAGTCGCACGGCTGGGCCGCGGCCGGGCAGTATGCGGTAAAGGCCCAGGCGCGCGACAGCCTGGGATTGGAATCGATTTGGTCGGGCGCCAAGACGATCACTATCACCCAGAACCCCACCCCGAACGCGGCTCCCACGGCCAATGCCGGAGCGGATCAGACGGTTAACACCGGGGCCGTTGTGAGCTTGCGCGGCAGCGGTTCAGACGCCGATGACGGCATCGCGGCCTACCAGTGGCGGCAGATCAGCGGAATAACCGTAACGCTCACCGGCGCCCAGACGCAACAGGCGAGCTTCACGGCACCGAACCTCGCTTCGGGCAGCGCAGCGCTTGTCTTCGAGCTGACGGTGACGGACCGCGGAGGTCTTTCGGCCACAGACACGGCCACGGTGACGGTGGCCGTTCAGTCCACGGGTCAGACTACCAGCAGCATCTGGGGCAACTCCACAACGCCGGGCACCGTGTCCGCATCCGATTCCCAAGCAGTGGAACTGGGCATGAAGTTCAAGGCCGAGGTGAGCGGATTCGTTACGGGAGTACGTTTCTATAAAAGTACAGCCAAC
>JACRCN010000052.1 GCA_016219005.1 Deltaproteobacteria bacterium
CTTCCAGCCGTTTTCGGCAAGCTGCCGAAAGACATTCGGTCCGATGGCCACATTGCCAATACAAAAGAGAACCAATGTCGTTTCTTTTCTTAAATCACCGGTAAAGGGAGGGGTAACGCCTAGGCCGTTGCACGTTTTGATCCTCTCGGCCTGAGTGTCCCAATAACAGGAAACGGGGACACCTAGCTCCAAGAGCTTGCTGCCTACCGCGGTCCCGAGGTTACCTGCCCCCCAGATGACCACTGAATCGAAGTTGCGGGTAAAACGAACAATAATCTGCGGATCCAGGCGCTCCCCATGATGGGCCCCAGCCAGGAAATCACCCATTTCATCCAGGTTGTCCATCTTCAATCCCTCTGCAAAGGTCTGTGACACAATATCGAACGCAAGGCTCGAATCCATTTATAATATTGGCGCATCAGCAAGGAATGCTTCCCGGCGGCGCTGGGTAAGAAACAGTCCGCTTCTCCAAATTGGCCCTTTTCATTAGTTGTTCCAACAGCTTTTCCCGCTCAGATGGACTCGACGACCAGTAGCAAGTCAACTCGGTGTAGGTGCAATCATCACAAATGCCCGGAAAAATCGCGAATGCGAGATGGAAATAACGCTTGGCCCCCAATTCATCCTCGGCAGTGAGGCAGCGAAGACAGTAGCGCAAGCAGAGGCGGCCAAGCTTTTCGATGCCCGGCTGCAACCGGTCTCGCGCTTTCTGCATGTGGTTATAATTTTCGGCGACATCGGCAAGCTGATGCAGCAGCACATACTCACCCATGCACTGCAGCAGGTTACCATCTATGCGCGCGCTTTCTTGGTGCCGGTGAACGCGATTGAGCAGCAACGGTTCCTTGATGTAAACGATTGGAAAGTCGCAGCAAATGTGGAAATCCATGATCCGGTCACCGAACCAGCGATCATTCAGGTTTCCAGCCATCCGTTTGCCTTCTGTTTTTACGACGTTGTACAGAATTTGAGAAACGCTCGGATTGACGGATGACATCATGTATACAGCTGCTTTCTCGGCACCCGGTATGAGGCACGACTGATCGTAGAAGGGCGCCTCCGGCGAGCATTGGCCGTCCTCGTCCATGATGTCGCGGTGGACCATCGCAAACGCGGCCTCAGGATGGGATTTCAGAGCGGTTAAGCAGCGTTTTATGAACTCCGGTCGGATCGCGTCGTCCGAGCACAGCTTCAGCATGTAATTGCCGCGCATGTTCAATGTGCAATTGTACAGATTGGCATTGGGACCGAAGTTCATGCGGTTCCGTGTCAGACTGATCTTTGTTGGATATTTTTCCGCGTATTCCAGCGCGATTTCCCATGAATCATCGGTGGAGGCGTTGTCTGAAAAGCAGATCTCAATATTTTCAAAGGTTTGGGCAATCACGCTTTCGAGGCATTGGCGAAGGTAGCGCCCATAATTAAAGTTGTAGATGCATACACTGACTAACGGAAGGCGCATCCTTTCGTGCTCGCGAAGGATCTTGACCGGGCTCCACGGTGGGATAAAGACATTGGCACGCTTGAGTCTAAAAATGTACGAGTGTTCGCTAAACTGGTCGGTTTCCAGACGGTTAATGGCACTTGCCACATAGGCCGGGTTGAATTCGGCGGTGGAAGTAAGCTCGACGCAGTATTCCCCCTTGCACAACTTGAGACCCTTGTCCCTGTTGGCGGCCTTCCCGATACACATGCCGTTCCGGCTGATGGTGATTTTTCCGGCATGAGCCATGGCATAACGATTGGCAATCTGCCACGCGCCGTCGTTAGAGGCATCGTCGCAAATGACGACTTCGAAATTCCTGACGTGATGCTGGTCAAAAATCGAGCGCAGACAAGGCGCAAGTTCGCGCCCGTCGTAGTTGTAGAGCAGGATACTTACCAAGGCATCATTTGTGTGGAACCAACCGGCCGCCTGATTCCGATCCTCTTGCACCTCCGGAATTCTATTCATGCGCAAGCTCCATAGTTTCAGTGGCCTGGAAGATGGGAATATCGAACAGACGAATTATTTTTATCCAAAAATCATTGTTTCGGGCGTAATTTTCAGCAAGCCGGAAAGATTTAAGGGACATATCGTGGTTTCCAAGTTTTTGATAACAAACCCCCGAACAGTAGAGGGCTACGGGGTGATCGTGCTTGGCCTTAAGTACGTTGTTGAAACTTTCCAGGGCGGTGTCGTAACGGCCAAGTTTAATGTTGGCGTTATGGACAAAGTTCAGCTCGATATTCATCAGGTAGCTGGTCTCTTGTATGTAGGCCGCCGTGAAGTCCTCCGTCTCAATGATCGCCTTTTTGTAATTGCCCAGGACCGGTTTGTCCTTGAAATATTTCTTCTCTTCGCAAATATCGTACATTTCGCTTCCCGCGAGCGGTGTCGCAACATTAATTCGAAACCAGTCAGCGTGGATTGTCTTTAAAAATTCGCGCGCATCCGTGATGTCCTTCTGGGTTTCTCCGGGCAGGCCGATTAGGATGTTGCAGTCCGTATAAATTCCCAACTCGCGGCAGTCGCTCGCAACTCGCCGGACAATATCCAATTTGAGCGGTTTATGCATGACGTGTTTCAAGACCCGGTCGCTTCCAGATTCGACCGCCAAGATCAGCTGCGTCACTCCCACTCTCGCTAAAAGCTCCAGGAACCTCCTGTCTAAAGCATAGAGTGCCAACGCGTTCGGAAAAAACAGCGATAGATCCATACTGGAGAGTGTGTCTACTATCTCATAGGCCCTTTTCGAGTTGCTCATGAAGTGATCATCAAGCAAGATGATTGTCTGGGCCCCAAAAACCGTCTTAAGCTTCCTCGCATCTTCTGCGACCCTGGCGACGCTGTGATAGCGCATTTCCCTGCCATGTGTTCTATGCGCCGCGCAGAAAATGCACCTAAATGGGCACCCGCGCGACGTCATCATGGGAATCCCCTTCCGCAAGGCATTCTCCGATGTGTAGTAATGCATCGTCGGATTGATGTCGTAACCATCGATATCCAGCAAGTCGTAATCAAGGAAGGGAATCTCATCTAGCTCTACGATGAAGTCGTGCCTGAATTCATGTTCTTGAAGCAGTTTTTCACGCGTGACCCACGATGGACTTTCTTTCAGGTACGAAAGCTTGTCAGCGGCCTGCAGCAGCGCCAGCATTGGCTTCTCGCCCTCTCCATAACAAATGCCATCAAAGGCATCTGTGTCCTGCAAGATCTGCCGGTAGCCAGTCGTCGGAAGATTTCCTCCCCCCAGCAGCAGCGCATCGGGGAAAAGCTGCTTGCAGCATTCCGCGATGTCCATGAAGTTTTGGCAAGAAGGGGCAAACTGCGCGGAAATGCCGATAATCGTTGGCCTAAATGAGCTAGTACCCGGATCGCGAAGAAAGGAAAGGAAGTAGTCTCTAAACGAAGAAAAACCAAACGAGTCTTCCCGGTTCAGGGCAACATTAAAGTCGATAAGCCTGGTTTCCACCGGGATATGCTTTTTTATATATGCGCTCAATGACAGCGGACCCAACGGAATATCCGTGATCACCGACCCGACTATTCGGCCGTTCGCCTTATTTACGTGCTTTACGTTAGGCGCGGGAGAAACAAATTCGTCGAAGGTAATGTTCGGCGGTGTAATGAACAGGATTCTCTCCACTCCCAATGTCAGGTGCATCTTTCTATCCTTGGCGGTCCGAAAAAATCGTCAAATGAAAAGCGAATCACATGGAACTCCGCCGCTGCCATTTCATGCCTCATGATTTTCTAAGTATTCCAACCCATAATCTCTCAATATCGAAATGTGCATCTTGTTGTCATATGTCTGGCGCAAAATAGTTGCGACTTCATTTGAGTAACCGGCCGCCATCACGATAACGGCATCTACCGCTTCTGCTTTGAGAGCGTCAGGGGAAACTATTGGAATATGTGTGGCCGGTGTATATTTGCCCTGCTTAAATCCTGCCGAGTCGACCACAAACCTTATTTTGCCGGACAGATTCGCTAAGGAAATGACGGTAAATGCTTGATGGCCCGCTCCCCATATTGCGACCTTATTATCTTTGAAACGAGCGACATATTCCTGTATTTCGTCCTTAAGCCTTGCTTGACATTCATTAAAATTCGATAAGTTAACTTTTCCTTTCTTCTTTACGACCGCCGAAATTATGTAATCGTACCAAACTTCATCGCAATTAATAATTTCAAATCCATTCAGCCTTAACGCCGTATTTAATGTTTCTCTGGTAAAGTAGCAGAGATGATCACTTGTAAATTCCGAAAAAAGCTTTTTGCGCAAGATCATATCAAAATTCGGCACCTCGACTAGTCCCACGGCATTATCCGTCACGTTTTCATAGATTCCTCTGAGAACCGCATTGGGATCGGGCAGGTGCTCGAGAAAATTCAAAAGGTAAAAGGCATCGAAAGGAGCGTTGTCTATCCTGTAGCCGTCGCTTTCAACGAATCCCCTTGAAACCTTCAGTCGGTCCTTTCTGCAGTGGGCCACCGATTCTTCCGAATGCTCCAATCCATAGGCGTCTGCGCCGCATTGTTGCATGAGCGAAAGATACTCTCCTCGCCCGCAGCCGATCTCAATAATTTTCCGCCCCTCCAGGGAAAATCTTTGCAGGAAGTTCTCGAATTGACTCAATCGAAAATTTCTCATCTCCTCGGAAATGGCAGTAGCGCGCACAACCTCCTTATAATACGGTACCGGGTGATTGCTTAGCTGCACCAATCCGCAACCCGAACATTGGCAAACTTCAAGATTAATGCCTTTATCACTTCGCAGGGACTTATCATCAGGCAAGTATTGAGCCGCCGCTGGCATATTCTCGTATCTTAGCAATGTTTCGTCGAAGTAATTCTGTCCACATACCCTGCACGTGTTGATTGGGCCTACTTGTTTCATAGTACTACTTCTCAAAATAATCCTCACGTTCCCTGTCACAGCTCAGCGTATTGAGATACATTACTTTCATCTCGGGTCAGATAAGTCTTCTATACATCTCGTGTACGGAAATCATGTTTTCCGGACAAGTGTCGTGCCATTGCCATTCATTTCTAATCGGCGTGGCGCTGTTGCACCTCAGGTTCTCATCGGGCGGCTTTACAAGACTGCACCGGTACAATAAGGATATAAAATGGCCACGGTTTTTTCTTGTCTCATGAATCACTTCATTAATTGCTATTGGAACATGATTAAACCTGACTTCTGCGCCGAGTTCATTTTTTGCAACAGCTCTTATCCTATCATCAATAGTTTCCTTATATCTTATGATTCCGCCCGGCACGTGCCACCCGGGCGAGTAATAGTCGTCGTCCCTCCACGTCAAAAGGGTTTGATTCTTTTCATTTTTTATCAGCAAATCTACGTTAATCATCGGGGTAATTCTGGTGACAAAGAGAAATACCTCCTCGGGCAGTCCTTTTGAAGGGTTTTGAACAATGGATTCCATCCTATCTATAATTTTCTTCGACCCCAATGGAACTTGCGCTTCGGAAACATTTTGCCCGCACAGTTCGCACTTTCTTTTTGGCTCGGGCTTTTTCGCCGATGTGCTTTCCATAGAACTTGTATGCCGGATGGGCTCTATATTTTTAAGTGTTAAACCCTGTTGCTTCCATTATCACATCTTCTCACTGAATCGCCTCAAGGTTTTATCCTCATCGGTGAAGACCTCGGAACAGGGAACTGGCAAGGGTTTATCGTATATTCGCTTTACTATATATTTACTAATGAAGTCTCTATCCTCAGCGACAAGACAGGTATCAACATGTTCACCAAAAAATTTAATATCCAACCCTCTTTGAATTATATCCTTCAAAGGCTCTTCAAAAACATTCCCGATCGACGTGTGAATGTATGGGCAGGGTAATACATCGCCATATTGTGTTACCGATACCATTCCCTTCACTGCTATGCACCCCATCGTAAGCCCATAGGCTGGAGTCAAATGCGTAAAAACATTATGTGACTTTTCAAGCTCTCGCATATAGGCCATGTCATCCTTGTCAACCAAAACATCAAGCTTACCCTCCCAGGAACCGACCGGCTTGGCATATGTTACAAATACCCCTACATCCATTTTGTTGAAATATTGGACGAATTCTAGAAACTCATCGGAATGGAGTCTCTGTTTCGTAGCCACAGTCTGGATATAAATCTCCAAACCGGCATCCCTGGCGATATCAACTGCTTTCATCGCCCTTTCATGTGAGCCCTTGGCTTTTCTAAAATTGTCATGTTCATCAGCGTCGAGGCTGTCGATGCTCAACTGAATCCGATCTACCCCTATGCTCTTGAGATGCTTGGCTTTCTTCTTATCCAGAAGCCAGCCATTGGTGTCACAGTTTATGTAAAATTTTTGCGGGTCAATCGCTTCCACCAGGGCGTCAAAATCCTTGAAGACCAGCGGTTCCCCGCCGCTAATAACGAAACGTGCAAGGCCCATTTCATCCGCCTGTCGCGACAGGCTTTTCACATCGCCCATGGCAAACGAACGCCTGTCGTTTCTCCCTTGAAACCTTTTTACTGAGCAATGGATACAGGTAAAATTGCAGGCGTAGTTATATTGAAACTGAATAATGGCAATGCTTTCCCCCTTCTTCAGCTTTTCCTCAAATTTAATGACTTTTTCATAAACATATGGCTTTTCCTTTTTAAGCTTGTTCCTCTTGTTGTATGCTTCCACTGCTTTTCGCTGGTCATCTGTCATGGTAAATTCACCCTTTCTTTACATCGCTGCTCTTTATTTGCCATTCAAAGACGCTTTCTTACGTCCCACTTTTTATCAGCGCCTATGGCAATTTATGTTTGCCTGAGTGAGATAAAACGCACTTGTCTATTGCTCTTTAGCAGGACATATAGACATGTTTGATCTGAATTCCGCCCGGTCGAGAAAGGGCCAAAGGTCTTCCATCGGCATCGACTCCATAGAACCGTCTTCGCGCTGACGTGACGAAACCCGTGGCGCTGTACTCTGGTCCGGAGATACCATGACCTCGCAAACGACCGGCCCTTCCTTTCTAAGTATTTCTCGTACCTGGTCGCAGATTCTCGTATGGTCCGCAATTCTATCGGCCGGTATTCCGAATGCCTTCGACACGGCCATTACATCCGGCAGCGTAAGGCCGCTCGCGCTCGTACTGGCAACATAATTGCCGCCAAAATAATTCTTCTGCGTGGTCTGGATCGAAACATACCCACCGTTGTTCAGGACAAAAAACTTGATGGGCAGATCTAGCCGCCGGACAATTTCCAGGTCCTGGATGTTCATAACGAAGCCGCCGTCGCCATCAATGCATACAGTTCGTTTCCTGCCGCTGGCGATACAGCCTCCGATTGCGGCTGGGATGCCGAACCCCATGGGGCCTAACCCTTCGCTGTTAAAAATCCGCAAACCCGCCTTAATCCTGATGGCCTGCATTGTTCGTTCGCTACAGGCACCTGAACTCCCGGGGATCAACAGATCGTTACCCGACAGTTCGTCGGAAAGAACATCGATCAGCACGTAATCATTCACGAAACCCTTCTCGTTCCAGTATTCCGGCAGGATGACCGGATACCTTGCCTGCCACTCCTTGCACCTTATCCGCCACCTTGACCGGTCTTTCTTTCCGACCCTCGGCAACTGCATCTTCAACTCGCGCAGAAAATTACCGGCATCGGAAATAACCGGGACTTCGATCTTCATCTGCATCTTATGGATCTCAGCGGCATCAATGTCCACCATGACCTTAACGGCGCCGCGCGCGAAATTCGCATGCGTATAGGCGGTCTGACCGAGATCCAGGCGCGCGCCGATGATCAGCAGCCAATCTGCATTCTGCTGGGTAAAATTCGCCCCCCGCTGTCCAACGGCGCCCGGCCTGCCCGCATAAAGACAGTGATCGTCCGGGAGAAAGTCGGCCGCCTTCCAGGTCGTCAAGACCGGGATGCCGAGCCGTTCGATCAGTTGGGTGAACTCCTCTATGGCGTTCGACAGCCGTATTCCGTTACCCGCGAGTATTACGGGGCGCTCCGCCTTGTTCAGCAGTTCTATCGCGCAGCTGACCTTGTCTGCGAGGGCCTCCCCTTCGGTAGTTTGCAGCATTTCAGTTGCCTCAAAGCCCTGAAGGTCGCTCTCCTCGATCATTGCGGCCTGTACGTCAAGGGGGATATCGACCCAAACCGGCCCTGGACGCCCGTGTTTTGCCAGGAACACGGCCTTTTCGAGATGATAGCCGATCGATGAGGGCTTCATCACCGTCACTGCATATTTAGTGATGGGACGAACGAGGCTCACGATGTCGATCTCCTGGAACCCGCCTTGGCGCACGCCGCGGTCGCCGATCATGTCCGACCGCTTTACCTGCCCCGACAGGAACAGAACCGGCGTGGAATCGAGCCATGCGGCGGCGACACCCGTGATGGTGTTCGTTCCGCCGGGTCCGGTCGTTACCAAAGCGACGCCCAAGTTATTCGTATATTGGCCGTACGCATCCGCGGCGACCGCGCATGCCTGCTCGTGCAGATTGCAGATGTAGGTCAGATCCTTGTTTCTACCCAGCGAATCGACGAGGTGCATGGCCCCACCGCCGGGCAGCATGAACACATGCCGCACGCCAAGGCCGGCAATGAACTGCATCACATAGTCGGACAGCTTGATCATTCTTGTTTCCCGCCGCTCGCGGATCTGATTCCCGTTCGCTGCGCGCCCGGAAATAGCCGATGCGGCCTCAGGTTGGAAGCGTCACGGTACGGTCTTCCTGCATAGCCTTCTGTACTATGGTTATAACCTTATCCTAAACGATGCCATTGCTTCCGCTTGCCGGCGATCATTGCTTGTGATCTATTCCCTGCCGCGTTCGGAAATGAGCATCAGGATATCGCTCACCGTCAACCGGCTCCCGTTCCACGGCTGCGCGACGAGAAAGGATTCAATTCCAAGTCGTTCCGCAGCAAAACAATTATCCGGACTGTCGTCGATGAAGATGTCGGCCTTTCCAAGCCAGGCCAGATAGTCGCCCTTGCTGCGGTCCGGCTGCCCGGATGATTGTCCCGGCCTTTTGGAAGGAACAAAACCGAACGCCTGAAACCATTCGCCGAAATGAGCCAGCAGCCATTGAAGCGCCGGGCAAACGGTATCCCTCGCTCGCGCCGTCAGGGCGATGTGGCGATACCGTTGCCCATGCGCACGAAACCAACCCATCAAGGACTTGTCGGGCACTCTGGACGCGGCTTCCTGAGACAATCTGAAACGGTCAAGCGATGCGAGGTACTCCTCTTTTGATACTCCCAGCAATTCATGGGGAGGATTGGCCTTGAGCTCATGGTAACCAAGCCGGCAATCCGGATGCATGGGAATCCATACGGTTTCAAACCATGCCCGTGTAAGGTCATTCAACACATCGTCGATGTCCCATACAATGGTTTTCATGGTTTCACCCGGTCCTGGAGTGTCTGGTCCCGAAGGGAGCAAGTCGACGATCATTCCATCCAGTAGGAAAGCACGGTCTTGCGGTCCGTGTTACGGAGGATGGCCTCATCGGTGTAGTATGAGTCGTTCTTATAATGAGTCGAAGAGATTTCTTCGATAATCGCACCGTTTTCGCTCGAAAACGGATGCTTCGTCCCGCGGTTGACGGTAACCACGTCTCCGCGCCGGCACTCCTTCACAGCACCATCCAGCGTCAGCTTGACGTCCCCGTCAAGGACAACGAAGGTTTCTTCCTTGATCTTGTGATATTGTTCGGGGTGCTTTTGGCCCGGCAGCACGACGATCAACTTCTTGCAGTACTCCCGGTTGATGACGTTGATGATGGTGCAGCCGACATCATCGAACCGGTCGAGCCCATAATGGTGGGATATTTCGAGCGTCGCCATGCCGGGGACCACTATATTCCGGTCTGTCAGCATCTTCTTAACCCGCTGGACGATGCCATAAACTTTTTCTCTCTTATCGACACTCTTGATTTCGTCGGATACAATGGGCCCATCTTTTTCGATGTCCCGTTCAGCGTAGTATTCGATATACTTCGACATATCATTGGCAAGAAGCTGGCCACCGGAATTAGGGAAGGCAAAAAACGTATTGGTCGTATCAATTTTCTCCCCTCTGGCGATTTTTCTGTTTGCAAAAATCCCACGCTTGAACTGCCTCAGATCGGCAAGTTCTTTGTCGGTCGCCTGCCCTCTCCGGCAGGACACGCCGCTCATTCTATACGCTTTATCCGCGGACCGCAGCCATCGGCCCACCTGCTCTGGTGTCGCCGAGTAGTCATTCTTCTTAAACACGTCCGTCTCGACGGCCACATGTTTTTCGAATATGCTCGCCCCCTTGGCTATGGCCAATTGGATTGAGTCCGTGTTGTCGGGTTCCTCATGCGTAGAATAGCCGATTGGAACCCCGGGGTAGCGCTGCTTCAGAAGGTCGATCTGATTCATCTGCAAGTTGTCGATCCGGGTTGGATATTCACCGACGCAATGCATGAGTGCAAATTCCTTTTCCCGGTGCTGGAAAAAGCTGACCACCTTGTCGATTTCTTCAAGCCCGACTCCCGCCGTGGATGCAATGAGAGGCTTGTCCGTTTTTACGATCCGCTCGAGCAGCGGCCAATCCGTGAACGAGCAGCTGGCGATCTTGATGATGCTGAATCCAATCTCCTCAATCAGGTCTACCGACGGCTCGTCAAAGGGCGTGCATATGGCAACAAAGCCATGCGATTCGACCGCTGTCTTCAACCGCTGGAATTGCTCCCGGGACAACTGGGTTTCGCGGAAGCGTTTGACATACTTCAAATCCATGCGCGCCTGGTAGCCCGGATGGATAAAGGTATCCAGATCCCGGAGCTGGAACTTGAAGGCGAACCGGAAGGGGAACTTTCTTGAGACGTCCGCGAAAGCCTCGATCATGGCCAGCCCATGATCCACGCTGCCCATATGATTGTTCGCCATTTCGAAGATAAACAGAGGCTCGTCAAATGTGATTTTCATTTGGTTTCTCCTTGCTTTCCATCATCGGACAATTCACATAGCCGCGGATTTGAGCCGTCATGTAGTCCAGCATCTCCTCCGACAACCCCGGGTAGACACCGACCCAGAAGGTCGAGTTCATGATGCGGTCGGTCTGCTCCAGGCAGCCCGACACCCGATACTGCGCGCCTTCGTACGCAGGCTGCTTCGTCATGTTCCCGGCGAAAAGCTGTCTCGTGGCGATCCGGCGGCCCTCAAGAAACGCCACCAGGTCGTTTCGCGTGAACGGGGCCTCCGGTCTGACGGTTATGGGAAATCCGAACCATGAAGGCTCGGAATGCGGGGTTGGCTCAGGCAGAATCAGAAGCGAATCGAGAGACCGCAACGCATCACGCAGAAGGTGGTAATTGCGTTTTCTGACGTTGATGAATTCAGGCAGTTTTTCAAGTTGCGCCAGGCCGACGGCGGCCTGCATATCGGTTGCCTTTAAATTGTACCCTATGTGCGAGTAAACGTATTTGTGGTCATAACCATACGGCAGTTCGCCGAATCGACCGTTGAACCGCTTGGCGCAGGTGTTGTCGGCCCCGGGCTCGCACCAGCAGTCACGCCCCCAGTCCCGGTAGGACTGCAGAATCACCTTCATCTGGGCATCGTTGGTCGCCAGGCAGCCGCCCTCCCCCATGGTGATATGGTGTGCGGGGTAGAAGCTGAAGGTCGCGATGTCGCCAAAAGTGCCGGTCATGCGGCCGGCATAGTGCGACCCCACGGCGTCGCAGCAATCCTCGATCAACCACAACCCGTGCTTTTCACAGAAACGGGCGACACGCGCGACATCGAAGGGGTTTCCGAGTGTATGCGCAAGCATGACCGCCCGGGTTTTTTCGCTCAACGCGGCTTCCATCGCATCCGCATCGATGTTGTAGGTCGGCAACGACACATCGACGAAGACCGGGACCAGGCGGTTCTGAATAATCGGGTTGACGGTCGTCGGAAACCCGGCGGCCACTGTGATCACCTCATGCCCCGGTTCCAACCGGCGCTTGCCGAGCCGGGGCGATGTCAGGGCGCTGACGGCGAGCAGGTTGGCGGACGAGCCTGAATTGACCAGAAGGGCGTGTTTGACTCCGATGAACCCGGCGAATTGCCTTTCGAAGCTGTTGGCGAACCGCCCGCTTGTCAGCCAGAAGTCCAGCGCCGAATCCACTAGGTGCTGCAGTTCACGGGCGTCGAACACTTTTCCGGAAACCGGCACGGGCGTTTCACCCGGCGCAAAAGCCTTCGGCGGAAAGGCGGATTCATAATAGGCCTGGACCCGCTCGGCTATTTCCCGTCTCAATATGTCCGATCCTGTTGTCATGCGATCCGATGCGGCCCGTCAGCACCCAGAATAATCGGCAATCTGTTCCTTCGACACCGCGAGCATGTCTTCACCCGCCAGGTGCCGCCTGTACCATGCAACCGTTTTCGCTACCGACGTCCTGACATCCCAACGCGGCTTCCACCCCAGGATGGTCCTGGCCTTGGAACTGTCCAGCCTCAAGACCTGCGTCTCATGCAGGGCCAGGTCGGGACGGGAGTCGATGGTCCCTTCGCCCCATTGCTGAACCACCGCCTCCACCATGGCGCCCACTGTGATGAAGGAATCGTCGTTCGATCCAAAATTCCACGCGCCGGAGAGTTCAGCCGGCGCTGCATGCATCCTGGCCGCCAACATGAGATACCCGTACAGCGGTTCTAACACGTGCTGCCAAGGCCTGACGGATTGAGGGCTGCGAACGATAATGGACGCGTGAGCGCTCAACGCCTTGATGCAGTCCGGTATGAGCCTGTCCTCGGCCCAGTCCCCGCCGCCGATGACGTTTCCGGCCCTTACCGAGGCCAGGGCCTTGCAGGGGCCAGGCTGCCCAGCCGCTTGAAAATAGCTTCGGGCATAGGCCGTCGTTACAAGCTCGGCGCACCCCTTGCTGCTGCTGTAAGGGTCATGCCCTCCGATCGCATCGTTTTCCCGGTAGCCCCAAATCCATTCTTTGTTCTCGTAACACTTGTCGCTGGTGACGTTGATGATCACCCGGACCGACGGCGCCTGCCTGCAGGCCTCCAGGAGGTTGACCGTTCCCATCACATTGGTTTCGAAGGTATCGGCAGGCTCCCGATAGGAACGCCTCACCAGGGATTGTGCCGCCAAATGGAAGACCAATTCCGGAGAATAGTCTCTCACCACGCGTCGCAGTGCACCCAGGTCGCGAATATCACCGCGTATCGAGACCATCCTGTTTTCCAGACCGCAGATTTCGAAATGACTCGGACTCGTCGGAGAATCGAGAGAGAATCCGATGACCTTGGATCCGATCTCGGAAAGCCACAGAGAAAGCCAGGAACCCTTGAACCCCGTATGCCCGGTGACCAAGACCTTCTTGTTTTTATAATAATCGCGAAGAGATGCCGTCATGCCGGGCTACCACACCTTCCACTTCGCCTTGCCTTCGTTCCACAACGAATTGAGATAATCGACATCCCTCAAGGTGTCCATGCATGACCAGAATCCCTTGTGTTTGTACACTTTCAGCTGCCCTTCCGCGGCTAACTTCTCGAGAGGCCCGTACTCCAGATCGCAGGAGTCATCATAGGTGAAGTAGTCAAAAATTTTACGATTGAAGACGAAAAAGCCGCCGTTGATGTAGGCGGCGCCTTTCTCCTGCTTCTCTAGAAATCTTAATACATCCTCTCCTTTGATATTTAACTCCCCGAAACGCGGGATATAATTCACGCCTGTAACCGTCGCCAATTTGCCGTGTTGCTTGTGAAACGCGAGAAGGGCCTTTATGTCGATGTCACCTACCCCATCCCCATAGGTGACCATGAAGGTATCACCATCAATATACTTCTCAATTTTCTTTAACCTCGCGCCCTTGAGCGTCTTGTCTCCTGTGTAGGCCAAGGTTACTTTCCAACCTCTTTCTGCATGGTTGTTCTCAATCTCGATCTTTTTATTTTGCCCGTACTCTATCGTGAAATTGCTATTGAAGACTTCATAATTATAAAAATACTCCTTGATCATTTCACCCTTATAGCCGAGGCAAAGCACAAATTCCTTGCAACCATGATAGCAATAAGTTTTCATTATGTGCCACAGGATGGGCCGCGTTCCGATATTCACCATCGGTTTGGGTTTGAATTCCGTTTCTTCCCTGAGACGCGTTCCTAAACCACCGCACAGGATAACGGTTTTCATGTTGCCTCCATAGTTCCGCCAGAGCGATTCGTGCCGTCTTCGCCTCTACGCCGGCTAGTAGAGATTTGTATCTTTCTTCTCGAGTTCACCAAATTGCTCAGAGTTGGGCTCTTCTGCCAAAAAGCGGTAGACTTCCTGCTTCACCAATCCGGCGACCCTGTCTGCAAAGTGTTCAAGCCCGCTAACCATTGCCGGTTTAACGAAAGCAACCTGGTCCTGAGTCAAGGCTTTATGCACTTCATCAAGGCCCAGCCCCTGCTTTTTGAGCATTTTGATCCGGGCTATGATATTTAAATGCGCCCTCGAATACCTTCTCTGGCCCCCCGTGCTTCGTGTCGGATTAAGAAATGGGCTGAACCTGCGCTCCCAAAAGCGCAGTGTCGACCGCGTCACATCACACTTCTGACTTGCCTGTTGTATCGTAAAGACCTGATCAACGGGTTTCGTGGTCATTTTTTCCAATTCAATTGGTTTGTAGTTGGAGGGCAGAAGACCGAACTGGCTTTCACCACCTTCAATCATGCCTACATGCCGATTGCAGCTTAAACTTTAACTTCTGGTTGAAGTCATGCAATACGCATGCCGATGGTTTATATATTAAATTGTGTATTGATATCGCTGGCTAAACATATTTTCGCGATCACCCATCGCCAGCCGCCTGAAATTTAACAGTCAATTTTATGACGACCCGGCCCATCGAGTTCCATGACAGGACTTACGGGTCCAAAAAAATTCCTAAAGCTTCAGGGAATAAGCGCCGATATTTCTTGGGGAAACCCCAACAGCCGGCTCAGCAGCACGCTGCCGGAAAAACCTGAGAAAGGACCGATTGGATGGGAACCAGCGCGATCAACACTGCCGACAGCATATTTTCGGCCACATTGACCCAGTCGAACGGGCTGGAGAGCTTGGCCAATGCGGCTTTGCAGCGTGGAATCGACGCGTTTACGAGTAAGGACTACGAGGGCGCGGTCAAGGAATTCAAGCGCGCGGTTGGCATCGGGCGCGGCTCGTCGTTTGCCGCCGACGCCGCGCAGTTCCTCGCCATGTCCTACCTGCAGCTCGACGATACCGATAACGCCATAAAAGCCTATAAATCGGCCTTCCAGGTCGACCCGTATCGGGACGATCTCCATGTAAAGCTTGGAAATCTTTATTTTGCCCAAGGAAAATACGAGGACGCACGCGCAGAGTTCGCCGAGGCGGTGCGGTTGAACCCCGGCACGGTGAACCGTTATTCGCTCGGCCAAGCCTACATAGAGCTGGGGCGTTTTTCAGATGCCGAGACCCAGTATAACGAGATCCTTCGCCTGGCGCCCCAGGAGGCAGGCGGGTACCTTGGAATGGGACTGGTCTATAGCCGGCAGGGCAAACACGAGGAGGCGATCCGCGAGTTCAAGCAGGCCATCCGTGTAGACGAAGACCTTTACGACGCCTATGCTCAGATGGGGTACAGCTATGCTGACATGGGTGACATGGAAACAGCCCAGGACATGGTGGACAGCCTCGAAAGGCTCGACCAGGCGGATCTGGCCGACACCCTCAGCCGCTATATGTACAAGGTTGACCCGCCGAAGATGATGTTCGCGGAGTCCTCCAACTCCTTTCCCTTCTCCTTGGGCAAAGGGACCCCCCTGGTGGCCCTGAATAGCTACCTGATGAACCCAAACGCATCCAAGACCCTCTCCATCAAAATTCAGTTCGACAAAGAAATGGACCGGGATTCGATCGAAAACCCGGCGAACTGGCAGATCAGCCGAGCCACCGGCCAGGGGCCGGGACAGGCTTACAATTTCGGGCTCCAGGTGTCGCCCAACGAGGCCAAATTGCCACCCATCCCCAGTTCCGTGACCTGGGATGCCGAAAACCTGACGGCAACGGTGTATTTCACAGTCACCCAGAACGCCGCCGCCAACGCCACCATCGACCCATCTCACATCGAGTTCAAATTTTCAGGCAAGGACATATCCGGCCTGAAAATGAACCCAAAGTTCGACCAGTTCAGCGGTTTCAATGATGTCGCCTGATGGGAGGTGCTGTTATGCAAATGACGATCCAGCAGATTAAAACAGCAAAAAGCCGCAGCCGCAGGGCTGCCGGCACGAAGGGATTCTCTGCATTTCAGGAACAGGACAGATTGCTCCAGGGCTGGCTTGCGGTTTCCGAGGAGGGGATATTCGTGGTCCAGGACGGGCGGATCAAGGAATGCAACCACTTCCTGGCCAGGCTGGGCGGGTACCTGCAGGATGAGGTTTTGGACACCGTGTTCGCTAGCTTCTTTGACGGCAACAGCATCGCGGCCGTTGAGTCCGCCTGCGGGGGCGAGTTTCCGGGAACCCGTTGCGGTTCAGCTCAAACGGTGTCTCTGGTGTGCAAGAACGGGCAGCGCGTGAATGTGCAGTTGAAGGTCCAACCGTGCGTCTTTAGCGAAAAACCGGCTATGCTGGCGGTCCTGAGCCGGGTGTTGGATTCCACTCACTGCGGCGAAAACGGACGAGCCTACGACTGGCTTCTCGCTTCGGAGAAGATCCCGTTCGGCCTGTGAGTCTCTGCTCCCCGGGCGAAATATCCTGATGCCGATGTTCCAGGGCATCCGCCTCCCCGTCTCATGTCCCACGCATCTTCGCCAAGGCTTTCTCGAATTTCCGGTTGAGGTCCATGGTCAGGCGGGCGGCCTCGTTGAGCAGGATCGACACCTCCCCCTTTGAATCGGCGGCGGCTTTTTCCGCCCAATCGCCGTACGTCTTCGCGTGCTCCTGATTGTGCCGGATCCAATGCTCCAGCAGTTTGGTCAGTTTTTCGTCGAACGACAACTCGGACGGGGGATTGTCGTGGCGGTCGCGGGGGTGCTGATGGTCGTGATGGCGCATGGGGTTGGGTCTTAGATAGGGATTTAGGGTTTATGAATGCCCCTACGTATAAATCACATTAACCGGCAGCGGCGGGTACTTCCAGACCCCGGGGTTGGGCAGGATATGCTGCTCGCCCACCGCAAGCCAGTTCAGATCCGGTTTGAGGTCACGCAGCTTCCCGTCCTCAGGCGCCCGGGCATGGTACGTTCGGGAATAGGTTGCCTGGACGATGCACACCCGCTCGCTGCCTTCCCGGGCCACCACGTAGTACTTCTTGACCTTGTGGGGGGAGAGGCCGTTTTGGGCGGCGATCTCTTCCAGATCGGCTTTCAGGAACTTCATCAGCACCAGCCGGGCGACCCCGCGCTCAGAGATGCGGATCAACGCGCGCGAACCGCTGCTGCTTGCATACACCGTGGTGATACCGGGCACCCGGCGCAAATACTGGGCGGCCACGATCGCGGCCGTGCGCCGCCCGCCCGCCATGACCGGCTGCCCGTAGTATTCGAACAGCTTGCGCTGGAGGTCCTCGGCGCATTTCTCGCCCTTTTCGTAAATTTCTTTCGAGATGTAGCGCAGGCTGCGCGCGAGGTCCTCGGCGGCATCGCTGATCGGCCAGTCGATACGGACGTGGTAATGCGAGAGATGGTACCGGCTGCGGGAATGGCTCGCCGGGTCGCGCTGGATAAGCAGGGCATAATCGACCGGCAGCAGCGGCCGGATGAAATTCCGAAAATGGATCGATTCCAGGTAGCGCCAGTTGCGGTCGTAGCTGCCGAGCCGGGGCAGGCTCTTGGCGCGCAGGAGGTTCACCTTGGTGGTGCGGTTCTCTTCGAAAAACCGGATATACTTCTTGTGCTCGGCAGGGATGGCGTCCTCGACGAAGGCGACGAGAAAGGAGTTGTGCAACTCGTATTCCTGATCCGGTATCCGGGCACGCGGTTTCAGCTCCCGTTTTTCCACAAAAGGGTATGGCATCTGGCGGCTGATAAAATTATGGTAGGAGTCGATCAGCGAATACTGGATGAGAAACTGGTCGAGGTCATCGCGCAGGAGTTCGTAGTAGGAACGCCTGAGCTTGTCGGCAAGGCTCAGAGCCTCGCGGTAGTTCCAGAGTGCCAATGGACGCTCCTCTCCGTTGGGACCTGCCCGGGACGTGCCTCCGCGCGCGCAAGCGCTCCGCTCGTGCGCGGAGCCGGCGGTGCGGACAAGCAACCTCCGTCATTTAAAACTATATCACACGGAAAAGCAGAGATAAAGCGGCAGTTCACGGCTTTCGGCTGCCGGAAGGCCGGTTTACTTCTTTTTTTGTCTTTCCATCCAGCGGTAGACGGCATCCCGGTATAAGAAACCGAAGAGCACGAACAGAAGCGAAAACCCGGTGATGATCAGCAACGAGATGTAATCCTTGTCGTAGATCGACGCCCCCTGAAGGCTCAGCGCCAGAGTGCCGGGGATCCTGCCCACCGTGGTTACGACGAAAAAGACGACAGTGGGAAGGCTGGTCATCCCGAGAATCATGCAGAGGTAGTCTTTGGGGAAGCCGGGCATGAGGTACATGAGAAAGATCACCAGCACCCCCTTGAATTGGACGAGCCGATTGAACTTCTCATACATCTCGCCGCCGGCAAGCCGGCGCACAAACCGCTCGCCGAGAAACCGGCCGATGGCGAAATTGAGCATGGATCCGGCGGTCAGCGCGATCGTGGACAGCAGGAACCCGCTCAGGGCGCCGAAGACGTAGCCGCCGAGCAGACCGGTCAGCTCCCCCGGGATGGGCGCAAACAGGACCTGCCCGACCTGTAGGCCCATGAAAATGAAGGGCGCCCACCAACCGTAATCGACAACGAACTGCCGTACATACTCGCGGTCGCACACCAGGTCGTAGCACGTCACAAGCTGGCTGCGAATCCCCGGGGCCAGAAGGAAAAGAAAGATCGACGACATCAGCAGGAGCACCACCACGATGGCGATCAATGACTTTCCCATGCTAACACCCGCCTGTCGCCATTCGGCCCGCGTCCCATCTTCCCCGCGCAGGCCTTTCGATCTGACGGCACCTTACCGCCACAGGTTCACCAGCCGTCGCAGACGCGACCAGCGCCCGGTTTTTTCTTTTTGCCGCTCCAGCCCCTTCTGCCGGGCCCAGCGTTTCAGGAACCCCACCTGCCCGGCCTGGTAAGCCCGGGCCAACCGCTCCTCGTGAACGGCAACGCCCTGCTGTCCCTGGACTGCCGCCCGCAGGCATTCGGTCTTCACCGCGCATCCGAGGCAGGCACGCGGCGTGTGCCGCAGTCCATCCTCCCCGAGGGGGAACACCGTCTCCAGTCGGGCAAAGCACTCCGCTGGTCTCTTTGGGTTAAGATCGGCCATATCTCAAATCCGCTTTAGCGGTTCAAGCATTTCAGGCGGCCTGCCTGCGGGGCTCGTCTCGAACTCTGAATTCAACCGCGCCATGTGACCCTGGTCCGCGAAGCTGAAATAACGGCTGTCACCGATAATCAGATGCTCGTGGACCGTGATGCCCATGATTCGTCCCGTGAAAACCAACTGGCGCGTGATGGCCAGATCCTCGGCGGATGGCTGGGGTTCACCGGACGGGTGGTTGTGAGCGAAAATGAGCGCAGCCGCGTGGTGGTGGAGCGCAGCCTTGATCACCTCCCGGGGGTAGACGCTGCTGGCAGTCAGGGTCCCTTCGGAGAGGGTCTCCATGGCGATGACCCGGTTCTTCGAGTCTAAAAATATTACCATGAAACATTCGCGCGTCTTGTCCCGGATGGCTGTGTTCAGGTAATTGAAGAGTTCCCGGGAGTTGGTGACGGCGTCTTTGCCCATCACCTTTTTCGCAAGATAACGCTCCGAAACCGCCTTGACCAGCTTGATACCGAACGAGTTGGCCGGACCGATACCCGGAATCTCCCGAAGTTCCTCAACGCTGGCTTCCAGGACGCCCTGGAATGTCTTGAACTTTGACAGGGCCGTCTTGGCAGCGTCTTTACAGTCCTTGCGCGGTGTGCCCAGGGTGAGGAGCAGCTCGATCACCTCGTAGTCGAGGAACCCGTCGAGCCCGCCCATGAGAAACCGCTCCCGCAGCCGCCCGCGATGCCCATCGCCCCTGTGCTCGGCTCGATCGACCATCTTTCGCAATTCCAAGGTGCAAAAAAAAGCTCAAAGCCCAAGGTCAAGGCGCGTGAGCCCCGCCTCATGAGGCGAGCTTTCAGTACGCCGCAGCAAGGACCGAGCGAAGCGCAACGCCGAAACCGGGCTTTCGGCTTCGCCATCAGTCGTCGTCCAGTTCCTGCTTGAGATCCCGCGTCATCAACTGGTAGAGCGCCTCCCGAGGGGGCAGGTCTTCGTACAGCACCCGGTAGGTGCCATGGCTGATCGGCATCTCCACACCCAGCCGGCGTGAGAGGTCGTACACCGACTTGGCGGTGCGCACGCCTTCGGCCACACTGCGCGTCTGGGTCAGGATGTCGGACAGTCGCCGCCCCTGACCGATTTTCTGGCCCACGGTGTGGTTGCGGCTGATATCGCCGGTGCAGGTCAGGATCAAGTCGCCGTACCCCGCCAGCCCGGTGAAGGTGCGGGGATTGGCACCCAGACGCAGCCCCAACCGCCGGATCTCGGTCATGCCGCGGGTGATGAGGGCCGCCCGGGTGTTCAGTCCTAGCCCCAAGCCGTCGATAATGCCTGCCGCGATGGCAATAACGTTCTTGACCGAGCCGCCGAGCTCCACCCCGACCGTGTCCTCGCTCGTGTACACCCGGAAGTAGGACGCGGCAAAGACATGCTGCACCCGCTGGGCCAACACCGGGTTGTGGGAGGCCACCGTGACCACGGTCGGCAGCTTCCGGGCCACCTCCACCGCGAAGCTGGGGCCGGACAGGACCCCCACGCGCTGATCGCTGAGCTTCAGCGTTTCCTTCAGCACCCCGGTCATGGTCAGAAGCGTGCCGTTTTCGATCCCCTTGGATGCCGAGACCACCATGGTTTCCGGGCCCAGCACGCCGGCCATGGCCGCCGTTGCGCCACGGATGACATGGGACGGCACCACGACCACGACCAGGCTTTTTCCCGAGATCACCCGCGCGAGGTCGGTGGAGGCCGCCAGGTTCGGGGACAGCGTCACGCCCGGCAGGAACAGGCGGTTTTCCCGCAGCTCGGCGATCTGCTGGACCACTTCGGGCTCGAACGCCCACAGGTCGACCGCGAAGCCTTTCGCGGCGAGCAGGTCGGCCAGCGTCGTGCCCCAGCTGCCGCCGCCGACCACGCCGATCCGGAAATCAGCCGGAAGGATGTCCATGTTATTCGGCATGGTCATCGGCCTCCTCGGCGGGGTTGTCGTCGTCCTTCTCGCCCAGCCGCGCGGCGCCCACCACCCGCTCGCCGACGTCGACACCGATGAGCGTCACCCCCTGGGTGTTGCGGCTGATGACGGAAATCCCCCGGATCGAAGTCCGGATGACCTTGCCGATGTTGGTCATCAACATCACATCGTCCTCGTCGTTGACCAGGCGGATGGCCACCACCTTGCCGTTGCGCTGCGAAGTCTTGATGGCGATGACGCCCTTGCCCCCGCGCTTGTGCACCGGGTATTCGTCGATGGACGTGCGCTTGCCATACCCGTTTTCGGTGACGGTGAACAGGGTCTGACCGTGGCTCAGGACCTCCATGCTGACCAGCTTCTCGCCCGGGGCGAGCCTCATGCCGTGCACGCCGGTAGCCACCCGGCCCGAGGCGCGCACGTCGGACTCATGGAAGCGGATGGCCTTGCCCTCGGCCGAGCCGAGAAAAACGTTCATGGTGCCGTCGGTGATGTGGGCCGCGATCAGCTCGTCGCCCTCCAGCAGGTTGATGGCGATGATCCCGCCGGAACGCGGTCGGCTGTAGGCCATGAGGTCGGTCTTCTTCACCAGTCCGTTGCGGGTGGCCATCATCACGTATTTGCCCGGCGCGAACTCGGGCACGGCCAGTACGGTGGTCAGCCGCTCCTGCTCTTCCATGTTGAGCAGGTTGACGACGGCCTTGCCGAGACTGAGCCGGCCGGCCTGGGGAATGTCGTAGCACTTGCACCAGTAAACCTTGCCGAGGTTGCTGAAAAACAGGAAAGTATGGTGGGTCGAGGCCACGAAGAGCCGCTCCACGAAATCGTCCTCGCGGGTGCCCATGGCGGTGACGCCCTTGCCGCCGCGCCGTTGGCTGCGGTAGAGGGTGATCGGGTTGCGCTTGATGTAGCCGCGGTTGGAGATGGTGACCACCATGTCCTCTTCGATGATCATGTCCTCGATCGAAATCTCGCGCGTCTCCTCGACGATTTCTGTCAGCCGCGGGTCGCCGAACTGATTTTTCATTTCGAGCAGCTCGTTCTTGATGATGTCCAACACGAGCCGCTCGCTCGCCAGGATCTCCTTGAACCGCGCGATATCACTGAGCACGCTCCGGTACTCCGCAAGGATCTTCTCGCGTTCGAGCCCGGTCAAGCGCTGCAGGCGCATGTCCAAGATGGCCTGGGCCTGGATCTCGGATAGCCCGTAGCCCGCCATGAGCCGCTCGCGGGCCTCGGCCGGCGAGGCCGACTGGCGGATCAGCGCCACGACCTCATCCAGATGGTCGAGAGCGATCTTAAGGCCTTCCAAAATGTGGGCGCGGGCCTCGGCCTTGGCCAGATCGAAACGCGTGCGCCGGATGACGATATCTTTGCGGTGGAGGACGAAATACTCCAGGATCTCCTTGAGCGTCAGGAGTTCCGGCCGGTTGTTGACGATGGCGAGAAAAATGACCCCGAAGCTGGTCTCCATCCGCGTGTGTTTGTAGAGTTGGTTGATGATCACGGGCGCCATCCCGTCTTTCTTCATCCCCAGCGCGATCCTCATTCCTTCCCGGTCGGATTCGTCCCGGATGTACTTGACGCCATCGAGCTGCTTGTCCCGGAGCAGTTCGGCGATCTTTTCGACCAACTTGGCCTTGTTGACCTGATACGGCAGCTCCGTGATGACCAGAGTTTCGGTCTGGTTGTGCTTGTCCTTCTCGACCATCACCCGGGCGCGGACCCGGAGAATGCCCCGGCCGGTCGTGTAGGCTTCGCGAATTCCACCCCGGCCGTAGATGATGCCACCGGTGGGGAAGTCGGGGCCGGGCACATGCGCCATCAGATCCTCGCCGCTGATCCGGGGGTTGTCGATGAGGGCCATTAAAGCGTCGGTCACCTCGGAGAGGTTGTGCGGGGGGATGTTGGTGGCCATGCCGACGGCGATGCCAGCCGAGCCGTTGACCAGCAGGTTCGGTATCTTGGACGGCATCACGCAGGGTTCGACGAGGGATTCGTCGTAGTTGGGGGCAAAGTCCACCGTCTCCTTATCCAGGTCCGCGAGTATCTCGTGGGCCAGGCGCTGCATCCGGATCTCGGTATACCGCATGGCAGCCGGCGGGTCCCCATCGATGGACCCGAAGTTGCCTTGACCGTCGACCAGCGGGTAGCGCATGGAGAAATTCTGAGCCATGCGCACGATGGTGTCGTACACGGCGGTGTCACCGTGCGGATGGTATTTGCCGATTACGTCGCCGACGATGCGGGCCGACTTCTTATAAGGCTTGTTGAAGTCGTTCTTGAGCTCGCCCATGGCGTAAAGCACGCGGCGGTGAACGGGTTTGAGCCCGTCGCGCACATCCGGCAACGCGCGGCCGATGATGACGCTCATGGCGTAATCGAGATAGGATTTTTTCATCTCCTTCTCGATTCCGATTTCGGGTGTTCGGTTCATCTGAATCATTTTTACTCCTGACACAGGGCTTGTCGTCGATCCTGCGGCGGTCGTGGTGCGGACCGCGGGCGGATGGCCCGGATCGGCAGAAACGCGACACTGGATAGCAGAAAGGCGAAAAGACCCAGCGGATTAATCCGAATAAAGCACGCCACGGCCTCCGGTTTCCCGCTGGAAACATGGCGGCCGTGGCGCAACTAATCCGATACGGTTGAGAAAAGCGCGTCTTACCTGCTGACGAACGCCCCGGCGGCCAGCAGCAGGATGACCTCATAAATGAAGATCGACGTCAGGGAATCGGTAAAGTTGTAAACGATGCCCCCACCGACGATGGCCGGTACGGCGCAAAACACCAGAATCCCAAGCTTCCGGGCGACATCCATGATGTGATCTCCTCCGCCGTGCAATCTTATAGTTAACTATTAGCAATAACTATAAATCATGTAAAGGAAAAAGACGCTCATCCCTCCACGATCATGGCCATACCCATGCCGCCGCCGATGCACATGGTGATCAGGCCGGTACGATAGCCCTTGCGGCGCATGTGGTGCATGGTGGTCACCATCTGCCGGGCACCGGTGGCACCGATGGGGTGCCCGAGGGAGATTCCGCTGCCCAGCTCGTTCGGCCGGTCGTTTTTGAGGCCGAGCTCACGCATGCAGCCGATGGCCTGGGAGGCAAAGGCCTCGTTGAGTTCGATCATGTCGATGTCGCCCAAGCCCATGCCTGTGGCTTTCAGCACCTTGCGCACGGCCGGCACGGGCCCCAGACCCATGTAGGCCGGATCCAGGCCGCCGGAGGCAAAGGCTTTGATCTTGACCAACGGCTTGAGCCCCTGCTCCCTGGCCTTTTCGGCGCTCATCAACACCACAGCGGCAGCACCGTCGTTGATGCCCGAGGCGTTGCCGGCGGTAACCGTTCCATCCTTCTTGAAGGCCGGCCGCAACTTGCCCATCTTCTCCAGGCTGGTTTCCATGGGCCGCTCGTCGGTTTTGAAAACGATGTCGCCCTTACGATCCTTGATGATGACCGGGACGATCTCCTCCGCGAACAGCCCGCCCTTGATGGCGGCCATCGCCCGGGCGTGGCTCAGCACGCCGAGTTCATCCTGCTCGGTGCGGCCGATGCCGTAAAGTGCCGCGATGTTCTCCGCGGTGACCCCCATGTGATAGCCGTAGAAAATCTCGTAAAGCCCGTCGAACACCATCAGGTCGTAGACCTCGCCCTTGCCGGTGAGCTCCATGCGGTAGCCCCAGCGCGCCTTGGGCTGCGCCATCGGGGCAAGGCTCATGTTCTCCATGCCGCCGGCGACCACCACGTCGGCCTGACCGGTCATGATCGCGGAAGCACCCAGGGCAATGGCCTTGAGACCCGAGCCGCACACCTTGTTGATGGTCATGGCAGGGGTTTCCTTGGACAAGCCCGCGCCGATCGTGGCCTGCCGGGCGGGGTTCTGCCCCTGTGCGGCCTGCAGCACGTTGCCCATGATCACTTCGTCCACGGCCACCGGTGCGGCATCGCCATTCCAACTCTGGGCTTTCTTTTCCAGCTCGATCAGGCCCTGGTCCTTGAGCCGGTCCGGCGCGGCGTCCTTCATGGCCTGACTCGGAGCCGGCCGCAGGTTGGCCCGTTTCAGCGCCTCCTTGATCACCAGGGCACCGAGTTCCACCACAGAGACATCCTTCAAGCCGCCGCCGAACGCTCCGATCGCAGTCCGCACACCGCTGACAATCACCGCCTCCTTCATCGCCACTCCTCCCCTGTTCAGGTGATTAGGCTGAAGACTGAAAGGTGATAATGATCGCACATGTCTTTTCCTTCAGTCGATCGGCCTTCAGTCTTTCTGCCTGCGTAATTTCCAAAAGAGAAATTTATAGCACACCC
Source organism: Deltaproteobacteria bacterium (assembly GCA_016219005.1). Lineage (GTDB taxonomy): Bacteria > Desulfobacterota > Desulfobacteria > Desulfobacterales > SpSt-501 > SpSt-501. The sequence goes on from JACRCN010000052.1 coordinate 25,664, forward strand.
CCGCGTGCCCGGTCAATCGGGGCTTCCGCGTTTCGTATCCGGCACGGTGCCGCCCGCGTCAGAGCTCAAGCGCATCTGCCGCCACCGTTGCAGGCGCTCCTTGACGGTCTTTTCATACCCCCGGTCGGTCGGCTGGTAGAACACCCGGCCCTGCAGCTCGTCCGGCAGATAGTCCTGGGCCGCGTAGCCTTCTTTGAAGTCATGGGCATACTTATAGCCACGGCCGTAGCCGATGTTTTTCATCAGTTCCGTGGGGGCATTGCGGATGTGAAGCGGCACCGGCAGAGATCCGGTGGCGGCGATAACCTCCTTGACGCGGGTGTGGGCGGCGTACAGGCTGTTGCTCTTGGGGGCGGTCGCCAGATAGACGGCAGCCTGGACGAGCGCCAGCTCTCCTTCCGGGTGCCCCAGGAAGCGGAAGGCCTCCATGGCGTCCATGGCAATTCCCAGGGCGCCGGGATCGGCGTTGCCGATGTCCTCGGAGGCAAACCGCACCATGCGGCGGGCGATGAAAAACGGGTCTTCGCCGGAATCCAGCATGCGGGCGAGCCAGTAGAGGGCGGCATCCGGGTCGCTGCCCCGCAGGCTCTTGTGCAGGGCCGAGATCAGGTTGTAATGCCCCTCTCCGGCCTTGTCGTAGACCAGCGCCTTTTTCTGCACGGCCTGCTGCATGACGGCGAGCGTGATCCGAACCGGGTCCGGGGCACCCGGTGCTGCCGGCGGCGTCAGGGAGGCAGCGACCTCCAGGCTGTTCAAGGCCGCGCGGGCGTCACCGTCCGCCACGCGCACGAGAAAGGCCAGGGCATCCGCATCGATGGCAAGCCCGGCCTTTCCGAGCCCCCGCTCCTCGTCCTTCAGGGCCTGCCCGACGATGACGGCGATATCCGCCTCCGTGAGACGGTCGAGCACGACCACCCGGCAGCGCGAGAGCAGCGGCGCGATGACCTCGAAGGACGGGTTCTCGGTGGTGGCACCGATGAGGGTGATCAGCCCGCTTTCGACGTGGTGCAGGAAGGCGTCCTGCTGGGCCTTGTTGAAACGGTGGATCTCGTCGACGAAGAGCACCGTGCGGCGGCGGTGCAGCCGCAGCTGCTGGCGGGCCTCTTCGATCACTGCCCGGATCTCCTTGACCCCGGCCAGCACCGCCGAAAAATGAACGAAGTGGGACTGGGTGTCGCCGGCGATGATGCGGGCGAGCGTGGTTTTCCCGCAACCCGGCGGCCCCCAGAGAATCATCGAAAAAACCCGGTCGGCCTCGGCCGCATGCCGGATCAGCGCCCCCTCGCCCACGACCTGCCGCTGGCCGATGAACTCGGCCAGGCGGCGCGGCCGCATGCGCTCGGCCAGCGGCCGCGCCGCATCGGTTTCCTTGCGGGCGTGGTAGTCGAAGAGGTCCATAGGATGAAACTCAAAGCTCAAAGTGAGGCGCCAAAAGCTTTACGCCCCTGTCGTCCACATTAGAAGCTATCTCAAAAATGCATCTGACAGTCGCTGCGGCGTTGCCCGCCTCTGAAAAATGCTCACCACCTGCCGCGGATAGGTTTTTCAGCGGCTTGCTCCCTGCCCTCGGCTGTGATCTGCTATTTTTGAGATGGCTTCTACTCTCGTCTCTGCCGTTCCCGCAGGATCAAACGAACCGGCGTTTTGTCCAGGCCGGTCTGTTCGCGCAACTGGTTGAGCAGGTAGCGCGTGTAGGAAAAGTGCACCGCCTTGGGGTGGTTCACGAAAAAGACGATCGTCGGCGGCCGGCTGCCGGTCTGGGTGGCGTAGTAGAACTTGACCGGCCGGCCCCGGTGAAGAGGCGGCGGGTTTCGGCCGAGAGCCGTTTCAAGGAAGCGGTTCAGCTCGCCGGTGGCAATCCGCTGGCAGTACTGCGCATAGACCTCGTTCACCACGCCGAAGATCTTGCTCACCCGGCGCCCGCTCAAGGCGGAGACGGTCAGGACCGGCGCAAAACTCAAGAATTTGGCCTGCAGGCGGAGTTCCTCGACGATTTTTCGTTCGAGGGTGCCGCTTTTCTCCGCCAGGTCCCACTTGTTGAGCACCAGGACACACCCGCACCCGCGCTCGAAGGCATAGCCGGCCACGGTGACGTCCTGGTCCGTGATGCCCTCCCCGGCGTCCAGGACGATCAGGGCGACGTCGCAGCGCTCGAGGCTTTGCAGGGCTTTGATCACCGAAAACTTTTCCAGCTTCTCAGATACCTTGCCCTTGCGGCGGATACCGGCCGTGTCGATCATCCGGTAGGACGTGTCGCCGCGGCGGTAGACGCTGTCCGTCGCGTCGCGCGTCGTGCCCGGGCTGGCGCTCACCACCAGGCGCTGCTGCCCCAGGATGCGGTTGATCAGGGAAGATTTGCCCACGTTCGGCCGGCCGACGACGGCCAGGCCGATCATCTCGGCGGCCCCCGGCCCGGCCGCATCCTCAGAGGTCTGCGGCAGGGCCTTGACCAAGTCATCGAGAAAATCGCTCACACCGTAGCGGTGCTCGGCCGAAACCGGATAGAGCGGCTCGATCCCCAAGCGGTAGAAGTCGGCCAGGCGCACTTCCATTTCGGGGCTGTCGATTTTGTTCACCACGTAGAACACAGGTTTGCGGATGCCACGCAGGGTGTCGAGCAGGACGCGGTCGTAGGGCGACAGCCCGGCTTGTCCGTCCAGGACGAAGAGGATGACATCCGCCTCTGCGACGGCCTGCGAAATCTGAAAGCGGATTTCCCTGGAGAACTGGTCGTCGTCGTCTTCGGCGAATCCGCCGGTGTCGACCACCCGGAAGCCGACCTCGTTCCAGGACGCGTGGCCGTAATGGCGGTCACGGGTCACCCCGGGGGTATCGTCCACCAGGGCGTCCCGGGTGCGGGTGATGCGGTTGAACAGCGTTGATTTGCCCACGTTGGGGCGGCCCATGATGGCGACGATCGGTTTCATGCAGTTCGTGTTTGACTTTTGTTGTTTGGCGTTTGAATGCGCTTGCCTTCAGACACCTTTTAGAAGCCAATCGACAAAAATGCAAGCCACTCGGTGGACCAACGGGGTTGTAAGCTTCGGGCTGACTCCCTTCAGGACACGCAGGTCCCCTACCCTTGCACGCCGTCCCTGGCGATCATTGGCCCGGGCGGATGGGGGCATTCCTCGGCAGGCGGAGCGGCCGTGGCACTGCCCTTAACAGAATCGGCGCGTGCCGGGCAAAGGGGCGCATGCGGCCGGGGCGGTTTTCAATTGACAGAAGCCGCAATAACTCCTATAAATTATGGCGTTTTAGTTCTTTTCGAACGAGCCGCATCGAATTTAATGCTGCGTTCTCACGTCGAAGTAGTCTTTTCCGCGAAAATCCCAGCGGATGCAGAAAAGGAGTGAATCGCCATGCTCAGCGCCCATGACACGACGCTGCTGGTCGTCGACATCCAGGAAAAATTATCCCGTGCGATGCACGGCCGGGAAGAGTTTATTGCAAACGTCCAGAGGCTCGTCCGAGGCGCCCGGGCGCTGGGGGTTCCGATCGTCTGGGCCGAACAGAACCCCAAGGGCCTTGGGCCCACCGTTGCCGAGGTCGCCGAGCTTCTGCGCGACCTGGCGCCGATCAGCAAATTCAGCTTCAGCTGCGGCGCCAGCGAATCCTGCATGCAGCAACTCCGCCGAACCGGTCGCACGCATGTGCTCATCGCCGGAATCGAGACCCACGTCTGTGTCTACCAAACGGCAGCAGATCTGACCCAGACCGGCTTTCAGGTGGAAGTGGTCGCCGACGCCTGCTCCTCCCGCACCCCTCAGAACAAACTCATCGGACTGGACAAGTGTCGAGAGGCCGGCGCAGCGGTCACGAGCGTGGAAACAGCACTGTTCGAGTTGTTGAAAGTGGCCGAAGGCCCCCTTTTCAAAGAGCTGCTGAACATCGTCAAATAGGCCCTTGTACGGCCAGGCAGGGGGGCTGGGTCTTCAAACGGAAAGGTCACATGGCGAATCCAAAAATTCTCGTCATCGGCGGAGGTATTGCAGGAATGACCGCAGCCGTGGAGCTGGCGCGTTTCGGTGCCGAAGTCGACATCGTCGAACGCAACCGGCGGCTCGGCGGTCATGCCGCCGAGTTTGCATGCAAGGCGCTGGAAGCCTGCGTCAAGTGCGGCGCCTGCCTCATCGCGCAAACCATCGAGACCGCTGTGACTCACCCCCGGATATCTGCGTACACCGATAGCCGGATTGAAGCCATCACGCGCCGTCACCGGTTTACGTACACGATCCGCAAAACATCTGGGGCCTCTATGTGCGGCGATGCCGATGCCGTGGTGATCGCCACCGGCTTTCGGACATTCGATCCATCGAATAAGCCCTATGGGTATGGCCGATTCCCCAATATGATCACCAATCTCGACCTCGAGCGCATGCTGCGAGCCAACGCCAAGGCCATCAGGCCCTCGGACGGTGTTGCGCCCAGGCGCATCGCGTTCATCCAGTGCGTCGGCAGCCGGGATGCCAAGCTCGGCCACCTGTGGTGCTCCCAGTTCTGCTGCGGGGCGGCCCTGAGAGCGGCCCGGCTGATCAAACACCGCCAACCGGAGAGCTTCATCACGATTTTTTTCATCGACATCCAGACCTTCGGCAGGGACTTCGAATCCTTCTACCGGCAGTCTCAACTCGAGTTCCGGTTTATACGCGCCATTCCGGCGGATGCCTTCCAGCTGGAAGACTCCGGTATCAGGCTCTCCTTCATGGACGATTCCTCCCCGCAAAGCCGAGAGGAGATCTTCGATCTCGTTGTGCTATCTACCGGCATGCTGCCACCGGAGGGGCTGGCGCAAACCGCTGACGATCTGGGGCTGGCGCTGGCGCCCTCGGGCTATGCGGGCACGCAAGCCCATCGCGGTGTATTTGCAGCCGGAGCGGTCCGGGGGCCGATGCGCATCGAGGAAACCATCGCGGATGCGCGCCACACCGCCTGCCGGGTCCTCGCCTTCCTCGGGATCAAAGGGGGGATCCCGGAAACGCCCGTCGCCGAACGTCGGCCCCTCGCCAGCCGCCTCGTTGCGCCCGGGCGCGGGTAGAGGCAAGCATCCCCGAACATGACCGCAACCCATCAAGGTCTGATCATGGCAGATAATCGAGTCTGTATCCTCGGAAACAACCCCTGTGCATGGAAGATCGCCGACGCCCTGTCTGAGACGGGAGCCGAGGTCATCCTGGCGACCCGGGGCCAATCGCCGCATACCCAGCGGGTCTGCCGCGTGACAGGTTCACCGGCTCAGGAAGTCCTTTGCGGAGCACGGCTCGCCTCATGCCGCGGAGGCATCGGGCATTTCGACCTGACGTTTTCCCGAAACGGCGGGGAAGTCCTAAGGACGGTTTCTACGGTCGTCATCGCCGAATCGGACGAGCGCCGGCCGAATCATGCCCATTACGGGCTGACTCCCGGAGCCGGTGTCACGCCGCTCTCAGGACTGCCCGACGATGGCAACCTCCCCCCAATGACCGGCTCCCCGTTGAAGCACGTGGCCTTCCTGAACGGCCTGGTCGCCGAAAGCCACCCGGCGATCGCAGGGGAAATCATGCGCGCGGCCCTGCGGTTTCAGAGCGAGCACAAGGTTCAGTGCACCATCCTGACCCGCAATCTCAAGGTCGCCGGAGACGGACTCGAAGCCCTCTCCCGCGAAGCCCGGTCCGCGGGGGTGCTGTTCTTCAAGTTCACAACCTCCACCCCCACGATCCGCCAGGACTCCGAGGGCCGGGTGCAGCTGGCTTTCATCGACGAGCTCACGGGCAGGGAATTCTCGCTGGCGCCGGATCTGGTGGTGCTGGATGAAACACTCGCGCCATCGCCCTACGCCGTTGAGCTCGGCCGCATCATAGGGCTCGAGTCGGACCCCATCGGGTTCGTTCAGGGGGACAATGTGCACCGCCTCACCGCGCTGACCAATCGGCGGGGCGTTGTCGTGGCCGGGCCGTCCCGGGGCATCGGGCTGGATCCCGCGGTGGAGGCGTCCAATGCCGTCCTGGAGGCATTGGGCGCGGCGGCTTCTACGGCGGGCGGGGCCTCGCAGGCTGCCGAGATCGAACCCGGCCGTTGCATCCGCTGCCTGACCTGCTTCCGGGTTTGTCCCTACCGCGCGGTGCTGCTCAACACCCGACCGACCATCCTGCCGGCCGCCTGCGAGCGCTGCGGCATTTGCGCCGCCGAATGCCCTCGGGAGGCCATCCGCATTCCAGGTCAGGAGCGCGAAGATCTGCGCGCGCTCATCACCTCCGGCCGGAGTCCGGAACCCAAGACGCTCCCGTATATCGTTGCTTTCTGCTGCCGCCGCTCGGCCGGCGTTGCAGCAAAGGCCGCATTGGACACGGGGAAGGGCTGGGATGCCGTGGTGAACGTCATCGAGGTCCCCTGCGCGGGCAGCATCACGCCGGAATCCATCTTGTCCGCCTTCAGCATGGGGGCCGACGGCGCGCTGGTGCTCACCTGCCACGAGGACAATTGCCATTCCCGCCAGGGCAATCGCCTCGCGCGCACGCGGGTCGACCAGGTCTCCGACTTTCTCATCCAATGCGGTTACGACGCAACGCGGCTTGTGTTCAAGACGCTGGCCGCCAACATGGAAACCGAACTCGACACCATCCTGTCCGAGTTCAGCGCCACCCTGCGCAGCACAGCTAACCGGTGACGACATTGCCAAAAGGAACCCCCATGACAACGCCAACCGACGTAAATACCCTGCGCCTGGATGCCGGTCGGAACTGGCCGTATTCTCAGGACGCCTGCATGACATGCGGCATGTGCGCATGCGTATGCCCGGTATCGGGCGTCGACGGTTTCGACCCTCGCCGACTCATCCGCCTGGCGGTGTTGGGAATGCAACCTGAGCTCGTGGAATCGCGCTGGCCATGGATCTGCACCATGTGCGGCAAGTGCGAAAACGTCTGCCCGATGGAAGTGCGGATCGCCGACGTGGTCCGCCGGGTCCGTTCCCTGCGCGAGCGCGACCATGTGCCCGGCAGCCTCCACAAGGGCCTTGCAGCAGCACTGGCGACCGGCAACAACCTGCGCCTGCCCAAGGAGGATTTCCTCTTCATTCTGGAGGATGTGGCCGGCGAGATCCGGGAGGAACCCGGGTTTGAGGATCTGCAGGTCCGGGTAGACAAGAAGGGGGCGCGGGTTCTCACCACCATCCACAACAAGCTCGTCAACACCCACACCGAGGACCTGAAGCACTGGTGGAAGATATTCCACGCCGCGGGCGAGGACTGGACCGTCAGTTCCGAAAACTGGGAAGGCACCAGCTGGGGTTATTTCACGGGCGACGACGCGGCCATGAAAACCATGGCCGGCCGCATCCTGCAACAGATGGAAGCGCTTGAGATCGACACCCTGCTATGGCCCGAGTGAGGGCACGCCTACCTCGCAACCCGGTCCGGGTTCGAAACGCACTTTCCGGAAGCCATGAAAAAATATCGCTTCGTCACCGTCTTCGACCTGCTCACCGAATACATCACGCAAGGCCGGATCACGCTCGACCGCAAGCGCTTCCCCCAACTCGCCACCTACCACGACCCCTGCAACTATGGCCGCAAGGCACAGTTGCGTTTCGGTCACGGCTTCTTCGAGGAGCCTCGCTGGATCCTCAGCCAATGCGTGGAACGCTGGGTGGACCTGTACCCCGACCGCATGAACCAGACCTGCTGCGGGGGCGGCGGCGGCACCCTGGTTACCGGCTACAACGATGAGCGTATCTATTACGGCCGCAGGAAAATGGAGCAGATCAAAGCCACTGGCGCGCAAATGCTCGTGGTGCCCTGCCACAGCTGCCACGGTCAGCTGGAAAACATCAAGGCGCATTACGGCAGGGCGGACCTGGAGGTGAAATATCTCTGGGAACTGGTGGCGGACACGCTGGTGCTGCCTTCTGACGCAACCTGAAGCCAACCACTGTCGACAGGCCATGAAGGCACCCGAGCGGACCGGCTATCCGTGCTTCGAGCACATCCTTCCTTCGATTAAACCAACAAAATGCAAATCAATCCGCATCCGACGCTCTTAGGGTATGCATCCCAAAAAGCCAATCAGACAAGCCGGTTATAAGAAAAGCTTAAAATTGTTTTTGCTTGACTCCGATACAATGTAGCTTTAATGTAGCTCAATGCTAAGGGCTCTTGAGTGAATTCAATCAACGATATTCTCCGGGATGGCCCGGTTCCAGCAGGTGGCACGGCCGCTGCCGACCCGACCGCGTTGGCCGCCGGATTGATCCAAAATGCGTTGCAGACCCAGATCCGCCGCGCCAAAAAGCAGCCGGGCGGCGACACCCAGTGGATGCTGGTCAACATGGAAGAATACCAGAAGCGCAACGCTTCCATTTTCCGCGAAGCTTGCCTGATCCGGGGGATTTTCTGACATGGCAGAAGAAAAATACCGCAACCAGTCTCATCCGGACGGCGGCGAGGAAGCCACCCCGGGCCCCGATGCCGGCCTGTCCGCGACCGATCCGAGCAGCCGGGTCAAATTCGAGATCTTCGGCGAGGAGATGATCGAAAAACGCGTCAAGGCCAGCGGCAACAGCGGTAGGGTCTATCTGCCGCCGGACTGGGTCGGGCACAAGGTCAAGATCATCCGGATCGATTAAACGCAGAGGGTGCCGCCATGGAGAACATGCAGATTCGCAGGCTGAAAATCGAGGATGCCGATGAAATCACCAGGATCTATGCTGCCATCACACGCAAACCGGTCAGCGCCGATTTCAAGCGGGTCGTGGAGGATCATGCCCGCCGGGAGGACGGCGCCTGCTTTGTGGCCGAAATGAACGGGCAGGTGGTGGGCTTCATGATCAGCACCATTCTGACCGCCGGGTTCGGCATGCCCACAAGCGCCTGGATCGCAACGTTGGGGGTGAGCCCGGATCACATGGGCCAGGGCATCGGCGCCGGCATGGCGGAGGAGATCTTCGCCTATTACCGCTCCCATGGCATCGAAAACGTTTACACCGCGGTGCGCTGGGATTCGACGGATATGTTGTCTTTCTTCAAAACCCTCGGCTTCGACCGCAGCAATTTCATCAACCTGCGCAAGGTGCTGAAATAGATCATCCCGCTCGTCTTCGCCGGTAGAAATCTCGCCGTGCTGCTGCAAATTCCGCATCCCGCTAAGGAACCTAAATAGCCGCCTCTCTGCGGGGCTCGCGTCGATGTGACAATCCACCGGGATGCACCAAGGCCAATAGCGCAGTACCCGCACGAACCCTTTCAATCCCCGGTCACGGATCACCTCCGAATTGGTTCAGCCGCCGCCCGGCCGGCGGCCGGTCGGGAGAAAGCTTGAAATAACTCCGCCGCTGAGAATGAGCACCCCGACCATCGAAATCCCGGCGGCGAATGAATATGCGTCCCCGAGCGCCCCGATCAGAGCCGGGACCAACCCACCACCGACGATGAAGGCAAAAGGCGTGGTCAACGATACCGCAATATGGCGCGCCCCGGATGGGGTGGCCATGCTTAAGGCGGCAAAGCCCGCCGGAAAGAAGCACACGGATAGCATGGGTTGGATAGACACCAGATAGGGTAGCCAGGATGCCGGGGCTGTCCCCAGAACGACTGTCAGCAATCCGTTGAGCACAAACACGATAGTCAGGGTTTTTTTCGGCCCGATGCGGTCGCTCAACCACCCGCCGGCGAAGGCCATGATCACGCCGGGAATCCGCGATGCGGCCAGGAGCATGTTCGCAAAATCCCGTTCCAGGCCGTGACCGCTCACCATAAACAGCGGCAGCATCGTATAAATCCCGTAGCTGCCGCTGATTCCCAGACTGAAGAGCGCTACCATGATCCAGTAGGAAGGCGCCGAGAACAGCACGCGCAGGGATGCAAAGTGCGGTGCTTCGCCGGCGAAGGCTCCGATGCGTCCGAACCACGCGAAAAGCCCGCCGGCCACCAGGGATCCGAACCCGAGAATCCTGAGCGCGACATCCCACGAAGAGAAGGCCAGAACGGCTTCCGCAAACAAGGGAGCCAGGACGAAACTGAGATTGGGGGCGGCCTCGTGGATGGCGATGGCTTTGCCCCAGTGCTGGCTGCTAACGAACCCCATCAGGGAGGCGATCGCGGAAGGAAGGTACAGACCCGCCGCCAGGCCCACTGAAAGCAGCCCCAGGTGCAGACCCAGAGCACTTCGGCTGTAAGTGGTCGCCAGCAAAGCCACCCCGACCAATACGCTTGAGAGCACAATAGTCCGGTGATGGTTCAAGCGCGCGGAGACGAAGCCCGATCCGAGCAAGGTTGCGAAATACCCGGCCGATACGGTTAAAAAGAGAGCGCCCGCGGCACTGTGGGAAAGGCCCAGTTCCTTCTCGATGGTCGGCATCAGGGGGGCCTGGACGATGCGGGCCATAAAGTTCAGAAAAAAAGTGGAGGTGAGCAGAACCAGCGCCCCCACGTAGCGACGAAAGGCGTCGGGATGCCGGCCTGACGCGCCCGTCGGGTGTGCGGCCGATACTCCAACGCTCATCGCTGCGGCTCCGGCGTCGCTTCAGTTTCCAGAGCCTGGATCGGCATCTTGGTGCCCACCGCGTGCGAGGCCGATCCGCTCTGCCGGATGATCCGGGCCAGGGCGGTTATTTCACCCACTGCCGGAGAGCGTTCGAGTTCAGCGCATACGTCAACCATGGGATACTCCACGGGTTACAGATCGCAGACGGCCAAAACCGGTGGCTCGGCCATGGCTTGGCCGACAATCACCCGTTGTATCCCTCCCATACCATGCAATTCGAGCAGCTTGCAAATCCTCGTTCCACCGGCAAGGCCGTCGGGTGTGTCGGCTTGGTTCAGGAACGCCAATCGATGGCAGCGGTCGGGGGCGGCTTGCATGATTCCCTGCCGGTGCGCGAGGAGGGCGGCGATGGCCTCGGCATTGACGTCCAATCCCAGGGACAGACCGGTGATCCGTGAAAACCGCTCCGCCCGGAATACCCATTGGTCCGTCAATGGCATGCCGAGTGCACGCAAGCCGACCATTCCCACCAACCAACCGGTGCAGGACGGTATCACCGGTTCGTGCTCGGCCGGTGCCTTCAGCGGACGCCCGGCGGCTCCGTCCGCTTCGACGATGATCCAATCGAACACCCCGGATGCCCACAACCGATCGATCGCATCCGGCGCCAGGCCGGATAGTTTCCCCTGAGCAGTGATCAGGCCAGACGCAGCCGTGATGTGAGGATGCCGGCTCAGGACCGGAGCGGCCCGCTCCAGGATTTCCTCCGCTGTCACGGCCAGGATACTAGCGGGGGACTGTTCCGCGGTCGGGGCGTGAATCCGCGTGGTGGTAGTCGTGAGAACCCGCTCACCTTTCCGGGAAAGTTCCCGGGCCAGCCGGAACATGAGGCTCGTCTTACCGCCCGCGCCCACCAGGCTCACAACGCCGCCGTCTTTTAGAAGCAAGGCATCACGCAACCGATCCGACATGCCGTTCGCCCGGGGATCCGTCACTATCGATTGTAGGTTCGCAGCACGGCCTCCAGAACCGATCCCGCAATGGCGCGGGCCTTGTCTGAAGTGGTGAAGCATCTTGTCACATCTTTGCGCGGATCGATGTCGCCGATTTTGAGGCCGCTCGTCACCCAGGTGCCGGGTCGGATCAACCCCCGCAGAACCCCTCCGATGCGACCGAAGACCTGCGTTTCCCCGACACGACCGACGGCATCGCCCTTCTCGATGTAATCCCCGATCCGGCAAGAAGATAGGAACTGCCCGTTCGCCGGAGACCTCAGCACTCGCTCCGCGGCAATGCCGTCGACCGCTCCGGGAACACCCGTGTCCGGCTCAGCCGAACCCGTCGTGATGATCCGTCCCAGGTTGTGCCCACGTTGGGTCTCGATCACGCAGTGAACGTCTTCACCGGCCACAAAGCCGGGACCCAGGCCGATGACGAGGGGTGCGTCGTGGGTGCGGGTGCCGAGGTTTTTCTTGGCCAGGATGGCGTCCACCAGCACATCCGGCCGCATGTTCCGCAGCGTGTTCCACTCCGCGTCGACCGTTACGACGATTTTGCCCTGGTCCCAGATGGAATGGAAGCGCTCCGCTCCCGAAGCCCTCAGTGCTTCGAGGCCCTCGACGGTTTTGGAACCGGTGTGAACCGCCTCGCAGAAGGCCACCTCGCGCCGCACTGCCAGGGGCATGGCGGTCTCCATCATGAAAATGGACCGGAGGTTGGCCATGTAGAGCCGCCAGGCCACGGCGCTCGCCATCTCGCCGGCGCCTTTGATCGCTATAATGAGTTTCTTCAGCTGGATATCGGCCTCCACGCAACGTCTCACGGGACCAGGTTCGAAACCGCCAGAACGGTCCAGTAGGGGAACGCCATCAGGATGATGATCGATATGATATACGCGGGTATGTAATAAAACCCTCCTCTGAAAACGGTCCTGAGCGGAATGCCGGGTGCCATGGCGGCCACCACATAGCAGCAGATCCCGATCGGCGGCATGATGGACCCCATCGTGGTGACGATGCAGACCACCTGCCCGAACCAGATGGGATCGTAGCCTAATTGCGTTACCAGGGGGTAAAAGATCGGCAACGAAATCAAAAGAAAGGCAAGGGCGTCCATGACGCAGCCGCCGACGATATAGCACATCAGGATGAGCCAAAAAAGCATCCAGTTCGGCAGTGCCAGTGCGCTGATCATGGAGGCGGCTTCGAACGGCAGCCGGGTGAGGGCCAGGAATCGGCCGAAAATCGTCGCACCCGCCAGGATCATGAACACCATGCACGAAATGCGCAGCGTACCCGCAATGGATTCCGCGAACCCCTTCCAGCTGAGCTTGCGGCGGATCAAACAGATCGCAAGCCCCAGGGCGCAACTGGCGGCGGCCGCCTCGGTGGCGGTCACGACACCGGTGAAAAGGGCATACATGATGATGGCGAAAAGAAGCAGGATGTCGACGATCTCCGGCAGGGCCTTCATCCGCTCCGCCCAACTGCTCCTGGGGCCTTTGGGGCCCCACTGCGGGTGGCGGAAGCAGATGCAGAGCACGGTTGCCGCGATCAGCAGTGTCAGAATGACGCTGGGGACGACGTTGCCGAAAAACAGTTTTCCGATCGATTGCCCGGTGTAAAGCCCGTAGACCACCAGCACGATGCTCGGCGGGATCAGAACCCCCAGGGTGGCGCCAGCGGCCACGGAGCCCGCATTGAGGATGGGGTGGTAGCCATATTTCTTCATCTCCGGGATAGCCACGGTGCTCATGGTGGCAGCGGTGGCGGTGTTGGAGCCGCTGATGGCCGAGAAGGCGGCACAGGCCATGATCGTCGTGATCGCAAGCCCGCCGCGATAATGTCCGAACCAGCGGTAGGTAGCGTGGTAGAGGCTGTTGTTGTATCCTCCATAATGCACGAACTCCCCCACCAGGATGAACATGGGAATCACCGTGAGACCGTAGTTTGAAAAAATGTTCCACAGATCAGGGCCGATCATCCCGAGGGCTGCTTTGAAGGAGGTCACATACGCCACTCCCAAAAATCCCACGAGCATCATGGTGAACGCGGCGGGCAGCCTGAAGACGAACAACACCGCAAACATGACCAGGATTCCGACGATTCCCACCGTTGGCCCGCTCATGGATTCAGATGCCTCCCTTCTTCCCGAAGGTGCCGATCAAATCGATGACGAGAGTGAGCGACAGCACCGCAAAACCCAGGGCAACGCAGAAAATGAAAGGGTAGTAAACGATTTTCAGGGTCTCCGACACTTCTCCGGAAACTGCGATCTTCAGCCCCCATTGGACAATGACCCACGCAATGACGGCGAAGAACAGTACACCGATGCCGTAGCCGATGCCGTCGAGGACTCTCTTGATTCCTTTCGGAAATTTGTCCGACAGGATGTCGACGACAATATTGAACTTCCGCTTCTGGGTGTAGCCCAGGGCAAATGCGGTGACCACGGCCCCCAGAAAAGAGACGATTTCGTAGGCCCCGCGAAAAGGCATGCCGACGATCCGAAGCAGTACGTTGCCCGTGGCCAGCATCATCAGGGCCAGTACGGCAACCCCTCCGATGATCAAGAGCCACTTGTTCAGGACGTGGTTCAGCTTTTCCAGAAGTTCCATCGATCGCACCCCCGATGCGGCAGTTCGGCCCTTTCGTTTCTTTCTGCCCGGGCCGAGCCGCGAGAAAGAGACGGTTCCTCGGCCAGGGATCCGTCCGGCACGGCTACTTGTACTCTTTTTCGTACTTCGCCTTCAGCGCCATGACATCCTTGATGATCTGGTCGCCCGGCAGACCGGCGGCAGTCACCTTCTTCACATAATCGTCCACCATGGGTGCCAGCAACTTGGGGATTTCCGTTTTCTGTCCGGCCGGAAGCTCGAAGAGCTGCAGGTTGTATTTTTCCTTGGACCACTTGACGGCCTCCAGCACATGATCATCCACGTATCGGCCGGTCCACAAGGCCTGTTCCTTCCTCAAGTCGTCGAACACTTTTTTGACTTCGGCCGGCAGCGCCGCCCATTTGTCCTTGTTCATCACGACGCCGAAGCTTACCACCCACAGGTTGGTGATGGTGGCGTTGGCCGTGTAGGCGGCGTAATTGAAATCCTTGAGCACCTCCATGGAAGAGACATGCCCCTTGACCACCCCCTTCTGCAGGGCCTCCGGCGTGTCGGACTGAGGCATGGCCACGGGGATCCCGCCCAGCCGCTTGATGATGTCCGCCTGGGTGCCTGCGACCCTGAGCTCCATTCCCTTGAGGTCCGCCAGGGACTTCACCGGAGTGCGGGTCATGATGTTGGCCGGCGGGCAGGTGAACAGCGTAAGGATCTTGACGCCTTCGAATTCCTTGGGCTTGTACTTGTCGATGAGATCGTAAAGCGTCAGACTGGCAACCTTGGCGCTGGTGAATCCAAGCGGAAGATCGATCGCTTCGGAGACGGGGAAGCGGCCCGGTTGGTAACTCATGGCGAAATTGCCGATGTCGGCCGTACCGGACATCACACCGTCAAAAATATTTTTAGCGGCAAGCAACGTCCCGCCGGGAAAGGTCTGAACCTTCACTTTCCCCTGGGTGCGTTGTTCGACCTCTTTGGCCCACCGCTCCATCTGAACACAGGGAAACGTCGGCGCCGGCGGGAAGTTGGCATAGGTGAGCTTGATCTCTTGTCCGTAGGCGACCGGCGTCAACGCGACCGCCATCAGGGTTGCGACAAACACTGCACACATCATGAACGCTATCTTCCGTTTCATCTTGACACCTCCTTGAAGGGTGAAGGTACGGTTGATCCAGTCTGCGGTGATGGGTGGGGCCTCCTTTCCTGCCAAAGGGTTTATTTAGTTCCCGAAGGGGCACACCGGTAACCGGCACTGCTCCCGGTTCACGCAAAGCCCGCCGTGTCCATGACGGCAATTTCGACCCGCGACGGAATCCTGCAGGCACGTCCAAGCGCACCGGACAATGCCGCCTTTCCCGGAACCCATCGGAGGGGTGGACAATCATCAAAAAAAGGACCTATAATCCGCCCGTGCCGAATCTCCGTCCCCCACCAAGGTCCACCATGAAGACGCCCACGGCGGGAATCCTTCTCGCGGCCGGCGCGTCGACGCGATTTGGAGAACCCAAGCAACTGCTCACCTTGGCGGGGCGCTTTCTGATCGAGTGGTCCCTGGCGGCCGCGTTGGCCTCGAACCTGGAACACGTCGTACTGGTTTTGGGCTGCGAGCATGAACGGATCCGGCGCCGCCTGGGTCCGTCAACCGTCCACCCGAAATGCGAAATCATAGTGAACCCCGATTACCGCAGCGGGCAAAGTACATCTCTCCGGTCGGGGCTTTTCAGGATTCGGCACGATTTTCCGTCCGCCATGTTTCTGCTCGGCGATCAACCCCTGGTCGACGCGGCCGTCATCAATCTCCTGCTGGAGCGGTACGCAGGATCCGAAAAGCTCATCTGCGTTCCGACGCACCGCGGTACCCGCGGCAACCCGACCCTGTTCGGCAGCCCCATTTACCCGGAGATCCTGAAACTCGCAGGCGACAAGGGCGCGCGGGACATCATTGCCGCACATCCGGACCAGGTGCTCGCAGTGGAAATTCCCGATCCCCTGGTCTTTCTCGACCTCGACCGCCGGCAGGATGTCGAGCGGATCGCCGCGCTGTTGGAATCCCGACCGCCGCTCCGAAAACCTCCCGGAACGTAGATCTTTTTCCTGATGATCTCGTAAACGGCCGGTTGGCATGGATGCCCTCATTCCTCGATCACGCATGCCTCGCCCGGGTCGGCCTCCCTTTTTCGCCCGCAGAGATCCAGGCCTTTCTTTTCGCGGATGGCGGCGAGCACCCGCTCGGGCGTGATGGGCAGGTCCTTGATGCGCACGCCGACGGCGTTGTAGATGGCGTTGGCGATGGCCGGCGCCGTCGGCACGCACCCCGGCTCGCCAATGCCCTTGGCGCCGTAAGGGCCGTCCGGGTCGTGGGTTTCGAGAACCGGCGCTTCAATGGGGATGACGTCCTTGGCCGTCAGAATCTTGTAGTCCCGGAAGTTGGGGTTCATCGTTTCGCCCTTCTCCAGGAGCACCTGCTCGCTCAACGCATAGCCGACCCCCATCATCACGCCGCCGTACACCTGGCCCTCCAGCAGCATGGGGTTGATGGCCCGGCCGACGTCGTGGGCGGCGACATAGTTGAGGATCTTGACCTTGCCGGTTTCCTCGTCGACCTGCACGCGAACCCCATGGGTACCGAAGGTGTAGGTCATGGACATGTTCCCCCGGAAATCCATGCCCATGTTCTCGTTGGCCGGATCATAAAAGCATTCGGCCATCAGCATCTGACCCCCGTGGTTGAAGTGGGTCTTGCGCAGGAGCTTTCCGATCTCGATTTTTGTTTCCGGGTCGTCTAGATGCTGGATGTGCCGGCGGTGCAGCACCAGCTTCTCGAGCGGCGCGTTGAGCTCTTTCGCGCCCAGCTCGAGGACCCGGGCCTTGATCTTCATGGCGGCTCCCCGCGCGGCGTTGCCGGCCACAAACGTCGTGCGGCTCGCGTGGGCGCCAACGTCCCACGGGCAGATGTCCGTGTCACTGTGAATCACATGGATATCGTCCACGTTCAGCCCCAACTCTTCGGCCACGATCTGGGCGATGACGGTTTCGGAGCCCTGCCCCATGTCGGTGGCCCCGGTAAACAAATCGATCTTGCCGTAATCGTCCATCTTGATGATGGTGCCGCAGCCGTCGGACTTGTAGACACGCGCGCCGCCGCCCACATGGATCAGCGAGGCGCAGCCGACACCTTCGCCGCTGGCCTTGGGTTTGTCCCACTCGAGCCGGGCCTTCACGGTGTCCATGCACTCCGTGAGGCCGCAGGTGGTGATACGCAGCCCCTGGGTTGAGACGTCACCGGGTTGGTTGGCGTTGATGCGGCGAAACTCGATGGGCGCGATCCCGGCGGCCTCGGCCAGCATGTCGATGGTGCTCTCGATGGCAAAGGTGGCCTGGGGGTTGCCGTAGCCCCGCATGGCCTGGGAGTAAGTGTTATTGGTGTAGACGCATTTGGCCTCGAAGCGCACATTGGGCACGCGGTACAAAGTGGTGATGGGCATCATCATCACCGAGGGCGTGGTGGCGCCCCAGGAGGTGTAGGCGCCGTTGTCCAGAATCATCCGGATGTCCCGGAAAAGGAGTTTCCCGTTCCGGTCGCAGCCCTGGGTGATGTATGTAACGGTGGGCTGCCGCGGCGAGGTGGCGAGAAATTCCTCGGTGCGGTCGAACTCGATCTTGACCGGCCGCCGCGTGTGATAGGAGAGCAGGATGGCAATGTACTCGTATGCATAGGTGTCGAGCTTGCTGCCGAACCCGCCGCCGATGCAGGGTTTGATCACCCGCACGCGGCGCTCCTTCAACCCCATCACGGAGAGCGCCTCCAGGAAATCTTTCTGGGCCAGAGATGGGATCTGAGTGTTGGAGTAGACCGTGAGATGGTTGGCCGGGTCGAATTCGGCGATCGCCCCGCTGGTGCCCATGCAGCAATGGGTCACCCAGGTGGTGCTGAACCGCTCGCTCACCGTGAAGTCCGCCGCCCGGCGGGCGGCATCGACGTCGCCGTAGTGCAGCTTCCAGGGCATTCTGAGCACATTGGTCTTATTGCCTGCGTGCACCAGGGGCGAGCCCTCGCGCATGGCGGCTTCAGGATCAAAGATGGCCGTAAGCGGCTCGTAGGCGACCTCGATCAGCTTCAGGGCCTCCCGGGCGGTCTGAGGATCGACCGCCGCGACGGCCGCGACTTCGTCCCGATACGAGCAGACCTTGTCTTTCTTCAACGGACGGTTGTCCTTGTAGACACCCATCTTGATGTCGGGGATATCGTCCCCGGTCAAAACGGCGCGCACCCCGGGTAGCGCCCGGGCCTTTTCGGTGTTGATCTTGACGATGCGGGCGTGGGCGTATTTGCTGTAGAGGATTCGCCCATGGAGCATGCCGGGAAGCGCGAGGTCCTGGATGTAGCGTGCCCGACCGGTCGCTTTATCGGCCGCATCAATCTTCGGGATTCGTTTTCCAACCGTGTGCAGGTCCGGCATCAGGTGGATCTCCTTTGGCGGTCATGATCGCGGATGAGGGTCATCACCGCGCCAGGCCACCACGCGCGGCCCTTCCGGCTCGCCGCCGCTCACGGCTTTGATGGACTCGATGATCTGCACGTATCCAGTGCAGCGGCAGAGGTTGCCGGCGATGGCTTCCAGGATCTCTGGTTCGGCGGCATGGGAGTTCTCGTCGAGCAGGGCCTTGGCGGACATGATCATTCCCGGCGAGCAGAACCCGCATTGAATACCACCGTGGTCCACAAACGCCCTCTGGATGGGATGCAGCGTGCCGTCCGCGGCCGCCAACCCTTCGATCGTCACCAGGCTGCGGCCGTTGATCTCCGCGGCCAGGTAAAGACAGGAATTGACGGCCGCGCCGTCGACGATCACGGTGCAGGCCCCGCACTCGCCGCTGCCGCAGCCTTCCTTGGTCCCGGTGTATCCGAGCTCTTCCCGGATCAAATGCAGCAAGGTCCAGTGGTCTTCCACCGTGAGGGTCAGTAAGTTGCCGTTGAACGTGAAGGTGATGTCACGTGACATGATGCGGCTCTCCGTGATGGTTGCACGCTACGAGTTACGGGATGAAACGTGTTGTTCGTCTGCCGAACCATCTTTCTGGGCGCTACATGTTAAGCTCCATGTTTCTGGCTCGTTCCAGGGCGAGAAGCCCCATGCGTTTAACGAGCACCCCCACCATCTCCCGGCGGTACCAGGCGACTCCGCGGATGCTGTCCCGCACCCTGGATTCCCCGGCGGCGATCTTACCGGCCTCGGTCAAGGAGTCCTCGGTAACGGACTTGCCCCTTAGATAGGCCTCGGCCGCGAGCGCCCGAAATGGAGTGGGGGCCGCCACCCCAAGGCAGATTCGCGCTTTGGCGCAGGTCGCCATGTCCGGATCGAGACTAAGCAGAATGCCCACTCCCAGCATCGGCAGCTCCATCGCCTCGCGGCGGCCGTGTTTGATGTAGGCGCTGCCGGTCCGGGGCTCAAGCCTCGGGATGATAATCTCGGTGAGGATCTCGGCGCCTTGGATCTCGCACTGGCCGGGACCCAGGAAAAACCGCGCCAGGTCGATCAGTCGATCGCCCTTGGGGCCGTAGATGCGGGCTTTGCCGTCCAGGGCAATGAGCGGGATGGCGCCGTCCGCCGAAGGGACGGCGTTCACGAGATTTCCGCCAATGGTAGCGACATTGCGGATCTGGACCGATCCGATGTTTTTCACCGCATCGTGCAGGATCGGATACTGGTGCTCAACCAGGCTCGATCGCTCGATCGAACGGTGCGTCATGAAAGCGCCGATGTAGAGTTCCCCGGTTTCAGTGTTTAAAAACGGCTGATCCTGGCAGATGATATGCTTCAGTGAAACGAGATAGTCCGGTCCGATCTTGCCTTCCTTGAGTTTGACCAAAACATCTGTGCCTCCGGCGATATACCGGGTGCGCCCGTCGTAGGAGGTGTGCATGGAAATGGCTTCATTCAAGGTTTTCGGCACCAGATACGTGAATTTTCGCATAGGCTTTTCTCCGCGTCGTCACCGCCTGCGGCGGATGAACACCCCGGTCCGTGCCGCCTGAGCCGCACGTGTTCAGCGGGGACGGTTGTCGAAGATACGTTTGGATTTTCTCTCCGATCGCGGCAGCGAACAATAGTCGACGATCACCACATGGGGACTCACGTCGATCTCATTTTTTATACGATTCGCAACCCGCCGCTCCAACTCCGGTTTGCGGGAAGCGGCGAGTCCCTGACAGCACTCCAGGCGGATGGTCATGTGATCCTTACCGTCTTCTTTGCGCTCCAGGACGACTTGGAACTCACAGTTGACTTCCGGAATTTTCGACAGCACCTGGTCGATCTGGCTGGGATAGATGTTGACGCCGCGGAAAATGATCATGTCGTCCGAGCGGCCCAGGATGCGGTCATGCATCGGAAGCAAGCTCCCGCAGGAGCAGGCATGCTGGATCCGTCGGGTCAAATCCCGGGTGCGGTAGCGGATCAGCGGTGCCGCCTCCTTGCACAGGGTGGTCACCACCATCTCACCGACCCCGTCGGACGGGACCGGTTGAAGCGAAACGGGATCCAAAATTTCCAGAATGTAGTAATCGGCCCAATAATGGATGCCTTCATGCTTGGCGCATTCAAGCCCCGTGCCGGGGCCGTAAAGCTCGGTCATGCCCGGAATGTCGAACATGTCCTCGAGCCGCAACAGCTCCTTGATCCGCTGGCGCATGGCATCACTGCTGCGTTCGGACCCGAAGATCATCTTTTTCAGATTGATTTCGTCTCGCAAGTTCCGGCGGTTGATTTCCTCGGCCATCAGCAGTCCCATGGAGGCCGTGCAGCACATGACCGTCGATTGGAAGTCCACCAGAAACTGACATTGCAGATCGACATTGCCGGGCCCGATGGGGATGGCCGTGCTGCCGAAGCGCTCGCAGCCGAGCTGGAACCCGATGCCTGCCGTCCATAAACCGTACCCCACGGCAATCTGAACACGATCCTCCGGACAGAGCCCCGCCATCTCGTAACAACGGGCAAAGAAACCGGCCCAGTCATCGATATCCTTCTGAGTGTAGGCCAGGATCTTCTTTTGGCCTGTGGTGCCGGAGGAGGCGTGGATGCGCACGACCCGGCTGGGGTCGACGGACAGCAGCGGATACGGATAGCCGGCGCGCAAATCGTCGGCGCTGGTGAAGGGCAGCTTGCGGATATCCTCGAGGGACTGGATGTCTGCGGGACGCACGCCGGCCTGACCGAGCCGCTGGCGGTAAAACGGGGAACCGTTGTATGCGTGCGAAACCGTCCACTGCAAGCCTTTCAGCTGGTGGTCCAGCAACTCCGCGCCGCTCTTGAAATGCGGCATAAAGCTTTTGGTCATGCCTGACTCCTATTATCGCTATTCTCGAAAAACCGTGCCTGGTGCGCGGCAGGGCGAAAGAGCCGAAACTCGAATATCGAAATTCGAATTGTGTGCTTGGTTCGGATTTCGGATCTCGTGCTCCGAGTTTCAGCCGGTGGCGAGCAATCGCCCATCCCGTACCTAACTCTTTTTCCGCAGCACCCGGGTCGCTTCCAGGTCCACCTTCAGTGTCGCCGGGTCGATGACCACCCCATAGTCGTCCCGGGCCCGGTCGATGCTGACATAGCCGCTCATGACATCGGCCTGCACCGCCTCAGGGTCGCGTTCGAAGGCGGGGCCATAGCCGCCCCCGCCGGCGCTGTAAAATTCGATCACGTCGCCGCGCTCACAGAACGTCAGCCCGCTGGGGTCGGCGGGATGCCGGTTGCGCAGAAACTGGGCCTTGGATCCCGCCCCGCCGCCGAACATCCCGTCGGGCGGATACCGAAAACGGCCGGCCTGCACCGCCACCGTCACCGGCGCCTGCGGGCCGAAGTCGTCGTCCGGGACGCGCAGCACCATCCTGCGGCCCAGCCCGCCGCGCATCCGGCCCGGGCCCCCGGAGTCCGTCACCAGGCTCCGTTCGGCCACGAGCAGGGGGGTGTCGCTTTCAAAAATCTCAACCGGCGTATTGGCCCCGTTGGCCGGAAAAATCGCACAGTGGTGGCCGTCCTTGCGGCTGCTAGCGCCCAGGCCGCCGCCCCGGATGATCATGGTGTGCCAGGGCCTGCCGTTGTGGCGCCTGCCATAGAAAATGTTCGTCTGGGCCGGTGTGCCTCCGCTTCCGGCGATGATGTTGTGCGGAGTGGCCGCGGATAGGGCTTTGAACACCATTTCGGTCATGAAATGGCCGATCTGCATGCGGGCCGCCACGGCGGCCGGGAACCGGCAGTTGACGACCGAGCCCTCCGGCGCGGTCATTTTCACCGGCCGGATGGCGCCTTCGTTGATGGGAACATCGGGGTCGAAGGCGCTCTTGACGGCCATGAACACGTAGGCGTAGGTGAAGTTGTACACCACGTTCCCGCCCCAATCCACCTGGGGGGACGTGCCGGTGAAATCAACCGTCAGGTCGCTGCCCTTGACCGACACCGTCAGCCGGATGGCTACATCCTTGCGCTGGCCGGCACCCTCGATGACGCTCTCGTGCGGGTAAATACCGTCCGGAATTTTGGCGATGGCCGCACGCATGCTCCGCTCGGTGCGCGAGATGATCTCGTCGGCCAGATCGTCCAGCGTCGTCAACCCCTCATCGGCCATCATCGCAACGATCTTCTCCGAGCACACGTGGTTGGCGGCCACCTGGGAGCGAATGTCGCCGGTGACCTCCTCCGGCGTGCGGACATTCCATCGGATCAGCTTCAGCACTTCCTCGTTGAGCCGGCCGGCATCGTAGAGTTTGGTCAGCGGGATAAAAACGCCTTCTTCGTGAACCTCCCGGTTGTCCGAGGACACCCGGCCGCCGATGTCCGAATGGTGAAATACACAGGCCGTAAAAGCCACCGGCCGACCCTTGAAAAAAATCGGGCTGAGAACACAGATGTCGTTGAGGTGCCCGGCCAGCAGCCAGGGATCGTTCACGATAAATACATCCCCCGGCCGGTATTGCTTGAGAGGCATGGAGCGGATGATCTTTTTCACGCCGAGCGCCATAGCGCCGGCCTGGCCCGGCGTGCAGAAGGTCCCCTGCACCAGTTCCTGGCCGCGGCTGTCGGTGAACATGCAGGTGTAGTCGTGGGCGTCCCGCAACAGGCTGGAGAAGGCCGTGCGGGATACGGAGGCATCCGCCTCATCCACAACCGACACCAGCCGGCGCCACAGGATCTCCAGGGTGATGGCGTCGAATGCCCCGCGCGAGGATCGCGAGCGCCGTCGCGCTTTTACCCCGACTTCGCTTTTGGGTTTGCTGCGTTTGATTGGCATGCCGTCAGCCCCGCTGATAGGAATCCAGAACCTCTGAGACGATAGAGGTGTTTCGTGCGGGGCGTCGGGTGCCGGCCTTTCGCCTTCTCACGCCCACCTTCCCCTTTCCCCTCCACCTTCATTTATGTCGATCCATACAAACCCGAACTCGTCCACCCGCGCCACGGCATCCTCGCCCACGACGATCGTGGACTCTTTTTCTTCCACAATCGCCGGCCCCGGCATCCGGGCCCCGGGGAAGAGCTTCAGGCGATCGTAGACGGTGAACGGGATAAATCTCTTTTTGAGCAGTGAAAACGCCGGACGTTTGCCCTTGATGCAGTTTTTGAGCCGCCCTTTCTTCCGGGCCAGCGGGGGCAGGCGGAATGGCCGCTCCGGCAGGCTGGCCCTGACCTTGAAAGTGACGAACTCCACCGGGTTGTCGGGATAGGTCCGCCCGTAGAGTTTCTGATAGGTTTCGTCGAACAGTGCCCGCACCCGCAATTTCGATAAACGGGCAAAGGATCGGCGCGGGATCTGCAGATCCGTTTCGGCCCCTTGCCCCACAAAGCGCATCATGAGGGTCCGCTCGAAGGTCACTTTCTGCCGTCGATCGGTCTGCTGCAGGATGGCCGCCCCTTCGCGCTCGAGTTCCTGGAAGAGCGTTTCGATGGCTCCGAAATCGGCGTCGTCCAGGCTCGCGCGGTGGCTGCGAGACAAGTCGAATGCCGCCGGCGCGGTGAAAAAGCCCATGGCGGAGCCCACGCCGGCCAATGGGGGCACCAGGATCCGCGGCGCTCCGATTTTCTTTGCCAGCCCGTAGGCATGCACCGGTCCGGCCCCGCCGAAGGCCGCGATGGTGACGATCTTGGGGTTGCCGCCTTTTTCGGCGATATGGGTTTTGGCGGCCGCCGCCATGGTTTCGTTGATCAGATCGTGAATGCCGAAAGCCGCTTCGATGACCGACGCCCCCAGGGGCTTGGCGACCTTTTCGGCCATGGCCCTCACAGCGCCGGGTTTGTCCAGGGGCATGGTCCCGCCCAGAAAGTACCCGGGATCGAGGTAGCCCAGCAGCAGATCCGCATCCGTAACGGTGGGCTGCTCGCCCCCCCGGGCATAACAGACCGGGCCCGGGTCCGCTGCAGCGCTCTCCGGGCCGACCTGCAGAAGCCCCATCTTGCTCATGTGGGCAATGCTGCCGCCGCCGGCTCCGATTTCCATCAAGTCCACCACCGGGACCTGAATGGGCAGCCCGCTGCCCTTCTTGAACCGCTGCACGCGGCCGACTTCGAAGGTCGACACCAGGCCGGCCTGCCCTTTCTGGATCAGGCAGGACTTGGCTGTCGTGCCGCCCATGTCGAAGCAGAAGATGTCCCGGATATTGAACATGCGGCCGTAATACTGAGAGGCAATGACGGCGGCGGTGGGGCCCGACTCGATGATGCGCACCGGGAATTCCCGGGCGGTTGCGACCGAGGTGATCCCGCCGCTCGAGAGCATGATGTGAAGCTTGCCCGCAAATCCCTGGGCCTCCAGCCGGGACGAGAGTTTTTCGAGGTAACGCGCGGTGATCGGTTTGACATACGCGTTGGTCGCCGTGGTGCAGGTGCGCTCGTATTCCCGGATCTGGGGCAGAACCTCGAATGAGGTGGATAGAAAAAGCTCCGGCGCCTCGCTTTCGACAATGGCCTTGATCTGCCGCTCGTGAACCGGGTTGCGGTAGGAGTTGATCAAACACACGGCCAAGGACTCGATCCCCCGCCCGCGCAATCGCGACAGGCTTCCGCGCACTTCTTCGGGCGAAAGCCCCTGGATCACGCGGCCGTCGCTGGAGATGCGTTCATCGACCTCCATCCGCAGCGCGCGCGGCACGAGCGGCGGCGGGTATTCCGAAAAAATATCGTAAGCGTCGTAGCGCAGCTCGCGCCCGAGTTCGAGCACGTCCCGAAACCCTTGGGTCGTGATCAGACCGGTTTTGGCGCCCTTGCGCTCGATGATGGCATTGATCACCAGGGTGGTGCCGTGGATGATCTCATCGATGACCGGCTTGGATCCGGGGATCCGGTCGATCAGCACCTGGATGCCCCGCTCCACCGCCTCAGAGGGATCGGACGGCGTGGTTAGGCACTTGAAGACGTAAAACTCCCCGCCCTGATCGTTGACCAGCACAAAGTCCGTGAAAGTGCCCCCGATGTCACACCCCAGTCGATAGTAGCCCTTGGCCACTCATACCCCCTCTTCCGAATTCAAAACAGGCTCGGTTCGTCCCACTCCCCAAACACCTGACGGAACACACCGGCCATTTCCCCCACCGTCGTGTAGGCCCGGCAACAGTCCGCCAGATAAGGCATCACGTTCTTGCCGGCCCGCGTTCCGCTTTCGAGCGCTTTCAGCGTGCGGGTCACCTCGCGGTTGTCCCGCGTGCGGCGCAGCTGTCTGAGGCCGGCGGTCTGCTCGTCCGCCCAGGACTCTTCATGCGCATGCAGCTCCACATCCGGCGGGTTCTCGACGCTGTCAGTGTACTTGTTGACCCCTACCTTCACATAGCTGCCGTCTTGAAGGCCCTTCTCGAACTCATATGCCTGGCGGGAGACCTTGCGCTGGATGTGACCGGTGGCGACCGCGTGGCGCATGCCGCCGATCCGTTGGACTTCCTGCATCTCCGCGAGGATTTTCGCCTCCATCTGCTTGGTGAGGGTCTCGACAAAATAGGAACCCGCCAATGGATCCACGGTGTCCCGCAGGCCGACTTCGTCCATGATGATTTCCAGGGTCCGCAGGGACAGCAGGGCGGCGCGCGGCGTCGGAATGGTATAGGCCTCGTCGAAGGAACACAGCGCCGTGGTCTGGGCGCCGCTCAAGGCCGCCGCCAGCGCGTAAAACGCCCCGCGCATGATGTTGTTCTCCGGCTGCGCCTTGGTCAACCCGCTGCCGCCCCCGCCGAAAAGCCCGCGCAGGAACAGGCTTTTCGGGTCCGTCACGGCATAGTCTTCTTTGAGCATTCGGGCCCAGAGCTTGCGCGCGGCCCGAAACTTGGCAACCTGCTCCCACAGGTTGCCATAGACGTTGAAGTTGAAGGAGAAACGGCCCACGAACGCTTCGGCCATGAGGCCTCTGGCCTGCACTTCTTCGATGTAGGTTTTGGCGATTTCGAAGGCGTACGCGACTTCCTGGGCGGGACTCGCCCCGGACTCACGGATGTGGTAGCCGCAGATGCTGACGGGGTTGCAGCGCGGCAGCTGTTTGACCGAGTATTCGATCGCATCGCCCACGAGCCGGACGGCGGGATCCACAGGGAAGATCCACGCGCCACGGCCGACCATCTCCTTGAGGATGTCGTTCTGGGGGGTGGCGCTGATCTTCTCTTTCGGATATCCGAACTTCTCCGCCACGGACTGATACATGGCCAGCATGATGGTGGCCACCGCGTTGATCGTCAGCCCGGATCCGATCCGATCCAGGGGAATGTCCTTGAAGGCGATCTCGAAATCGCGCAGGGAGTTCACCGCCATCCCGACCCGGCCGACTTCCCCCACGGCCCTGGGGTCATCCGAATCGTAGCCCATCTGGGTCGGCAGGTCGAAGGCGACATTCAGTCCGGTTTGGCCGTGGGAGATCATCAGCTTGAACCGCTTGTTGGTCTCTTCCGGAGTGCCGAACCCGGTGTATTGGCGGGTCGTCCAGGCCCGGCTGCGGTAGCCCAGCGGATGCAGGCTGCGCGTGAACGGAAATTCTCCCGGATGGCCGAGGTCTTTTTCATAGTCAAACCCGGCCGCCGCGAGATCTTCCGGCGTGTAGCAGGGTTTGATCCGGATGCCGGACTGATAAACGACTTCCCGGATGCCGTCCTGCTCGTCTTTGACGTACTTCGCAACACCCATTGCGTCCCCTCACCTGCGGTTCATGCGGCGCCGAAAAAAAAGGCGCCGGTTGGGAGCCCGCCCGCGCCATCGCGGCAACCGCCCTTACGCAGCCTGTTGAGCGACAGCAGAGCGGATGCCGGAGACGATCTGCTCGAACGCGGTGCCGCCGGGAAAGACACCCTTGATTCCGAGCTGCGTCAGTTTTGGAACATCCTGCTGGGGAATCACTCCACCGACCACCACGGGAATGTCTTCGATCCCCTGGGCTTTCATCAACGTGAGCAGCGTCCGGCAGATGGGGATATGCGCTCCGGACATGATGCTCAGGCCGATGACATCCACCCCTTCCTGGACCGCGCTGCGCACGATCTGCTCGAGGGTTCTGTGCAGCCCGCTGTAGATGACCTCCATGCCCGCATCGCGCAGGGCCAGGGCAACCACCTTGGCCCCGCGATCGTGGCCGTCCAAGCCCGGTTTGCCCACAAGGATCTTGATTTTGCTCCCCGCCATCGTCTCGCTCCCTATCATCGGAAGCCGTCGCTTTCGAACGCGTTCAACGCCATCTGCTGGCCTCGCAGGATATGCTCCCGCACCAACTGCTCCACGCCCTCGGCATCGCGCGTGCGGATCGACTCCAGGATCAGCCGGTGATCTTCATTGCTGGTTCGGGCCCGGCCGGCCTCTTTCAGAATGATCTGCCGGTAGCGGTAGATGTGATCCCGGAGCGCGTCGATCATGCGGATCAGCCGCGGACTGTTGCTCAAGGCATAGAGCAGGTCATGAAACTCGGTGTTCACCTGCGGCAGCCCCTCCAGGTGCTTCGTGTCGAGCAGTCGCTGGAATTCATCGATCTTCTCCTTCAGACGCTTCAACTGACCCGGCTGGTGGTTGATGGCCGCCAGCCGGGCGGCATAGCCTTCCAGAACGCTGCGGATGCCGAAGGTCTCCACAATCTCCTCCCGGCTCAACTCCAGCACGCTGAAGCCTCCGTGGGGAAGACGCTCGATGAAACGCTCCCGTTCCAGCTTGTGAATGGCTTCCCGCACCGGTGTGCGGCTGATTCCCTGGGCTTCGGCAATCTGGCTTTCCACGAGGCGGGTTCCGGGCGCGATGCTGCCGCGCACGATGGTCTGCCTCAGGTTCTCGTAGACCATCTGGCCCAGGGATTTACGCTCCGGCATGGCCTTCAGCGGACCCAGGCCCGGAATATCGGTCTCGATGGGTTTGGTCTTTGTCGGCATGCGAACGCCGTCCGTCAAATGAGCCCCTTGGCCTTCAGTTGCGATAGATCATGCGGGCTGCGGCCCAACACTCCGCCGTAAATCTCATGATTGTGCTCGCCAAAACGCGGCGGAAACGAAAGCTCGCGCTTGGACCTTTCGAGAAACGGGGTCATGTTCGGCGGCGGGGCCAGGGTGATGCGCGCGCCGCTGACCGGATCTTGGCTCCAGAGCAGCCGGCGGTTCACCAGGGGATCCGCAATGACTTCGGGGACCGTCTTGATCTTGCTGACGGGAACGGTAATGGTGCGCAGGAGCTCGATCAGGTCCTCCGAGGCGTGCTGGCGCGTGATGGCGTTGATCGCCCCGTTCAGATGCTTCACGTCGGCAATGCGCCCGGCGTTCTTTTCATAGTGCGGCTGGTCCAGGGACCGGAACGCGTCCAGGCCGACCATGGATTTCCATTGGCGATCGTTGCCGACGGCCAGGTAAAGAAAGCCGTTGCGGGTCTGATACACCGAGACCGGGCAGAAAAATTCGTGCGTGTTGCCGCGGCGCGAAATGGATTTGTTGAAGCTGGCATTCAACGTGATCGGCACCGTGAGCCACGATACCGAGGACTCCAACATCGAAACCTGGATGCAGGACCCCTTCCCGCTGACCTGACGCCGGTAGAGGGCTTTCATCAGCAATCCGTAAGCGTGTTCGCTCGTGCCCATGTCCGGCAGCGGAATCCCCAACACCTGGGGATGCCCCCCGGGCTCCCCGGTCAGCTCCATCAGCCCCGAGCGCGCCTGCAGGATCGGGTCATACGCCGCCTCGTCGCTGTCGGGACCGAACCCGGTGACCCCCAGCCAGATGATATCCGGCTTGAGTTTCTTTAAGGTGTCGTAGTCGATGCCGAGTTTGGCATAGTTGCGGGGCAGCTGGTTGGTGGCAAAGATGTCCACCGGCAGTTTGGTGATCAGCGCCTGAAAGAGTTTGCGGCCCTCGGGTTCAGCCATGTTGAGGCTCAGGGCCTTCTTACCGGCATTGATGCACAAGAAATAAGCGTTCATGCGTTCTTCGCCCAGGACGTTGTCGCCGATCATGCGGTTGGGATCCCCGTGGACCGGATGCTCCAACCGGATCACGTTCATTCCATCGTGGGCCAGGCGGTAGGTGAGATAGGGCAGGACGGTGGCTTGCTCGAGGGACAGCACGTTCAGATCTTTGAAGAGGTTCATCGCTCCTCCCTTGGGTGAGGGAAGCGTGCGGGACGCCAAGTGCTGTCAGAGACGACCGGGAAAGCCCTCGAGGGCAAGACAGATATTGAACCGTATTCAGTCGCTGTATACAGTATACAGGATGGGAATGTCAAGCTCAGTTTTAGGGGGCGTGATGGTTTAGCGCAGGCTTCAGCGTCAACGAATGCTCCTGACAAGGGCAGCGCGCTGCATCATCGCTGTACGGGCAGCAGCGGGCCGGCTTGGTCGCACCACTCCCGAATCGTCTGCCAGACGACAGGAGGCTATTTCACGGCCAGAACCGGACCGTCGGCCTCAAGGATAATAAATTGAGCCGTCGAGCCAAACATCAGTTTGCCGACTTTAGAGCGCTTCTTGACACCGATCACAATAAGATCAACGCCGTTTTCTTTTGCAAAAGAAACAACATCCTCACCGGGTGTATTGCCGCGCATCAGCAGGTGCTTTTCACATTTCACTCCGTTGTCAGCGGCCTTCTTTTCCGCTAAGCGCAACCCCTTCTCGAAGGCATTGATCTCCTCGACATCCTCCTTCGCCCCTCCGACCAGTGATGCAATCAAAATAAGCTTGGCACCCAATTTCTTGGAGTAGTCAAGGCCAACGGCCAGTGCTTTTTCACCAGAGTCTGTCATGTCGTAGCCGACAACGATTTTCATCTTTCACATCCCTCCAATGCATGGCGAAATGATAGCCCCACTTGCCACTAAGTGGCGATTTCCATCGGGCAGCAGCTCTTGTCCTATCACTGTTTCATCGAACCATCCGATTCCAACCGAAGCGCAAGACGGTCATCCTGGGCGGGGAGCCCCTCCCTGAGGTTGAAACGACGTGTATCATCGATCACGCTACCGGCAATCTCCCTCATCTGACGGACCCCCAGCTCCATGCCGGTCGCCGCTTTGATGATGGTCGCCAGTGGGTCCCATTGGTACAGGTCGCGATAACACCGGCAAATGATAAGTGTGTCGAAGATTGTAAGCCGGTCTTCCCCTTCGGCGAAGACGCCGGCTTTTCCGTTTTTCCAATAACGAGCGGGGAACCCGCCGGCCGTGTTCATGATATCCACCCGCATGGGAGTTCTTAAGTTATTATAAGCTTGGACCCCCGGGCCCACCTTAGCCTCCCTGGCAATGTCCCGTGCGAAGCTTCCCAACAGCCCGGCGTCAGCCAGGTCCTTTTGGCGGTCCCCCCAGAAGGCAACCGCTTTTATTTTTTTCGAGCCCATGACGGCGCCGACGCCGGTCCGGCCGGCCCTGCACCCATGATCGTTTTCGATGACGGCAATGGCCGCCTGATCTTCACCGGTCGGGCCGATACAGACAACCCCTGTCCGGCGGGCCTGCGGCCGGTTTGTCTTGAGCCAAGCCTTGATGCGGTCTTCGGTCTGGTAACTGTTCAGCCTCCGCAGGCCGGCTGCGCTGTGGAAGTACACCGTGTCCTCGCATATTTCCAGCCATACCGGCTCCTCTGCAGCGCCGTGGATCATCACTGCATCAAAACCCGTGGAGGCCATGGCTTCCGCAACCGGGCCGCCCGAATAGGACTCCGCATAAAAGCCGGTCAACGGCGATTTGGTGTAGACGCCGTGCCGGCAAGACCCCCACAGGGAGGTCTTACTGACAGGCCCGGTGGCGAATATCAAATGGTTTTCGGCCTTCAGCGGACCCACACCGGGTGGGTTGAATTTCAGCAGCAGGTGGATGGCCAAACCTTTCCCGCCCAGTGTTTTTTTCAAGATGGAATCCGAAAGCCTCTCGATCTCAAATGCTTTTTGGGAAACATCCACGCGCAGTGTGACGTTGTAGAAGCCGTGCATGCAGCATCCCTCCCTCAAAGCAGCCTTCGCAGCGGCTCTCTTCGGGGCGTTGTCCCTAACGGGGTGTTGAAACACAAGCATCAGGCCGTCAGCCACGATGTGCGGCGTTCTGGAAAGCGCAGCATATTGAGCGCTATGTGAGCATTTATAAAAGCCGCACACCGCAGGTTCCCGGCCTCAGGCGCGGTTTTTCAACACCCCCTTTACATTACAGCACCTGACGATAGATTGTTTCCGCATCGGACTGGGTGATACGACGCGGATTGTTGGCGAGCAGCCGGGTAACCTTCATCACGGCCTGCGCCAGTTCCGGGATGTGCGTTTCGGTGACCCCGAAGCCGCGGAGTTTGCGCGGGACCTGCAGATCGTCGACCAGTTCGCCGATCGCCTTGAGCATCCGAAGCGCACGTTCCCGCAAGTTCAAACCGGAAACCGGCTCGCCGAAAATTTCGGCCATCTCGGCAAACTTCTCCAGGTTTCCCAACATGTTGAACTCCATGACGGGGGCCAGCATAATGCTGTTGGCGACACCGTGGGGAATGTGAAACTCGGCCCCGATTGGATACGCAAACGCATGCACTGCGGTTACGCCGGCATTGGCGAAGGCCATTCCGGCCAGGAGGCTGCCTTCCAGCATCTTGGCCCGGGCGCCTGTGTCCTCGCCGTTGGCAAAGGCTTTGCGGAGATGGCCGTAGACAAGTTTCATGGCCTGACGGGCCAGCACATCACTGAGAGAATTGGCATTCTTGGATGTGAATGCTTCCACGGCATGGATCAGTGCATCCAATCCCGTCGCCGCCGTGACGTGGGCCGGCATGCCCAGCGTGAGATCCGGGTCCAATATGGCAACCGCCGGAAACAGCCACGGGCTGACGATTCCCTTTTTCAGTTTCTCATTCTCATCGCTCAATATGGCGATGGGTGTGACTTCGCTGCCGGTACCCGCCGTGGTGGGAATCAAAATGGTCTTCAAGCCGGCTGACGACACCCGATCGATGCCGAACAACTCGCTGACCGGCTGGTTGTTGGTGACCAGAACCGCGCAGACCTTGGCGATGTCCAAGGGAGAGCCGCCTCCCAAACCGATGATGAGATCCGCTTCTGCGGTCTTGGCCGCTGCGGCGGCCTGGAGGGCGATTTCAAACCGCGGATCGGGTTCGACCGCATCAAAACGGGTCCATTGAATCCCGGCTTCGCTCAACACGTTTTCCACCTTGGCGGATAGGCCGGCATCGACGAGGACCTTGTCGGTGACAATCATCACCCGTCGGCATTGCAGCCGGTTCACTTCAGATGCCGCTTGGCGCAAGGCCCCGTGGCCCATGAGGATTCGGGGCGTGGTTTGGAAAGTGAGCATGTTGGCCATAAAGGTCTCCTTTGGCTTGGCGTACGATGGATGAAAGCTGCTCAAACCGAGAGATATTTTCTCTGCAGATCGGTTTCGCGTTTGAAATCATCCACGGTTCCGGTGTAGACGATATGCCCCTTGTCGATGATGAAGACCCGGTCGGTGACCGTCAGTGCAAAGCGAATGTTCTGCTCGGACAGCAGGATGGTGGTTTCCATGCGTTTGAGGCTCACGATCAGTTCGCGAA
The DNA here is from genome assembly GCA_016219005.1 of Deltaproteobacteria bacterium. Lineage (GTDB taxonomy): Bacteria > Desulfobacterota > Desulfobacteria > Desulfobacterales > SpSt-501 > SpSt-501. The sequence goes on from JACRCN010000052.1 coordinate 58,740, forward strand.
GCTCGGCGACAATGACCGGCGACAACCCCTCCGTGGGCTCATCCAGGACCAGCAGGTCGGGGTTGCCCATCAGGGCGCGGGCGATGGTCAACATCTGTTGCTCTCCGCCGGAAAGCGTGCCGCCAAGACGATGCGTCATGTCTTTCAGAATCGGAAACCGGGCCAACACCTTGTCCAGGGTCCATGGCCCTTTGCGGCCTGGAATTTTACCCAATTCGAGATTTTCGAGCACGGTCAACGGCCCCAGGATGCGACGGTCTTCAGGCACAAACCCCAACCCCATGCGCGCCATTTTGAATGACGGAAAGCGCGTGCAATTCTTGCCTTTGAACATCACGGAGCCGGTTTTGCAGGAGGTCAATCCGGCCAGGGTCCGGAATGTCGTCGTTTTGCCCGCGCCGTTTCGGCCCATCAGGCAAACCGTTTCCCCATCTCCCACCGAAAGACTGACATCGAAGAGGATGTGACTTCTGCCGTAAAAGGTATTGATAGCCCCCGCATCGAGGATCGGTTCCATTACGCCTCTTCTCCCAGGTAAGCCGTGATCACCTCTTTATTATTGCGGATTTCACCCGGTGTGCCATCGGCGATCAGCGCCCCATGGTTGAGAACCATGATCCGTTCCGCGATGCCGAAGACCATGTCCATGTCGTGTTCGATGAAAATGAGCGTCAGTTTGTATTGAGCCCACAGCTGCTTGATCAGCTGCCGGGTCAACTGCCGTTCCTCGGGAGACATCCCGGCGGTCGGCTCATCCAGGAGGAGCAGTTTAGGCTCCAGCACCAGGGCAATCCCGATGTCGAGAAGTTTCTGATCGCCGTGAGCCAACTCATAGGCCATGCGATCGGCCTGCCGTTCCAGACCGAGGCTGGCCAGGACCGCGAAGGCCTGCTCGGTGGCCCGGTTGAAGCGTTCGACCGGGCGCCACAGATGGCGGGTTTGGTTTAGCTTGGACATGCATGCGGCGCGAACATTGTCCAAGGCCGTCTCGTCAGGGAAAATGGAGGCAATCTGGAAGGCGCGCCCGACCCCCATTTTGACGATCTTTTGGGGCGTCAGGCCGGCAATTTCCTGGCCTTCCAGAAAAACGTGGCCGCCATCGGGGGCCAGATACCCGGTGATTTGGTTGAAGAGGGTCGTTTTACCGGCGCCGTTCGGCCCGATGATGGCGGCGATTTCCTGCGGCTGGATCTCAAAGCTCACCTCGTCGGTAACCCGTAACCCCCCGAATGATTTTCTCAGCCCTTCAAGCCGAAGCATGGGTTTCATGCCTGCCTCCCGATTCTCCCGCGATCTTCAATCGATGCCTGAGGTGCTGGATTTCACCGACGACACCCTTGGGGAAAAGAATCACAAAGATCAAGACGATGGTGCCTAAAAAAATTGGCCAGAATTCCGTCTTGGCGCCGATGATGTCCTCCAACAGGATGAGGATCACCGCACCGACAAACGGACCGAAAAACTGATTGATGCCTCCCAGCACCGACATCAAAATGACTTCGCCGGAGGTCGTCCAGAAAAGCATGTCGGTGTGAATGGAATTGTCAACACCCACCATCAGGGAGCCGGCCAGCGCTGCAAAGACAGAGGAGATCACATAGATGCGGAGTTGATTCATCTTGACGCTTCGCCCGATAAAACGCACCCGGTTGGGGTTTTGCTGAACGCAACGAAGGATCAAGCCGAAGGGTGAGTACGCCAGTCGTTTCAGAAACCACACCGAAATAAAGACGACCACAAGGACGAAGTAATAGTAAACCATTTTGTTGGCCAGGATCCCCGGGGCAATGATGCCTTGAATCCCATCGTCGCCGCCGGTGAAATCATACCATTTGAAAGTGACCTGCCACGCCAATTGCGCAAAGGCCAGCGTCAGCATCGTGAAATACACGCCACTGACGCGGATCACCAGAAGGCCCAGCAGAAATGACAGCATCGCGGCGGCGACCAGTCCGATCGGGATGGCGGGCAGATACCATGCCTTCCCGGCGTGGTTCACAAACAGGCCGATGCTGTAGGCCCCGATCCCGAAATAAAGGGCTTGGCCGAAAGAGAGCATGCCGGTAACTCCCCAGAGCATGTTGAAGGCAACGGCGAAAAGACCCCAGATCAGGATGTGGCTGGCCAAGTTCATTTGATAGCGTGAGGTCATCAGCACCGGTACCAAGGCAAACGCAACAAATCCAACGCTCCACAGCAACCCGAATTTATACTTGCTGGAACTGGCCATGATCACACCTTTCGCAGCCGGGTGGGTGCAAACAACCCCTCGGGTCTGAAAATCAGCGTCACCACCATGACGAGATAACTGAACAAGGTGGACCACGCCGGGAGATAGGCGACGGCAAACGCATTGACTTCGCCCAACAACACCGCCCCCAGCCATGCGCCCCAGAAATTGCTCATGCCGCCGAGGACCACGACGATCAGTGAATCGATGATAACCTCGATGCCGGCCCCCGGGGTCACCGACCGTAATGGAGCCGCCAGGGCGCCGGCCATCCCCCCCAGGGCCGTAGCCAGTCCGAACACAACGGTGAGCACGAGGGGCACGTTGACACCGAGGGATCCCAGCATCTCGCGGTCAACCGCAGAGGCGCGCGCGATGCGCCCAGGGCGGGTCTTGGCAAGAATCCACCAGGCCGCCACAACCACCACCAGACCGATGACGATGATGGCAAAGTTGTAGGTCGGTATGAAGATGTCGCCCAACTGCAATGCGCCGGTGAAACCGGAGGGTTTTGAAATCGACTTGTACTCGGTGCCCCAGATCAGCTTCACCAGGTCATCGAAAATCAGGATCAGACCGTAGGTCAGCAGGATCTGGAATCCCCCTTCCTGCGCACGGCCGTATATGCGGCGCAGAAAGAGGAATTCGGCGGCCGCACCGACCAGACCGGCACCGGTACCGGCCGCCACCAGCGCGATCCAGAAATTTACTTTCCAGACACTCACCAGCTGGTATCCGAAATACGCGCCGATCATGTAAAACGACCCGTGCGCGAAATTGAAAATGTTCCCCACGCCGAAAATCAGAGTCAGTCCGCTAGCGATGAGGAACAAGAGCGTGGCCATGGTGAAGCCGCTGATGAGTTGCGTGACGATGAAATAGAGATCCATCGCATCAGTATCCTAATGGGTGGGGGTTACGGAAGGGGCCGAGGCCCCTTCCGTGGGCAGCGCGCCAAAGGCGCGCACCGATCACTTCTTCATCCGCTTTTCAAGCAGTTCCTTGGGGGGAAGCAGGTCTTCCGCCTTGTAGATCTTCCATTTGCCCAGCATCATCTTGGCCGGCGGGAACTTGTCGTTCGGTTCACTGATGCCGATCGCCTGCATTTGGACAATCTGGTGGGTTTGGGAATCGATGAAGGAGGTGAACCCTTCCGGGTCTTCCGGCAGTTTGATCTGCAGGCCTTCCAGCGCTTTGATCAGCGCCGCGCTGTTGTCAGGGTTGCCGACTTTCTCGACGGCCTTCGCAATCGCGTAAATTCCGGCATACGCGCCCTCGGCCGCATAGGTCGGATACCGGCCGGTGCGGCGCTTGAACTCCGCCACGTACTTCCGGTTCGACTCCGTATCCGGCCAATTATTGTGATGCCGGGCGGATAAGACCAACCCGGCGGGCATTTCGCCTTCCATCGCGCTCATCAGCTCGTAGTTGCCGCCTGCGTCAGGGTGGAAATAAAGCATTTTCTCAAAGAGTCCGTAGGCTTTGGCCTGCTTGATGAAGGCCACCGTATCACCGCCCCAGAAACCGCATACCAGCACATCGGGTTTATCCTTGATGATCGACGTGATGTAGCTGGTGTAATCTGGTTCGTACAGCTTCGGCAGGTATTTGCTGATCAATTGATATTCGACTCCGAAGCGCTTGAGGTTGTATTGAATTTCCTCCAGCTGGCTGTGGCCGTAGGCATAATCGGGGCCGATGTAGGTGATGGTCTTCCATGGCCGTTCCTTCTGCAGCTCCTTCAGGTACATAGCCCCGGCCGTCATGGATTGGAAGGTGTTGTTGGAGACGCGGAAGTAATAGGGCTGATAGTTGTCCAGCGTCAGTTCGGTGGCCGCATGATCGGTCCCGATGAATATGACTTTGTTCTGCTTGGAGACTTCGGTGACGGCAAGCCCCACGCCGGAGCTGACGACCCCGAAGAGGAAGTGTACTTTGTCCTCGGTGATGTACCGTTCAGCCACCCGCACCGCGTACGCCGGCTTGGACTTGCTGTCGGTGAAGACGATGTCCAGCTTGTAGCCGGCCACACCGCCTTTGCCGTTGATCTCATCGATGGCCATTTCGGCGGCGGCGACTGAATCCATGCCGTAGAGTCCCGAACGGCCCGTCATCGGATACATGGCGCCGATGCGCACGAGTTTGTCCTGGGCTGAGGCCAGCCCGGAAAAGAGACAGACGGCGACCAAGACGAAAGCAATGGCGACTAATTTTCTACCGGACATGGGTCTACCTCCTTGCTCTTGTAATGAGTTGCGTTTAATGTCGTTGACCTCTCCCCGATGAAAGCAATCGTGTTGTTGAGCGCTCAACCTGGCGCGAGATTGAGATCCCACCTCCCTTCGCATTTTTTGCACGTATGCCGACACATTCCGAGGTTGTTTTGGGTGACCGTCGGAAGGAAAACATAATCATAACGGGATACTCCAATTCGGTGAGACTGTCTGGAGCACATTTCCTTCAGCACATGCCGGGCTGAAGCAACAGCAACATGGATGCCAAGGACGTCCGGCTTTTAAGATAGTTGCGCATCTGTATTAATTTCGGTATGATACAGGATAAATACGAGAGGAGTTGTATATTGCAATATTGAAAGGAAGAGAATGTGATGGGAAGTTATATAATTATATATATAAATTATAATAAAGTGTTACATCTAAATTGCAAATTTGCAATAAATTTCATTTTTGCAATAACGGACTAATACGGTATTTTTTCACTTTACGCCACAAAGTCGAATAATGAACGCCCAAGGTTTCGGCTGCGGCGTGAGGAGTCCTGGACCGCTTGAGAACATCCTTGATGATGTGCGCCTCTACCATCTCCACCGCCTTGTTCAGGGTCATGTCGCTTGCGCCAAAGCGCGGCAAAACGGCTGAAACCGATTGGAGCTCCGTTGGGAGTTCGCTGATGTCGATCAGGTTTTGCTCACTCATGGTAAACATGCGCTCAATGACGTGAATGAGTTCCCGAACGTTTCCGGGGTAGTCGTAATTCTGGAGGCGGTCTATTACTTCCGGGCTCATTCGCTTCTTGGCATGATGGCAGGTGTTCAGCTTCGCCAGGATGTTCAGGGCGATCGGGATGATGTCATCCAGCCGTTCCCGCAAGGGTGGGATGTCAATCGGTACGACGTTGAGTCGATAATACAGGTCTTTTCGAAAATGCCCGCTCTTGACCAGTTTTTCCAGGTCCTGATTGGTCGCGGCGATGATCCGCACATCCACGTGGGTCGGACGCGTCGCCCCCAGCCGGATGAAGGTCTTGTTTTCAATAACCTCCAGCAGCTTAACCTGCATTGCCAGGCTGAGGTCTGCGGCCTCATCCAAAACGAGAGACCCGCCGTGGGCTGCTTCCACCAGACCGGCCTTGCCTGCCAGAGCCGCCCCTGTGAAGGCGCCCTTGTAGTAGCCGAACATCTCGCTTTCGATCAGGGAATCCGGAATGGCCCCGCAGTTGATCTTCACCAGAGGCATTTCCTTACGCGGGCTCATTTGGTGGATCAGGTCGGCCAGCATGCTCTTGCCAACCCCCGACTCGCCATATAAAATGACGGAGGTGCCGGTTCCGGCCACTTTAATGGCCTTCCTGACCACCTGTATCATTTTGGGGCTTTTCACGACGATCTTGTCCAATGCGTGCTCAAGTCCCTTATGTTCCCTGAAGTACTCACACATCTTGGAACTGACTCGGCGGGCCTCGGCAAGATCGGAGCGCAAATTATTCAACTCGGTGATGTCGCGGACATTGGTCACCACCCGCGAGATGTCGCCCTTCTCGTCAAATATCGGGCTGCCCGTTACCATCACTTCTTTTGTGCTCTTGATATTCTGAATCAAAGTCACCGGCTTTTTTTCTTTCAGAACCTCCAAGGTGGAGGAATAGTCGACTACACCTTCCTCCACGAGCTCGCGCATGTTGCGCCCGATTAAATCCCCGCGGGAAAGACCTGTAATCCGTTCATAGGCGCTGTTGACGCGAATGGTTTTAGCCTGACCGTCCGTGATGTACAACCCGTCATAGGAGGATTCAAATATGGCTTCCAGCTCCCGCCGGATTTCCTGAAATGTTCGCAGCTCTGAAATTATTTTTTCATGTTCGGAGATATCCTGGAAAATCGAAATGACCCCGATCACAACCCCATTGTCAACGATCGGGCTGCGGTTGGCAATGATGGTGGCCTGGGGCAGTTCGATCTTTTTGCCAATCTGTGGTTGCCCCGTTTCCAGTATTTGCTTGAGGTCCGGCCACGCCTCCGGACGGACATCCTTAAAATGCTCTCCGATGACCGTCCGACCGCCATCGCTAAAAATCTTTCGCGCCGCCTGGTTGTATAGCGTTACGATGCCTTGCTGATTGATCACCACCATCCCATTGTGGGACGAGTCTAAAATTTTTGCAAATTCCTGCAAATTGGAGGTGTTTGCCAACAAGGGTTTCAGTCGCATTGCAATCCCGTCCACCAGATCGAGCAGCGATGGCGCATGTCCGCCATAGTCAAAAAGCGGCACGATGGCACACCATATTGAAATTTGCGATACTTTACAATGGCCCTGGGATAGTTTGCGTGCCTGGAACGAACCCTCTTACAGACCGGGAAAATTTTGGATCGGAAAAGGATGGTGTAATATTGGGAGACAGCTGGCTGGGCTAAGGGCGGCAGACAGAAGTGCCTCCGGCCGGATCCCGTGCTCCGCCAACCCCGGTTCTCTCAGGCGCAGCCGGCGGCAGATGCGGCAGGCGAGGATGATTTCCTTTTGACATCCACGCTGTGTAAAGGATACTGTGCGCTCACACGCATCTCCCCTCGAGCGGATACCCGGGTCGGCACGCCGGCGGTGTCAGAGATATCAAAGCCGACGGCTTTCTTCCGGCAACCCGGCGGATGGGCATCCATCACCAAGCCCCCACATAAGGAGGGTGACGCATGACGACAGCCAAAACGCATCAAAGTGAGTTGGAACGGCTTTCGTCCCTTGAACAGCGCGCCGAGATGGGCGGCGGCCCGGAGGCCATCGCGCGCCATCGCCAGCGCGGCAAGTTGACCGCCCGCGAACGGCTGGACCTGCTATTCGACCGCGCCACCTTCGTCGAAGTGAACCGGCTGGCCGAAAGCCAGGCCGTCGACTTCGGCATGCAGGTGAAAAAAGTTCCCGGCGACGGCGTCGTCACGGGTTTCGGTACGGTGGATGGCCGACTGGTATTCGCCTACGCCCAGGATGTCACCGTGCTGGGCGGCTCCGTGGGCACCATCCACGGGGAAAAGATCTGCCGCATCATGGACGAGGCCCTCAAGGTCAAAGCACCGCTGGTGGCACTGAACGACTCCGGCGGCGGGCGGCTGCACGAAGGCTTTTTCGCGTCCAGAGGGGTCGCCGGCATGTTTTTCCGGAACACGGCCGCCTCCGGCGTGATCCCCCAGATCACGGGCATGATGGGCTCCTGCGCGGGCGTCTCGGTCTACTCTCCGGCCTTGACCGACTTCATTGTGATGGTGAAGGGCACCAGCCACATGGCGATCACCGGCCCCGGCGTCATCAAGTCCGTGACCGGTGAGAACGTAAGCATCGAAGATCTCGGAGGAGCCAGGGTCCACAGCGAGGTCACCGGCCAGGCCCATTTTGTCGCCGAAAGCGATGCCGAGTGCCTCAGGACCATCCGCAGGCTCCTGGGCTATCTGCCCTCGAACCATGCGCAGGCCCCTCCGGTGAACGATGGCGGGGATGATCCCGAGCGGGTGGACGACAGCCTAGAGCAGATCGTCCCGGCCAACCTGAAAAAATCCTACGACATGCACCAGGTGATCGAGTGCATCGTCGATCGGCAGTCCTTCCTCGAAGTGCTGCCGCGATTCGCCGCCAACATCATCGTCGGCTTCGCCCGCATGGCGGGCGGCACCGTCGGCATCGTCGCCAACCAGCCGCGCATCAAGGCCGGCTGCCTGGACGTGGACGCCTCCGACAAGGCGGCGCGGTTCATCCGCTTCTGTGACTGTTTCAACATTCCCTTGATCAATCTGGCGGACGTCCCGGGTTATTTCCCCGGGGTCGCCCAGGAGCAGGCGGGCATCATCCGTCACGGCGCCAAAATGCTCTATGCTTACTCCGAAGCCACGGTGCCGAAAATCACCCTGGCGCTCCGCAAGGAATACGGGGGCGCGGTCATGGGCATGTGCTGCGTCGGTATGGGGGTCGACATGATGCTGGCCTGGCCGATCGCCCAGCTGGTGGTACTGGACACGACCGCGGCGGTTGATCTGATTTTCCGCAAGGAAATCCAGAGCGCCGAAAACCCGGAAGACTACCGGCAGCAAAAGATCGCGGAGTACGACTACAAGTATTCAAACCCGTACCATGCCGCCTCGAACATGCTGGTCGACTCCGTCATCCGCCCCCGCGAAACGCGCCTCCAGCTGATCCGGGCCCTGCGCATGCTCAAGAACAAGCAACGCCCCGCGCCGACCAAGCGCCACGGGAATATACCTCTGTAGAAGAAAATCAGAGGCACGAAACACGAAATTCGATACAATACCGAATGGTCAAAACATCAAATTCGAAACCGTTTGACTTCACAGCCCGGATCTTGGAGTTTTTTTCGAATTTCGATATTCGAATTTCGGATCTTTTTATCCTTCCAGCAGGACTTCCGAAAGGACCCCACCGATGGATTTCGACCTCACCCGCGAACACAGAGACATCCAGAAGGCCGCCCGCGAGTTTGCTCGCGGCGAATTTCCCAAGGTGGCGCTCGAATGCGACGTCAACGAAAAGGTCCCCTTTGAAATAATCAAGAAGGCTCGCCGGCTCGGGCTGATCGGCCTTTTCGTGCCCGAGGCATACTGCGGCCCGGGGCTGGGCTTTCTCGAGCAGGCATTGGTGTTGGAGGAGTTCTGGAAGGTCGACCCCGGCATCGGTCAGCAGTTGTGCTCGCTGACGTTCGGCGCGGAGGAGTTGCTTCTATTCGGGACCGAGCCCCAAAAGAAAAAATGGCTGCCCCCCTTGTTTGACGCCGACGGGATCATGGGCTTTGCCATCACCGAGCCGGATGCCGGCAGCGACACGGCCGCGGCCGCCACCACCGCGGTCAAAGACGGGGACCACTACGTGATCAACGGCTCCAAAACCATGATCGGAAACGGCACCGTCGGCACCTTTCTGTTGGTCTTCTGCCTCACCCACCCCGATGTTCAGAAGAAAACCGGCCGTCACAGCATCCTGATCGTGGAGACCGACCGGCCGGGCTACAAGGCCGAGCCCATGCACGGCAAGATGGGCCTGCGCGCCTCCGACACCGCGGCCGTTTATTTCAACAACGTTCGCGTTCCCCGCGAAAATCTCCTTGGCGCGGAAGGCAACGGCTTCATTCAGCTTATGAAGTTCTTCGACCACTCGCGCGCCTATGTGGCCGGCCACGGTGTCGGGATCGCCCAGGGCGCTCTCGACTTGGCCGTCAAGCACGTCAAGGGCCGCAAACAGTTCGGCCAGCCCATCGCCGCCTTCCAGGCCACTCAGTTCAAAATCGCCGAAATGGCCACCCTAATCGAGATGGCGCGCAACTCGGTCTACAAGTCCGCCTGGCTGCTCGACCAGGGCAGGCCCGACACGAAGCTCACCGCCATGGCCAAGCTTTTTGCCTGCCACACCGCCGTCAAGGTGGTGGATGAGGCCCTGCAGCTGCACGGCGGCTACGGCTACTTCAACGACTACGACATCGAGCGCTTCTACCGCGCGGCAAAGGTTTTGGAAATCTACGAAGGGACCAAGGAAGTCGAAAAGATTGTCATCGCGCGCGAAATCCTGGGGAAATTTTAGGCGGTACTCCCCAGGTGCTGCCGGAGCGCTCCTCCTTCCGCGGCAGGCGGAGCATGCGGTCACAGTTCGAAGGCCATGACGTCGATGATCAGGGGCAGACGCCGGAGTTCTTGCATGACCGGATCCGGTATGGGGTTGTCCGTCCGGAAGTAGATCATGGTCTTGTCGCCGTCCTCCTGCTGACCGACGCGCATCTGGCTGATGTTGACCCGGTGGTTGCCGAGCAGTGTTCCGATGCTGCCGATGGCCCCGGGTTTGTCGTTGTTGTGGATCACGATGAACTTGCCGTGCGGGGCGAGTTCCAGGCGGAAGTTGTTGATCTTCACCACCCGCAGGTCCTTGCGGCCGAAAATCGTGCCGGCCACGCTGTTGACGAAGCCGTTTGAAACCGCCTTGACGGTTACGAGGTTGACGTACTCATCGGATCGCGCGCGGGCCTCGACGACCCGGATACCGCGTTCGCCGGCCAGCATCTTGGCATTCACGAAATTCACCGTGTCCTGGACCATGGGGGTCAGGAACCCCTTCAGGATGGCGGTGGTCACCGAAGAGAGGTCCGGTTCCGGGAACTCCCCGGCGTATTCGATGTTGATTTCCCGCGCGGGGCCCTTGCACAACTGGGCCAGCAGGCAGCCCATGCGCTCGCCTAGGGTCAGAAGCGGGCCGATTTTTCCGAGCAGTTCGCCGCTCACCGCCGGTACGTTGACCGCGTTGATGATGGTACCGGACTTCAGATAGGACAGAACCTGCTCGGACACCTGCACGGCGACGTTGGTCTGGGCCTCGACGGTGGAAGCACCCAGGTGGGGCGTGCAGATAACCCGGTCCAGCTCGAACAGAGGGCAGACCCCGGGAGGCTCTTTCTCAAAAACGTCCAGGGCCGCACCGCCGACCTTTCCGGAGCGCAGGGCCGCGTTGAGGTCGGCTTCGTTGACGATGCCGCCCCGGGCGCAGTTGATGATCATGACCCCGTCCTTCATTTTGTCGAAAGCGGCCTTGTTCAGCAACCCGGCGGTGTCTTTCAGCTTGGGTACATGCACCGTGATGTAGTCCGAACGCCGGTAGAGCTCCTCCAGGGAGACGGGCTCGAAACCCGCCTTTTCGATCGTTTCCGGGGAGACGAACGGGTCGTACACGATGACCTGCATCTTGAGCCCCCGGGCGCGGTCGGCCACGATGGGCCCGATCTTTCCGAATCCGATGAGACCGAGGACCTTGTTGAAGAGTTCCCGGCCTTGGAGCTTTTTCTTCTCCCACAGGCCGGCCTTCATGGTGGCCGTGGCCCAGGGGATGTTGCGGCTCAGCGCCATCATCATGGCGATGGCATGCTCGGCCGTGGTGATGACGTTGCCGGTGGGCGTGTTCATCACGATGATGCCGCGCTTGGTCGCGGCCGGGATGTCGACGTTGTCCAGGCCGATCCCTGCCCGGCCGACCACTTTCAGCTTCGTGGCGGACTGCAGGAGATCATCGGTGACCTTGGTGGCGCTGCGGATGATGAGCGCTTCGTAGTCCCCGATGATGGCCTTGAGCTCGTCGGCCTTCAGGCCGGCCCGGACCTCCACCTGGATTCCAGGCTCTTTTCTCAAGACCTCCAGACCGACATCCTCGAGATTGTCGCTGACAAGAACCTTCATCGTGTTTCCCCCTTTTACCGTTATCGGAACAGACGCAATCTACCGCAATCCCGCATCGCCTTTCGGCAACGCGGCAGGCCTCGCGACGGGCATCGCACCGGGTTCATCGCTTCATACCAGATCCATTCTGCTAAACGTCCTGCCGCTTTCTCGCCTGGGCGATTAATTCCACCAGAGATGCGACCTTCGGCCTGGGCCGGGCGTTCAGGACCCGGTCGAACTGGTCCGCGGAGAGGTTGTCCCGCAGATACTGCACGATGTCGAAGGTCTCCCACCAGCAGTCCACCACCTTGGCGCAGGGGTGTTCCCCCTCACCGGACATGCAGTATTTGAACCCCACGGGTCCGCCCAAGCGCGGGCAGCGCCGCGATAAAGGATTATGGTCATGCGTCATCGTGCTTCCCAAGAAAAGTTTCCCTGCTCCATGTTTTCGGGTTGTGGATCTTGTGCTTCGAATCTTAAATGCACTGGACCCTTGCTGAAATCATATATCCGCCCCTGTTACAGGATACGCGTAGCGCTCTGCCCTACCTGCTCCTGATGATCTGCGGCTTCGGATATTCCGCCAGGATCTTTTTCGCGTCTTCAATATCTTGGGCCGGAAAATCGAAGTCTTTGATTTGTCCGGAAAGGTATTTCTCATAGGAGCCAAGGTCGATCAGCCCGTGTCCGCTCCAATTGAACAGAATGACCTTCGCCTTGCCTTCTTCCCTGGCCTGGCGGGCCAGGTCCACCACGGCGGCCAGGGCGTGGTTGGTTTCAGGCGCCGGGATGATGCCCTCGGTGCGCGCGGCCAGCAGCCCAGCTTCGAAGGTGGCCATCTGGCCGTAAGCTTTCGGATCGAGAAGCCCTTCCACCACCAGCTGACTGACGGTCGGGGCCATGCCGTGGTAGCGCAGGCCGCCGGCGTGCATGGGCGGCGGTACGAAGGTATGCCCCAAGCTGTGCATGGCCATCAGCGGGGTATAGCCGGCCGTGTCGCCATGGTCGTAGGCAAAGGGCCCCTGGGTCAAGCTGGGGCAGGCGGCCGGCTCCACCGGGTGGATGTCCACTTTCTTGCCGTTGAACTTGTCCAACACGAACGGGAAGGCCAGTCCGGCGAAGTTGCTGCCGCCTCCGGCGCAGCCGATGATCGCATCCGGGTATTCTCCGATTTTCTCGAGCTGCTTCCTGGCTTCGAGACCGATGATGGTCTGATGCAGCATGACATGGTTGAGCACGCTGCCGAGTGCGTAGCGGGTGTTGCCGCTGGTGTCGGACACCGCCGCCTCGACGGCCTCGCTGATGGCGATGCCCAGGCTGCCGGGGGTGTCCGGGAATTTCGCGAGGATGTCGCGGCCGGCTTGGGTTTCCGTGCTGGGGCTGGGGATGCACGAAGCACCCCAGGTCTGCATCATGGTCTTGCGGTAGGGCTTCTGGTCGAAGCTGATCCGCACCATGTACACCTTGCACTCGAGTCCGAACTGGGAGCAGGCAAAGGCCAGCGCGCTGCCCCACTGCCCGGCGCCGGTTTCGGTGGTCAGACGCTTGATCCCGAAGACCTTGTTGTAATAGGCCTGCGGCACCGCCGTGTTCGGTTTGTGGCTGCCCGGAGGGCTTGTCCCCTCGTATTTATAATAGATGCGGGCCGGGGTGCCGAGGGCTTTTTCAAGGCCCGTTGCGCGGATCAGCGGGGTCGGCCGCCAGATGGCATAAATATTGAGCACCTCCTCGGGGATGTCGATCCAGCGCTGCTGGCTGACCTCCTGTTCGATGATGTTCATGGGGAACACCGGCGCCAGCATGTCCGGGCTGATCGGCTGCCCATCCGGCCCGAGAGGCGGGTTCATCTTGATATCGGCCAGCACATTATACCATTGACGCGGGATCTCATCTTCGGATAATAAAATCTTTCGCCTCTCCATGAGCTTCCTCCCCTTCATTGTGTATGGGTGCAAGGGTTGCATCGACAAGCTACCGGAGGAAATTGGACTATCGCCCCCAGCGTGACTTCTCTATTCCCGGAACTATTTTCAGCAATTTTTTTGCTTCAATTATTATGCGTTGAACGAATATCAGTCAAGAAGATAATTCAGCCGAAAGGAGAGGCGCCATGGCCCAACCCAAGGAACTCTACCGGACCGCATCAAACCCGTTGTTGATCAAACCCGGCCGCAGCCTTCCCGCGGAGGTCGCCGTCATCGGTGCCGGCACCATCGGACCCGACATTGGATACTACCTGAAGAGCGCCATGCCGGGTTGTCGCCTGGTCCTGGTGGATGTCGCGGAGGCGCCCCTTGAACGCGCCGAGCGGCGCATCGCGGATTACACGGCCAAGGCCGTCGAAAAAAAGAAGCTGCGACCCGAACAAGCCGCCGCGGTGAGGGAGAACATCGTGTTCACCTCGGACTACGGCCGGATCAAAGGCTGCGGCCTGGTGATCGAGGCCGCCACGGAAAACATCCCCCTCAAGCAGAAGATTTTCGCCGCGATTGAGGGCATTGTCGCCCCGGATGCCATCATCACCTCCAACACGAGTTCCATCCCGGCGGACCGGCTCTTCGGCAACATGCAGCGGCCGCAACGCGCCACCGTCACCCATTTCTTCGCGCCGGCCTGGCGCAGCCTGCCGGTCGAGGTGATCTCCTGGGAAAAAGTGGGCCAGGCCGTCTTGGATTATCTGTTCTGGTTTTTCGCCCAGACCGGCAAGGCGCCGATCATCACGGGCAACGCCATCTGCTTTGTCCTGGACCGGATTTTTGACAACTGGTGCAACGAATCCGCTTACCTGCTCGCCGGGGCCACTGCCGGCCAGATCGACAAGGTCGCCGAGGAGTTCGTCTTTGCCGGGCCGTTCTTCGTCCTGAACCTGGCCAACGGAAACCCCATCATCGTCGAGACCAACTCACTGCAGATGGAGGAGGGCAAACACTACGCACCGGCGCCGATCCTGACCTCGGTGGACCGCTGGCGAACCCCTCGCCCCGGAAGCCCGGTGGAGGTCCCGGATGCGGTCCGCACGCGCATCCGCGACCGGCTGTTGGGGATCCTCTTTTCCCAGACCTTCGACATCGTCGACCGCGGCATCGGCACGCCGGCGGACGTGAATTTCGGCTGCCAGGTGGCCCTGGGCTTTCGCAAAGGCCCGCTGGATCTCATGTACGAAATGGGTTCGCGCGAAGTCACCCGGATCATGAAGAAGTTCGTCAGGCAACGGCCCGGATTTCCAGCGCCCGCGAAATCCTTTGCGTTTTATCAGAAATTCCGGCGCTTCATTTTGTTGGACGACATCGATGGTGTAAAGGTCATCACCATTCGCCGCCCCCAGTCCATGAACGCCCTGAACGACGAGCTTACCGATGAAATCCTGGCGGTGTTGAAGGAGCGTGCCGATGACCCGGCCGTGAAGGGGTTTGTCATCACGGGTTACGGCACGGCGGCGTTTTCAGCCGGCGCCGATATCGGCAAGTTTCCCGAGATGCTCGGCAACCCCAAGGCCTCAGCTCAGTATGCCCGGGACTGCTCCAAGGTCCAGGTTTTCATGGATCGTATGAAAAAGCCGGTCGTGGCGGCCGTAAACGGCTACGCCATGGGCGGTGGGCTGGAGATTGCCATCCGCTGCCACCGCATGGTGGCCACCCGCAACGCGACACTCCAGTTCCCCGAAATCACCCTGGGGATCCTGCCCGGGATCGGCGGCTGCGTGGTGCCGTATCGGCGCTGGCCACACGCCGCGCGGCTCTTTAACGAGATGATCTGTTTTGCGCGACCGCTCAAGGCCGCCGACGCCGCCGAGCGTGGCATCGTGACGCAGCTGGCCGATGATTTCGAAGACCTCATGGCCAAAGCCGTCCAGGAGGTCCATGCCCTGCAGGGAAAGGTCCCCCGGCTGGTCGAAGGAAAACTGGAATTGCCGCCGATTCATCTGCCGGACGCGCCCAAGGCCGGCAGCCAGGTTCTCAGCCGCGAGGCGGTGGCGATCACCGTCAAGACCATCCAGGCGGCCGCCGCCGCGGCGAAATTGAAGGATGCCCTTGAGATCGGTTACCGAGGCTTCGGCGAGATCGCCTGCACCGAGGCGGCCAGGGAAGGCATTTCCGCGTTTCTTGAAAAGCGCAGGGCGGTTTTCCAAAGATGAGGACGTCATTGTACCTTAATGATGGCGCAACGTTAACCGGCTTTTTTGCCGAATCATCGGACCGAATGTCCTTTTTTGAGGTCATCAACCATGAATTCCGACGAGCGCAAAACCAAGGCCGAATTGATCGAAGAACTCGCCCGGCTGCGACGCCAGGCGGGCCGGGCGAAGAAACTCAGACGGCAGTTGCAGGAACTGCGGGCAGACTGCAGCGGGCTTCAGGCGCGCTGCGATGAGCAGACCCGGACGCTTATGGATGAATGCCGCCGGCGGGACCGGACCGAGGAGGCCCTGCGTCTGGCCGAGGTGATCATCGCCCAAAGCCCGGCCGTGCTCTTCCGGCGCATGGCCGGCAAAAAGCCCACTCCGGTTTACGTTTCCAGCAACATAAGCCAGTTCGGTTATCCCGCAGAAGACCTCCTGGGCGGCAGGATCCGGTTCGCGCAGATCGTGCACCCGGACGACCGCGACCGTCTGGTGGAGGAGATTCGACAGTACGCGGAAGCGGACGTGGAGGACTACACCCAATCCTACCGCATTTTGACCCGTAGTGGCGAAGTGCGTTGGGTGGAGGACCGGACATCCGTGGTACGCGACGAGCAGGGCCGCAAGATATACAACCAGGGCATCATGGTCGATGTCACCCCACGGCGACTCGCCGAAGAAGAACTCCGCAAAAGCGAGGAGAAATTCCGGCGCATCGTGGAAACCGCCGGGGAGGGCTTCGTTCTGATGGACGACCACCTGCGGATCGTCGAAGTGAACGACGCCTACTGCCGCATGCTGGGCTACCGGCGGGAGGAAATCCTCGGCAAGACCACTCTCGATCTCGCCACCGATGAATTTCGCCAGTTCATCACCGGCAGCCGCGAGCGCCTGCTCGCCATGGACTACCGCACATTCGAGGGGGCACTGATCGCCAAGGACGGTCGACGGGTGCCCGTGTTGATCCACGGCAACAGCCTGCGGGACGCCAACGGGGTCAAGATCGGAAATGCCGCCTTCGTAGCGGATCTGACCGATCAGAAGAAAGCCTTGGATTTGGCCGGTAAAGTCCAGAAGAGCCTGATCCCCGCCAAAGCGCCGGAAATCAAGGGGCTGGACATCGCCGGCCGCAGCGACTCCTGTCAGGAGGTGGGCGGGGATTATTTCGATTTCCTCTACGGCCCCGAATATCCCGCCGGCACCCTGAGGGTAGTCATAGGCGACATCTCCGGGCACGGCGTGGACGCCGCCCTGCTCATGACCACCGCGCGCGCCTTCATCCGCATGCGGGCTACACAGCCCGGTGAGCCTGCCCAGGTCGTAACCCTGACGAACCGCGACCTGGCGTTGGACATGGGCGACAGCGGCAGCTTCATGACATTGTTCTACATTGAAATTGACCCGGATGGGCGCACCGCCAGATGGGTAAGGGCCGGCCACGAACCCGCATTGATTTACTGCCCCGTGCGCGACCGGTTTGA
>JACRCN010000050.1 GCA_016219005.1 Deltaproteobacteria bacterium
CCGGGATGGGGTCGGGAATCAAATCAATAGGGCTGAACGCATAGGCCACAACGGCGGCGGCAACCACCCGGGCATACCAGGGTATCCTTCGATCCTTGGAGGCGAGATAAAGCGCATACACTTCCTGCTTCAACATTCGTGCCTTTGCTTTCCAGCCTTCAAATGCCATTGCGTTCCTCCATTTCATTCCATTCGAAGGTGAAGAAAGCGGTTTCATGACGGGCTTGGCTTTCAGTGGTTTTCGTCGTGCACCTCGAAGACGCGCTGGGCGTAGATTTCAAGCAATGCCTCGCAGTTCCGCAGGCGTTGTTCGGCTTCAGCCGCCAAAGTTGCGCCGTAATAATCAAGCTTGCGGATTTTCCCCAGCCATGATTGAAGCTTCTTCAAATCCACATCGTTTTCTTCGATTTCGGCGTAGTTGAAGTGGCGAGCTGCAGTCTCTTTTGCGATTTCAGCCTCGAAGTCTGCACACTTGGAGATGAACTCCCGGTACTCCTCATCGCGATCCGATTTGAAACGGGCCACCAGTTTTTCTTTCTGGAGCCGATCCAGCGCCACTGTCTCCAAAATCACCGACTCCCCGCCCATTTCGGTGACATCGTTCTGCAGCATCTTCAGGCGGCGTGCATGGTCGCTGATCTTGGGAAGCAGGCAAACCCCATTCTTCAAATAGACTCCGCCCATACCCTTCAGCCGTCGCCACAAGGCGACCCTCGTCCGGGCAGGTTCCGGGGGGACTTTATAGGTAAACAGCAACCACGTCTGGCTTTTCACAGGACAATTATATTGTAACGATCGTTACATGTCAAGAGATACGAATTGGCCTAAAGCGGAAGGGCTCCGGATGGCTGCAGACTATGCATCGGTCGAAGATGCATTTAGAATCGATTCGGCGGGCAGCATATTTAAATTGAACGTCTTCGGCCTGCAGGGTTTCCATTCCTGACATGCAGGCAATAATGTAACATACATAATTAAGAAAAAATGAATACCGCAACGGCACATTCATCAAATACAACTGACGGCTGCTACCACGGCCGAATGTATTTCCTGCCGCTCCTGAGCTCGCCGCGCACCTTCTCCATGTGCCGCAGGGCGGCGATCTCGCGCTCGAGGTCCATCGGCGGGATATTCAAGCGTTCGACCAGCTGCTCGGGCGGTGCACCTCCGGTCTCCTCCAAGATCCCCAGTATTTTTCGCTGAAGCCCGGTCAGCTCGAATTTTCCGCCGAGATTCTTGCCAAAAGACTTGGCGCTGTGCACCGCCCACGGGTCGCAGGTCTTGGCCGGCGACAGCGCATCCATGTAACAGTCCTCGCAGAGTGTCCGGCCGAGGTGCTTCCGCTCTTCTCCTTCGATAATCGATGCTTCGCAGCGCGCGCATTTCATAATTTGCAATGACCTGGATTTAATCAGACAGAGTGTATGCTTCTTTTCACTGACCCAAATTTCCTGCCCGAGAACCTGCCCGCATTCTCGAGGTGGTCAAGGACCCTTTGGATGCACGTGGTAGAACAGACGGATGGTCTTCGGGTCAATGATCAAGGCCGAAATTCCATCATTAAAATTGTAAATCACATACCCGAAGGTTTCGTCATTT
Source organism: Deltaproteobacteria bacterium (assembly GCA_016219005.1). Lineage (GTDB taxonomy): Bacteria > Desulfobacterota > Desulfobacteria > Desulfobacterales > SpSt-501 > SpSt-501. Next base: position 1,600 of record JACRCN010000050.1, read on the forward strand.
TCGCCGAGCAATTGCATCACAGGAGAAGAATGGCTTAAAAAACTTGCACAGCCCAAAGCCATCTTGTCGCTGGTGACTTCACGCCAGTCATCAACCCTCTGAATGGTCTTGTCGCCCTTCAGTTGAAAGAGCATGGCATACGCCTGGTCCACGTCTCCATCCCGGCTTCCTAAACAGTATGTATTGTAGTTTTTCCAGTCGGCGCGCAGCTCCTTCTCTTTTGGCAGATCGACTTTTCTAATTTTTGCCAGGGATCCGGAGCAGCCCGCCAAAATGAACAGCGAAGCCAATACCATAAGCAGCCGAAATAGCACAAGCATGCGTGGTCTCATGATTTGGGGCCCTCCCAATGCCCGGGGATTGGATAGTAAGCTCAATATTCTGAAATATCAGCCACGTCTTTATTCAAGTCAACCCGGTTCAGGTCCTGATTTGCAAAATTATCCCCTTTAGGATTTCATATGCCGCTCGCTGTGGTAGGTGGCAATGATTCCTGCCGAACATGTCAAGACCGCACCGGCCAGCGTCAGCCCGTCCATGGTCTCCCCCCAGATCAGCCATCCCAAAAGCGCGGCGAAGACCACGTTTCCGTAGTTGAACGGCCCCACCTGTCCGGCCGGGGCCAGGCTGTACCCCTTGGTCAGGCACATCTGGGCCATGATCGCCAGAATTCCCATGACACCGAGCGCCCACAGGAGATGGCCCCCTGGAGTTTCCCAAGCCCACACGAGGGGAACAGAGGAAACCAGGGTGCCGAACGTGGTGAAGTAGAAAACGACCCGCGCCACCGGTTCGGTGACGGTCATGCGGCGAATGCCCACCATGGCGAACGCGGCCAGCAAGCCGCTGGCAAGCCCTGCAAGCCCGGCCGCCTGAAACAGCCCGGAACCCGGCTTGAGAATCAGGGCGATGCCGATGAACCCCACGATCACCGCAATCTTCGTCTGCCGGCTGACCGCCTCCTTCAGCCAGAACCTTTCGATGATGGGGATAAAGATCGGTAGCGTGTAGCTGAGAAGCATCGCATCGGCCAGCCGCAACATTTTCACGGCGATGAAGAAGCAATACATCGCGCCCAGGCCGGCTGCGGAGCGCAACAGGTGCAGATGAAGGCAGCCGGTCCTGAGGCTCAGGTCACGCTGGCGCAGCATGAGCCATGGCAGAAAAAACACCATGGCCATGGAATTGCGGAAAAAAACGACGACTTCGATGGGCAAATCTGCTGCCACGGCCTTCACGATGGCGCCGACCCCTGCAAAAAGAAGCGCCGATGCGAGCACCAGCAACCCGCCCGCCACGGGCCTATTGCGGCGCGTGGCATGTAACGCCAGCGGTTCCATGGTTCAAGGTTTCTCTCCCGCCAGGCTGCCCAGGTAAATGGGCTTAACCGGCAGGCGCGCGGAAGGAAGGGGAATGCGGGCGAGCGGCTTGCCGGTGATTGCCGCCAGCACATCCGAGAGAATGGTTTTGCAGGTGCTTCCCTGACAGATGCCCATGCCGCAGCGCGTGGCTTTCTTCACACCGGCCGGCGTATCGAAGCCCTCGGCTACTGCCTCGCGCACTTCTCCGAGGCTCACCTCCTCGCAGCGGCAGACAGGGACGTCGTCCGCCAGGCTGCGGATCCAGCCAGCCGTGTATTCCGGCGATAACAAGTACTGGGAATTGAAATAGCGGGCAAACGCCATCTGCCGCCGCCGCATTTTCTTGAGCGCGGAAACCTCCGCTCCCATCCGATCCGGTTTCAACAGACCCATCCGCCGCAGAATCCCACAACCGGCCAGCCGACCCTCGGTCAGGGATTTGGCGGCTCCGCCGACCGCCGTGATCTCGCCGGCAGCATGGATGCCGTCGACGCTGGTCTCGAGGTCTTCGTTGACCCGCACGACCCAGCCGCCAAGTTCCGAATCAAACGCCAACCCGCAGCCGGCAAGCTGGGCCAGCTCGATGTTGGCGGTGAAGCCGAACCCCACGCCAAGGCAGCCGGAGGGATAGACCACTTCACTGCCGGACATCACGGTTCCCTCTTTGTCAACGCGTGCGGCCACCACCTCGCGCAGGCGGTCGTCTCCCCGGGCTGCGAGGATGCGGGTGCCGTTGCGCAGATCGGTGCCGGCAAGCCGCAGCCGGGCGAGCATGGCGCCACCCTGCGCGAACTTGGCGAACTGCCGGGCCATAAGACCCGGCGGCGGCACCTGCTGGAAAAAAGCCGTCTCGTTCAGAACGGCCGGCACGCGGCCGCCGCTCTTTTGAATGTCGCGGGCAACAGCGGCCAGGAAAAGCCCGGTGCCGCCCACCAGCATCTCTCTTGCCGGAAGGATGCCCGACTGCTTGATGAGGATCTGGGCCGCGCCGGTCGCCATGACACCGGGAAGCGTCCAGCCTTTGAAAGGAATGAACCGCTCGCGGGCTCCGGTCGCGAGCAGGATGCGCTCGCATTTCACGGTGGAAATCTCGCCGTTTCCCCATGCAATCAAGAGTTCGAAACCGGCCTCGATGCCGAGCACCTCTGCGCGGCTTGCGATTTCAACGGAGGATTGAGGCAGGCGTTCGATCAGGCGCAGCCCCCGGCGTCTGATCCCGTCGCTCCAGGGTTCACTCGACCGCCTTCCCCCGCGCAGGTACTGCCCTCCCGGGTGCAGGTTGTCGTCCAGCATTAGCACGTTGACCCCGTGACGGCCCAGCACCCCGGCTGCGGCGGCACCGGCGAGCCCACCGCCGACGATGGCGACATCCACCTTCCTATCGTCCATCGGTGACGACCTCCATGCCTTCGCAGACTGCGGTCATGCAGGCGCGGCGGTCGGGCATCCCGTCGATGGTGACGCGGCACTCCTGGCAGACCCCCATCCCGCAAAAACCGCCTCGGGCGGTTTTTGTCTTGTCTTTCGAAGCATGCCGCAGGGCCTTGATGCCCTCAGCCAGCAGTGCGGCAAAAACCGTTTCTCCGGAGTATGCGGTAATCGGCCGGCCGTCCACCCGGAGATTCACCCGTTTGCCGCGGCGGTGGGCTTTGATTCTTAAATCGCTCATGCCGCACCTGCCCGGAACCGCTCCAGCCGGAAGGCTTCCAGAGGGAATTGCGTCCGCCCCGTGGTGATCAGATCGGCGATGAGTTCGCCGGTGATGGCCGAGAGCGCAATACCGTCGCCTTCGTGTCCGGCAGCCATGATGAACCCTTCCAATTCCGCCACCTTCCCCAGAATCGGCAGGCCGTCCGGCGTGTAGGGTCGCAGCCCTCCGAAGGTGCGGATCACCGGCACGCGCTTGAGAGCCGGAATCACGGGAGCGATGCGGCTTGCGATCGTGCGGATACCGTCGAAGGTGGTGCGGCGGTCGAAGCCCACGAACTCACGGGTCGAGCCGATCAGGATGTTGCCGCTATCGGCCTGCTCGAGGGAAAAGCCCATGCCTCCGCTGGCGGCGAGCTCCGGCTTGAACTTGACCGCCACGTACCGGGCGGAGATCAGACAGTGCCGCAGCAGCGGCGGCACTGCCGCCGTGACGATGATCTGGCCGCGCCGCGGGGTAATGGGAATCTCCAAGCCCGCCATCCGGCCGATTTCGGCCGCCAGCGCCCCGGTGGCATTGACGACGACGGGTGCGCTGATTCGGCGGTTACCTGTAAAGACCCCTGTGGCTTTACCCGAAACCACCTCGATGCCATTGACTTCTACCCCTGACAAAATCCGCGCCCCCGCGGATTTTGCCGCCCGCAGCAAAGCGAAAGTGAGGGCATACGGGTTTACCTGGGAGTCCAGCGGCGAATAGGTCGCGGCGATCACCTTCGCCGAGAGACACGGCTCGCGGCGCCGGGCCTCATCGCCGTCGATCAGCTCGACATCGAGGCCGGACTTGCGCTGCTCCGCCACAAAAAGCTGCATGGCGGAGATCTCCGCCTCGCTTTCGATGAGGCACATGCCGCCCGGGTTCCTGAACTCGATGCTGCTTCCAAGCTGATCCGCCAGGCCGTCGAAACGCCTGCGGCTTTCCAGGGCGAGCTTCAGGTGCAGGCCTGGTTTCTTCGACTGCAGGAACACCAGTCCGTCGCAGGCCCCCGAACTCCCGGCGGCCGGATCGCTTTTCTCGAATACGAGCGGCCTAATCCCATGGCGGGCGAGGTGATACGCGATGGAGGCGCCGATCACGCCGGCGCCGATGATGACGGCATCTGCCGTTTTGGGCACCACGGAAAGGGGCCTCCTCAGGATTCCGGGCTGACGCTTGCATGGCGCGCTGCGGTTGCCCGGTTGTCGATGAAAGACCAGGCGAACCCGCCGATACCGGCACAAAGCCCGAGGATCACGTCGATCTGGGCCGAAAAGACGAGAAGCCCGGCGGCAGCGACAAGGGCCAGGCGCTGCAAGGCCCTGAGCGGACCGAACAGGTGCCCGATCACCCCGGACGCCAGGCAGACCACCCCGAACACGGTCAGGGCGACGCTGGCCGCGATCTGCCACAGGCTTCCGTTGAGCAGGAGCGCCGGCTGATAGATAAAGGCAAACGGCACCAGAAACCCCGCGATCCCCAATCGAAATCCTTCGACGCCGGTGGCCATGGGGTCGGCCCCGGCGATGTTGGCGGCGGCAAAGGCCGTCACCGCATCCGGCGGGGTCATGTCGGCCAGGACCGCGTAGTAGAACACGAACATGTGCGCCGCCAGAGGTGCAACCCCGAACTTGCTCAAAGCGTAAGCGCCGACCGTCACGGCAATGATGTAGGAGGCCGTGGTCGGAATGCCGGTGCCCAGCACACTGACGACGAGAAACACCAGGAACAGCACCAGCAACATGGAGTTCAGGGAGACCGACACCAGGATGGAACCGAAGGACAGGGCGACACCGGTGCGGGTCAGCACCCCGACCACCATGCCGGAGCCGGCCAGTACCGCCGCGATCAGGGCGCAGTTCACCAGCGACCCGAAACAGATATCCAGCATCTTCTTGGGGGTCAGCCAGGTCTTGCGGTCCAGGAAACTCAGGATCAAGGTCACCCAGATGGTGTGAAAGGCCGCCTTGGACGGTGAATAGCCGTAGGAGAGCAGCATCAGCACGGCCAGAAACGGCAGGAAAAAATACGCGTGGCGGATGAGCTTGCGCAAAGGCGGCCGCTGCGCACGATCGATCGGCTGAACCCCCCGCTTCAGCGCGATGAAGTGCACCATGCAGAAAATACCCAGGTAATAAAGGATCGCCGGAATCACCGCCGCTTTGATGATGGTGAAATAAGGGATGCCGGTGACCTCGGACATGATAAAGGAGCCGGCCCCCATGACGGGCGGCATGATCTGCCCCCCCACCCCGGCCACAGACTCGATGGCCGCTGATTCCTTGGCGGTGTAGCCGCTTTTCTTCATCAGCGGAATGGTGAAGGAACCGGTGGCATAGACATTGGCCACAGTCGAGCCGGACACGGTGCCGTAGAGGGCCGATGAAATCACCGCGACCTTGGCCGCTCCGCCCCGGGCCCAGCCCGCGGCCCAGCTCGCAAACTCGATCAGATAGTCCCCGGCCCCGGTGCGCAGCAAAACGGCGGCGAAGAGGATGTAGATAAAAAGGATCTCGGCCGAAATCCCCATGAGAAAACCGAAAATGCCCTCGTCGTTGGGCAGGTAGAGGATCTCGATTGCCCGGTCGAAGCTGAACGGCTTGTAGTGAAACATCCCCGGCCAGTACTGGCAGGTCATGAGGTAGACGATGACGACGCCGACCGTTGCGGCAAACCACTTGGAAACCGAACGCCGGCAGGCCTCCATCACGGCCATGGCGAGCAGGCCGCCCAGCGCCACCTCGATCGGTCGCACGGCGTGGAACCCGACGAAACGCTGGTTCAGGCGGTCGGCGTAGACAACGGTATACAGGGATGCCGCCAGGCACAGAACCGCCAACAGAAGGTCGGGTACACTCGGCCGATGCCGCGGGGATTTGGAAGTCGCCGGGTTAAGAAAAAAAACGAACGGCAGGAGCATGGCGAGATGCAGCCCCCGGAAAGTGCGGGGCTCGGGCGAGCCGAACCCCGCACAGTAAAAGTGAAAAACCCCGGCGATCACCGCCACCACCAGGATGGGTATCTTCCAGGATAACCTCAGTTGACGCATGCGCTTAGAAAGCTCCTGTCGTTAAGACAACCGCACCGTTAATGCGCCGGTTGTTTTTCCGCTGAAAACCCTCTTGCTCGATGAAACGCCGCAGGCGTCTCATTTTAGAATGCCTTTTTCCTTGTAATACTTGATGGCTCCCGGGTGCAGCGGGGTGCCGCAGCCGGTCGGCCCGTCCTTGATCTGGTAGGGCTCCAAGCTGGCATGGATCTTGTGCACCTTGTCGACACTGTCGTTGAAGGCCTTGGTCAGCCGGTAGGCCAGCGGCTCGGGCATGTCCTTGCTCACGGTGATCACGCTGCCGGAGGCTGCCGTGACGACGTCCTTGGTGTTGGCGGCCTTGTCATAGGTCCCTTTCGGGATTATGCCCTTGGTGATGCCGAACGGCGCGAGGTACTTGAGCGCAGTCTCGGAGAAGTCGATCAGCTTGAGCTTGCGGCCCACGGAAGCCTCGGTCACGGCCGCGCCCGGCAGGGCCAGGAAGGTGAACACGGCGTCGACGTTCATGTCCTTGAACTGGTTGGCCTGGAAGGCGTAGTTGCCGCGGGCGAACATGAACCCGGCCTTTTCCAGCTCGGGGATGCTGGTCTTGTAGGCTTCGAGGACCCGCTCCAGGACCCAGGTGTCGGAGCTGCCGGCCTGGGAGATAGCGATGCGCATCTTTTTCTTCTGCCCGAAGATCTCGTCCATGCTGGTGAACGGCGATTCGGCATCGACATAAAAGTGAAAGTAGTTCATGCTCATGCCGCCGGCCAGCGCGCGCAGGTCGGTGAGCGGCTTCTCGAACGGAGCCATGCCCTGGTAGGCCGCCGCGTTCAGAAACGGCAGCCCCCAGCCCATTTCGGCCCCCTTGCTGGCCACCACCGCCGGGTTCTGCAGCCCGCCGCCGGGGATGACCTTGATCACGATGTCAGGGTCGGCTTCCTTGATGATGGTAGCGATGCCACCCGCCATGCTGTACCAGCCGCCGCCGGCGCCTCCCGCAACCCAACTGAGCGTGATCTGATCGCCGGCCTGAAGCGGAGCAGCCAGAACCACGGCGCACACCCATACCACGGCCAAAGTTACAAACCTTCGCATCCCGTCACCTCCTGTGCTGATGGTTGAATGAACCTGCAAAAGAACGATTAAAGGGGAATCTATTGCCAATAACAGCGTGAAACGAACGCTGTCAAGAAATTCTTGGAGCGGCCGGTTGTCAATTTCCACGGTGGATGCTACAAAAAGGCATGCATGCGCAGAATGCCACGGCGCCCGCGCCCGCGATCGGCATCCTGGCGATGGACGCCCGCATCGAGCGTATCCCCGGTGATGTCGGCAATCCCGCCACCTTCCCCTTCCCGGTGCTCTGCCGCACGGTGGCCGGAGCGACCCTGAAGCGCCTCATCGCCGAGCGGGACCCGTCCCTGCTGGGACCGTTCATCGCTGCCGGGCGGGAACTGGTGCGGGAAGGGGTGAAAGCCCTCACCACCACCTGCGGGTTCATGATCCTCTTCCAGGAGGATCTCGCACGCGAGATCCCGGTGCCGGTCTTCACCTCGAGCCTGCTGCAGTTGCCCTTCATCGAACGGACCCTGCGGCCCCAGGACCGGATTGGAATCTTGACGGCGGATGCCGCCAACCTCACCCCGGAACACTTGCGGCGCGCCGGCGGTGATGCGGGCCGACTCACGGTATGCGGCCTTGAAAACGAGCCTTTTTTCCGGGAGGCGATTTTCTCAGGCAACGGCCGGTTGGATGCCGGTAACGTCGCGGCCGAAGTGGTGGCGCAGGCCCGCCGGATGACGACAGCCGACCCCGCCATCCGCGCCGTTCTTCTGGAGTGCGCAAACCTTCCGCCTTACGCAGCAGCAGTGCAGAGGGCCGTGGGGTTGCCGGTGTACGACTTCGTCACGATGGTCCACCACGTGCAGAGCGCGCTGTTGCGGGCCCCTTTCCGCGATTGAGCCATATCGCCCACTCTAGCGGTCGAAGAAGATGTTCTTGCCTGTCGCCGACAAGGGGATGCCTATCACGAAATCCCAGTCCACCATCTTCATCGCACGGGCGACGGTCCCGATCCGGTACATGATGCGGTTGTCCACGTTGAGCATGCTGGCCGTCTTGACGGCCGAGCCCAGGGCAATACCCATGTCGAGCAGACGGAAGGCGCAGGTGGGGCCGGCAAACTCTTTCTCCTTCTTGGCCTGCTGCTCGAAGCGCTTGCAGTCCGGGTAACCGCAGGCCCCGCAGTCGAGGCCGACCGCCCGTGCGCCTTTGAGGCCGATGAGAACGATGGCCCGGGAGCGGGCCACGCCCTTGGCGTCCCGGTCGAAGTCCTTCTTGCCGTTGCGTTCGCCGAAGCGGACCATTTCATCCGCGAGCTTCTGAAGGCTCTCTCCTGTCAGGATGCGTGTCTGCACGAAACTCACCCCCTTGCTCTTGGGGGCGGTCACCGCGGAGAGTTCCATCAACTTGGCCGCTATTTCAATCCCCTCCATTTTCACGTCCTCCTTCCTTGTTTACAAGCACGAATCGCCTGCCTATAATCCACAGGCGGTGAAAGGGTTGATGGCTTCGTAAATAGTCCGATTTCGGCATTGCACTTCATCCTGAGAAGGCGATTCTGATATGCATATTCATACGCTGCAACGCTGGCAGCACAACCATCGCTTCCATCTGGAGCAGGCCCACGGCGAGCGCTCCACCCGGCGGGTGATGGTGCTCACCCTGGGCATGATGGTGATCGAAATCGCCGCCGGAATGGCCTTCGGCTCCATGGCGCTTCTGGCGGACGGGTGGCACATGGGCACGCACGCCGTGGCCCTGGGTATCACGGCGCTGGCTTATTATTTCGCCCGCCGGCATGCCGACAATCCGCATTTCAGCTTCGGCACGGGCAAGGTGGGAGAGCTCGGCGGCTTCGCCAGCGCCGTGGTGCTGGCCGTGATCGCACTGATCATGGCCGCTGAATCCGTGCAGCGGCTGATCACCCCCCAGACCATCCACTTCAACCAAGCCATCGCCGTGGCCGTCGCCGGGCTCATCGTCAACGTGGCCAGCGCTTACATGCTCCAGGACCGGCACGCGCATGACCATGCGGCCGGGCCGGCTCACCACCGCGACCACAACCTCAGGGCGGCCTACCTGCACGTGCTCGCCGATGCGCTCACCTCGGTGCTCGCCATCGCAGCACTTCTGACCGGCAAGGCCTTCGGCTGGGTGTGGATGGACCCCCTCATGGGGATCACCGGCGCGGCGATCATCACGCGGTGGTCGTATGGGCTGATGCTCGACACGGGGAAAATCCTGCTGGACCGGGATGTGAACCCGCGTGTGCTCGCCGACATTACGGCCCGCATGGAAGCCGAAGCCGACAACCGGGTCGCAGACATCCACGTCTGGCGGCTTTCCACGCACAGCCTCGCGGTGATCGTTTCGATCGTGACCCACTTCCCGCGTCCGCCCGCGCACTACAAGCAACTCCTGGCCGGCTTGCCCGAAATCGAGCACGTGACCGTGGAGGTCATCCCCTGCGAAGGGGAATCCTGCGTGAAGCCGCCTGTTCCAAGCGGCTGAACCCGCAACGAAACGGGGGCGACTGCGGTACCGCAGTCACCCCCGGTGGTGTCAATCCGGCGCTCGCTCCGTTCGCCGTCATAGAGCTCTCTGTCCGCCCCCGCGCCCTGTCAGTGGGGTCAGAAGGGCTACATGGCATGGTCTACCCCAGGCGCTGCACCAGTAATTTGAGCTGGGCGCTGAGGCGTGCGGGCAGGCGATCGCCGAACCGGTTGAAGTGTTTTTCCATGTCCGGGACCTCGGCCTTGAATGCCGGTACGTCGACGCGCATCAGTTCCGCGAAGTCCTGGGCCGGGATGGAAAGACCGGTCAGATCGAGTTCCCCTTCCAGCGGCAGCAGACCGATGGGGGTTTCGCGCGCGCCGACCTTGCCGCCGACCCGGTCGCACATCCACTTCAGCACGCGGCTGTTCTCGCTGTAGCCGGGCCACAGCCACTTGCCCGCAGGACTCTTGCGGAACCAGTTCACGTAGAAGATGCGCGGGGCCTTGGCGCCCAGCTTGTCGCCCATGGCGAACCAGTGCTGGAAATAATCGCCCATGTTATAGCCGCAAAAGGGCGTCATGGCGAAGGGGTCGCGGCGCAGGTTGCCCACCGCTCCGATGTTGGCGGCCGTGGTCTCGGAGGCGGCGGTGGAGCCCATGAAGACCCCGTGGTCCCAGTTGTAGGCCTCGTGCACCAGCGGCACCACACTGGCCCGGCGGCCGCCGAAGATGAAGATGTCGATCGGCACCCCTTCCAGCTTCTCCCAGTCCGGGCTGATGACCGGGCACTGCTTTGCCGGCGCAGTGAATCGGGCGTTGGGGTGGGCGGCGTCGGACTTGCTGGCGGGGGTCCAATCCCTGCCTTTCCAGTCGATGGCATGCGCCGGAGGCTTGCCGTCGAAGCCCTCCCACCAGATGTCGCCGTCGTCGGTCAGGGCGCAGTTGGTGAAAATGGTGTTGGCCTTTATCGAGTCCATGGCCGAGCGGTTGGAGTTGTAGGACGTGCCGGGGGCGACCCCGAAGAACCCGCTCTCGGGGTTGATGGCGTACAGCCGGCCGTCGGGGCCGATCTTCATCCAGGAGATGTCGTCCCCGATGCACTCGGCCTTCCAGCCCGCGATGGTCGGGTTGATCATGGCAAGATTGGTCTTGCCGCAGGCCGAGGGGAAGGCGGCCGCGATGTGGAAGCGCCGGCCCTCGGGGTTGGTCAGTCGCAGGATCAGCATGTGCTCCGCCATCCAGCCCTCGCGCCGGGCAACGGCCGATGCAATTCTCAGTGCCAGGCACTTTTTCCCGAGCAGGGCGTTGCCGCCGTAACCCGAGCCGTAGGACCAAATCAGATTTTCCTGCGGGAAGTGGCTGATATATTTTTGCTCGATGGGCGCGCACGGCCAGGCCGTATCCTTCCGGCCCTTCTCAAGCGGTGCGCCGATGGAGTGCAGGCAAGGGATGAACTCCCCGTCCTGGCCCAGCGCATCGAGGACCCGCGTGCCGACCCGGGTCATGATGTGCATGTTACAGACCACGTAAGGGCTGTCGGTAATCTCGATGCCGATCTTGGCGAGCGGCGAGCCGATCGGCCCCATCGAGAAGGGGATGACGTACATGGTGCGGCCCCGCATGCAGCCCTTGTAGAAACCCCTCATGGTGGCCTTGAGCTCACCCGGGTCGATCCAGTTGTTGGTCGGGCCGGCCTCGAGCTTGGTGGGCGTGCTGATGTAGGTGCGGTCCTCGACCCGGGCGACATCGCTCGGGTCGGAGCGAAACAGGAAGCTATTGGGGCGTTTCTTGAGCGGGATGGCCATGCCGCTGGCGACCATCTGGGCCATGAAGCGGTTGTATTCCTCGACCGAACCGTCGCACCAGCAGATGTCGTCCGGCTGGCACATGGCGGCTGATTCCTGTACCCACTGGTTGAGCTTGGTGTTGGCAGAAGGTGATTTCATGCCTTTTCAGTCTCCGATTCTTGAATTTAGTAACCGAATGTAACCTTTGACGTTATTTTACCCCGTGTGGGTTGTCAAGGAAAACTGGGAATCTTGAGGCCGCCTCCCGAAAGCTACTCTTCAGAATGGCGGGGAAACCGGAATCCCGGCTGAGAAGCCTTGCTCGGCGGCTTTGATGTCAAGGTGCAGGCTTGCGATCTGCTCCAGCGGAGGGTAGGAGCGGCGCGCGAGGACCCGGGCGTCCACCGTCTTGATGTATTTCCGGCAGGACGCACAGGCGTCCACGCGGTACTCCGGTTCTTCGTCGCTGTAGAGGAAGAGCAGGCGTTCTTGATCCCGGTTGCCGCAGAATGGGCACAGGGCCCGCCGCAGGGGCCACTTGTGCCAACAGAAGCTGCAGAAAAGAGACCGTTGGCCGTCGCCCTCCAGCCAGGACAGGCCGGGGGGGCTGCCGCATATCGGGCAGTATCCCTGCTCCCAGACCGGCGCACCCGTCAGGAAGCCGGAAAGCTGCCGCGCGCAGCAGCGCAGCGCAGGCCGCAGGCTGTGGTAGAGGAAGAAGGCCAGGGCCTGCGGGTCCACGCCGATGCCCGCGGCGGCCCGCGTCATGCCGGATTCATCTTCGTTGAGAAAATCCCGGAAAAGCGGGTCCATCCCTGCACTCTTTAAAGACAGAATCCGGGCGGAGTTGGAAAGCCCGGTCCCGGAATCGACGGCGATGCGGCAGATCTTTCCGAGAAGCACGCCGGCCGCGGCCGGGTCATAGGCCATCTCTGAGACCGGCAACAGGGGCAACTGCTCCCGGCGCCGAATGGCGAGCAGATCCTCCGGAATCACTACCGGCTCCAGCCGGATTCGCTGCCGCGCGTCTTCCTGGGCCGCAAAGATCCGCCCGTAGAATGCGATCAGGTCACGGTAAGCCGGTTTGGCGGCAATCATCGCCTCCGCCGCCTGGTTCACCGCCTCAGGAGTAATGTCCAGGGACTCTTGCATGCCGGCCATACCACCAGCGCCATTTCGTGTTGTTAAAAAAACAAGGGGAGAGAACGCGATCCCTCCCCTTGCAACGCTGACCCAATCCGATGCACCTACCCCAGCCGTGCGAAGAGATCCGTGAACGGCCGGAACAACCGCTGCATGGCCATCGCGCGCGTCATGTCAAACTCGCGCTGTGAGGCCACCGCATACTCCCAATAGGTGGTCGGCTCGAAGGCGGTGAGGTAGATCACCCGCACCTTGTCGGGGTTGAGCAGGGTCGCCTTCGGGAACTTGTGCCTGACTTCGGCCAGGCGCACCCGGGCGTACTCCCGCATGTCCTTGTATTCGCCGAAGTTCATAGTGCCGGTGGGGCAGGCCTTGACGCAGGCCGGCAGCAGGCCGTTGCTCACCCGGTCGTTGCACATGTCGCATTTGGCGAGGCTGCCGTCCGGCCCCTTGCGCGGGATGTTGTAGGGGCAGGAGGAAATGATGCTGTCGGCATCCAGGTCCTTGGTGACGCGGGTGTAGAGCACGGCGCCGGTGGCCCTGTCCTTGTAGATGGCGGTCGGCTCGCCGGCGGCCTCCAGGCAGGGCGGCTCCAGGCAGTGCCGGCACTGGTCCGCGAAGAAGAGCCACCTCAGTTTGTTGTCGATCTCGGCTTCGGTCATGCGCACGAGCTTGTAGGTCGTGAAGTTGAGATCTTCGGGGTTCTGATACGACCCGTGGTTGGTGGTTTTATCGCCGGGCAGCCCGTGCCATTGCTTGCAGGCAACTTGGCAGCCCCGGCAGGCGGTACAGGTGGTGGTATCAACGAAAAAGGCTTTGGTCATCTCAGCTCACCTCCTTTCGATCATATCTTCACGATGTTGACCATGAAGGCCTTGGATTCTGGAATGCGGGTGTTGGGATCCCCGGTGGAGGGAGTCAGCAGGTTGACACTCTCCTCTTTCCCGCTCGCCGGCCAGCGCCAGCCGTAGTGCCAGGGGAAACCGACCTCGTGCACCACGATGTCTGCCAATTTGAACGGCTTGAAGCGCTTGGTCACGATGGCGGTGCACTCGACCTGGCCCCGGGCCGTGACGGCCTTCACGCGCTCGCCGTTCTTGATCTGCCTGAGGGCCGCCAGTTCCTCGCTCATTTCCACGAACATCTGGGGCTGCATTTCCATCAACCAGGACTGGTAGCGGGTCATGAGTCCGGTCTGCCAGTGCTCGCTCACCCGGTAGGTGGTGCCCACGTAAGGAAAGCGCGGGTCGCAGGTCGCGAAAGCGTCGGCCTTGCCGCCCCACACCGGCGCCGTGGGATTGATTCGCTGGGCATTCATGTAGTTCTTCTCCACGGGGCACTCGAGCGGCTCGTAGTGTTCCGGGAAGGGTCCGTCCTTCAAGCCCGCTCCGAAAATCGTGGCAAAGCCGTGGCGGGTCATGATGAACGGCCACCGGGCCTTGGCGTTCGGGGATTGCAGGTTTTCCAGGGGGGGCCACGGCCCGTCGGGAACATCGCCCACCCATTTGCTGCCGTCCCACTTGATCACCCAGTCCTTCGGATCGTAGGGCTGCCCCTGGAGATCGACCGAGGCGCGGTTGTAGATGATGCGCCGGTTGACCGGCCAGGCCCAGGCGAACTCGGGGTACAGGCCGATGCCGTTCGGCGCATCCTGCAGGTTGCGGCGGGCGGCCATGTTGCCCTTTTCGGTGTAGCTGCCGCAGTAGACCCAGCAGCCTGAGGAAGTGCTGCCGTTGGCCTGCAGCAGGCCGAACGTCGGCACCAGGGTTCCCTTCTTGTACACCGTGCCGTCGATGGTGACATCCTCGAGAAAGTAGCCGTTGACCGTCTTGGCCACCTTGTGCGGTTCGAATTCACCATGCGAGTCGGCATAATCCCATTTCAGGCCGAGAATAGGCTCGGGGAAGGCCCCGCCTTCTTTTTTGTAAAGTTCCTTGAGCTTGTTGCCCAGGGCCAGGATGATGTCGCCGTCCGGGCGGCTTTCGCCCAGGGGCTTGGGCCCCTGATAGCGCCACTGCATCCAGCGGCCGCTGTTGGTAATGCTGCCTTCTTTTTCCACCGAGACGCAGGCCGGCAGCATGAACACCTCGGTCTTGATCTTGGCGGGGTCCATGCCGGGACCGCGCCAGAACGATCCGGTCTCGTTGTCGAAGAGATTGACGTTCACCATCCAGTCCAGGTTCTTCATGGCCGCACGGGTTTTGCCGGCGTTCGCCCCGCTGCAGGCCGGGTTCATGCCCCAGGCGAAGAACCCTTTGATGCTTCCATTGTACATGGCGTCGAAGAGATCCAGCCAGCTGTAGGCCTTGCCGGCATCCAGTTTGGGCATCCACGGGTAGCCGAACTCGTTGTTCGCCGTGGCGGCATCGCCGAAGTAGGCCTTGAGCAGGCTTACCATGTACTTGGGTTCGTTCTGCCACCAGTTGGCGCTCAGCGGGTCGCTGCTCTTGGGCCGGCGCTTCAGGTAGTCCTCGAGCTTCGGCCAGTTGGTGGCCGGGGTTGCGATGTAGCCGGGCAGGATGTGGAACAACAGCCCGTGGTCGGTGGAGCCCTGGACGTTGGACTCCCCGCGCAGCGCATTCACGCCGCCGCCCGCCACCCCCATGTTGGCGAGCAGCGTCTGGATGATGGACATGGCGCGGATGTTCTGGACGCCGACGGTGTGCTGGGTCCAGCCCATGGCGTACATGATAGTGCCGGCCTTGCCCTTGGCGCCGGTGGCGGCATAGGCCTTGTAGACCTCCAGCAGATCCTTCTTCGGGGTGCCGGTGATCTTGGAGACCTGATCCGGGGCGTAACGGGAGTAATGGGTTTTGAGCAGCTGAAACACGCAGCGTTTGTCCTGGAGCGTCAAATCCTTCTTGGGGACACCGCTCGCATCCAGCTGGTAGGTCCACTTGCTCGCGTCGTAGGCCCGCTTGCCTGCGTCGTAGCCCGAATACAGCCCGTCCTTGAAATCGAATCCATCACCGACCAGAAAGGAGGCATCCGAGTAAGCGACAACGTCCGCCTCATTGTAAAGCTTATTGTCAATGATGTACTTGATCATGCCGCCCAGGAAGGCGATGTCCGTCCCGGAACGCAGGGGCGCGTAAATGTCCGCTTTGGCGGAGGTCCGGGTGAAGCGGGGGTCCACGCTGATGAGCTTGCCCCCCCGGCTCTGGGCCTCGGTGACGTATTTCATGGAAATGGGGTGGTTCTCGGCAGCGTTGCTGCCCATGATCAGAATGCAGTCGCTGTTTTTAAGGTCGATCCAGTGGTTGGTCATCGCGCCGCGTCCGAACGACTCTGCCAGAGCCGCTACAGTCGCGCTGTGTCAGATACGGGCCTGGTGCTCGATGTAGACCAGCCCCATCGCACGCAGCATGGCCTGGTAGGCCCAGCACTCCTCGTTGTCCAGCGCGGCACTGCCCACCGAGGCGATGGCCTCGGTGCGGTTGACGCTCTCGCCCCTGGTGTTCTTGACCATGAAAGTGGCATCGCGCGTGGCCTTGACCCGCTTCGCGATGTTTTCAAGTGCCCAGTCCCAGGACACCGGCTTCCATTCCTTTGCGCCGGGCGCCCGATACATGGGCCGGGTCAGTCGCTGCTTGTTTTCCGCCAGCTGGTGCAGGGAAGAACCTTTGGAGCAGAGTGACCCGCGGTTGATGACGTGGTCCGGGTCGCCCTCGATGTTGATGACCCGGCCATCCTTCTGGCTGGTGGATACGATGGCCCCGCAGCCCACCGCGCAGTAGGGACAAATCGTGGTCGTCTCCTTGGCGGATTTGGTCCGAAGCTCCTTGGCGTGAGCCACGACCGGAGTAAGATCGGATCCCAGGCCGCTGAATGCCACGCCTGCGGCGGCGGCACCCGTAACCCGGGCAAACTGCCTGCGTGTCAGATTCATAGATCCCTCTCCTTTCCTGATGGTAGGTATGTCATCGTGAAAGCACCACTTGAAAACCGGTGGCTGGATAAGACGACGAAGTGCTCATTTGCCCGTAAAGCCATCGTTTGCGATCGGGCTAAAAGGGAAAAGGCAGGCGAAAACCAGTAAATTACAGGTTATAATTTTCTAGCAACCATGTAAGGAAAAACAAGATCGATGGCGGGATTTATAGGGGATAATAGATTTTGTGTCAATAATTGAATGGTAATTATTTGTTAAAAGATATGTCAATTTTGGCATACCCACAATGCCCTAGCTTCAAAAAACTAATAAATATTTCACATTTTCAAATAGTTATTAATTGCTCCCAAAGTGGATGGAAGCGGCTCATAGGGGGCCTGGCCTTGGCAGCCTTTGCAGATCCTGCCATCGCAAGTCGGATAGGCTTCTCCGCACATCGGGCAGAAATCGACCTTTTCCTTGTGCTGCTTGCCAAGAAAACGAGCCGCGATTCGAATCGGCGCAACCACACACAGCCCTTCTCCGGCTTCCCGGATCTGCTCCTGCAACAGTGCGGAATCCTGGTCCTGCTTTTTGTTCAGGCACAAGAACCATACTTTGATTGCCGGCCATGCGTCGAGCCTCTTCCCATCAAGGTGCACCCGGACGCCTTCACCGCTTCTTTTGTCGTAGAGACTCAAGGCATACCGGCCGAGGTTCAACACTTTCAGCCACCCGTTGCCCACGGTGCATGGAGTCAACAACTGTATGGCATCCGGCAGGCAGGCGCGGGTCTCACTGACCGCATCGTAAAGCACACCCTGAGTAAGGTTCCGCTGTGCCAAGGCGACCATATACCCGCCAATGATAACCCCGGGTGCGGCATAGCCGTGGAAATCGACGACTCGTTCAACGAATTCATCAACGCTGTAAGGTCCGATGGACACAATTCCGATCCTTCCGCCCACAGTTTCGCTCTGGTTGCCGCAGGCGGACAATGCCGGCCGCGGCAATTACTGCGTCCTGAATCCAAAGTGAAGGATATCGCCTGGCGGATACCGAACATGTGCGGGATGTCCGTTTTCCAGGCGCTCCAAGGCCAAGCGTACAGCATTGGGCGAAGTGGAAAATAGCATGTCGGGCATGGTTTTTCTACAGCTTTCGTAGCGATGCAAGGTAAGAGGTGTTCAATGGAAAATGTGTCAACAGCAAAAAATAAGCGGAGGGCTGTGCATTTGGTCAAGGTCGATGCGGCAGGCTGGCTTTGACCGGAGCGTTCCGGGAGAACAACAGACCGCAAATGCCCGGGTGAACTAGGGAGTCGCTTTGCGCAGCGAGAGCGCTCCGACTCCGGGCAACTCGAGGGTCAGCGCTTGTTGCCCGGGCACGGGTTGAGCAACCATCACTCCCCCGGTCTTGAGGTGCAGCCACAGGGCGTTGCTGCGTTCTTCCCAGCGCAGAGGAGTGCTTTCCTGTTCAGCCGTCCACTGCCCTTTGCCGCCGGCTTGAAGGGTCAGCGCGACTGTGCCGGCCGGGTCTTGCCCGGGCGGCCCCACATAACGGCCCTCCCATGAAGACCTGGACTCGCACGCCCAGATCAGCAAACCGATCAGCAGCAGCGGCGCCAGCAGCCGGTGTGCCTGCCTCATCCTTCCACCTCCTGCAGGGATTTGAGAAGCCTGCCTTCCAGCTGCAGGGCTGAGGGGAAAAAATAAACATGAAGCGTCATGATGAGCCACACGAGATCGCGTCCGAGAGTGCCCCAGCCCAGGGGCTCCTCCACCGACGTGAAACACCCGCACCCGATGGGGATGCCCCGCAGCAGCGTGGCCAGGACCGCCAGGCTGAACATCACCAGCATCCCGCCGATCGCAGCCGCCGCGGATTTGGTGCGAACACCGAGAACCATCAGAATGCCGCTGACCAGCTCGGCCCACGGCATGACCAGCGCCATGAGGTTCACCGCCCAAAACGGCACCAGCTGGTAGCTAGCGATGGTTTCGGCGAACTCGCCGGGGTAGTTGATCTTGTACATGCTGGCGTAGATGAAAATCCCGCCGACGTAAGCGCGCAGCAGCAGGCCCAGCACGGGGTGGGCGATCGATGTCTTAAACCAGCCGGGCCATTTCATGGCGCCACCGGAAATCCTTTCTCTTCCCAGGCCGCGACCCCTCCCTCCAGGACCCGGACATGGTCGTGGCGCTGCAAAAGTCGCTGGGTCACATCTTCGTCATAGCGCTTGCTGATGGTGCGGCCGTAGACAAACACCGTCTGCTCGGGTTTGAGCGTGCGCCCGAGCTGCATGGGGTAGATCACGTCAAACAGCGGCGCCGGGATGTTGACGGCCTCGGCAATGTGCTTCTGTTGAAAAAGCTCAGGCGGCCGGGCATCCACCAGCACCGCCTCGCCCCGGGTCAGCAGTTCGTGCGCGGTGAGCACATCGACCCGGGGGGCTTGCTCTTGGAAAACAGCTTCCGGCACAACGGGGATGCCGTTCGGGCTGGAATAGTTGAATGCCAGCGCCAAAACAGCGGACAGGATCGCCATCAGCAGCATATCGGCCGCGCGGAAGCCCCCGGCCCGCTCGGTCTCGCGCTGGATGAGCTGTTTCAGCCGGCTTTTAGCGAACTCCAGCCCCCGTATCCGGTGGCGGGCCTCGGTCAGGTCGGTAATGGTCTGCCGCAGGTCCGCGTTGGTACGAGCCAGGTCCGCATTGAGGGTCTGGATGGTTTCAAACGCCCGGGCGTTTTTCAGAAACACCATGCAGTTGGCCGTCAATCCCCGCAAGAGTTCCCGCGCCTCCGCGGACAGCGCCGTTTGGCTCAAGGAAGGGCCGAGGGCGAGCATGCCGAGCAGCGTGTCGTCCACCGTGAACAGCGCCGCGGTGTGGACGCCAAACCCGAGCTCGGATTCGGGGAAGACAGACGGCGGGTCGAGGATGAAACCGGTCGACATCGGTGCAAGGCGTCGCTCCTCGGTCGCCTGGAACCCGCGGTAAAGGATTTTTTCAGCCCCTGCGAGGGTCCACTCCCGCGGCCCGGGGATTCCGCGACCGGCGGAACGGACCGTCCCGCTCTGCCGGTCGCAGAGCAGAACGCATCCCCGGCTCGCCCCGAAGGTGCCCATCACCATCAGCAGGAATGCCTCCAACAGCTTGTCGGTCGCGACGAGCGGGCTCAGCTCGGCGGTGAACTCATAGAGGGTCTGCAGATGAAAGATCTGCCGGTCCAGGGTCGCGCGCGCCCTGCCGGCCTGACGCTGGGCATCCTGAAGCTCATTGCCCTGGCGTATCAAGCCGGCACTGAGATGCTGGATCTGACGGTGGAACAAGTTCTGCGCCAGGGCGTTGGCCATCGTTCCGGCCAGGTTGAGCAGGGCCGTCATATCCGCCTCGCCGAAAGACTCCCCAGAGAGCCTGGGCCCGATGGCCGACAGCAGCGCATAGTTGCCGTCCAGCCTTTGTTTGAGAATGACCGCGGTGTCAGCCGGCAAGAGCCCCGGTTCCGCGGTTTGCCCTGGCAGGACGAATTCGGCATGACAAGGCAGGCTGTCTTCGGGCAGGTAGTGTTCGGCAATGCGGGCCAGGTTGCGTTCGCAGGCGTCGGCCTCGGGTCCGCTGAGCCCCCGCTGGGTGAGATGCCCCTGACGAGTCTGGGCGTTCATCAGGATGGCCAGCCCGCGGGTCGCCCCGAACAGGCCCATGGCGGTGAGCAGAAAGGTCTCCATGATCTTGCGGGGCTGGGTGAGGCCGGAGAGTTCGCAGGCGACGTCATGCAGGGTTTTCAGGTGAAATACCCGCTTATCGAGATCTGCCTGAGCCCGGGAGGCACGCGCAATGGCTTCCCGTAAAGTGGATTCCGCGAGGGTCATGCTGTTCAGCGCACCAGGTCGTTGATCAGTTTAAGAAATGCGTCTATGTCCTCGATGATTCCCATGTGGGTGTACAGGACCTTGCCCTGCGGGTCGACGAGCAGGGTGAAGGGGGTGCGGGGCTCTCCGAGCAGCTTGTGGACATCGAAGCGCGGGTCCGGGACAATCGGGAAGCTGTACTGGACCTGATCGTAAAGGTATTGGATCTCGTTGACGTTTCCGCCGGCGGCGAGCGCCAGCATCTTGACCTGACCCTTCAGCTTGCCTTTTTCGATCCGGTTGAACAGGGTATTGAACAGGGGCGCCTGCCGGTAGCACTGCGGGCAGTAGACGCCGATGACTTCAAGCAGCAGCAAACGGCAGGGGATATCCGCCAGCCGAAAAATGGCCTGGCTGATGCCGAGGTATTCCCGGGCCTTGTCGGAGGCCGGCGCCTGGAGCTCGAAAGCCGGAAGGGTATCGCCCTTCTTGGGCAGGCCGGCGCACCAGGCCGCCCCGGCAGCACTTGTCCACAAGATGCCGATCACGGGGAGTACATTCAGGATAAACCGCAAGGGTTTCATCACATCCCCCTTCAAAGCAACCCATATAAATAGAGAACATATTAAACTGCAAGCCGGTGAAATTGGAAATACTAAATCCGCAAGAAAACATTCTATCCGATTTACGGAGTCAGAGCTGTCATGCCAGCGCCTTCTCCAGAGAGTCCACCACGGCCACGATTTTCGAAAGCCCTACGATTTCAAACACTTTTCTTAGATTCTCGGACAGCTCGGCCACCACCACCTGGCGGCCTTGTTTCTGGCTATCCAAAAGAAGCTGGGTCAGGATGGCAATCCCGGCGCCGTTGATGGCGGCGCTCTCCAGAAAGTGCAGCACGATGCGGGGTCTGTTGAGCGCCAGGGCCTCCTGGTAAAGGGCCTGAAAGCGTGCTTCGGCTTTGGCAGTGATGTTGCCCTGAATCACGATCACGGCGGCCTGGTCGGTCGGCTGGAGGACCATTTCCGTCGCCTGCGTGCCTGCCAGGCGCCGGCGCTCCTGCGCGCGCTTGATCGCCTGCTCAAGCAGATGGCGTTGGATGGGTTTGTTGATGAAATCGGTGGCATCCAGGTTCAGTGCCTGGATAGCCAGGTCCATGTCGCCGTGACCGGTAATGACGATGACCTCTGTGGACGGGTCGATCGTCTTGACTTGCTTCAGCACCTCGATGCCGTTCATGCCGGGCATCTTGATGTCGGTCAGAACGATGCTGGGGCGTTCGCGGCCGAAGACCTCCAATCCCTCCTGGCCGTTTTCCGCCGTCAGCACCTCGTAACCGTACGCGGCCAGCGTCAACCGAAACATCATCAACGTGGGTTTCTCATCGTCGATGACCAAAATCTTGTCCATGCCATGTCCTTATTTTCGAGTCTTGACAAGCGCAGAAAACCACACAATGGCGCTTCCGCGCCATTCCAATTGGCGATTAAAATTTACCTTAGAAAAAAGAGCACCTTCTTCGCAAGTCATCATCGTTGGCTTGCCGGGCCGGGCGCTTCATGTCGCGGCAAATCTGAGCTTGAAGGTCGTGCCCTGGCCAACCTGGCTCGTCAGTTGAATGTCGCCTCTGTAGTCCTTGACGATTCCATACGTGATGGCCAACCCGAGGCCCATGTCGATGCTGCTTTCTTTGGTGCTGAAAAACGGCTCGAAAATCTTGTCCCGGACCGCATCGCTGATGCCGATGCCGTCGTCTTCGACCTCGGCCACCACGTGCTCGCCCTCCTGATAGGTACGAATGAGGATCTTGCCGTCCGCCCGGCCGGGCAGTCGTTGCTTCTTTTCGCTGATGGCATCACGCGCATTGGTGACCAGGTTGAAGAACACCTGCTGCAGCCGGTTGTCGTGCGCCATGATGGTGCGGATCCCCTGGGCGAGATCCAGCTCCATGCGGATGTTCTCCAGCTCGAACTGGCGGCCGACCAGGGAAAAAACCGCCTGGATGGGTTTGTTGATGTCCACCCGCTCCATGACGAGTTCAGCCTTGCGGCCGAAGGAGCGCAGGGTGTTGATGATCTCGGCCGCCCGGTCGACCTGGGTGCTCATCTCGGTGACTACCTGGCGCAGGTCCTGCGGCGGAATCTCGCGCTGCTGCTCAACCATCATGGCCAGGAAATCGCTGCCCATCTTGATGGCGTTGAGCGGCTGGTTCAACTCGTGGGCGATGCCGGCGGACATTTCTCCAAGAGACCCCATCTTGCTCGCCTGGATCAACCGGGCGTCCTTTTCGATCATCTCGGTGATGTCGGTCGAGGCCAGCACGATGGCCTGCTGCCCCTTGTAGGCGATGGTGCTGGCATGCAGGTTGACGTAGAAAGGCGTGTGGCCTTTCTTGTAATGCAGCGCCTTGGGGTAGGTGACCAACCCGTGGGCTTCCCCCTTGCTCTGAAGGGATTGAAAGTACTCGTGCGTGTGTTCGGGGGCCAGCTCCGTGAAAGCCTTGCCGATCAGCTCCTCCCGGCTGTACCCGTAGACCTCCACGGCCCGCGGGTTGGCGTCGATGATTTCGAAGGTCTGGGGGTTGACGACGAAGATGGGATCCGGGCCGCTGTCGAAGAGGGAGCGGTATTTCTTCTCGGATTCGCGCAGGCGCCGCCGGTAAAGCCGGATGCTCCAGATCATGTTGTAAAAGGCATCCGCCAGCTGGGCCACCTCGTCGCCCTTTTGACGTCTGTAGGACCGGCAGTCCCGGCACACGGGGTCGGTGCCTGAAATCTCATCGACGCCATCCACGACGGCCAACTCCCCATCCAGGCGCCGGCAGGGTACATCGGGGTTGGCGAAGGCCGGGCATTCCAGGGGTTGGCCGGCATCCGTCCCTTGCTCCGCGTCCAGTTTCACATCGAAGTTGCCCTTGCTCAACTCGTCCGAAATCCGGGTGAGCTTGGAGATCGGCATGGTGATGTATTTGGATAGGCGGTGGGTTATGACGAAAATGATCACGACCACCAGTGACAGAAACCCCAGAAACGTGGTCCGCAGCTTGCCGACCAGCTGGTCGATATGGTCTTTGTTGAGCCCAACGTGCACGGTGCCGATGCGATAGATCCCCTGGGTGATGGGGATGGCGATGTCGTAGGCCATCTGG
This sequence comes from Deltaproteobacteria bacterium, assembly GCA_016219005.1. Classification (GTDB taxonomy): domain Bacteria; phylum Desulfobacterota; class Desulfobacteria; order Desulfobacterales; family SpSt-501; genus SpSt-501. Next base: position 25,034 of record JACRCN010000050.1, read on the forward strand.
CTCCCGATCAGACACAGGCGCACGCTTTTGGTCTCATCCGGCGGGACCCGGTTCGCCAGGCGCAGGGACTCGGGGAAGGGTCGCGTCAGGGTATGGCTGAGGACCTGGTCCTCGCGGCCGCTGACAAAGATGTAGGAGACCAGGTGCTGGCGCTCCTTGAGTTTGGCCTCGTCGAAGATCAGGCTGAGCAGCTCGGGATAGTTCTTGTCGAGAAGGTAACCGCTGCTGCGCTCGGCGATCGTCCGGCCGATCGCGATGCCCCGCAGCTCAAGCTCGTCGATCAGGTTGTCCACCAGGATCCAGCGCGCCATCAGGGCAATGGCGGCGCTGATGATCAGGATGACCGCAATGATGGAGAAGAAGATCTTGTTCTTTAGGCTGATATCGCGAAAGCGTTTGGCGGTTTCCCGGATGACATCGCGGTTCATGGCCGGCTCAACGTGATGCGTTCAACTGGGCCCTGATCCCTGCCCAGTCTTTGATCAGAGAAAACTGCCCGTTTTCGAGTCGGGTGAAATGGACGCGATCCAGCCCCTGGTGATCGCTTGCGCTGAAGGCGATGTTGATGTCCAGTCCCAGAGCCAGATCATGGATCGATTCGATGGCGTCGATGAACCCCTCCCGGGTGAGTTCCGCACCGGCCCGCTTGAGGCCTTCGACCAGCACCCGTGCGTTGATGAACCCCTCGAAGCCAACGAAGTTGGGCTGGTCTTCCGGGTAGTAGCGCTTGAGCAGCGTGACGTAGCCGAGCTCGCCGGTCAGCAGCGGGCTGGGGTCTTGGCGGTCGGGGGGCGGGACCACCTGCGACATGACGACCGTTATGCCCTGCTGGTTTTCAAGCCGCCGGGCCAGTTCATCGGCCCCGACGAAGGACACCAGGTAAAACAAGGGCCGGAAGCCCTGTTCATGGGCCAGCCGGATGAATTTGGCGCACGGGTCGTAGGTGCCGATCATCACAACGGCCTCGGCCCCGGAGGACATGATCTTGTTCAGGCCTTCCTGCACATCCAGCGTGCCGCGGTTGTAAGAGCCCCCGGCGACCGGCGCCAGATTGAATCGCTTCAGGGCCAACTCCGTCCCCGTCAGGCCGTCAAAGCCGTAGGCGTCGTACTGGTAGAAAACGGCGATCTTATTCAACCCCAGGTCGTCGACCAGGTGCCGGACGGCGTCACCGGTCTCCTGGTAATAGGAGGCCCGGACGTTGATCAGGAAGCGGCTGAACGGCTCGCGCAGGGCGTTGGCGCCGGTGAACATGCCCAGGAGCGGGATGCGTGCTTCCTCGATGAGGGGCAGCACCTTGACCGTCGTGGGGGTTCCCACGTAGCAAAACAGGGCAAACACCTGATCGTCGATGATGAGCTTCTGGGTGTTCGCCAGGCACATGGGAGGATCGTAGCTGTCGTCATAGGCCACCACCTTGATGCTGCGGCCGTGAACCCCTCCCAGTTCGTTGACGTGGTTGAGATAGCACATGGCGCCGCGAAACGTCTGGCTGCCCAGAAAACTGGCGTGTCCCTTAAGCGCCAGGGACGAACCCAGAACGACCTCCTGAGTCGTCACACCCGGGCTGCCGGTCTCCAGGGCCGCTTTCTCATCCGGGGATTGGCATCCCGTCACCAGGAAACCCAAACAGAGAATCACAATGCTTCCCAAGTAGAGCATCGAACGCAAAAGAACACCTTTTGGGCCGAGTTGGGCAGAAGCAGAACTGGCTGCTATTGTCAGTACAAGGAATCGTGGGTTTGATTGAAGCGCATTCATTTTTTTATCTTATTATCTAAAAACTTGCTGCAAGTCCATAGAATTCCCTTTGCGGGTGAGTATCCATCATGCCGGCGAACGGCTTGCGGCAGCTGTTTGACAAGACTAAAGGCGGCGCTTATGTTGGCCCTCGTAATTGCTGTTAATGACCGAATGTGGAGGTTGCCGGAATGTCGTTTGAAACCCGCGAGGAAGTTCTTGAAAAGGTCATCGCCATGCAGCGGCCGAAGTGCCCGCATTGTGGAGTCGAAATGAGCCTCTGGGAGGAGCCGCCGATGCACATGGGAGACGGCCTGGGCTGGGGAACTCCTTTTCTCTTTATCTGCTTCAACGACGATTGCGCGCTGTATCGGGAGGGTTGGAAGCACATCGAGGAAAGCTACGCCCACAAAGCCTCATACCGCTGCATGAACTATCCCGGCACCGACGTTTTCGAGGTGATGCCGGTGTTCAGCAACATGGGCGGCCGGGGCCAGATTTTCAATGACCAGGCCATGGCCGAACAGGAGGCCATCAAAGAGGCCATCAAGCGCGGATTCAACCTGCTCGCCGAATTTTTTACGACCAAAGACGGGCCGGGGATGATGCGCCTGTTGCTGGACCCCACCGAACCGGCGCGGGTGCGGCTCAAGGCAGCGGAGATGATCGGCGACCTCGGAGAGGTCGAGTCCATCGAGCCGCTGCGAAACGTCCGCTTCGGCAATGAGCTGATCCAAAAAAAAGTAGATGAGGCCGTTGCCAAGATCCACGAACGCCACTTCACCCGGGAATGCCCGTTTTGCGCGGAGATCATCAAACGGCGAGCCAATGTCTGCAAGCACTGCGGCAAGGAAGTGGACGGGCACTAATTAGGCGTCACGTTACATGGCGCTGCACGTTGACCGTTTCCTGGTCATAGGTGCGGAAGATCAGCGCTTCGCGCTCCCGCCGCTCTTCCGAAAGCGGCTCAAACCGGGCGGATGCCAGCCCGCGCAGGGCGTCCGCTTTGGAAGGAATCGCCCCCATCCCCGTGCCGATGTTCTTTCCCGTGACGGCATCGATGACAGTTGCCGTGCGGCCGTCGCAGACGACGGCGAGCGGGACCTGGACATCCCCGAGCAAACGGGCCGCCGCCACGGTCTGCCGCTCCCAGGACCCCAGCGAGCCGGCCGCACAGGTGATGAGCATGAGCCGTCGGAGTCCCACCGTCACCACGAGATCCACCTGCGAGCGGTAGGGCTCGCCCTGGATCGTCAGCTCCAGATCCGCATCCACGGCGATGTCCTGCCGTGCGTAGCCTTTCTGCTCCACGAGAAACCGCTCCACGATCTGGCGGTTCTCCTCGGCGCCGATGTTGGGGGTTTCCCGGCCGGTGATGAAATCAATCAGGGTGGTGAAAGGTTTGAGCGGAGGGGGCATGGCTTTCTCCGCGTCACGCGTCCGCGTCCCGGCTGGGCGGCCGGCGCGCGGCGGCCTTGTGTTTCTTCAAGCCCGGTGTTTCGATCCGCCGCGCATCGGTCCATAACCCTTCGAGGTCGTAGAACTGCCGCACCGACTCGTAGAACACGTGGATGACGACGTTACCGTAATCCATCAGCACCCACTGGCCTTCCTTGGCGCCCTCGACGCCCAACGGCTTGACTTTTTGCTTCCGCAGCCTTCTTTCGACGTGCTCGGCGATGGCGGTCACCTGGCGGCTGGAGCGGCCGCTGCATATAATGAAAGCATCGGCGATCGAGGTGAGCTCACGCATGTCCAAGGCCACCACGTCGACGGGCTTCTTCCCCAGAACCGCTTTGATGTAAAGATCCAGCTCAGCGTGCATGTCATCGGTCATCGATACAACCCCTTGGATGTGATGTAGTGCCGGACGTTCGAAGGCACGAGGTAGCGGATCGAACGGCCCTCGCGCACCCATTCCCGGACCCGGGTGCTGGAGATGTCGAGTGCCGTCACCTGGAACACGGTGATAGGCTCCAAGCCCGGGGCTTTGCATCCGGCCGGGCCCTCGCAGACGGTGCCGTCCGGGGAGAGTTTCGACCGGATGAAATCGTGCACGGTCTGCTCGTCGCGGTCGCCGCTGCAGTCGGCCGCGTGAGGACGGGACAGCACGACCACGGGGACCAAGGCGAGCAGGTCGCGGAAAGACTTCCAGGTGTCGATCTCGAGAAAGGCGTCCAGGCCCATCACGAGAAAAACGTCGGTGTCCGCGGCCAGGCTCTGCTGGAAGGAGCGGACGGTGTCGATGGTGAAGGAAGGGCCGGAGCGTTTGATTTCCACGTCCGAGACCATCAGCCCGGAGTCGCCTTCGACGGCCAGTTCGATCATCCGCAGGCGGTCTTCCGCCGGGGCCACTCCGGTGCGCCCCTTGTGCGGCGGGACGGCGGCAGGGATAAGGAAGACCTGGTCCAGGCCAAACCCCTCCTTCACTTCCAGAGCCGCCCGCAGGTGCCCGAAGTGGATCGGATTGAAGGTTCCCCCAAACAGCCCTACCCGCATAGATGACTTCGAATCAAACGCCAAGGGGTAATTCGTGTGGACGCTATCAGCGTGGAGCTTCGCGTTCAAGCGTCCCTGATTTGCCCGTTGCCGAAGACGACGAACTTGGTGGTGGTCAGCTCCTCGAGCCCCATCGGCCCGAAGGCGTGCAGCTTGGAGGTGCTGATGCCGATCTCGGCGCCCAGGCCAAGCTGTCCGCCGTCGTTGAAACGGGTCGAGGCGTTCACCAACACCACGGAGGAGTCCACCTCGCGCACGAAGCGCCGCGCCCGCTCATAGTCCCGTGTCACGATGGCATCGGTGTGGCTCGAACCGTACGCGGCGATGTGCGCGATGGCCGCCTCCATGCTCTCCACCACCCGAACCGCCAGAATGAGGTCCAGATACTCGGCCGTCCAGTCTTCGTCCGTGGCAAGGGGGATCCCCGGCAGCATGCGCCGGGTCTCGGGGCATCCGCGCAGTTCCACGCCGGCTGCGGTAAAGTGCCGGGCCATCGCCGGCAAAAATCGCGCCGCTTCGGCGCGGTGCACGAGCAGCGTTTCCATCGCGTTGCACACCCCCGGCCGTTGAACTTTCGCGTTGAAGCACACCGCCTCGGCCATGGCGAGATCGGCGCCTTCGTCCACGTAGACATGGCAGACGCCCTTATAGTGCTTGAGCACGGGGATGCGCGAGTTGGCGACCACGAAGCGGATGAGGTCCTCGCCCCCGCGCGGGATGATCAGATCGATGCACTCCTCCTGCTCGAGCAGGGCGTTAACGGCGGCCCGGTCCGCCACCGGAACCACCTGGACGGCGGCTGCGGGAAGCCCCGTGTCCGCGAGCGCCCGGCCGATGACGGCCGCCAGCGCCTGGTTGGAGTGGAAGGCCTCGGACCCGCCGCGCAGGATGACGGCGTTGCCGGCCTTGAGGCACAGTCCGGCGGCATCCACGGTCACATTCGGCCGCGACTCGTAGATGATGCCGATCACCCCCAGCGCGATCCGCATGCGCGCGATCTCAAGCCCGTTCGGCCGGACCTGGCTCGGACCGAGGCGGCCCACGGGGTCGGGCAGCTCCGCGACCTCGCGCAGCCCGCAGGCCATGGCGGCGATGGTGCTGTCCGTGATGGCGAGGCGGTCGATCAGGGCGGCCGCAAGGCCGCCGCTCCGGGCGGCCTGTACGTCCCGTTGATTCTCAGCCCGGACGGCGTCCGCCTGCCGCACGATCTCATCGGCCATGCGCCGCAACGCCTGGTTTTTCTGCCCGGAGGTCACGCGCGACATGGCTTGCGAGGCATGGCGGGCGGCCTTGGCCATGGCGGCGATCGTTGCGTTGATCGAGTTCATCAGCCCTCTTCTACCCCATCTTCCCCCGTAATCACAAGGTTGTCCCGGTGAATCACTTCGTCATAGGGCTTGTGGCCGAGCACCTGCGAGATGTGCTGGGACCTGAGACCCATGATCTTGCGGATGTCGGCCGCGCCGTAGTTGACCAGCCCGACCCCGACGGCCTCGCCGCCGGGCGCCTGGAACTCCACCGGGGATCCGACATTGAACTCCCCCTGCACCCCGACAATCCCGCTGGCGAGCAGGCTTTTGCCGCGGCGGGTCACGGCGGTGCGGGCACCCGCATCGATCGTGAGAACCCCCTTGGGCTTGAGGGAGAAAGCGATCCAGCACTTCCGACGGGTGAGTTTTTGCCGGCGCGGGACGAAATAGGTGCCGTGGGTCTCACCGTCGAAGAGCCGGACCAGGATGTCCGGCTTGTCCCCCTTGGCCACCACCATGGGAACCCCGGCGGAGTTCACTTTGCGGGCGGCGTTGATCTTGCTCATCATCCCGCCGGTGCCCAGGGGCCCCGGCATGCTGCCGGCGGCTTTCTCGGTGCTCTGGGTGATGACGCCCACCACGGGAATGAGTTCGGCGTCGGGCTCGGTGCGCGGGTCCCGAGTGAACAGGCCGTCGATGTCGCTCAGAATGACGAGCAGGTCCGCGTCCATGAGCAGCGTGATCATCGCCGCCAGGTTGTCGTTGTCGCCCAGCTTGATATCCTCGACCGAGACCGTGTCGTTCTCGTTGATGATGGGCACGATCTTCCAGTCGAGGAGGGTGTTCAGGGTGTTGCGGGCGTTCAGGTAGCGCTTGCGGCTGGAAAGGTCCTCGCTGGTGAGCAGGATCTGGGCCGCCTTGAGGTGATGCCGTTCGAAGGCCTTTTCATACTCCATGATGAGCCCGGCCTGGCCCACGGCTGATACCGCCTGGCGCTGCCGCAGTTCATCCGGCCTGCGCTCCAACCCGATTTTTTTCAGACCCGAGGCCATGGCCCCTGAGGAGACGATAATCACTTCGCGCCCGGTTTCCATCAGGCGGCTGACCTGGCCGGCGATGCTGCGCATCACGGGGATGTTCAATCCCTGGCGGGCGGTGAGGACGTTGCTGCCGACCTTGACGACGACGCGCCGGGCGCGTTCAAATTGGAGCTTGCGGTCGCTCATCTTTCAGCTCATCCAAACGGTTGCTGATCTGGGCGAGGAGCTGATCGACCCCTTTTACGGTGGCCGCCGAAATGAGATGAAGCCTGGTCCTCTTTTTAAGGGCGGCCTTGAACGCCCGGGCACGCTCCTCGGTGCCGGGGAGGTCGAGCTTGTTGAGTGCGATGATCTGGGGCTTGCGGGCCAGGTCAGGGCTGTACGAGGACAGCTCGGTGTTGATGGCAGCGTAGGCCTCGAGCGGCTTTTCCGGGTCGATCGCGGAGGCGTCGATGAGGTGCACGAGCATGCGTGTGCGCTCGACGTGCCGCAGAAAGCGGATCCCGAGGCCGGCGCCGGCGTGGGCCCCGGCAATCAGGCCGGGAATGTCGGCGACCACGAACGGCTCGCGGTCGCCGGTCTTGACCACCCCCAGGTTGGGCACCAAGGTGGTAAAAGGATAATCGGCGATTTTCGGCCGGGCCGAGGAAATGACGCTGATGAGGGTGGATTTGCCGGCATTGGGAAGGCCGATAATGCCCACGTCGGCCAGCAGTTTGAGCTCGAGCTTGAGCTGCTTGACTTCCCCCGCTTCGCCCGGCTGGGCAAACCGCGGGGTGCGGTGGGTGGAACTCTTGAAGTGCGTGTTGCCCTTGCCGCCGCGTCCGCCGCGGGCGACGATGAAGGATTCGCCGGGAAGGCAGAAGTCCTTGAGGATGTCGCCCGTTTCGGCGTCCCTCACGATGGTGCCCGGCGGGACTTCGATGATAAGATCGCCGCCGTTCTTGCCGGTCCGCTGGCGGCCTTGTCCGCCGCCGCCCCGCGGGGCCGTGAACTCGTGCTTGAACCGGAAGGGGTAGAGGGTTCGGCGATCCTGCGAACTCACCAGGGTCACGTCTCCGCCCTTGCCGCCATCCCCGCCATCCGGACCGCCGAGCGGAACATACTTCTCTCGCCGGAAACTCAGACAGCCGTTTCCGCCGTCACCGGATCGGACCGTTATGATGGCTTCGTCAATAAACTTCACGCTGCGGCGTAAACACTCACTTTTTGGCGCGACCGCCCCTGACGCTCATAGGCGACGACCCCGTCGATCTTGGCGAACAGGGTGTAGTCTTTGCCCAACCCGACGTTCTGCCCCGGGTGGAACTTGGTTCCGACCTGACGCACGAGGATGTTGCCGGCCCTGACCTTCTGCCCGCCATAGATTTTGACCCCGCGGCGCTGGCCGGCCGAGTCGCGACCGTTCCTGGAACTTCCGGCTGCCTTTTTGTGTGCCATATCCCCTGCTCCTTTGAGTCGATTTCTTATAAGGCCCGATATCTGCGCTTCGTTTCGCTGTTGCGGCGGGGCGCGGTTTGCATGCCTCGCAACCCGAAACCGGCGCGCCTTGACCTCGGAACCTCCCAAGAAGCCGGCTGACTTACGGATTTAGAAATTCAAGGTTAATTCGTTATCGATCATAATAGCATAATAAGCGGGCGACAACCCGCTTATTATGCCTCGATGCCGTCAATGCGGATTGCGGTGAAGGGCTGACGATGGCCATTCTTCCGGCGATAGCGCTTGCGGCGTTTGTATTTAAAAACGAGAATCTTTTTGGCCTTGTCCTGCTCGACGATCTGGGCCTGGACTGCGACATTCTCCAGGACCGGCTGACCGACACGGATGTTTTCGCCATCCGCCACCATCAAGACCTTGTCAAAGGTCACGGAGCTGCCGACCTTGCCCGGGATTTTTTCGATCCGGAGGGTCTCCCCCTTCTGGACCTTGTATTGTTTTCCGCCCGTGTTGACGACCGCGTACATGGGTGCCTCCTGAAGTAAATTGGCATTTCAAAACCGTTGAATATTAAATGATACGCAATAATTGTCAATAAAAAAATGAAAAAAGGCCATCTGCTCGATCCGACTGCCGGTGGATGGGGGCATCGCACCGGCCCCCTGCGACCGCATGAATCCGCCGCGGCGCTCACCGTCAGGCGCGCGGGACGGCCCGGCGCTTCAGCGCCCTCAGCAGCTTGACCGGGTCATCGAAACGGGCGGCCAGCATGACGGCGGCGATAATGTAGGGCTTGAAGCCCGCCTGGATGTAAGTGGGGATGCGGTAGCGCTCGAACACGCTGGCCGCCACCTCACCGGCGGCGCAAGAGACCCCGGAGATGTCCGCCGGCAGGCAGTGCATGTAAAGAGCCTTGCCTTTGCGGGTGAGCTTCATCTTGGACTCGGTGCATTCCCAGCCCTTGAATTCGGCGTTTTTTGCGAGGCAGGCCTTCTCCAGCTCCTTGAGCCCCGGGGTGTCGTTGCTGCGCAACAGCTCGGTGCGCTTTTCCATGACGTGGTAGGGGGCCCAACTCTTGGGGTAGACCACGTCGGCTCCGGCAAAGGCCTCGTCCATGGAGCTTACGACCTTGAAGCTGCCGCCGTTTTCTTTGGCGGACACACCCGCCTTGGCGACCACATCGGGGATCAGTTGGTAGCCCTCGGGATGGGCGAGCACCACATCCATGCCGAAGCGCGTCATCAGCCCGATCACCCCCTGCGGCACGGAAAGCGGCTTGCCGTAGCTCGGCGAATAGGCCCAGGTCATGGCGATCTTCTTGCCCCGCAGTTGGTCCAGGCCGCCGAAGTGGTTTTTCAGCTGCATCAGGTCGGCCATGCTCTGGGTGGGGTGGTCCACGTCGCTCTGCAGGTTAACCAGGTAGGGCCGCTGCTCCAGGACCCCGGCCTTGAACCCCTCCTCCACGGCGGCCGCCACCTGCTGCATGTATGTGTGGCCCGCGCCCAGGAAAATGTCGTCGCGGATGCCGATGAACTCGGTGAAGAAGGCGATCATGTTGGCCGTCTCGCGCACGGTCTCGCCGTGGGCGATCTGCGAACGCCCCTCGTCCAGGTCCTGAACGCCCAGGCCCAGCAGGTTTGCCGCCGAGAAAAATGAAAAGCGCGTGCGGGTCGACTGGTCCCGGAAGATGCTCACGGCCAGACCGGACTCGAAGCAGCGGGTCGAGATGTTTCCCCGGCGCAGCCATTGCAGCGCATCGGCCACGGCAACTATTTTCCTGAGCTCATCAACGGATTTCTCCCAGGTCAGCAGAAAGTCCTTGTGGTAAAGGTCCCCCGAAAGCGAACCGATTTCCCTCAGCAGGCCTTGAAAATTGCTCATGGTTCCTCCTTGAAAAAGTAAAGGTCGGCCTGTCGCCCGTTACCCGCCAGGTATTTTCAGACGCGGACCGTTCAAATGCTCCAAGCGTAAAGTGCATAAAACGCAGCGGCGTTGACAAGATCCTCGACCGGGGTCTTCTCGTTGGGGGCGTGGGCCATGGCTTCGGCGCCCGGGCCGAAACCGATGGCTGGAATTCCGTACATGCCGGAGATGGTGACGGCGTTGGTCGAGAAGGTCCATTTTCCGATCCGGGGCAGCTTGCCGAAAAGCGCCTGGTAGGCCCGGGCGCCGGACTGCACCGCCGCATGGTCCTCCGGCCACTTCCAGGTCGGGTAATATTTTTCCATGCCGTAGCGCCGACCGGTGTAGGCCGTTTCCTCGTAGTTCAGGACGAAGACCCTCGCATCCTCCCCTTTGACAAGCGCTTCGATTTCCTTGACAGCCGATTCCTTGGTTTCGCCCCAGGTCAACCGGCGGTCCAGGTGGATGCGGGCGTAGTCGGCCACCGCACAAAGCGACGGGCTCCCGGAGACGAATTGGCTGAGTGCAATGGACCCCTTGCCGAGAAAGTCGTCGACGGGCAGCCGCTCGTTGAGCTGCTCGGCGGCCAGGCAGGCCCGCGAAGCCATGTAGATCGCGTTTTTCCCGCGTTGCGGAGCCGAGCCGTGGGAGGAGACACCCTTGAACTCGACCTCGATCTCCATGCGGCCACGCTGGCCGCGGTAGAGGCCGCCGTCGGTGGGCTCGGTGCTCACGACCACCTCGGGCCGGATCCCATCTTCTTCGATGATGTACTTCCAGCACAGGCCGTCGCAGTCCTCTTCGATGACGCTGCCAACGAAGTACACCGTGAGATCCCGGTCCAGGCCCAGCTCCTTGAGAATGCGGCCCGCGGTCACCATGGAGGCCACACCGCCCTTCTGGTCCGCGGCCCCGCGGCCGTGGACGAACCCGTCGCGGATTTCCCCGCAGAAGGGGTCGAAGCTCCAGTTGGCCGCGTTGCCCACCTCCACGGTGTCGATATGGCCATCGAAAGCGAGGATGCGTTTGCCGCTTCCGATGCGGCCGATCACGTTGCCGAGCCCGTCGATTTTTACCTCGTCGAAGCGGGCGGCCTGCATCTGTTCGACCAGTTTTTCCGCAACCGCTTTCTCGCCCAGGCTCGGGGACTTGATCTTGACGAGTTCGGACAAATTGAATGCCGTATCATCCCGATATTTTAGGGATAGTTCCAGGATTCGTTTGGCCTTTTGCATGGGAGACCTCTTTATGTTGAATCTCACTTCTCCTGAAAATAAACGCCGCTCATGCGGCGCTGATTCGGTAGCTCTCGATTAGCCGGTCAACCTTTGCCACCTCGGCCTGCTGAGCCTCCCAGTAGGCTTCACCGCGCTGGGAGTTCAACTCGTCGATGGTCTTGCCCTGCTGTTCCACCCAGGTGAAATACTTGAGATTGTGCCACTGGCTGCGGTTGCGGCGGGTGCCCTCGTCGATCCAGTCGAGCTTCTGGCGATGGAAGATGCTGACCAGGCGGACCTCGGCGGCGGTCCGGTCCATGCGGCCGAAACGCTCGGTAAGACCGTCCATAACCGAGTGATAGCGGTCGATGGCATCGGTGCACACCGTGACGATGAGGTCGTCCTTGTCCATGCCGTAGAATTTGGCGGTCTTGATGGCCCCGAGCACATTGCAGACCCCGGAGATGCCGAAGATCTGCGAAAGGCGTTTCACCTTGTCCTCGGGGACCCCGTATTTGCGGGTGAGCACTTCCCAGCCGGGCTCCTCGGTCAGCATCTGCAGGCCGAGCTTGCTCTCGATGTCGTCGATGCACATGACCGCATCCATGTTCATGACGTTGTGGATCCAGGTGACGTGCTTGTCGCCGATGCCCTGGATGTCATGGCCGCCGTAGCCGTTCCAGTAAAGCGTCGGGCACTGGATCGGCTCGAGCCCCACGATCCTATGGCGGCCGGGCCACTGCTGCTTGAGCCGGTCGCCGGCCGCGATGGTGCCGGAGGACCCCATGGCCGAGATGTAGGCCGAGACCACGCCCCTGCCGATGCCCTGGGCTTCCAGCACCTTGGCAAGCTCGACGACGGTGTTGCCGGTGACATAATAGTGGAAGCGGTAGTTGGCGAACTCCTCGAACTGGTTCATGATGCGGACACGATCGGGGTCCGAGCGCTTGAGTTCATGGCACTTGTCGTAGATCTCCTTGACGCTGCTTTCACAGCCCGGTGTGAGCTCCAGGCGCGCGCCGTAGCGACGGACGATCTCGAAGCGCTCCTTGCTCATCTCTTCGGGCAGGATCACGACCGAATCGAATTGCATGCGGCAGCCCACCCAGGCCCCGCCGATGCCGTAATTGCCGGTGGACGGCCAGACGATGGTGTGGCGCGCCGGGTCCACGGCCCCGCTGATGGCCTTCTCGATCAGGACCGAGTAGGTGGCGCCCACCTTGTGGCTGCCGGTCGGGAAATCCTTACCGTATAAAACCACGATGGGGGTCTCGACCCCCGTCAGCTCCCGGGGCAGAACTTCATGGTAGATCCGGCCGGAGCCGTCCTTCCAGGAAATGTTGTAAAGGTTGATGGGGTCGAGCGGGTCCTGGGCCTTGACGGCCAGGGCCTTTTCGCGCAGGTCCTTGCGGATCTTGGACGGGTCCAGCATCTCCGCGAATGTGGGGCCGGTGATCAGTCGTTGTTGCGTCATGGTTGCCGCATCCTTAGAAAAAGTGGGTCTAGTTGTAAAATTTTCTCATATCACTCGACTTTTGACCGGTCAAACCCTGTGAAGAAAAGGCCTACCGTTTCGCCCCTGTCGATGACTCCGGAATCGGTGAGCTGCATCAGCCCCGCCAGGCCGGATGCGCCCGTGGGGCAGACAGGGATCTCCGTGCGGGATTGCGCCATCTCATAGGCGTCCCGGATGGTGTTCTCGGCAAGGATTTCGGCCCTGCCCCCCGAGTGCAGAACGGCGCGCAGCAGATCGTACCAATCGTAGGTGAGGTCGTCCAGTATTCCGTGGGCCAGGCTGTGCGGGGCGGCACCGTCCCAGGGCCACATGAAGCGATCGCGCTGCCGGGCCATGAGGTCAATGGCTGACTGCACGGCCGGGGAGTCGAAGCTCCCGGCGACAAAAGCGGCCATCTGCCGCACCTGAGCCGATTGGGTCCTGGTGAAGGCGGCAAGCTTCTGCAGCTCCGTTTCCGGCTCGGCGTTGTGGTCATAGCACAGGTCAAAGGAATACCCGCTGCGGCGGGCGATCTCGGCCAAGGCCAGCAAATAGGCCCGCACGAAGGGAAAACCGCCCGCGGGCTGGCAGACGTGGATGCGCGGCAAAACATGGACGAACCCCAGCTGCAGAGCCTCTTCGAAGGCTTGGGCGATGGAGCGCGCCAAGGCGCCGCCGCCCACCTGGATTACCACGCTGTCGATCTTTTCCGAGCGCTCGAGCAGCTGCATCACCATCTCCCAGCCCATCGTGGCGCCGCCCTCGATGTTCGACCAGTTGTCGTTGCCGGCGCAGGCAAACGGCAGCCAGCCGTTTTGATTCAGCGCTTTTTGAAAAGCGAGATAGCAGGGGTCGCCTGCGCCGGTGTCCGAGCGGGGGATTTTTTCCATGACCGTGCCCCGCTCCTCCAGCATGGCGGCAACGACAGGGTCGACGTTGTCCGGGACGAAGGCGTGCAGTTCATAACCGCCGGCGCGGGCCACCGCGGCAGCCCCCAGGGCAGCGTTGCCGCAGCTGTAGATCGCCAAGACCCTCTTCGCCCCATCACCCTTGAGTTTCCTCAAGGCCTCCACGTAAAGCAGCGTGCCCATCAGGTGCCGGCCCTTGTGGGATCCGGTTACGTTGCCGGTCTCGTTTTTCACCCACAAACGGCCGGTCCGGCCGAGGGCGGATGCCAAGGCGGGTTCTTCTTCCAACGGGGTCACATGAAAATCCCGACCCTCCAAGCGCATCAGGCGGTCCGTCATCCCGTCCAGTATCCATGCATAGCGACTATAACCGAGCAGGTTGCAGCCGGAAAGCAGAGGATGGAAGAGGTCGAAGCTGCGCCTTGATCCTGCCGCCCAGGATTTCCGGATGCCTTCGGCAGGTGGTGAACCTGGGAGCAGCATCCGGCGCAAAGTGTGCTCCTCGCCGGCGCGGCTGCCGGAACAGCTCAAAATGCCCGATTCTATTGGATAATTTTTTAGGCAAGTTGGGCAATTTAAGAAAAGCGATGCCACCTCGGGCCTCCCTTTGGCGCTGAATGATTATTGACTTTTTGCGGATATTCGCTCACAAGTAACAGACTATTGAATCAGGAATCAATCCGATCTTCAAATTCCGGTTTGAAATTCTTTCTGAGGTGTAGACGATGAGCAGCGATTTTATCGCCCGCTTGGATGCATTCGCCCGGCGCCTGAACTGGGTGAACGAGCGCATTTGCGCGCTTCTGATGGCCGTCTTGGTCCTGACGGTCTGGCTCGGTGTAGCCGACCGCTATGCGTATACATTGGGTACCACCTGGACCGAGGAGTTCGCCCGCTACACCATGATCTGGTGCGCCCTGCTCGCGGTTCCGGTCGGGGCCTACCGCCGCGAACACATCGGCCTGGAATTCGTCCTGAATGCAATGCCGAAGCCTTATCGCCGCTTTCTGCAGCTGGCGCTGGACCTCGTCGGCTTGGCCTTTTTCCTCTTTCTCACCTACTACAGCATCGGCATGACGGCAGGGGGAAAGACCCAGCATGCCAACATCTTCGGCATGACCATGCTGGTGCCGTTTGCCTCCGTGCCGGTCTCATCGGCCTTGACAGTAATTCAACTGTTTGTGAGCATGGTGCGCGACTTCCCGCTCAAGGCGCCGGAAGCGATGAAAAGGGCGGAGGAGGTGATCGCATGACCGTCGTGGGCATCCTCTTCTTCGGGCTGATGTTCGTGGGGCTGCCCATCGGTTACGTTCTGGGGCTGGCCGGGGTGGCCGGTCTGGTCCAGGTAGGCGGCGAAAACTTCCTGGCCATGGCGCCCAAACGGTATTTCGAGGGCCTGGACCTTTTCACTTTCATGGCCATGCCGTTTTTCATATTAGCCGGCGAGATCATGAATCGCTCCGGCATCACCATGCGGCTGGTGGCCTTCACCGACTCGCTGGTGGGCTACCTGCGCGGCGGACTCGCGCACAGCAACATGGTGGCATCCGTGATCTTCGCGGGCATGACCGGGGCGGCCGTGTCCGATGCGGCGGCCTTCGGCAACACCCTGGTGCCGGCGATGATCTCGAAGGGCTACCCCAAGCCGTTTGCCTGTGCCGTCTGTGTGGCCGGCTCCATCATCGGGCCCACCATCCCGCCCTCCAACCTGATGGTCATCTACGGCTCGCTCATGGGGGTTTCGATCGCCGGGCTGTTTGCGGCCGGCATCCTGCCGGGGCTGCTCATCTGCCTTTTCTGCATGTGCTTCATCGCGGCCATCGGCCGGCGCCTCGGCTTGCCCAAGGGCGAGGGCGGATTGAGCCTGTGGCGGATCGTCACCTCTTTCAAATCGAGCTTCCTCGCCCTGCTCATGCCGGCCATCATTCTGGGCGGCATCCTGGGCGGCCTCGCCACCCCCACCGAAGCGGCCGCGATCGCCGTGCTCTACGCGCTCGTCGTCGGCGTGGGGGTCTACCGGGCCATCACCCTCAAGGACATCACCGAGATGCTCGTGCGCACCAGCCTCATCACCGGCGTGGTGTTCCTGATCATCGCAGCCGCCTCGATCCTGAGCTGGTGGATGACATTCGAGCAGATCCCGCAGATCATCGCCAAGTTCTTTCTGTCGATATCGCGCGATCCGCAGATGGTGACCCTGATGATCCTGGTACTGCTGCTCGTGATCGGCATGTTCATGGACATCAACGCGGCCCTGATCATCCTCGCGCCGGTTCTGGGGCCGCTGACCCAGACCATCGGGATGGATCCGGTGCATGCCGGCGTCATGATCGTGCTGGCGCTCAACATCGCCTTGATGACCCCGCCGGTGGGGGCCTGTCTTTTCGTGATCTGCTCCATCACCGGCATCCGGCTGGAGGCGCTCAGCAAGGCTATCTGGCCGTTCATCCTGATAGAGGTGGCGGTTTTGTTCCTGATTGCCTTTCTCCCGCAAATGACCATGTTCATGCCGAACCTGCTTCTCGGAAAGTAGGACGGTTTCGGAGAGCGTTGGAACATTCAACCCTTAGGAGGACATCATGAAACGTTCATCACTGTTTTTCGCGGCGGCCCTTTTGATGCTGTCTCTGGCGGCCATTCCCTTCGCCCCGGCCACCTCAGAAGCGGGCAAGGTCATCAAGATCCACAACCTGAACAAGGACGACCCCTTCGACAACCCCACCGGCGCCATGGTCACGGTGTTCAAGAGCCTGATGGAGGCCGGCACCAACGGCGACATCCAGGTGCAGAGCTTCCCCAACGGGCAGCTCGGCAAGGACAATGAGGTCGTAACACAGGTGAAGGCCGGCGTCATCCAGTCCGGCATCCACTCCGTGGGTGGGTTCGCCTCGATCTACCCCATGATGGGTGTCATCGACGTCCCCTTCGCCTTCCCCAACATCAGCGCCACCTACCCCGTCTTCGACGGCCCCTTCGGCGCCAAGCTCGCGGCGGATATCGAGAAGAAGACCGGCCTGAAGGTGCTGGGCTTCGGCGATTCCGGCGGGTTCTTTCACTTCACCAACTCCAAGCGGCCGATCAAGACTCCCGAGGACATGAAAGGGCTCAAGATCCGCACCATGGGTCTCGACACCCACAAGGCGATCGTGAGCTCCCTCGGCGGCCAACCCTCGGTCATCCCCTGGGCCGAAGTCTACACCGCGCTTCAGACCGGGGTCGCCGACGGCCAGATGAACCCTGTCCCTATCATCTCGTTTGCCAAGATGAACGAAGTCCAGAAATATTTGACCCTCTCCGGCCATCTGTTCGCACCCTACGTGTGGGTCATGAACAAGGGATTCTACGATAACCTCACGCCGCAGGAGAAGGTCGTCCTGAACGATGCCGTCAAATCGGGCATCATCGCCGGCCGCGGCGTCGCCCGCGCGATCGAGGCCTCCGACAAGGGGCTGGCCGCGCTCGGCAAGGAGATGCAGGTCAACGCCCTCACGGCGGAGCAGCGAATCAAGTTCCGCGATGCCACCTTGCCGGCGGTGAAGCAGATCATCGTGGAAAAGAACGGCGCCGAGGGCGAGGCCATGATGAAGGCCTTCCTGGAGGCCATCGACGCTGCGTCCAAGTAGTCCTGCCCTGACCACCACGAGGCCTTGACACCCGCCCGTCCGGCGGTGTTGAGGCCTCGCTTTTCCCGCATCCTCCGCCTGAGACCCCAACCCGCTTGAATTGCGTTTGAATTAGGCTTAATCTGCCATGAATATACATCAGTCCGTATCCTCACGGAGGAGCAATTGAACAACTCGGCCAGCCATCTCGTCGTCCGTTGGGAAGAGGCCAAGACCACCCGCCAGCAGGTTGATCTGCTGGAGGAGGAACCGCTCTCGATCCGGATCCAGGGCAACCCCTATTCGGTCGTGATGCGCACCCCCGGGGAGGAGATCGCCCACGTGGCAGGCTTCTGCCTCGGGGAAGGGATTATCGATTCGCCGCAGGACTACACCTCCATCGCCTTTTGCGAGCGCGAGGCCACCAACGTGGCCACGGTGACGCTCACGCCGGCACGGCGGGAGATGATCGCGGCGATTTTGGACCGGCGCAACTACATCAGCCAGAGCAGCTGCGGCCTGTGCGGCAAGGAACTCGTCCAGGATCTCTACCAGAGCATCCGGCCGGTGCCCGACGGGGTGCGGATGGGCCTGCGCCAGGCGATGGCCAGTCTGAACGAAATGGCCGCGAACCAACCGGTCCGGGACCGGACCCGCGCCTCCCATGCGGCCGCGCTTTGCGACCGGGACGGGAACATGCTTTGTGTCGCCGAGGACGTCGGCCGCCACAACGCCCTGGACAAGGCCATCGGCATGGCGCTTCTTGACGGAAGACTGCCGAATGCCGCCCTGGCCGTGCTGTCCTCGCGCGTCAGCTATGAGATGGTGCAAAAAACCGCCCGGGCCCGCATTCCCATGATTTTTGCCGTCTCGCGACCGACCGCCCTCGCCGTTGAGCTCTCAGCACGGCTCAACATGGGGCTGGCCTGCCTGGCCGAAAGAGCGGGGGCTTATGTCTTTTGCGGCGGGAGCAGGTTTGTGATGGACTAATCCATCCGGCCGCCCGCAACTATCTCAGGCCGCGCGCCGGCACCGGTGTCGGGTGTCGGACCGGGGGGCGAGACCCCTTCTAACCGTAATCTCATCCGGGGCTAACACGACGCCAACATCAAGCAAATAATTTGAAAAGAGAAAAAATGTCGCTGATCTGAATCAAACCCAAATTTAGGATGAACCGGCATGGCCAAAGAGCGCATCCTGGTTGTCGATGATGAGGAAGATATTCTGGAGCTGGTCCGTTTTCACCTGGCCCGCGAAGGCTACCAATTGACCCTGGCGGCAAGCGGCGAGGCGGCTTTGAAGAAGGCGAAGCACGAAACGTTTGACCTGGTCGTGCTGGACCTCATGCTGCCCGGGCTGGACGGGCTGGAGGTGGCCAAGGCGCTGAAGGCCGACACCAGGACCAAAAGCGTGCCGATCGTGATGCTGACCGCCAAGGGCGAGGAAGCCGACGTCGTCTCCGGCCTTGAAATCGGGGCCGACGATTACATCACCAAACCGTTCAGTCCCCGTGTGCTCACGGCGCGGGTCAAGGCGGTGTTGCGGCGGCGCTCCCGGCAGCCTGCGGATGACACCAAGCTGATCACGATCCATGCGCTTGAGATCCATCCCGGCCGCCGCACGGTGCTGGCGGGCGGCAGCCTGCTGGAGCTGACCTTCACGGAGTTTCAGCTGCTCTGCGTTTTAGCGCGCCGGCCCGGCTGGGTCTTCACCCGCTCCCAGATCGTCGACTCCGTGCGCGGCAGCGACTACCCCGTCACCGACCGCAGCGTGGACGTGCAGGTGGTCGGCTTGCGTAAGAAACTGGGGGCCTACGGGGATTACATCGAGACCGTGCGCGGCGTGGGCTACCGCTTCAGGGAAACACCATGAGAAAACCCAGGAAACTGGTCTGGCGCCTGTTTTTTTCCTACATCTTCATTGCGCTGGGCGCCCTGGTGGCGGCCGGCTGGTATTTTACGCACTCGCTGGATGCGTTTCTTGAGCAAGAGACCGCAGTCGAGCTCTTCGATCGCGCACGCCTGATCGAAAACCAAATCGTTCGGTATCTGGACCCGCCCGATCCGGCCGCCGTCGATGCCATCTGCAAACTCTCCGGAAAGGCCTCTGAAACGCGCTTCACCGTCATTCTGCCCTCCGGCGCTGTCATCGGTGACACCTGGGAAACGCCCCGGAACATGGACAACCACGCCAAGCGGCCGGAAATTGCCGGTGCTCTGGCAAGCGGCAAGGCAACATCCAAGCGCTTCAGCAACACGCTGCAGCAAAACGTCGTCTACGCGGCTGTCGCCGTTAAGAGGGATTCGCAGCCGATCGGTGTGGTTCGGGCGGCCATCGCGCTTGCACGAATGGAAGCCCAGGTCGCACAAATACAGACGGAGTTTTGGGTCATCGGCGGAATCGTCGCCCTCCTGGCCCTCGGGGTGACGCTCGCTATTTCCCGGCAATACGGCCGGAAAATGGATGAGCTCAAACAGGGAGCCGCGCGCCTGGCCGAGGGCGAGCTGGCGCACCGCCTCGCGATACCCGATTCCGAGGAGCTGGGCGGCCTGACCGAATCCCTGAACCGCATGGCGGCCCAGCTGGAAAGCCGCCTGCAGACTGTCGTCAGCCAGCGCAACCAGCTGGAAGCCGTACTCTCCAGCATGCTCGAGGGTGTCATCGCCGTCAGCCGCGACGAGAGCATCATCAGCGTGAATCAGGCCGCGGCACGGTGGTTCGACATCGACCCTGAAAAAGTCCGGGGCCGCAGCATCCCGGAGGCGATCCGCAACCTCGCCATCCAGAAGTTCGTCACCCGGTCCTTGAATAGCCGCACCTCCGTGGAGGACGACATCACGGTGTACCGCAACGGCGAGCGCATCCTGAACATCAAGAGCGCGCCGTTGCTCGACGTTGGGCCGGAGCCGATCGGCATGCTCATTGTCTTCAGCGACGTCACCCAGCTGCGTCGCCTGGAAGACATGCGCCGTGACTTCGTCGCCAACGTTTCGCATGAGATCAGGACGCCCCTCACGGCCATCAAGGGATTCGTGGAAACGCTTCACCAGAACGCCGACGCAACCCCGGAGGAGGCGGAGCGATTTATCGGCATCATCTCCAAGCACGTCGACCGGCTGAACACTATCATCGAAGACCTGCTGATGCTCTCGCGCATTGAAAACGAGGGAGAACGCGGCGACATTAAACGCGAGAGGACCCGGCTGCGTGACATCTTCCAGAACGCAGTCCAGATCTGCCGTGCGCGGGCCGACGAGAAGCGGATCCAGATCGAGCTCGGGGGAGACGAGGGGCTCGCGGCGATGGTGGACCCGGTGCTCCTCGAGCAGGCCGTGGTGAACCTGCTGGACAATGCCGTCAAATACAGCGATCCCGAGAAGGCGGTCCGGATCATTGCAAGAACCGTCGACCATGAAATTCAGATCCAGGTGCAGGACCACGGAATCGGTATCGAGAAAAAGCACCTGCCGCGGCTCTTCGAACGCTTTTACCGCGTGGACAAGGCTCGCAGCCGGGCGCTCGGCGGCACGGGCCTGGGGCTGGCCATCGTAAAACACATCGCCCAAGCCCACGGAGGCCACATCACGGTGGAGAGCAGCCTGGGCGAGGGAAGCCTTTTCACCATCCACCTGCCGCGGGACCCGGAGCACGCCTGAGTTTGTCTCTTTTATCCAATTCTAGTTTTTTCTTAATTCCCGCCTAACACCACCGCGGTATTCCACTGCAAGAAATCAATCCCCTTTTTCAGCCAGGAGGCCAGACGTGGCCAGATCCCGTGCCATCCAGTGGTTGCCGGTCACCAAGGAGGATCCTGCTCCCGGCACATTTCAGGCCGTTCTGATCGCCCTGGAACACCCGGGCGCAATCGTCCGGCTGCCGAAGCCCGACAGCATTCCATGGCCGCTCAACAGCGCCTCGGCGGCGCTCCTGGCAGTCTGGGTCAACCCGGAAACACCCGTCTGGACAGACCTCGGCTGGGATTCAGATCCATCTGCCTGGCTGCAGCAGACCTGCGCCTGCAGCCTGGTGACGGAGCCGTGCATGGCCAGGGTCGCCTTCATCGCCGAATCTTTTCGCATCCCCTCTCTCGGGCAGTTTTTCCTTGGGGAAGACGACCGGCCTGAGACTTCCACCACTCTCATTCTGCAAGTCCCAGGTTTTTCGATGCCGAACCGCAGATCCCGGAACGTGTCCGGCGGGGGCCGCAGTCTCCAGGCGAGGCCGACCGGGCTCCCCCTCCGTTTCTGGTCGGATTGGGAGGACCAGAAACGCTATCTCCCGCTTGGGATGGATGTGTTTTTTACCTGCGCGGACACAATGGCTGCCCTGCCACGCGGTATGCAACTCACCTGATCCCGGCGTTCCCGTTCCTCCATCGCAGATGGACGTTTATCTCATCCGCCTGGATCAACCGAAACGGCCGGTAATGTAATCCTGCGTGAGCTGGTGGCTGGGGTTGGTGAAAATCCGGCCGGTGGGCCCGACCTCGATCAGATCCCCCAGGTGGAAGTAGGCCGTGCGCTGGGACACCCGCGCGGCCTGCTGCATGGAGTGGGTGACGATGCAGATGGAATACTGGATGCGCAGCTCGTCGATCAGGTCCTCGATGACAGACGTGGCGATGGGGTCCAGCGCCGAGCAGGGCTCGTCCATCAGGATGACCTCGGGGTTGACCGCGATGGTGCGGGCGATGCAGAGTCGCTGCTGTTGGCCGCCGGAAAGGCCTGTGCCGGGGTGATCCAGGCGGTCCTTGACCTCTTCCCACAGACCCGCCTTCCGGAGTGAGGTTTCGACGCATTCATCCAACTCGGCCTTGTTGCGGGCCAGCCCGTGGATGCGCGGCCCGTAGGCGACGTTCTCGTAGATGGATTTTGGAAACGGGTTCGGCTTCTGAAACACCATCCCCACCTGGGCCCTCAGCGGCACCACGTCGACGCTCTTGTCGTAGATGTTGGTCCCGTCCAGGATGATCTCGCCGGTCACCCGGCAGCCGTCGATGGTGTCGTTCATGCGGTTCAGGCAGCGGATGAAGGTGGACTTGCCGCAGCCCGAGGGCCCGATCATGGCGAGCACTTCGTTGCGGCCGATGTCGACCGACACATTTTTGATCGCCTGCTTGTCGCCGTAATACACATTGACGTTGCGACAGACCATGCGGGGGTCGTCGACCGTGACCCGGCCGACCGTCTCACGGATTTCGCGGCTGACTCTGCGCTTGCCCGGGTCATCGCCGCTTCTGGGTTTTGAATCGGTCTCAACCATCGTATGCGCCAAGGCGGTTTCGTCCATTCGTGTCAAGGTGAGCATATCACACTGTCGAGGAATTTACTAGAAGCTATCTCAAATAGGTGGCTTCTATGTTAAAGAAAAAAAGCAAGGATTCGCCTCAGCGGAGGGCAAGCCAAATGGCCTTTGGCCTGCCCCCGCTGATACAAGCAAGGCTTATTTGACCTCCGTCATCGCTTTCGTGGCCTTGACGTTTTCAGCCACTTGTTTGCGCTCCGCATCCGGCATGGGGATCAATCCCTTTTCGCTTAGGTATCCGTCCTTACCCCAGGCCTTCTCGCTGGTGAACTCGGCCAGATACTCCTTGATGCCGGGAATCACTCCAACATGCGCCTTCTTCACGTAGAAGAACAGCGGCCGGGACAGCGGGTATTTCCCGCTGGCGATGTTCTCAAAGGTCGGCTGGTTGCCGTCCACAAAGGAACCCTGGATCTTGTCGGTGTTCTGATCCAGGAAGCTGAAGCCGAAAATCCCGAGGGCGTTCGGATTCGCTCCGAGCTTCTGAACGATGAGGTTATCGTTCTCGCCGGCCTCGATATAGGCGCCGTCCTCACGGATGGAGGAGAACAGCTTTGTGAACTTCTTGGCATCCTCTTTGGAGAGCTTCTTTAGCGGCTCGAACTTAAGGGCCCCCGGCTCCATGGCCAGTTCTATGAAGGCGTCGCGGGTCCCGGAGGTCGGCGGGGGACCCAGCACCTCGATTTTTACGTTCGGAAGAGACGCGTTGACATCTTTCCAGGTTTTGTAGGGGTTGGCCACCAGGTTTTCGCCGCCCTTGGGATCCGGCACCTCCTTGGCCAGCGCCAGGAAGATATCCTTGCTGGTCAGCTTCAGTGCCGGCGTTTTCTTGGAATTGGCCACCACGATGCCGTCGTAGCCGATCTTGACCTCGACGATGTCCGTGACACCGTTCTTCCGGCAGGCCTCGAACTCGGAGGCCTTGATGGCCCGGGATGCGTTGGAGATGTCGGGGTGTTGAATACCGACGCCTCCACAGAACAGCTTGAAGCCTCCGCCGGTGCCGGTGGACTCGATTTTGGGGGCCTTGAACGTCCCGGCCTTGCCGAACTTCTCGGCAACGACCGTGGCAAACGGGTAGACCGTCGAGGAGCCGACGATGCTGATACCGTCCCGTTGCTGAGCCTGAACCGCTGCCACCGTCGCCATCACCAGAGCGGTGACCATGGAAAAGATTACTGCTTTTTTCATTCCAATCCTCCTTCGGTTTTGTATCCAACACGTTTGATCGTGTGGTTTTCCAAAATATACGCCCCAATTGTGTGATTCGCGTTAAAGAAAGGTTTGGATTTCGTTTTGCGGCAATTGCCACGCTCTTACCAGCGGCGTTCAAACTTCTTCCGCAGGATAATGGCCCCGGCGTTCATCACCACCAGAAATGCCAGCAGCACCATGATGGCCGCCGAGGTGCGCTCCACGAAGGCCCGCTCCGGGCTATCCGCCCACAGGTAGATCTGAACGGGCAGAACCGTCGCGGAATCGGTGAAGCCCTTGGGGATGTCCACGATGAAGGCCACCATTCCGATCATCAGGAGCGGTGCGCTCTCTCCCAAGGCACGCGCCATGCCGATGATGGTGCCCGTCAACATGCCCGGCAGCGCGAGCGGCAGCACGTGGTGCACGACCATCTGCATCTTCGAGGCACCCACGCCCAGAGCTGCCTCCCGGATGGACGGCGGCACCGCCGTCAACGCCGAGCGGCTGGCGATGATGATGGTGGGCAGCGTCATGAGGGTCAGCACCAGCCCACCGACCAGGGGGGCTGATCGCGGCAAACCGAAAAAATTCAGGAAAACCGCCAACCCTAAAAGCCCGAAAACGATGGATGGAACAGCGGCCAGGTTATTGATGTTGACTTCGATCAGGTCGGTCCAGCGGTTCTTTTTGGCGAATTCCTCCAGGTATACGGCGGCGGCCACCCCGATCGGAAACGACAGAACCAGGGTGATCACGAGGGTGAAAAACGACCCGGAAACAGCACCCCAGATCCCGGCCAGCTCGGGCTCGCGTGAATCGCCGGCGGTCAGAAACATGGTGTTGAACCGGCGTTCCAGGCGTCCCTCGGCCTCCAGCCGTTCGATCCAGGCAATCTGCTTGTCCGAAACGCGCCTCTCGGATTCGGGCAGGTCCCGCCGAAAATGGCCTTTGATCAACATGTCCATATCGTCGTCGGCCGGAAGCCAAACCTCGGCGGTCTTTCCGACAAGGTCGGGGTCCTGCAGCACCATGTCCCGCAGCCGGTAGACGGAACCGCTGCTCAGCATCGAGGTCAGCTGGCGTTTATCCTGCCGCTCCTCCACCTGCGGGAACCGTTTGAAGAGGGATTCGCGGACGAGGGCGGCGTAGTCTGCATTGACGAGGGTGTCTTTCTTGATCACCTCCGGGTCGAAGAAGATCGCCAGCCGGATGGACGTCTGCCAGAAAGCCGAATAGCCCTTTCCGACGATGCTGGCGAACAGCAGGGCGAGGAACAGGACGCTCAGCATGATGGCCAATAGCCCGTAGAAACGAAATCGCCGTTCGGCGCGGTAGCGACGCTTGAGGCTTCGGTTGACGATCTCGATGGTCCGCCGGGGCGGTGATGCAGCCGGTGGGGATAAGGTGTTATTCATACTGTTCCCGGTATTTGCGGACGATGTACAAGGCGATGATGTTGAGGCAGAGCGTCACGATGAACAGGATCAGCCCCAGCGCAAAGGCGGCCAGGGTCTTGGGGCTGTCGAATTCCTGGTCGCCCACCAGCAAGGTCACGATCTGGACCGTCACGGTGGTCACCGCCTTGAGGGGATTGACAGTCAGGTTGGCGGAAAGCCCGGCCGCCATGACGACGATCATGGTTTCGCCGATAGCCCGCGACACCGCCAGGAGCACGCCGCCGATGATGCCCGGAATCGCGGCCGGCAAGATCACCTGCCGTATGGTCTCCGATTGCGTGGCCCCCAGACTGTAGGACCCATCACGGAGAGACTGCGGCACCGCGTTGATGAAGTCGTCGGAAAGGGAGGAGACGAAGGGAATGATCATGATCCCCATCACCAGCCCGGCTGCCAAGGCGCTTTCAGAGGCGACCTCCAAGCCCAGGAACTCCCCCGCCGCGCGGATGATGGGTGCTACCGTAAGCGCGGCAAAGAACCCATAGACCACGGTTGGTATGCCCGCCAGCACCTCTATCAGCGGCTTGGCAACGGCCCGGAAACGCTTGCTGGCATATTCGGACAGGTAGATAGCGGACATGAGTCCGATGGGGACCGCCACCACCATGGCGATGGCCGATATCAGCGCGGTTCCCAGGAAGACGGGCACGGCCCCGAAGGCGCCCGAGGAGCCCACCTGGTCGGCACGGATCGCCATCTGGGGGCTCCAATCCAACCCGAAGAGGAAACCCGTGACAGGGACGGCCCGGAAGAAGCGGATCGCCTCGTAGAGCACCGAAAGGATGATGCCGATGGTAATGAATATCGCCAAGGTTGAGCATGCGATCAGGATGAGGGTCAGGATGCCCTCCACCTGATTGCGGGCGCGGAAGGCCGGCGTGATTCGGCGGCGCACGAGCAAAGCCGCCGCGATCATGAGCGCGATCGTCGTCACCGCCAGGGCGGCATGACTGATGGTCTTAAGCCTCTGGTAGTTGTCTGCGGCGGCCCGCATGGCGGGATCGACCGCCTGGGACACGATGTTGCCGCTCACCAGGTTGCGGATGTCATTGACCAGCAGGCCCAGGCGATCCGGGGGCAGTCCGCGCATGGATTCCGGAAGCGCGCTCACGACCACATGGGTGATGATCTGGGGTTCGAAGGCAAGCCAGAAGCCGAAGATGAGCAGAGCCGGCAGCGCGCACCAGAGAGCGGCCAGCGCCCCGTGATACCCCGGCTGCGAGTGCAGTCTGACAAAAGAGGCACCCCGACCGGAGACGGCAAATGCCTTGCGCCGGCCGAAATAGTAGGCCGCCGCCGAGAAACCCAAGAGAATTACCAGCAATGAAACAGCCGTCATCGACCTTGAACCCTTCATCCTGAGCTAAGCCACATTCAATGGACAGGATGCTATGGATGAATTGTTAGGCTCTTGTTAGGATTGAGCTAACATTTCATTAACGGGCGGCA
>JACRCN010000051.1 GCA_016219005.1 Deltaproteobacteria bacterium
AAGGTGCCGGTTTTGAAAATTGCAGATTTGGTATAACCCGACGGCTTTTTGGTTACTCAGGCTTTGGATTAGGTTGCGACTATCTCAGAAAAGGCCACTTGGTGATTTGTCGGATGACATCCCGGACTTTGCCAACGTTGCGATAACCAATTGAAATCAAACGAATCCCGGGAAGGCTTTTCGTCGTTAATTCCTTCTTAAGCACCCCAGACTTTAGGCAGCCGGTTTTTTCAGAAACAGCGAAGCAACCATTCCTGCAAGCGAAATCCCTCCCGCCACGAGGAATGGCAGCGTGAAAGACCCGCTCAGGTCCGCCAGGTACCCCCCAAAAGCGGGCGCCACCGCCTGGCCGATCCCAAAGAACAGAGTGATGAACCCAAGACCGGCAGCCGCCAAGCGTGGGCCTACGAAATCTCCTGCAGCAGCAGCCATGATGGTCGGAATACTCCATGCTGTGAGACCGAACAGGATGGCTGAAAGATAAAATCCGAATGGTACCTTTATCAATGCGTAGATAATGTATGCTGCCCCCAGCACGAGGTACGCGAGTGCAGCGCCGCGGCTCCGGCCGAGACGGTCGGAAATGCCTCCCCAAAGGACCCCGCAAAAGGTGCTCAGGGCTCCCACCATAGCCCACAGCCCGCCTGCATAAGCTTGAGTCAAGCCTATCTCCTTAACGAGATAAGCAGCAAAAAAGGTCATATAAATAATGTAGGAAGATCCGTAAAAGAAATAGACCAAGCCCAAAAACCACATCGATCTTTTTCGGTATACGGTTGACCATTGAAGAGTTGAGACCTTTGGTCCGGTCGGAATGGCAGGCGGCGCATCTTTTTCAGAGGCGCCGACAGGCAAGAGCCCCTTTTCATCCGGCCTGCTGCGAATTAAGACGAACACGATGGCTGCAATGACAAGGGCGATCCCGCCAAGGATATACCATGCATTCCGCCAGCCTTCTATCCCGTAAGAGGAAAGAATAGGAGGAACAAGAAGGCCTGAGATAAGCGTGCCGGCGCCGATTCCCCCTGATACGATGCCTGTGGCAAAACCTCTTCTTTTCATTGCAAACCAAGCTGAGCCGAGAGCCATGGCAGGGACATATGCCGCTCCGTTAGCCAGGCCGGTCAGGAATCGCATGGAGAAGGCAAAACCAAAGGATTGTGCGAGGCCAGTCAGCATGAGGGTGATTCCCAAGAGGACTAGGGCAAGGGTGATGACGATGCGAGTTCCAAAACGGGCCGCAAGGAACCCTCCGATGATGGCCATGGTCAAGTAGCCAACGAAATTCCCCGTTCCTAGCAAGCCCAGTTGGGTGTAGTCGAACTTGAGACCGTCCTTCATTGCCGGGAGCAGGATTGTGTAAGCCATACGGCCAAAGCCATGGGCAGCGATGGTTGTCAGCATGCCCATGAAAATGACGATCCAGCCGTAGTGGAATTTTCTCTGGTTCATAGCATTCGCCCCTCCATGCGCAAAGTGTGTAGAAGCCCGTTCATTGTTGAAAAGAATCGGCTAAGAAGGCAAGAAATCAGAGGGAAATAGATACAGACCGTCAAACTAACCTTGTAATTTTTCGAATGATATCTCAGACATTGCCAACGTTGCAATAGGCAATAGAAATCAAACGAATCCTGAGGCGGGTCCAGGTTTGGATAGCGTGCCGGATCCGAACCTTGGGTGGGGTCAGCATTTTGAGGGTTCAGCGGAAGAAACATGCCGCTTGAGGAAATTGCAGATTTGATTCAGGTCTCGGCGCGGCTGGCAGGTCGATTTAGCCTCCCAAATATGCCTTCTTCACATCCGCGTTTTCAAGCAGATCCCGGGAGGCGCCGGCCATCACCAGCCGGCCGGTCTCGATCACGTAGCCCCGCTGGGCGAACTGCAGCGCCAGCCGCGCGTTCTGCTCCACCAGGAGGATCGTGGTGCCCTCCGCGTTGATTTCCTTCAGGGCCTTGAACATGCTCATCATCAGCAGCGGGGCGAGTCCCATGGAGGGCTCGTCCAGGAGCATCATCCGGCGGCCGCTCATGTATGCCCGGGCCACGGCCAGCATCTGCTGCTCGCCGCCGCTCATGGTGCCGGCCTTCTGACTCCGGCGCTCCTCGAGCCGGGGAAACAATGTCAACATGCGCTTCAGGTCGACGGCGATGCGGTCCTTGTCCCGGCGGGCGAAGGTCGCAAGCTTCAGATTCTCCGTGACGGTCAGGTTGTCGAACAGCCGCCGCCCCTCCGGCACGTGCGAGACCCCGAGTTCGCTGACCACGCGGTCGGCGCTGTAGCCCAGCAGGTCCTTGCCTTGCAGGCTCATGCGGGTCCCGGCCTCGGTTTTCACCATGCGTGAGATCGCCCGCAACGTAGTGCTCTTGCCGGCACCATTGCCCCCGATGATGCACACGATCTCGCCTTCATCGATCTGAAAGTTCAGGCCGTGCAAGGCTTTGATGTTGTCATAGGATACCCGCAGGTTTTCCACCGATAGCATCGTCACGCCACCGCCTCCTTGCCCAGATAGGCATCGATCACCGCCGGGTTGTTCTGGATTTCGTAAGGGGTGCCCTCGGCGATGACCTCTCCGAACACCAAGGCCTGGATCCGTACGCACAGCTCCATCACCACCCGCAGCCGGTGTTCGATCAGAAATATGCCCAGGCCGATCTCATCGCGCATGCGCCGGATGATGTCCATCATCTGGGAGAGTTCCTCCGGATTCATGCCCGCCGTGGGCTCGTCCAGGAAAAGGATCTTGGGCTCCGTGGCCAGCGCCCGCGCCATCTCGACCCGGCGCTGGGCGCCGTAAGGCAAGTTGGTCACGACCTGCCCTGCCAGCGCCTCGATCCCCATCATGGCCAGGAACCGGCGGGCCGCCGCCGCGTGCTCCGCCTCCTCCTGGTGCCGTTTCCGGGAGCCCAGAAAAGCGCCGGCAAGTCCATAGCTCAGTTTCGCGTAGCGCGCCAGCCTCACGTGGTCGAGCACCGTCATGTGCCGCCAGAGCAGCATGTTTTGGAAGGTGCGCCCTAGCCCGCGCGATGCGACCTCGTGAGGCGCAAGGCCGAGGAGATTTTCCCCCTCCAGCGTGATACGGCCTTCGGTGGGGCGATAGATGCCGGTGATCAAATTGAAGATCGTGGTCTTGCCGGCCCCGTTCGGGCCTATCAGACCGCACACCTCTCCGGCCGGAATATTCAGGTTGTAGTCGTGAACTGCCCTCAGCCCGCCAAAGAAGTGCGTCACATGCTCAACGTTCAGCAACGTCATCACAGAACCCCTGTTCCTGAATTCGCTAAAAAGCTTGTTTTCGTGTGGCCTTGAAAAGCATTCAGCTTCATGCTTCGAGCTTCGAGCGTTCCTTGCCCTTCGGCTGAATCAGCCGCACCGGATCGAAGTCCCGGAAGGCGATCAACCCCGTGGGGCGGAAGATCATCACCAGGATGAGCAGCAGCGGGATGAGGATCCACTTCCAGATCTCAAGCGGTCGCAGCATTTCGCTCATCAGGTTGATGCTTACCGCCCCCACGATGGACCCGTAAATCGAGTTCAATCCCCCAAAATACATCATCGCCAGCACCTCGGCCAGTTGCTGGAGGCCGAAGGTGCCGGGGTTCACATAGCGCAGCACGTGTGCAAAGAGCACGCCGGCCACCCCGGCCCAGAAGGCTGAAAACAAAAAAGCGATCATCTTCGTGCGCTGGGTGTTGATGGTCATGGCTTCCGCGGCCATCTCGTTGTCGCGCACGGCGTTCAACGCCAAGCCGTGGGTGGAACGCACGAAGTTGTTGATGACCGCTACACAGACCACCGTGCAGACGAACACCACCGGCAGGTTGGACCAGTCCGGCTGCCCCCTCATCCCGCGCGGGCCGCCCACGATTTCAAGATTTTCGATCAGGCTCTTCACGATGAACGTGAAGGCCAGCGAGATGATGGCGAGGTAGTCGCCGCGGGTGCGGAACGATGGAATCGCCACCGCGAGCGCCCCCACCGCGGCCACGCACCCGCCGACGAAAAGGGCAACCGGGAACAAGTAAGGGCCGATGGCCGGCGGCAGCACCGCCGGGCCATACATGCTGCTGTTGGTGAACAAAACGATAGTGACCACCGAGCCCGCATAGGCCCCCAGTGCCATGAACCCAGGATGGGAGCAGGAAAACTCGCCCATGTACCCGTTGATGACGTTGAGGCTCAAAGTGAGCATCACCGCGATAAGAGTGATCTTGACGACGATCACGCGGTAGTCGTTGATGTCCGACCAGATATGCAGCACCGCATAGAGCAGAGCCAAATGGAAGACAACGGATGCGACGGGCCAGCGCCGGGCAAGAAACCCCGCCACCCGGTTGGCGGGAAGCTGCAGGAGCCGGCCCACCAGCAGGGTGGGTGCAAGGTAGATCATCAGGATGTAAAGAACAGTCCCGGGGATCAGTTCGGGTTTCTTGAGGGCATTTTCGAACCCGAAGAGCACCGGAATCTTGGGAAGGTCCACCAGGTGCGCCAGATCCAGTCCCACGAACTGCTCTGCCAAAACCGCCGCCAGGGCCCCCGTCAGCCAACCGAGCAGAGGGACCTCCTGGAAAAAGCGCCACAACCGGCCGAACCGGCGCGGGGTGCTCTGAATGTCTTTAGGTGTGCTCATGAATGCTCGTTCCCGGTTTTCCACCAGCGGCGTTTGCGCATGGAAGTTAGAGTCTCAGACGGACCGAGTAGGGTTCTCCGAAAAGACCGTACGGCCGGAAGACCAGAATCAGCAAAATGATCGAGTAGGCGATGAAATCGCGCAAGGTCGACGGGAACACCATGGCGACAAAGATCTCGATGAACCCCAGAATAAACCCGGCCAAGGTGGCTCCCAGAATGGAGCCGCGGCCTCCCAGGATGGCCGCCACGAACGCTTTCCAGCCAAAAACGATCCCCATGTAGGGGTCCAGCACGGGGTAGGCCACACCGAAGAGAATGCCGGCCGCCGCGGCGAGACCCGACCCCAGCGCAAAGGTCATCGCCGCGATCTTGTTGATGGGGACCCCCATCAGGGGAACAACGACATAATCGAAGGCCATGGCGCGCATCGCCATACCCCACCTGGTGCGCCGGATGAACTGGTGCAGCGCCATCGCCAGGGATAGCGAGACCACCACGATCAAGACCTTCTGGTTGGTGACGAAGACACCCCCGAGGTCGTAGGTGACGGGCTCGACCAGGGCCGGGAACTTGATGCGCTGCGCCCCCAGCAGGATCAGGTTGCCGGTCTCCAGGATGATGCCGATCATGAGCCCGGTAATGGCGGCCGAAGCCCGCGGTGCATCCCTCAGAGGGCGATACCCCACCCTCTCGATGAACATCCCGAGAAAGGAGGTGAGCACCATCGAAATCAGGAGGGTGAGCACCAAAATCAACCAGTTGGGTAGCGCGATCACGCCGGCGGCGCTCAGGGCCATGAGTCCGGTGGCCACGCCGAAGCCGATGTAGGATCCGGTCATGAAAATGTCCCCATGGGCGAAGTTGAACAGCATCAGGATGCTGTACACCATGGAGTAGCCAATCGCAATCACGGCGTAGAAGCTGCCCCACTGGAGGGCGTTAATCAAATTTTGCAGAAAAACCGTCATCCCGTCTTCTCCCGAATCGCCAAAGGGACGGATCCAAAAAACACCCCCGCCCCTCCTCCCCCGTCTAAGGGGGAGGAGCTCTTCTCCCGCCCCGGAGGGAGGGATCGGAGGCAGAGGGTTCTAAAGCGCCGTTTGCCGAAGCATGCCGAATCGGCTACGGACACGCGGTCTTGTAGAACTCGAATTCACCCTTGTCATTGATTTTAACGATATTGGCGCACTTGATGGGATCACCGCTGCCGGGCGGGAAGCTGATCGTACCCGTGATGCCCGGGAAATTTTTGGTGTTGGCCAGCGCCTTGCGGACGGCCTCGCGGTCTTTCTTGACGTCGCCGGTGATCGTGCCGGCGTTCTTGATGGCCTGTCCGATGAGACCGATGGCATCCCAGGTGAGGGCGGCAACGTCATCGGGGACGTAGCCGAACTTGCTCTTGTAGCGGTCGATGAATTCCTTGGTGGCGCCCTTGGCGCCGGCCGAAGCGTAGTGCGAAACGAAGAAGAAACCGTTGCAGTCCTTGCCGCACAGCTTGACCAGCTCGTCGGAGGCCCAGCTGTCGCTTCCGAGGATCGGCTTTTTCCATCCCAGCTGTTTGGCCTGCTGCACGATCAGGGGCACCTCGTTGTAGTATTGCGGGGTGAACAGGAACTCCGCGCCGGAGTTGATGATCTTGGTCAGCTGGGAGCTGAAGTCTGTGTCCTTAGTGGTGAAGCTTTCATAGGCCACGACCGATCCGGGGCCGTTCTTCTTCTCCCAGTCCTTCTTGAAAAACTCGGCCAGCCCCTTGGGGTAGTCGCTGGCGACATCGTACAGGACCGCGGCTTTGGTGAACTTGTACTCCCCCTTCGCGAAGATCGACAGGGCCGGTCCCTGGAAATCATCCAGGAAGCAGGCGCGAAACACGTAAGGCCGGTCCTTGGTGGTGTTGGGGTTGGTCGACCAGCCGGTGATCATGGGAGTCTTGTAATTGTTGCACACCTCGCCGGCCGGCACGGCCTGCTTGGAGGCCTGGGGGCCGACAATGGCAATGACATCGTCGACCGTGATCAGCTTGGTGGCGGCCTTCGCTGCCGACTCCGCCTTGCTCTCATTGTCCTCGATGGCCAGCTCCACCTTGTACTTCTTGCCGCCGACCTCGATGCCGCCGGCCTTGTTGACGTCCTCGAGCCACATCTGGGCAGCGAATTTCGTGGCTTCGCCCACCTTGGGGATGTCGCCGGTGATCTCGGCATTGATGCCGATCTTGAGGGTGACCGCCTTCTGGGCGACAGCCGCCGTGACCATGACGAGGCTGGCCAGCAACAGTACGGAAACGACAAAGACCTTCTTCATGCCTTCCTCCTTCTGGGTGAGTGGTGCAATGCAGTTGAAAGGAGCCCCCGTGAAATGACACCGGCTTCTTAACACAGCCGCCCAGCGTTTGCAACTTCTACCGATGTGGGTCCAGTGTCCGGGTCATCAAGCCAGGCCGTGAATCTTTATCAATATTGTGTGCCGTGGTTGCGCCCCACAGCCGTCATCAATATTAATGGATTTTATTTTTTTATCTTGCGTTTTTGAAGATACCACAACAAAAGTTATTTTATATTGACATGATCCGCAGTATGCCGCTATATTTTTCCGGTCGGTCTTTTATCCGTCGAAGCCAACGACCACCCTGAAGCGGCTGTCCGGCTGCTCGAGAACCGAAAGAGCCATGCAGATCGACCAGACCAACCTGTCCATCATCCGGCAACTCCGCGACGGCCGCCAATCCTACAAGACCATCGCCGGGAATCTCGGGATTTCCGAGAACACCGTGCGCTCCCGGGTGCAGCGCATGACCGACGCGGGCCTGCTCGAAATCAGCGGCCTGGTGGACCCGGACTCGCTGGACGGCCACCGGGCAATCCTCATCGGCGTCAAGCTGAAAACCACCGACCTGGTCGTCAAGGGCGCCGAATTCAGCCGGCTCAAAGGGGTGGTGTCGGTCAGCGTCGTGACCGGCCGGTTCGACCTGTTCCTGGTTGTTCTCCTGAAACCCGGCTTCGACCTGCTGGAATTCTTCACCAAGGAGGTCTCGAAGATCGACGATGTCCTATCGACGGAAACCTATGTGGTGTATAAAAACTTCAACCTCAAGATCCCTTACATGCTGTGAACTGCGGCGCGCCTGGATGGCTGGAGCGCCAGCAGGCTGAATCAGGTTTGGTTCCGCCATTTTTCAGCACCATGACTTTTCGGATTCACGTCAACCTATCAAGGAGGAATACGCATGAAAGAGCTTTCCGAACTCAAGTTTCCGGAGAACCTGCGCTATGCCGAAAGCCACGAGTGGCTCGACGCTGAAGGCGGTACCGCGAAAATCGGCATCTCGGACTATGCCCAGGATCAACTGGGTGACGTCGTATACGTGGAGTTGCCCGAGGTGGGGAAATCTTTCGCCAAAGCCGCCCCTTTCGGCAGCGTCGAGTCGGTTAAGGCTGTCTCCGAGCTCTACATGCCGGTCGGGGGCAAAGTCGTCGCTGTCAACCGCGCGTTGGACGGTTCCCCGGAACTCGTGAACAAAGACCCCTACGGCGAGGGATGGATGATCGCCATCGAGCCCTCCACCCCCGATGAGGCGAAGCTCCTCTTCACGCGCCAGTCCTACCTCGACAAACTGAAAGGATGAGCGACATGCGCTACCTTCCGCACACCCCCGAGGATATTGCGGAAATGCTGCAAGCGGTGGGCGCCGGGTCCTTTGACGAGCTCTTCGCCGGGATACCGCCGGAGTGCCGCCGCAGCCGGGCCATGGTTCTGCCGGAGCCCCTGACCGAGTGGGAGCTCAACCGCCACATCGACCGGCTGGCAGGCCGCATGGCCGTTGCGCCCGAATACAAGGTGTTCATCGGCGCGGGCAGCTACGATCACCACATCCCGGCGACGGTGGGCTTCCTGACGTCGCGCTCGGAGTTCGCGACCTCCTACACGCCCTATCAACCCGAGATGAGCCAGGGAACCCTGCAGGCCATCTTCGAATACCAGACGCTCACCGCACGCCTGCTCGGCATGGAGGTGGCCAACGCCTCCATGTACGACGGCGCCTCCGCCCTGGCCGAGGCGCTGCTCATGGCCGTGCGGATCACGCGACGGCCGAAGGTGGCCGTGTCGCGCTCCGTGCATCCACTCTACCGCCGGGTGGTACGGACTTATCTCGCGCCCACCGGGATCGAGGTGCGCGAAATCCCCTTCGACCCGCAAGGGACCACCGACCCGGCCGCCCTCGCCGGCGCCGGGGACCTCGCGGCAATCGCCGTGCAGTCGCCCAACTTCTTCGGGTGCATCGAGGACCTCGCCCAGTTCGCCGACCGGGCGCACGCGGCAGGCGCCCTTTGTGTCGCAGGCTTCAGCGAGCCCCTGGCCTTCGGGGTCTTCAAGAGCCCCGGCCGCCAAGGCGCCGACATCGCCTGCGGCGAGGGCCAGAGCCTTGGTATAGCGCGCTCGTTCGGCGGCCCGGGCCTAGGCATGTTCGCCGCCAAAATGCAGTTTGTTCGCAACATGCCCGGACGGCTGGTGGGGGAAACGGTAGACATTGAGGGCCGCCGCGGCTACGTGCTGACGCTCTCCACCCGCGAGCAGCACATCCGCCGCGAGAAGGCCACTTCCAACATCTGCACCAACAACAGCCTCTGCGCGCTGACCGCCGCGGTCTGCATGGCGAGCCTCGGCGGCTCCGGGATGCGGGAGCTGGCGCAGATCAACTATGACCGGACGGAATACCTGAAGCGCCGGCTGCGGGCGGCCGGCGTGAAACTGCCCTTCGCCGCCCCCACCTTCAACGAGTTCGTGGCCGCCTTTCCGCCAGGTTTTGCGCAGACCCACCGCCGGCTGCTTGAAAAGAAAATCGTGGCCGGGCTGGCGCTCGAACCCTATTACCCCGAGCTGCGCGATCATTATCTGTTGTGTGCAACCGAAACAACGCCCAGGGAAGACTTGGATGCCTTGGTCCGGGAGGTGCAGTCATGACGGAATTTCCGGGAGCCACCGGCCTGGTCCAGAACGAGCCGCTGCTGTGGGAGCAGGGCCGCAAGGGGCGTTGCGGGTTTTCGCTGCCGCGGCGCGACGTGGAGCGCTCGACCGTGCCGGAGGGACTTGCCGGCGACGGGCCGGATTTCCCCGACTTGAGCGAGGTCGATGTCGTGCGCCACTACACCCGCCTGTCCCAATGGAATTTCTCGGTGGACACCGGGATGTACCCGCTGGGTTCCTGCACGATGAAGTACAACCCCAAGACCAACGAGCGCCAGGCGGCAGCACCGGGGTTCGCCAACGCTCACCCTTTGCTGCCGGCGGCGCTGTGCCAGGGGGGCCTGGAGCTGATGGCCGCCCTGGAGTGCCTGCTCGCCGAAATCACGGGGATGGACGCGGTCACCCTGCAGCCCGGGGCCGGCGCCCACGGGGAGCTGACCGGCATGTTGATCTTCCACGCCTATTATCAGCACCGGGGCAAACCCCGCTCCAAGATCATCGTGCCCGACACGGCCCACGGCACCAACCCGGCGAGCGCTGCGCTCTGCGGCTACGCAGCCGTGCCCGTTGCCTCCAGCGCCAGGGGGGTGCTCGCGCCGGAAACCGTCGCGGCCGTGATGGATGAAGACACCGCCGGCATCATGGTGACCAACCCCAACACCCTCGGTCTGTTTGAGGAAAACATCAAGGCCGTGGCGGATATCGTGCACGCCCGGGGCGGCCTGGTCTACGGCGACGGCGCCAACATGAACGCCGTCATGGGCCTGGTGAACATGGCCGAGATCGGCATCGACGTGCTGCACCTCAACCTGCACAAAACCTTCTCGACCCCCCACGGTGGAGGCGGCCCGGGCGCCGGGCCGGTCTGCGTACGCCGGCACCTGGAGCCGTTCCTGCCGGTGCCGCGGGTGCGCATGGCCGGCGGGACATACGAGCTGTCCGAAGACCACCCGCTGTCGATCGGCAAGCTGCAGGCCTTCTGGGGCAACATGGGCAATCTCATCCGGGCCTACAGCTACATCCTGAGCCTGGGCGCCGAAAACCTCAAGCGGGCGAGCGAGCTGGCGGTATTGAACGCCAACTACATCAAGGAACGCCTGAAAGGAACGTTCCACCTGCCCCATGACCGGCCATGCATGCACGAGTGCGTCTTTTCCGACAAGCTCCAGCAGGCCCACAAGGTGACCACGCTGGACGTCGCCAAGCGCCTCATGGATTACGGCTTCCATCCGCCTACGATCTATTTCCCGCTGGTGGTGCACGGAGCCATCATGATCGAGCCGACCGAAACCGAATCGAAGCAAACGCTGGACCTGTTCATCGAAACCATGCAGGCCATCGCCGCCGAAGCCCGGGAAACACCGGACAGCCTGCGCCAGGCCCCCACTCGCTGCAAGCGCCGGCGCTTGGACGAAACCGCCGCCGCCCGCAAGCCGTGCCTGAGGGGATGAGACGGCTTGCGGCACGGTGGAGTGATTGTTAATTTACAGGTTGTGCCTTGAGCTTTGAGCTTTTCCATACAGACTCTCGCGCCTGGCACCTCGTCCATCTGGGCGTGGTTCCCTATGCCGAGGCCTGGGACCTCCAGGCCCGGCTGGTCGAGGCACGCGCCGCCGAGAGTCTGGCGAATGACGTCGTCCTGGTCCTGGAGCACCCCGCGGTTTTCACGCTGGGCAAACGGGGCGGACGCGAAAACCTGCTGGTTCCGGAAGACACGCTCACACGGCACGGGATCCCCATCGTGCAGGTTGAACGCGGCGGCAACATCACCTACCACGCGCCCGGCCAGCTCGTAGTCTATCCGATCATTCATTTGCAGCGCGTCGGGATCAAGGTGGTCGACATGGTGGAGCGCCTCGAGGAAGTGATGATCCGCACCTGCGCGGAATGGGGCATCCAGGCCGGGCGCAACCCGCTGAACCGCGGCGTGTGGGTGGGCCTGAAAAAGATCGGCGCCATCGGCATCGCCGTGCGGCGGGGGGTGAGCTTTCACGGGATGGCCCTCAACGTGAATATCGATCTCGGGCCCTTTTGCTGGATCCAGCCCTGCGGCCTGGAGGGGGTCGGTGTCACGTCGATGCGGATGGAAAGTGGGCTGGATCTCGAAATGACGGAGGTCCGGCGTGTGCTCACGCAGCAAATGCAAACCGTTTTCAGCGTCCGGCTCGTGCCGGCCGACCTGAACCACCTGCTCCCCTCCGGCCTGACACTTTCCCATGCCACCGGTTGACACCGGCGGAGATCCCATGAGCCATTCGACCAACCCTCCTTCCATCCCCCGCAAGCCGCCGTGGCTGAAACGCCGGCTGCCGACGGACTCCTCCTTCCAGGAAGTGCGCAGACTGATCGAAAAGGGCCGGCTTCACACCGTCTGCCAGGAAGCCAAATGCCCGAACATCTGGGAGTGCTACGCCCATCAGACCGCAACCTTCCTGATTATGGGCGGCCGCTGCACCCGCAACTGCCGCTTTTGCTCGGTGACGCCCGGGCCGCCCGAGCCGCTCGACCCGCAGGAGCCCGTGCGCGTGGCCGAGGCCGCAGCGCGGATGGGGCTGAAATACGCCGTCGTGACCTCCGTCACCCGCGACGACCTGCCGGACGGCGGAGCGGCGCATTTTGCCGCCACCATCCGGGAGATCCGCCGCCGGATCCCGGATATGCAGGTCGAGGTGCTGATCCCGGATTTCCAGGGTGACCGGTCGGCGCTTCTCACTGTACTGGAAGCCCGGCCGGACGTGCTGAACCACAACATCGAAAGCGTGCCCCGGCTCTATCCGAAGGTGCGCCCGCAGGCGGACTACCTCCGGTCGCTTGCGCTTTTGAAACGCGCCCGGGAATTCGACCCGGCTCTCGCCACCAAGTCCGGGCTGATGCTGGGGCTGGGCGAGGAAACCCAGGAAGTGCGCCGCACCCTACAGGACCTGCGCGCGGCGGACTGCCGCATCCTGACGCTCGGCCAGTACCTGCAACCTTCGCCGGAGCACCTGCCGGTGGTCCGCTATGTGACACCCGAGGAGTTCGAGAACTGGCGCTCATTCGCGCTGGAGATGGGATTTGCCCAAGTAGCCAGCGGCCCCTTCGTGCGCAGTTCGTACCACGCGCAGGAAAGCTTTCAGGCGCTGACAGGGGGCTGAGTCACATGCAATCACCCCTCATCTGGGCCGAAGTCGATCTAAGCGCCATCGCCCACAACGTGCGCGAACTGCACCGTCTTACCCGCCCCCAGGCCCGGGTGATGGCCGTGGTCAAAGCCAACGGGTACGGCCACGGCGCGGTGGAAGTGGCCCGCACCGCGCTGGCGAGCGGCGCCGAGTGGCTGGGGGTGGCCCGCCTAGCAGAGGGGATTCACCTGAGGGAAAACGGCTTCGATGCACCGATCCTGGTGTTCGGATACACGATGCCGACCGACGCCGGCCTGCTGCTCGATTTCGACCTGCGGCAATCGATCACCTCCCTCGATGGCGCCGGCGCCTATTCGGCCGCCGCTTGCGCGCGGGGCCGGCGCATCAAGGCCCATCTGAAGATCGACACCGGCATGGGTCGGCTCGGCCTGGTGCCGGCCGCACTTTCCGGGAGTTCATCGCCGGATGCCGCCGGCGCGGAGCTCATCCGCGAGGTCACGGCCATCACGAAGCTCCCCGGACTTGACGCCGAGGGGGTTTTCACCCACTTCGCCGCCGCCGACAGCGCTGTTCTGTCCTCCGCGAAGCGGCAGTTCGAGATCTTTCGCGACGTGCTCGAGCGTTTGCGATCCGCGGGGCTGGAATTCCCCATCCGGCATGCGGCCAACAGCGCGGGGCTCATCGCCCTGCCCGATGCCCATCTCGACCTGGTCCGCCCCGGCATTGCCGTCTACGGTCTCAAGCCCTCGGATGAAATCACCCTGCAGGGGGTCGACCTTTGGCCGGCCATGACGCTTAAGACCCGGGTCATCCACGTGAAGCGCGTCCCCCCGGGCTTCAGCGTGAGCTATGGCATGACGCACCGCACCCCGAAACCCACCACCATCGCCACCGTGCCCGCCGGTTACGCCGACGGCTTGAACCGGTCTCTCTCGAACCGCGGGCAGATGCTGGTGCACGGGCAGCGCGTGCCGATCGTGGGCCGGGTCTGCATGGACTTGACCATGCTCGACGTCGGCGCCGCCCCGGGCGTCCAGGTCGGCGACGAGGTCGTCATCTTCGGCTCCCAGGGCCATGCGGGCATCCCCGCGGACGAGATCGCCCGCGCGCTCGGCACCATAAACTACGAAATCGTCTGCGCCGTCTCCGGCCGCGTGCCCCGGGTCTACCTCAAAAGCTGACGTTCTTTCTGCCATTTTCAGTTTGACCTCAAGGCCAAGGCTATGTAGAAAGCCGGGTGTGGCTCGTTGCGCCGGCCGATGGTGCAATGAAGCTTGTCTTCTGTGGGAGTGGCTTCCACCCACGACGATCGCGACGGGATGCCGCGCCCACAATACAGATGGGTTACCTGCACTCGAACCCTGGGCCCCTTGAACCCTTGGACTCTTTAATCATGCGCGAAATCGTTCTGATTAACATCACCGGCAAAGATAAGCCGGGCCTGACCGCCAGTCTGACCAAAACCCTGGCCGAATACAACGTCACCATCCTCGACATGGGCCAGGCGGTGATTCACGACTTCCTGTCGCTCGGCATCCTGATCGAGATTCCGGATCAGCACAAGTCAGCCTCGATCCTCAAGGACATGCTTTTCGCAGCCCACAAGCTCGGAATCACCACCCAGTTCACGCCGATCGACGAGGACCGCTACGAGAATTGGGTCAACCAGCAGGGCAAGGAGCGCCGCATCATCACCCTGCTCGGCCGCAAGGTCAACGCCGGCCAGATCTCGAAGGTCGCCGCCGCCCTGGCCGAACACGGGCTCAACATCGACGTCATCACCAGGCTCTCGGGGCGGGTCTCGTTCATCGACGCCCGCACCACCCCCATGGCCTGCATCCAGTTCAGCGTCTCTGGCACGCTCACGGACACGGACCGCCTGCGCGGCCGGCTGCTGGGCATCTCCGAGGAAACCGGGATCGACGTCTCCTTCCACGACGACAACATATACAGCCACACGCGCCGGCTGGTCGCCTTCGACATGGATTCGACCCTCGTCCAGGCCGAGATCATCAATGTCCTGGCGGCTGAGGCGGGAGCCGGCGAGCCGGTGGCCGCCATCACCGAGTCGGCCATGCGCGGCGAGATCGACTTCAAGGAGAGCCTCATCCGGCGGGTGTCCCACCTCCGAGGACTGCCTGAAAGCGTGCTCGCGAAGGTGGCTGAAGCCTTGCCCCTGACCGATGGCGCCGAGCGCGTGGTCGGCACTCTCAAAAGCCTCGGCTACAAGGTGGGGATCATCTCCGGCGGGTTCGAATACTTCGGCCGACAGCTGCAAGCCAAACTCGGGTTGGACTATGTCTTCGCCAATCAGCTCGAAATCGTGGACGGGATACTCACCGGCAAACTCAAGGGCGACATCATCGACGGCCCCAAGAAGGCGGAAATCCTGAAAACCATCGCCATGGTGGAGAACATCAACCTGGAGCAGACCATCGCCGTGGGCGACGGCGCCAACGACCTGCCCATGCTCAACGTGGCGGGCCTGGGTGTTGCGTTTCACGCCAAGCCGATCGTGCGGGCGAGCGCCGACAAGGCTATCACCAGCGTCGGCCTGGATGGCCTGCTCTACCTCATGGGCATCAGCGAACGGGAAATCCGGCAGGCGTAAATCAGGAACCATGTATTTTGCGAGGGTGAAGGAGCCGCCAAAATCCGACAGAGGGTTGGCGATGCTCTTGACCTTGCGCTTCGCTCTCTTGACGCGACAGACGCATGTTGCCTTCCGGCCTCACGTTTCCGGCCTTCCGCCTATTTGATCAGTCGGCGCCGCATGAACACCAGTGCCAGGAACGTGAACAGGGCCGAAAATACCAGCAGGTAGATCACGCTGAGCAGCGGCACGGTTTCGTGGCGGCCGAGGCATAGCAGCCGGGCGAGTTCCACCAGGTGATAGAGCGGAAAGGCCAAGGCGAAGGGCTTGGCCCAGACCGGCAGGTTGGACACCGGGAAGAACGTGCCGCTGAAAAGAAACATGGGTGTAACAAACAGGAAAATCGGCAGGTTGAACATCTCGATGGTGGGGATGATTCCGGTGAAGAACAGACCGACGGCGCCGAAGGCGATCCCGCCCAGGAATGCCAGGGGAATGACCAGCAACCCGTAAGGGAACTGCACGTAACCGAAGGCTCCCAGCACCCCCAGCATGATCCCGGCGGCCACGGCGGCCTTGGTGGCGCTCCACACGATCTCCGCAATAATGATCTCCTCGATGGACAGCGGGGTCGCCAGCATGCCGTCGAAGGTCTTCTGGTAGAACATGCGCACAAACGAGGCGAAGGTCGTCTCGAAGAAGGCGTTGTTCATGACGGCGGTTGCGATCAAGGCCGGCGCGATGAACGCCGTGTAGGAAAATTCGGCGCCCCCATAGCGGATGTCCCCCACGATCCCGACGAATCCCAGGCCGAAGGCGGCGATGAAGAGCAGGGGCTCGAGCAGCGGCGTGATGAAATTCACCTTCCAGATCCTCTGAAAGGTCACCAGATTCCGGTTCCAAACCTTGATGAAGCGCCAGGATATGGCCCGTTTGTCGATCATGTCCTGCCTGTGTGTATCACATGAATAAAAATCAACCCCTCCGCGGCCTCTGCTCCTCCGCGGTGCGGCCTCCTATTCCCGCAATTCCCTTCCTGTCAATCTCAGAAAAACATCCTCCAAGGTCCCGTTACGAAAGGTGCATTGCTCGTGGCAGAAATTATCCCGAACCGCGTCGCTCAGTTCGTTGCCACCGGGTGAGAAAAGAATGACGCGCTGACCGAGGTCGTCGTGGACGACCTGGTTCGCCTTCAAATAGTCGCGCAGGGCCTGGTCCGGTCCGCCGATTTCGATCACGTTGCGGCCCGCGTGCCTCAGGATGAGATCCGCGGGGCTGCCCTCCACGAGGATCTTGCCGTGGTCGACGATGACCAGCCGGTCGCAGAGCCGGGTGGCCTCCTCCATGTAGTGGGTCGTAAGCACGACACTCAGGCCGCTCGCTTTGAGCTTCTCCAGCCGGTCCCAGACCTGGTGGCGGGACTGAGGGTCGAGCCCCGTGGTCGGCTCGTCCAGGATCAGCAATTCGGGGCGATTGATGAGGGAGCGGGCCAGGATGAGCCTGCGGATCATGCCGCCCGAGAGGTCCATGACCTTGGCCCTGCGGCGGTTGGAGAGCGCAAAGAATTCGAGCAGCTCGTTGGCCCGGGTCCGAGCCTGCCGCATCGGGATGGAAAAATAGCCGGCAAAAACCAGCAGGTTCTGCTCCACGGTCAGGTCCGGGTCCAGCGTGTTGTCCTGCTGGCAGACCCCGATCTTGGCCTTGATCTTGCGCCAGTCCCGGGAGATGTCCATTTCGAGGACACGGATGATCCCCCGGGTCGGCGGCGAAAACCCGTAGAGCATCCGGATGGTGGTGGTCTTGCCGGCGCCGTTCGGCCCGAGCAGCCCGAAAAACTCGCCCGACGCCACCGTAAACGAGATGCCGTCAACGGCGGTCAAA
Organism: Deltaproteobacteria bacterium; assembly: GCA_016219005.1. GTDB lineage: Bacteria > Desulfobacterota > Desulfobacteria > Desulfobacterales > SpSt-501 > SpSt-501. Next base: position 17,188 of record JACRCN010000051.1, read on the forward strand.
TCGTTGAAGCGCTTGAAAAGATGTTGAACTTCGATGATGTGCGGCATATGAAGAATGACAGCTTGTCAGCCCGTCGAGTTGGATTGGACGCAGTATGACTGCATAATTATAAAGTTCCGTAACTGCTCGGGTGGTTAGGCTGAAGAATATCAGACACCTCGCAACGCACGAATCAATCCGTTCAAGGCCTTATCGATTTCTACGGCCTTCGGTTCAATCGCCGCTCAAATGCCCGAAGTCTTGTGCGGTCACGCATGGTTTGTACCTGAAAGCCTTCAGTCTATCTACCCGAACAGATGCAAAATTACAACCACTAGCGACATGTGCAAGCCCGGCAATTCGGCCGGAAGACAGCTTCGCCCAAAGCCTGAGTTCAAGGCGCGCGAGTCTCGCCAAGCGAGGCGTACACCATGTACGCCGCAGCGACTGCGAGACGAAGCGCAAAGCCGAAATCGGGCTTTCGGCGAAGCCGTCACTTCAGCGCCGTCATGGGCCCCGCGTACCCCGTCATCTCGACGTATCCGTTGCCATCCACCAGGCTGCCGCCCTTGCTGCCTTTGACGGAAACGCTGCCCTCCCAGTAGGTGGCCCCTGTGCTGCCCGCAGTCCGCATTTCCTGGTCCGGAAGATTGGAGACAAGACCCAGTTCGATTCCGAGCAGCGGTATATTCAAGCGCCAGCGGGAAGGATACGTGGCGCCGGATTGCTTGCTCTTCCACGTGTCCATGACGTCGATCTCGAAATAGCCGCGGTCCAGATGCCGCACGGCCCCGGAGGCGTCGATGTAGCTGCCGCTCGAGGCCGGGTTGACCCCGCCGCCTTCCGTGCGCAGGAGGAAGATCATGATTTCAGTCTTGTCCGAGAGCTGGATGCTGAACCAGTCCCAGCCGACGGTCCCGGATTCGAGAGGCGCCGTGCTGAATTCATGGTCCATCCAGCTCACGCCCTGAACGGGAATGGACTTGCCCGCAACGGTCACGTAACCCCTCGTCTCCAGTCGACTGAAGGAATAATAGCAACTGGCACGCTCCGGGGTGGATCCCTTACGACTGTACCCATCTATCCCGTGCGCCACGGGCGCCTTGGCGGGCTTCAACTCCAGGCTGAAGGAGAAACCCTCACCGCTGGCTTTCAGGTGCTGGGAATCCGGCAGGATCACGGCACTCCAGTCCCGGAGAAAAAAAGTGATATCGGGGCCCCACTGAACCCAGCCTCCGAGGCCGAGGGCCTCGCGGCCGACCTGCTCAGCCTGGAAATGGCGCTTGGCTGAAAGATCTGAAAGCGCCGCGTGGCCGAGATAGATCTGCCGGCTGCGCCAGGCCGAGCGCGGTTCCGGCCACTCCGCCGCCCCTCCGAAAGGCGTCAGTTGATAGCGGAAGAACGTCAGCTGAAAACCGAAGTGGCGCCCGGTTTCCGACTTGAGATTGCCGGTCCAGTACCACCACTCCGTGCGGAAGCCCTGGTGCGGCGAGTGGTCCCGCGGGAACTCCAAGCGGCAGGGACCGGTCACCGACAGAAACCCGGAGGAGTCATCGGCCGCAGCTATGCTGACAGAAGCTGTTATGCACAACAGCATCCACAACAGCTTTTTTTGCCGTAACATCATCGTATGCGCTTTCAAGGGTTGAACCAAAATCTATTATTAATAGTATCGGAGGCGATAAAGCCCAAAGCCCGAGTTCAAGGCGCGCAAGCCCCGCCGAGCGAGGCGTAAACCCTGCACGCCGCAGCGACTGCGCGACGAAGCGCAACGCCGAAATCGGGCTTTCGGCAAAGCCGTCACCTTTCTCTCAAAAGCGCCGCCGGCGGCTCTCGAAACGCCGTGCGCACCGCCGGCAACGCCGCCACCAGAGCGGCCAGCACGATCAGCGGGAATGAAAGCGCGAGCGTGCCCCAGTCCACCGTGTACAGAAAGGTCCACCCGAACGACTGCCGGTTGATCACATAGACCAACATGTAGGACAGGACAAACCCGCAGGCAAGCCCGGCCATTTCCCCGGCTACCACCAGGAAGCCCGCCTCCCAGCAGATCATCGACCGGATCTGCCCGAAGCTGGCGCCGACGGCGAACAACGTGTTCAGTTGGCGTGTGCGCTCCAGCACCAGGACCGTCAGCGTGGTCGTGATGCCCAGAGAGGCCACGGCGAGAGCGATCAGCAGCAGGACCGTGGTGATGGCAAAGGTCTCGTCGAAGATTTTCAGCACGCCATTCCGCAGCTCTTTGCCGCTGATCATGTCCAGACGATCGCCCCAGCGGGCGATGAGAGTGTCGCGCAGCCCGGTCGTCTGGGCGTCGATGTCCCGGGTCCGGTCCCGGAAATAAAACCGCACTCCGCTCCACTGCGGATCGTAGAAGCGTTGCCTGAACTGCTTCCAGGAGTAGAAAACGACGCCCCCATCCGTGCGGTAATCCCGGATGATGCCCGCCACGGGGATCTCTATGCGCGAGCCCTCGATCTGCGCCCGGAACATGTCCCCGATGCCGAGCCCCGTGCGGTTGGCGAAAACCTCCGACACAAGCAGCCCTTCTCCCCGCAGAAGCAGCGGCCGGGCTGTTTCCGGGTCGCCTTTCATCCACACGAAGCCGCCGTGCTTCAGGAAGGTCTCCATGCCCATGACTTCGAACTCGTAGGGGAAATCGCCGTAGGTCATCTGGAAACGCCGGCTGGGGACAAGATCCGCATCGACGTCCAGCTGGCTGAGCCCGGCCACGATCGGCTCGGGGATGGGGAACCGGAAACGGTTCACCTGACCCATTTTGGTGGTGACAAACAGGTCCCCGCTTACGGTCTGCTGGACCCACAGCTCGACCGTCTGCCGGAAGCTGTGGATCATGATGACCAGCGCGGTGAAGAGGGCCACGGCCGTGATCAACGCCCCCACCGAAATGGAGGTGCGGGCGCCGCTGTCGCGCAGGTAGCGGCCGGCCAGGTAGGCCGGCATCCCGGCAAACCGCTGCAGCACCGGGGATAGGGCCCGGCCCACCCGCTCCAGCATCCACGGCGCCAGCAGGGCAAAGCCCACGAAGAGCAGCAGGATCGCCAGGTAGCCCGGCAGCGGTACCCCGCCGATACCGGGCATCAACGACAACGGCACGCAGAGCAGGATGCACCCCACCGCCCACGCAGCCAGCCTCCGCACCGAGCGCCGACGCCGCACACCGGTCTGGGCGATTTCCATGGCCTCCTTGGGGGATACGCCCATGGCCTCCCGCGCCGGCTGAAAGGCAGCCGCGATGGAAATGCAAAGGGTCACCGCGAAGCTGACGAGGATCTCCCAGGGGCTGAGCACCAGTCCCTCCACCTGCACCCGCACGAACAGGGTGGAGATGGTCTGGCTCACCGAGTGCAGGAGGTACCTCACCAGCAGCGAGCTCAACGGGATCGCCAGCAGCCAGCCGCACAGTCCGAAGAGCGCCCCCTCCGCGAGAAACAGGTTGAACAGCAGGCGCGGGGAGGCCCCGACCGCGCGCAGGATGGCCAGCTCTCGCCGCCGTGAGGCGGCGTTTAAAGCCACCAGGCTATAAACGAGGAACATCCCCACAAAGAGCGATGCGAAACTCAATACGGACAGGTTCAGCTGGTAGGCCCGGATCATGGCGGTGCCGCTGTCCCGGGCGGCCGAGGGCGATCGCAGCTCGAGCTCATCGGGCAGCTTCCGGGCCAGATCCTCGATATCCAGCGGCGAGGTCTTGGGTTTGAAGGTGAGGTCGATGCGGTCGACCAGGCCATACAGACCCGTGAGTTCCTGGAAGGTGGCGATGTCAGTCAGGGCGACCCGTTCGCCCTCGACCAGTGCCAGGCCTTCCGGGATCAAGATCCCCGCCACGCGGAACTCGGCCGTGCGGCGGGCGTGCTCGAGCTTCAGCCGGGCGCCGGAGACCGTGCCGAGCTCGCGGGCCAGCGGCTCCGTCAAGATCACGGTGTACGGCTCGCGGATCAGATCCAGCCAGCGCTCGGCCGTCTTTTCCCGGTCGCCCCGGATGCGCCACTTGCGGAACGACTGGTCCAGGAGCGGGTCGATACCGATCAGCAGAAATGAGCTGCCCTGCGGCGGATAGACCCGGACAAAAGTGGTAAGCAGCGGCGAGAAATCTTTTACAGCGGGATGTGCGAGCAGGACCGGCAGGACGCCCTCGGGCACATAGCCGCCGGGCCGCACCAGAACCTTTTCGGCCGTGCCGGCGAAAAAATCCATGCTGCGGCTGAACGAATGCAGTGAGGCATGCACCGAAAGCCGCACGCTGGTGAACACCGCCGCACCCAGCGCGATCCCGAACAGCACGACAAGCGCGCGGCCAAGATGGCGCCGCAGATGGCGGCCGCTGAACCACAGAAAAAACCGCAGGAAGAAAGTCAACCGTCGCATGTCGGGTCCGTTAAGGCGCCATCCCTGAGCCGGATGCAGCGATGGGCCAGGGAATCCGCGAGGTTGCTGTGGGTGGCGATCAGGACCGTCCGGCCGGAGCTCCGGTTCAGCTCGGCGAGCAGGTCGATGACGACCCGGCCGTTGCGGCTGTCGAGGTTGCCCGTGGGTTCGTCGGCGAGAATGAGCGCCGGGTCGTTGATGAGGGCCCGGGCGATGGCCGTGCGCTGCATTTCGCCGCCGGACAGCTGCGCCGGGTCATGCTTCAGGCGGCTTTTCAGCCCGAGCCAGTCGAGGAGTTCCAGCGCCTTGGCGCGCGCGGCTTCAGCCGGTTTTCCCGCCAACAGGGCAGGCAGGCAGACGTTTTCGAGCAGGTTCAGGGTCGGCAGCAGGTTGAAGGACTGAAAGACCATTCCCACCACCTTCCGCCGAAAGCGGGTAAGGTCCGCACCGGCCGAGTTGGACAGGTGGTGACCCGCCACCACGAGTTCGCCGGCGGTGGGATGATCCAGCCCGGCCAGCAGGGCCAGCAGCGTGCTCTTACCGGAGCCGCTGTCGCCCTTGAGCACCACGAGTTCGCCGGGGGCGATGTCCAGGTCGACCTGGTTGATGCCGGTAACGGTGCTGTCACCGAACGGGTAGGTGCGGGACAGCTTGCGGGCGTGAATAACGGGTTCAATTGAATTCGAGTTCATGGATCCTTGATTTTAGGCACCTGAAATCTTAGCGCTCGATAGAAGCCACCTCAAAAATAGCAGATCACAGCCGAGGGCGGCACACGCCGATGAAAATCGTAGCCGCGGCAGGTTGTGAGCATTTTTCAGAGGCGTGCAACGCCGCCAGCGACTGCCGGATGTATTTTTGAGACAGCTTCTGGTCACTTTCCCTACCCCATGACCCATGCAACCGGGCGGCGTTACGGCCCCAGAAATCCCTTGCCAACCGCATCGTCCATAAGAGTCCGCACGTATTCCCACAGCACCGAGGCGCCGTCGTCCACAGGCTGCATGCGGTCGACGACCTGCCCCCTGCGAATGCCGTGCTGCCGCCACACCTGCCCGTCCGTGAAATAGTTGTGAAGAAACGCCTGGAAGCGGTCCATGGCATGGGCGAACCGGGCCTCCGGGGTCCCGTGGGCTTCGAATTCGTCCCACAGGCCGCGGAAATCCGCCGCCTGGTCGGCGGGCAGCAGTCCGAAGATGCGCTCGGCCGCTTGCTGCTCCCGCTCTCCCTGGTCCAGCCGGCCCTGCTCATCGTAGCAGTAGGTGTCGCCGGCGTCGATCTCGACCAGGTCGTGGATCAGGAGCATCCGCATCACTCGACTGAGGTCGATGCGGCCTCCGTTCGCATACTCGGAAAAAATCATGGCCGACAGCGCGATGTGCCAGGAGTGCTCGACCGAGTTCTCCCGGCGCGACCGGTTCAGCAGAATCGTCTGGCGCAGGGTATGCTTGAGCTTGTCGATCTCGAGCAAAAACTCCACTTGGCGCTTGAAGCGCTCGCTCTGCCCCGGGGCGAGCATCGGGTCAACCTGGATCTTGGGCTCGGAAGCCTTGCGGCCGGTATCCCGCATGGCGGGGTTCATCCTTTCTGCCCCAAACAGCGTAGACCGGGCCGGAATACGGCAGGTGGGCGGCATATTTGTCGTTCGCGAGCCGAAAAGGCCCCGCAGCGCGTACGCTCGCAACTGGCTATATTTACCCGAATTCAGGAAATATTCAAGTGCAGTCACCGGCCGTCGGCTTTGAACCTTGGGCTTCGAGCTCCCTGGCAGAGTCCTTCCACCTTTGCCACGTGTCCCCGGATGTCGCACTTGCGCTCCAGACCCGAGGCCATCATGGTACGGACCTTGCCGTAGACGGCCCGCTCCGGCCAAGCCCGGTCGTGCAGCCCGTAAATCCAGGCGACACCGGCGTAGGAGTTGAGGTCGCGGCCGTCGATGAAATACCGGTTGTTCAATGCCAGAGTCGTCGCAAACCCCTCACACTCGGCGTCGGCGACCATTCGAGGATTTTCTTGCCCCAGTACATGCGCATGTAGTTGTGCATGAAACCGGTGCAGACCATCTCGCGCAAGGCAGCGTTCCAATAAGGGTCGTGGGTTTGAGCGTTTTCGAGCTGCACGACGGAATACACGTTGGGCCGCCGCTCACGGCGGTTCAAAAAGAAGGATTTCTCTGCCTCCTCTGCATCTCTGCGGTGGATATTTTTTCAGGACAACAGGCTTCTCAGGCTATCTTCAAGGCTTCTTGGCGGGCAGCAGCTGGCGTCGCAGCTCCAACCAGTCCTGCATTTCCATGATGGCTTTGTTCAACTCGTAGCGGCCGTCGGCGAAGACCCCGTAGTCCCCGCCGCCGCCCATAGCCGAGGCGAACCGGATCGTGTTGGCGTAGATCAACCAGGTGTCCGCCCAGCGGCGCTCGACGACCTCGTCGAAGGGACTGGCGTTTTGAGCCGGCCCGAGTGCGAGGCCGGCCGCCCAGATGTCGGTCATGATCTGTGTTGCGGTGAGCGTCTTGGCGTTGGTCTCCCGGATGGTGTTCTCGAAGCGCGCCCACTGTCCGTTCACCCACGCTGTGCCGTGGCAGCTGAGGCAGACGGCCTGCAAGGTCTGGCGGCGCTTGTCCATCTCCGCCTTGCCGACCAGGTACTTCGACGCGAAGCCCCCCTCCAGATCCGTCGGCAGGGGCTGCCCGTTCTTGTTGCGGATGATGGTGATGTCCGGTTCGATCGGGTGGGGGTGGGCGTAGACGAGCCCGAACATGCGCCAGGGCAGCCGGTCGTTCATCTGGTGGGAGCGCCGGGCCACCACCTCGCCCTCGGTGTTCACCACCAGACTGACATGGCAGGCCGCGCAGGTCGGGGCCGTGAAATCGCTCCCGATGGTCCATGGCACGGTCCTGAATTCCCAGTCCGTGTTGTGGGTCGAAAATATGTTGCCGTGCTTGCTGGCCTCGTAGACCTTGTTGACCGGGACATCCGGTCCAACATGGCATTCCTTGCATGTGTAAGGCTTGCGCGCCATTTCGATGGAAAACCGGTGGCGCGTGTGGCAGGCCGCGCAGGAGCCCAGGGTGCCGTCCAGGTTCACCCGCCCCACTCCCTGGTTGGGCCAGCCGTCGATCTTCGGGAATTGCAGCTTGCCGGCAAGGCTGGTGTTGCGCGTCTCGGTGCCGGTCACCTTGAGCCGGGTGCCGTGGCAGTAGTAGCAGGCCTCGGCCTTGGTGGCCGCGTTGGCGGGCTGGATCGTAACCTTGCCGTCCCTGCGCTGAATGCCGCCCAGGATCGTCTGCTCGAGATCCTGGTAAACCTTATTGCCGGCCAGGTTTTTGTAGGCATGCGACATGAGGTTGCGGGTGTATTGCTGCGCCTCCTGGGCGTGGCAGGCGCGGCAGTCCCCGGGGCTGACCACGATGTGGATCTCGTAGCCGTTGTGCTCAAAGGTGTCGGCATGGTCCTTGGGCCGCAGCGTGTGGCACTCGGCACAGCCGACCGCGAAACCCTGCAACTCCTCAGGCACATCCGTGCTCGAGACTTTCAGCCCGAGCCCTTTGACCGCCATGGCCTCCCTGGGTGTCACCTGGGAATGGCGGCTCTTCTGCCAGTCCTGGATGATGCCCGGGTGGATGACGGTGTGGCACTCGATGCACGCCTGGGTGGCGTCGCTCACCTTGACCTCGGCTGCCGGCACGCAATCGGGGAAAAGGAGGAGGCTGACAGCTGCCGACCAGAAGAGAATTTTATTCATAACCGACTCCAGTTCAAGCGGTCGTGGATGAAGAGTTGTTCAGGGGTTGTGTACGGAAAGGAAAGACCTGTTCAGGTCCGATTCCGATTAGCACGAAATCATCGGATTATTCAAGAGGTCTTGGGGAGGCAACGCGGAAACCTCACGGTTGCGTTCTTCTTTGATTACAGGTTCGATTTTTCCGGATATGCGCCTAAGATTGTGAGCCATGAGCGTGGCGTCGGGGGAAAGGAAGAGATCAATTTGCAATGGACAGGTGTTTTTGGGGAATCGCGATTAATGAGAAAAGCGCTTGAAGGCAACAGGTTTTTGAGGCTTCTGCGGTTTGCTGTTTTCCAGCATATTGGCTTTTTTCGTACGTAAATGAGTCAGGTAAGAATCCCGGGAATAGGAAATGTGGCGTGTCGTAATTTTTTCGAGTTGCTTGAAATCCTTTTTTTCCAAAGCGACGATCAGTTTCCTGTGCTCAAGCTGTATCCGTTGAACCACCGCCGGAGACGACCATGCATGGTAACGCAGGATGTGGCACCGGGCCTGCAGTTGTTTGATTATCTGAATTAGATTCTTATTGCTGCAAAGCTCATATATATAATCGTGAAACCTTGCATTCGCCGCGATCATGGCGCTAAAATCTTTACTCTGAACATTTTTTTCAAATTGATCGGCCATTCGTTTTAGGAAATCGATATCAGGCCTTTTTATCTGCGTCGCTGCCTTCTGCACCGCTAACCCCTCAAGTATAAAACGAACCTCAAAAATTTCTTCAATCTCTTCTTCATCAAGGTCACAGACGATGGCTCCCTTGTATGGGATCACCTTGATCAGCCCTGTTGTTTCAAGGACTTTTAGCGCATCCCGGATCCAGAAACGGCTCACCCCCAATTCCGTGGCCAAATCATGTTCAATCAGTCTCTCGCGAGGCTGAAACATCCCGCCCAGAATCATGTTCTCAAGCTGCGAAATAAGCTTGTTGAAATCTGCTTTGAGATCTTTTTTAGGGCGAAGCATCCTGTTTTTTCCCAAAAACCTCGTTGTATTAATGGTAGCTGATAAGGAATATTTTATATATCACAAATCGATTATACGATATACGAAATTTTAATATTCTATCAGATTTTTAACTCTAATTCCAAAGAGCCGCGCCCGGAATTCAAGAATGCATTTAGCAGGCTATCCCTTCCTTTCAGCAATTTCTTCAAGCGCCTTGATGCAAAACCCTGGGCTGGCTAATACGGGGACGCGAACCTCCTTCCCCAATACCTCTGCTAAATGCGCCATCGACGCTTGAGCCAAAACCACGACATCATTATTTTGCGCTAACCGGTGAACAGCGTCTTTGACGAGCTGATCATGTCTAGGGGTGTCGCCCTCGAGCTTCGCATGAAAAGCGGCCGATTCAAGAACACATTGAACCCGCACTTTGCGCCCTTCTTTCCTTGCGGCCGATTCAATTAAACTGACACTGGGTTCCTGAGTTGTCCTGGCGGTGGCAACTACCCCGATAGCCTCGCCCAATTCAATCGCATGTTTTACCATTGGCTCATCGATTTTCAGGATTGGGATATCGACAAAATTTCTTACGATGTCTACCGCAGGTGAAGTCGAAGAACATGTAAAAAGGATTAAATCGGCTCCTGTTTCCTGGGCGAAAAAAGCTTGGGTTCCAATTCGCCGGATAACTTTTGGGGTTAACTTGCCATGTGCCATCAATTCTCTAATTATGCCTTCATCCACCATATGAAAATGTTCCACGTTGGGCAGGTTCTCCTGCAAAAGCTTGCGGAACATGTCGGCAAGAAAACTCACTGTATGCAGAAGCGCAAGACGTTTGATCATGGTTGATCTCCCCGGAAAAACATAGGCAGATTGGCCACCGGAGCGACTTTACTGGAGATGTGACTTTCGGAAACCAGCTTATGACAACCGCTCGATTCATGAGTCTGTCGAAAGATCACATCTCCATCTCGTCCCGGTTAAAAGCGTATCGGCCTCAGGTGCCGTAGGCTGTCAGCGATCCTAAACTCTGGGAACCTTACGAAGGAGTTGTCCGTAGCCCTCCACCACATCGTTCATACCCAGCAATTTCATCAGATGCCATGCAGTGGCCTGGTTGGATGTAACCACCGGTTTGCCGGTGTCCTGCTCGATCTGTTCGATGACATCGCTGCATCGGAAGTTGGTACATGTGATGAAAATGCCGTCAGCTTCTGGCACCACCGCCTTCATGGCGGCCTGGTATGCTTGCGATGGTTTGGTTGAGCCCATCTCATAAAGATCTTCGATCCCCAGTCCGTTCACGTTGAGGACCTCAAAGCCCGAATTCTGGTAAAAGCTGCGGAACCGTTCGTTTAGCTCGTCAATATAGGGTCCGGTGATGACGATCTTCTTGAAGCCCATAAACCGCATGGCTTCCTCTGCTGCCGTGGCCGTGGTCGTACTGGGAATGCCCTTGGATTGAACGATCCGGCCGTTCGCATGCCGAGCACATGAAAACCCTGCCGTAGCTTTGTCCATCATCTCGATTTCTTTCTTATCCCATCCCGGCCCGCCGACCAGTGACCCGGCTGTACACGCGAAAGCGATCGCCGAGCGGTTGCCGATGATGGGTGAGGACAACCCCTCCGCCAGAAGCGCCGCCGCGTTGCCCAGAGGCCCACTCAATTTAGAGCATTCCTTGATATTGACCACCGGATCCATGTGAATCCGTGTCTCCCGGATTTGAACATAGTCCGGCAGCATGCGGGTGATTTCCGGGGTAGGATTCAAATTAGGTCCGACCACGATGAGACCGACTCGGGCCCGATAGCCATAGGGCACTTCATAGGTTTCCTTTTGCTTGATCATCTTTTTCCTCCTTGTTTTAGGTCCAACAACAGAGTGGCAACCAAATCAGTACAGATGCCGGGCTGCAATTCGTTCCATCACCAGCACCGGATTGTTAAGGGGCTCAGGATACAGATTTGTTCTAACCTCCCACTGGAATGGCGACAGAAACTCCAGTCCTCCCTGGAAATGTCGAAACGGCCGGTCGTGTCCGGGAATGATGACTTCCGCCTGCGCCATGACGACGCGAATGCTTTCGGCGGCATCTTGGGCCGACGCCGCCATGGCGGCTTTGCCGCTAACGGCCTCCCATGCATTTTTGATCACATCACCGCAAACAGCCGTGATTTCGGACTCCTTACAGAGCATCACAATCCCCCCAGGCGTGTGGCCGGGTCGAACCGTGAGTCTGCAATTGGGCCCCAATTCATGCTCCTTTTCCACCCGATGTATAGATCGATTCCAGAGCAAGAACTCCCAGAAATCAGGCACTGCGTGGTCTACCGTACTGCCGGCGGCCACCTGTTCCGCATAATCAATTTCAGCCTGACTGACATAGACTTCGGCACGGGGGAACAGCGGCAGGTTCAAAATATGGTCAAAATGCAAGTGGGATAAAACGACATGCCGAATGTCTGTCGGCTCGATTCCGGCCTTATTCAGGGCAGACAGCAGAAGATTTCGGTCACTGTAATGGCCGGTGTCGAAAAGGCCCCATTCACCCTTGCCGTCCAAGGTGAATAGCGTCACGGCGCAATAGCCAAGGTACCCTCGACTGGTCGAGCCGGGCACTCCGGGAAGCAGAACATTAAGACCAGCCGGCAATCCATTCGTTTTTAAGTCTGCCATGTTATCAATCTCAGCCGCTGCTTGGACTTCATGCGGGTTTGACGGCTCCATCCTCTAAAGCCAAAGCGGCGTCGAGGCCTTCAGTGATGGCTTCACAGATGGATCGCGGTCGACAGGCATCGCCGATGACCCGCACCCGCACCCGCCCTTCCAGTGCCTCAGCCAACCGTGAGTCGCTACGGTAACCCACCGCTATCACGACACTATCAAAAGGTCCTAACACCGTTTCATTGTTGCCGATCGACACTTTAGCCATACCGTCTCGAACGGACAGCACCCGGGTTTTTGTCAGCAGGTTGACGCCCATCTTTAGGAGCCGATCGAAGACGAGTGTCAAGCGCTTAGGCCCCAGACCCTGCCCCATTTGTTCCAGCATTTCCACCACTGTGACCTCAGCCCGACGGTCGGCGAGATAATCAGCCGTCTCCAGGCCAACGACTCCGCCGCCGATAACCAAGTAGCGCCCTGCAACAATTGAGTCTTTGCTTAAAATTTCCTCTGCATCGACCACCTGGCGGTCATCGGGATCGATGCATTCCGGCCGGATAGAAAGCGCGCCGGTGGCTATGATGACATCGTCGGCCTGAAAGCCCAGCACGGTCTCCGGAGTAATTTCACGTCCGAGCTCAAACCGCACCCCGGCGGCTTCCGCTTTTTTGATCAGGTATGTGTTGAGGTCGGTGATAGCATCTTTGAAAGGAGGGCGCGCGGCCACAGCCAGGGCGCCACCGGCTTCGGTCCGTTTTTCGGCCAAGACCACATCCGCACCCCGCTCGGCTGCGGCTGCAGCAGCGCTCAGGCCAGCGGGCCCCCCACCGACAACGAGTACACGCCGCGGACTGGATAGCGGAGGCAGCTGTGTAAAATCGCGGCCAATCATTGGATTGACTGCACAGCGAACGCTTTCGCCTTTATGCAGGCATGTGAGACAGCCATAGCAGGCCAGGCATGGTCGAATTTCATCCTCTCGTCCCTGTCGGATCTTTTCCACAAAGTCAGGATCGGCGATAAGAGCTCTGCCCACAGCGGCCATGTTGACATAGCCGCCTTCGACGGCTTCACGGAAAATGTTAGGCCGGTCCAGTCGGCCCACCCCAATCACCGGTATGGATACCACCTGCTGAAGCGCCCGCCCGTAAACCAACAGGCGGCCTCTCGGGACCTCACAGGGAGGCGACATCCGGTACTGGGTAAAACCAATACCGGCCGAGGCGCTCAGGTAATTCACCCCCAGAGCTTCCAGGCGTCGGCCGAATTCGATCGTTTCGTCCAGGTTTAGACCAACGCCTTCCAAGAAATCCACCATGCTCAGGCGTACACCCAGAATCAGATCAGGCCCTACCGCGGAGACGATTTCCTCGACGGTCTCCCGCAGCAGCCTGAAGCGATTTTCCAAGCTGGCCCCGTACTCATCCGTGCGGGTGTTGAAATGCGGAGAAAGGAAGAAGTTCAGCCAGTAATCATGACAAGCATGCAGCTCAATTGCATCAAAACCGGAGTCTTTCGCCCGGATTGCTGCCTTAACGAACGCCTGGCGATAGGACCGGATTTCATCCAAGGTGAAATCCTTGGCCATTCTTCCGATACTTTTAAAGCTCAATTGTACGCCAATACGGGAATGCCCACCGATGGCATGAGCAAGGGCGGCAAGGCCTGGTATCAAGCCATCTCTGTCGATGCCCAGTTGGCGCCCGAAACCTCTACCATGTGGATGAACGAAGGTCGCCCCGAGGATGATATAGCCGACTCCACCGCGCGCCCGGGCTAAATAGAAATCCCGGAAGGCCTCTGTAACGGAGCCATCGGTTCCTGCCAGGTTGAGCACCATGGGCGCCATAACGGCCCGGTTCTTGAATTTAACACCCTTCAAATGGATGGGAGAAAAAAGATCCATGAAGTTGCCTCTTGGATGGAAGCTCAACTACACCTCATCCGTTATAAATTCACTTGATAGACATCTATCTCACATATCCGAGCAGTCTCGGAAGCCACATCGTCAAGTCAGGCCAATAGGCCACCGCAAGAGTCAGAAGCGTCAGGAAGCTCCAGAAGGGAACGATTTCTTTAAAAGCTTCGTCCGGCTTAATACCCGCGATTCGACAAGTTACAAAGAGACTCAGGGCTACGGGTGGCGTGAGCAAAGCAATCTGTATCGCCATGACGAAAACAAGGCCGAAGTGGTGCGCCTCAATTCCGTAAGAGGCAGCGATCGGCGCGAACACCGGCACGAACATGATCATTATAGCGATGGCCTCTATGAAAAACCCAAGGAAGTTCAGAAAGAGAACAACCAGTGTAATAAAAAAGAAGGGGCTGGAGGAAAGTGACATCAGAAGGATGCCTGCCTTCTGGGGGATTTGGCCGCTGGTCAAGATCCAGGCGCAAACCTTTGCAGTAGCCATAAGAAGCAAGATAGCCGAGCTGGTGACGGCCGTCGTAAAAATCGAGTCCATGACGGCGGGAAGACTCAGTTTCCGGGTGACAATCGTCCCAACGATCAGAACGTAGGCTGTTGCGGCTGCCCCGGCTTCGGTTGGTGTGAAAACTCCAGTGAGGATCCCTCCCAGGATGATCAGCATGGCGACAATGCCTAACATAGCCCCTCTGAAACTCCGGATTACATTCAGGAGGCTGAATTTCTCACCGCTGACAGGGTAATTGCGCCGCTTGGCCAATATATAGGAAATGACCATAAGCCCGATCCCGACCAGCACCCCAGGCACTATACCGGCCAGAAAAAGAGCGGCTACGGAAACCGTTCCTCCCTGGACGAATGAGTATATCAGCATCCCCACGCTGGGGGGGATCAGAGGACCCATGATGGAGGCCGATGCGGTCAGTACCGCTGCAAAACGCGCATCATAGCCTTCCCGTTTCATACTGGGAATGAAAATGGATCCTATGGCGGCGGCATCGCCTACGGCCGTGCCGGTGACCCCAGAAAGAAACATTTCGGTAACGATGCTTACATGAGCGAGCCCGGCCCTCCAATGGCCCACGAGTGCCTTGGCCAGCTTTACCAGGTTCGGGAGGATGCCGCTTCGCTCGGCCAGATCTCCTGCCATTATGAAGAAGGGAATGGCCATCAATGGAAAGGAATCAATACCTGAAAACATCAGGGTGGGTATGATGAGTAAGGATTCCTGTCCGCTAAACAGCAGGAAGGCCAAAGCCGCCAGCCCCAGGCAGAAGGCCACTGGCACGCCAAGAAGGATGGTAACAAAAAAGGCGATGAACAAAAAGATCATGAGGTACCTCCTTCTTGGCCCTGCGCCTTATTTGGAGGAGGTTCACGCCGTCCTGAAACGATCTGAATATTCTCCCAAATTTTAGGAAGCAGGTTCAAGATCATGAGCGCCCCACCCACGGGGAGCGCTAAATAGAACCAGAACATGGAGATATTCAGGGTAGGAATGATCTGTTCAAATTGGAAAGAAAGGGCAACAATTCCCTCGACGATCAGAAAGACCAGAAAAATACCAAGCAAAAGCTGGGCCGCGAGATTAAACCCTGAGATAGTCCGGCCCCGGAAACGGTCGACAAAGATCTCCATTCTGAAGTGACTGTTTTCCCTGATGGCGAAACTGGAGCCCAGAAAAACCATCCAGACCAGAGAGTAGCGAGTAAATTCCTCTGTTATGTAGAGAGAAGTCCCAAACAAATAGCGGAGGACGACTTCGACTGAGACCATGACCGTTATGACAGAAAGAATGGCGATGGTCGCTACTCTGATGCACTTGTTCAGGATATCGAAGAACATGTCGCCCCCAGGGAAGGAGGGTAGGCTCTCTCTGCGAAGCCTACCCTCTCCTTTCAATTAATTATTTGCCTTCACGAACATGTCGGTCAAATCTTTTCCGTCCTTCCCGAAATCCTTGACCGCATCCGCATACCCTTCGTGTGCGATCTTGCGGAATTTGGCCAGTTCGGCTTCGGTCAGGTTATTGACCTTCATTCCAGCCTTCTCCATATCTTTCAAATACTTCTGGTTGTCCTTATCATTTTCGGCCCACTGCCATGTCTTTGTCTTTTTGGCGGCCTGATCCACCACTGCCCGAAGTTCTTTGGGCAGCTTCTCATAGAAACCCTTGTTCATGATAAATACTCCAACTTCGTTGACATGGCCCGTCAGGGAATAGAATTTCTGAACTTCGTAAAACCGGGCCGTGTAGGTCATGGATGGCGGATTCTCCTGGGCATCGACCACGCCGCTCCTCAGCGCTTCAAATAGTTCTGTGAAATCCATCGGGGTTGGGGCTGCTCCGCAGGCTTTGAAGAAACCCGTATGGACAGGTGTTGGAAGCGTTCTGATCTTAAGGCCTTTAAGGTCGTCGACGGTTTGGACAGGTTTGCGGCTGTTGGAGACATGTCGGAATCCATTGTCCCAGAAACCCAAGCTGTAGAAGCCGGCAGCCAACATCCTCTTATCAAGCTCTTTTCCGGGAGGGCCATCCAACACCTCGTATTGCCGCTTCAGGTCCTTCCAGAGATAAGGAAGCACTGTGATGCCCAGTTCGGGGACATTTCGCTGGAAATTAGCCACTCCTCCGAGTGCTGATTCCAGTGTCCCCATCCGAACCATTTCCATAGTCTCACGAACCTTGCCAAGCGCTCCGACATGATGGACTTCGACGGCAATCTTCCCGCCGGATAGCTTTTCCACCTCTTGTTTGAACACCTCGGCCGCGCGCCCCCATGAGTGGTCCGCGGCAACAGGGTTGGCCACGCGAATTCTGTAGTCTGCCGCATGCAGATTGATGAAAGACGTCATCAGGAAAAGACCGACCATGACAAAAATGATAGAGCAAGATTTCCTATAGTTTTTCATGCGCCCCCTCCTCGTCAGCTATTCTGTGATTCAGCCTGATTTCTTCATAGAGCCCTTGTAACCTTGCGCTTTTCCGATTATTTCCTAGAGGCACCTCCTTTCAGCCTTGGTAGGCATGCTGGGTGTCGATAAATCACTTGCACTTCATAAATTTGCGTCCTGCGTGGTCGAGCATCCGCCCTCAGTTTGTATGTCATGGAATGATGCGGTTCTTCCGGAATTGGTCGAACAAGCGAAAAAACATTTTTTCGGTATCCACCACCTCGCAGAAACCATATTGCCGCGCCTTGGTCATGTCAGACATGATGTCAAACTCGGGCGTAAACACAAAATCGCCGAATTCCCAGGATACAATTTCCTCATATCGATAAGGCTTAAGGCCGTATTTTTTGACAATACGGTCCCATACCGGTCCCTTATCCGCCATCATGTCGCTCAGCGTGATATGGCGTTGCGACCCGAGCTCCATTCCAAAATAGGCGGCCAGTTTGGGCCAAAGGTTCCCCCATCTGATGAAATCGCCGTTCGTGATGTTAAATGCTTCGTTGGCGCATTGCGGTTCGACAGCCATCCAGACAATTGCTTTGGACAGGTGCTCGGCATCCGTGCATTGGTAAATGGCGTTGTAATTGCCAGGCGTGCCGGGAAAACATAAAGGCAGACCTAACTGCTTTGAAATGGCTGCGTACACGGCGACGACCATAGTCAAATTCATCGGATTTCCTACCGCAAAACCACAAACGCCATGCGGTCTGGAGGCTGACCAGGTCCATGATCTGCCGGATTGCCGCTCCCTGATAAAATCTTCTTGATCGTAATAAAAATTGGGTGGCATGTGGCGGGGATCTGTTTCCTTGGCGGGAGTCTTGAATGGGCCGAGGTGGTTGCCATAGTACTTGGTCCCTTGCAGTATGTGGATATGCCTGAGTGTCTCGGAGAACGGTTCGATAGTGTCAACCACGTTCACCAGAATAGCCATGTTGGGCGGTACCCGTTCGGCCATGGTGGGCCTATCCACATAAGCCGCATGGAATATGTGGGTGATACCTTGCACGCCGCGCAGCTTATCTCTGCATTCAGATGCATTCAGCAGGTCAATTTGGATATGCTGAAATCTGCCGGGCACATCGGCAAGGTCCGTCTTTCGCCGTGACAGCCCAATAACGGTCCAATTTTCTTGGCTGCTCAGGTACTGCGCCAGACTGCGCCCGATAACCCCGGTGACTCCCGTAACTATGGCTTTATTTCCGGCGTCCATATCAGAAATCTTCATTAAATGGTTTCGGCATGTGAGAAATAGTTTTCAGGTGCCTTCCACGGGGAAAGGTTTGAACCTACCGTTGAGATCGAATTCAGGCAGCAACGGGCGCCGGTCCACCTGAATGTCGGACCGACTCTCAAGTTCCGGTAATAACTCGCTCGTCACCCAAATGGTTTCGAGATTCAGGGTATTCTGAATGCGCACTATACGGGCTCGTACAGGCTCCGGTACCTTTGAAACTGCTGCTGTCAGTGCACTTAGGTCATCCGGCATCACGATAGGCGTTCTGGCGCTGGCCCATATCCCGGATGTGAGCGCATTGGTGTAAGTGGCCTCGAAATCGATTTGGTCAAAGACGCGGCGAGTAGTCATGTCGGCCATACCTATTCCAAGCGCATTGCCATGCGATTGCCGTGTGATATCCAACACAATCAGCGTCCGGAAATCCGGTTCCCTTTCACCGCCATCTCGGCGCCAGAACCCGATGACATTGGTATCCATCCCGCCGCCACTGACATTCTTGCCGATTTCATCAACCACCAGAATATCTAGTTTATCGATTGGAATCCGCGGCAACAACTGTCGGGCCAGAACTAAAAGTTCGTGGTCAACAGCCTCGAATTCGTCGGGGATGGCCAACCGCATTGTATGTGTGCGGTCCAAAGGGTTTTCCACGACGGCCAATCCGCCTAAAATCCCAGCCCTTTGAATTATGCATTCAGCAGCGGGTACGATGTTAGCCGCCAGGCCATGAGTATGCATCGCCATTGCCCCTCGATGTTTACCGCACCCGACGGCGAGCATCTTGCAGAGCCCCGACTCCACTTCAGCCCGAAACGCCGTGTGGGGCTTCACCCGGTTGATGACGAACACGTGATCGGCTTTCAGTGCATCTTCAGCGAAAAAAACTTCGCACCCGCTTGGCAATTTTCCAAACGACACAACGTCCATAGTGGAGACAATTGGAGCCTGAACCGTTGTCTCGCTGATGCCGAGTTCGCGCAGCAGCGACGCTTGCCCCGCTGCGGTGGCGCCCCCGTGGGAGCCCATGGCCGGAAATATATAAGGCTCCAACCCCATGGATTTCAGGCAATCCACCACTCCGGCCACGATTTTATCAAGCCCGTGAATCCCCCGAGAGCCCACCGCCACTGCAACGCGCTGACCGGTCCGCACCTTAGGGGCTAAGTCGAGGCGGCCGAATTCCCGTCGAACGGCAGCAGATACGTTTGCAATGATCGAGTTATCAAAACGTTGGACCGCACGGTAAAATTTTGGGAACTCAGCACCCGAAGCTGCAAAGCCGATCATCGATTCACCGCCTCGCCATTCGCCACCGTTTCAGACCTTGCAGGCAGCAAGCACCTGTTGAATTTCGCTGTCGGTCAATCGCACATAATCCGCGTTCATCACAGCGGCCAACATGTCGGATTCCCAGACGTCGTACCCCGGATGAGTCTTGAATATCCATGGCTCCATAGCCGGTTCGATGAGGACCTCGGAGGTGAACTTCCACCCGATGTCGAAGACAACCTCCGGCGTCTGGCACATGAACACTAGTTTGCCTCTGTAGTTTTTCCCATCGGCCAGGTAAACGTTGGGGCAGGTGTAATAAAGCTTGAAACCCTCCCTGGCCAGCGCAGGCTCGGCGAATTTCTGGATGAAGTCCGGATGGATGCTGGAATGCACGTTGATGTGCATGTGGTTGGTCGTCGGCTTTACCGGAAATTCAAGGCCTTTCAGAAAATGTTCAGAGCGGAAATATTGCTCCAAGACTTTTTCTTCTGCAGGGCCCACCTTCCGGAAGGGAAATTGATCATAAAATCGATCTATGTACCAGCGGTTCCAGACCAGCAGGTTGCATCCGGATTCGCCACCGTTGCAGGCGCGCAAACCGACATCCTTGTTGAAGAACCACTGAAAATCAAAGTGCGGTTTCCCCTCGGGCTCCACCCCATGAAGGCTTCCCATGCCCGCCTTGGGAGCCATATGATCGATTTTGCGTGCGGACGGCCACCCCATCTGTTTGAAATAGCCCGTCATCAATACTTCGAGCGAGTCGGGATGTACCGATGTATCCACATAAGCGTGAACGTGTGACCCTTGTGGATCCCGGTCGCCATGGAGTGCAGCGCACAATCGGCGCCAATGGTCGGATTCAGCGAAATAGGTCGTGACCTCCTTGAGCAGTTCATCCCTCTTCATGACTTGCCTCCAACAGTTTTGGAATTTCCCGGATGCCCGGGAATTATTTCTTTTTATCGTAGGAACCCGGCTTAACCGGAGGGCTGAACACAGAGATCAGCACCAACGGTTCGCTTCCGATTGTCTTCACACCGTGGGGGACACCGGGTTCGGTGAACACGGCCACCCCCGGTTCCAGCGGATAAATTTCGTCTCCGACCTTGGTTTCACCCCGCCCGGAAACGACATATATGATTTCCTCCTCGCGTTCATGCTGATGTTGACCGGGATCGCTGCCGGGCGGAAAACTAACCAGACCCATAATCATGTTGTGGCAGCCGCTCTCCTCCGGCCCGATCAGTTTTTTCCATTGGCGACCCGGCAGCTGTATTTCCTTGACATCCTTCCTATTGACCCAATGCATAGAGATTCTCCTTGCCGTATCTATAAAATTATTCAGTGAACCAACATAGGAACGAGCAGTGTCAATTGAGGGAAAATAGTGACGAGGAGTAGGATTCCTACCATTATGATTACTATCGGAATCGAGGCCTTGGCTGTTTGCTCCATTGGGATCCCGGCGATGGCCGATGAGACAAACAAACAGTAGCCTACGGGGGGAGTCAACAGGCCAATGGACATATTGATGACAAAAATCAAGGCCACATGCAACTGATCGATACCCATGGCCTCCGAAAGAGGAATCAACACCGGCACGATAATCACCGTGGCCACCAGGATATCGATGACGCATCCTGCGAGCAGCAGGATGATGTTTAAAATAAGCAATATGACAATCTTATTTCGGGAAATTCCCATCATGAAATCCCGGAAAAGCTCCGGGACCCCTTCGTTGATGGAGATGTAGGAAAAGACTGTCGCGGAAGCGATGATAATGACCAGTTTTGCCGTTGTTTTGGCCGAGTCGACCAGCACCTTCGGCAATTGGTTCAAACACATCTCTTTATAGATGACGACGGCGACCGCAAGCGAATAAACCGCGCCGATCATGGCCGATTCTGTAGGGGTAAACATGCCGCTGACGATCCCCCCGACGATGATAACGGCCGTGAAGATAGCCAGGATCGAACGCTTGAACGTTACCCATACCTTGAGGCCGGAGAATTTATTGGTGATCGGAGGCCCGTATCCCTTTTTCTTTGATGTAATGTGGCAAAAGGCCATCAGGCTTACGCCGATCATCATGCCCGGAATATAGCCGGCCAAGAAAAGATCCAGAAGCGACAGCCCGCCCACCATCGAATAGACAACCATGGGGATTGAGGGCGGAATGATATTGCCTAACGGCCCGGCAGTCCCCACCACCGCGGAAGAAAAATCCCGCGGGTAATTTTCCTTTTCCATGGATTTCACCAGCACTGAAGCGACTGCCGCCGTATCGGCGACGGCCGACCCCGAAATCCCTCCCATAACCATGCCGGTGAAGACAGCGACCATGGATAAGCCGCCCTTAAAGTGCCCCATGAGCGAATTGGCAAATTCAACCGCCCGCCGGGCTATACCGCCTTGACACATGATTTCGCCGACGAGGATGAACCCCGGTATGGACAGAAGTGTAAAAGAATCCATTCCAATCATCATCTGCTGGGCGATGATCCGCAGCGGGATGTCGCCGGCAAGGCATGCGTAGGTTGCAGCAAGACCAAATGAGAAGAAGAGTGGCGTTCCCAACAGCGTCAAGGCTATAAACAGAATGAGCACAGATAGCATCAACATGCCGTTTGCTCCCCTCCGGCAATAGTATTACGGTACTCGACAATCGACCGGATTAAGGTCTCCACGGTGGCAAGCCCCATCAGCAATCCTCCGATGGGGACCGTGACATATAGCCAGCCCATTGAAATTCCGAGGGTGGGGGTCGCCGCTTCGGAAACCAACGGCAGAATCAGAAACCCTTGGCGTACCAGGACCCCGCAAAAACAAATCATCAGAATTTTTAAAATACTGGTCCAAACGATACGCCAGCGGGGAGGCAGCCGGTCCTGCAACAGGGTAATCTGGATGTGGCTTTGTTCACGAGTCACCAAGACCGCGCTTAAGACGATCATCCACAAGAAAAGAAACCGACCGAATTCCATGCTCCAGGCCGGGGGTGAATGAAACAAATACCGCATGACAACGGCGTAAAACAAAATGGCAACCAGGATACCGCAGAACAAACCGCAGATGACTTTTAAACAAAATTCAAGCCTATTGAGCAATTTGGCCAGCATATCATCTAATTTCCTGCGGTGAAGCGGCATGATGCCGCTTCACCGCTGTTTCGGCTATTTGTTTTTCCGAAAATTATCGATAAAGACCATGGATTCGTTCATGAATGCTTCACCTATCTTCGGCTTGAATTCATCATAGGTGGGTCGGGCAAGTTTTCTGAATGCTTCAAAGGACTCTTTGCTCAGCGAATTGACTTTAACTCCCTTTTCTTCCAGCAGAGGGCCGGATTTTTCATCATATTGGGCTTGTTCCTTTCGGGCCCACAGCATGGCTTCAGCCGCGGTTTCTTTCACGAGCTTCTGATCGGCAGGGCTGAGTCCGTCAAAAAAGGCCTTGCTCATAATCAGTGGCGCTGTTTCGTAATAGTGTTTGGTCTGGGTAGCAAATTTTGACATTTCATAGAGTTTGAGGTAGTAGCCAAGCCCATAGGTCGTTGAAATTCCATCCACCGTCCCCTGGCGCATCCCAAGCAGGGCTTCGCTCCAGGCCATTGGGGTGGCAACCCCCCCCATGTAATTGATGGTTGCCATATCCAGTGGCGTTTCTACGGTCCGAATCTTCATTCCTTTAAAATCTTCAGGTTTTGTGATCGGGCGGACCACATTCCAGATCCCACGGAATGACCAGGTGGCCCAGCCGAGCCCCACCAGGTTCTTGGGCGGAAGAAGATTGAAAAGTTTCTGCCCCAGCGGACCATCGAGAAAAGCGTTGGCCTCGTTGTGATCATTAAACAAATAGGGCAAGGGAATCATAAAAAACTCGGGAATGACATTGGCAATCACCGAGCCGCTGACAATTGCGCTGTCCAGAGTGCCGAGACGGCAGGCTTCGATCATTTCGCGGTCGCCGCCCATAACGGCCCGATCAAGAATCTTGACTTCTATTTTGCCGCTGGTGCGCTTCTCCAGCAGTTCCTTCCATTTAACCAACCCTTGTCCAATGGTTGTCTCCGGAAGAGCCACTGTGGCCACGCGAATGCGCTGAGCCGCAAGGGCATCCGAGATGGAAAAAACGACGAGCGAAATCAAACATGCTGCAAACACCATCGATTTCAACGCAAGTCCTCGATTCATCGATCCCTCCTTCTTTAGAATGTGTTAAGAAAACTTTCGCTTCACCGACGGTTCAAATCTTTACTGCGAGCGCGAACGCCTGATGGACGGCATCCAAGGCGTTTCCCTGGTTCCAGCAATCTCCAACCCGATAACAGAGCGCTTTCTTCGGAAGTGTGTCCTGGCTTGCAGGCATTCGCGGCTTTCCTCCCAACGCCAGCACGACACTTCGCGCCGGGAGATCGGTGACCTGCCCGCCGCCAACCAATGGCCGGTCGGACACCCGCACCGATTCATGCGTAATTTCAATCGCCCGATGGCCTATTACTAAGGTGACACTGTTTGCATGAAGTCGATGCATCAAGGCTTCACGTACCCCAATACCTGTAAGAATATCACGGCCGACGGCGTCAAGGATTTCCACCACCGTGACGCGATGTCCGCGTGCGGCCAGGAGGTCGGCGGTCTCCAGACCAGAGGCACCCCCTCCGATGACGACCACGGGACTGATCAGATTTTCAATTTTTCCGGAAAAGACCTCGCGGGCAGTGACCACATGGGGGAGACCGACACCGGGGATCGGTGGTTTAGCAGGTTCCGTGCCGGTAGCAAACACATAAACATCAGCATCCAGGGCATTTAAAAGCGCCGTATCCGCCATCGTTTTCAACCGTATATCAACGCCCAAGCGCCTCAGTTCGTGCTCATAAAATTCTGGCATCTTACCGAAATCACCTTTAGCTGGAGGCACGGCAGCCAACCGAATCTGACCCCCCAGACATTCGGCCTTCTCAAGCAACGTGACGAGGTGCCCTCTAAGCCTGCTAACCCGAGCCATTTCACAGCCTGCCGGGCCGCCGCCGACGATCACCACCCGTTTAACCACCTCTGCGGGCGTGATCGGATTCTCAAATTCTCTGCCGGCCAGGGGATTATACATGCAGCTGATCCAGGAGCGTTTAGGATCGCGGACTGCACCGAAGCAGCCCTGATTGCAGCGCAAACAGGAGCGGATGTCTTCCAGCCGACCCTCTGCTACTTTGCGAGGCCACTCCGGGTCAGCAATCAACGGGCGTCCAAGCCCGATCAGGTCGGCCATCCCGCCCTCCACTGCGGCACGCGCGATATCCGGTGTCATCGAATTGCCGACGATCACGGGGACGCGGATGGCCTCTCTAACCGCTTTCCCAATGGGCAGCAGCAGACCGCGAGGGACATCGCCAGGCGGAATGGCGATGTGATTGACGTGACCCAATCCTCCCGAAATACTGACTGCGGATACACCGCATTCATCCAGCATTTTCGAGAGCGCTACGGCATCTTCGGGCGTGAAGCCATTCGGGGCAAATTCGCTTCCGGAAATACGGTAGACAACGGGGTAATCGTCGCCTAAGCGTACGCGGATGGCCTGAAGAATGTCCAACGCAAAGCGAAAGCGACCTTCGCGGCTCCCGCCATATTCGTCCTTGCGATGGTTCCAGAAAGGAGATAGAAATTCAGAAATGATGCAGCCATGGCACGCATGGATTTCGATCGCATCGAATCCCGCGCGGCGGGTACGCTCCGCCGCCGCCACGAAGAGATCGGTGAGATACCGAATTTCAGCGGTGGTGAGTTCTTTGCAGTCGGGGCTGCAGTCAGGAGCCTGCGTGGACGCAGCATATCGGGGAAAACCATTTAGCTGCTGGCGGAAATACATCCCGAGTTGGAGGGAGACGAACGCCCCTTCTTCGTGTACGCGCTGAGTCAGCCGGGACAGCCCCGGAATCAAATGATCTCCATATGCTCCCAGGGCATTTTTTACATGGGGCAATTGCGGGTGGATGAAGGCTTCCTCGACGGTGATCAGGGCAGCACCACCCGAGGCCCGGGCGGCATAATATTCGGTCAATCGATCCGTAACTTGTCCGGTCGGCCCGGCGAAACAAGTTGACATGGCCGTCATCACCAGCCGGTTCTTCAGTCGCAGGCTTCCCAGCGTCACACGTTCGAACAACCTGTTTGCCACTTCGCGCTCCCCATATATTGGCAGCCACCTATTCGGGCTTGCTGTCAATCCCGGCTAGCCGTTTTGCAGCCTTTTTTCGAGCTTCTAAATCGCACTCGCGGAAAATGGTCACCCTGTGAGCCTCCGGCGAACCGCCCCCGTGAATATCCGATATGGTGTCGGCGCTTTCCATGGCCATTTTTTCAATCAGCCGGTACATTTTAATCCGGTCTTCCACCGCGACCTGATCCTTGCCCTTTAAGTATTTCTTGAGCAATGGGCCGATTTCCGGGTTTTCAATGTCCTTATCCGACGGCAGATCAGCGACATACCCGCCGGAAATGTCCACCATCAGGCGGATGGCTTCCGCCATTTCTTTGCCTTCATGAATCTTTGAAGCGTTTGCCAGAACCGTGTCGATGAAATAGGCGCCCGAAGGCTGTTTTTTGCCTTCGTAGGATGCCGCCAGACTGCAGCCATACAGCGTTTCCGCCCGGTGGACCATGTCAATAATCTTCTGCTTTAAATGGCTGGATTTTTCAGTGCCGCTATAGTCCATCATGGCAAGGGCGGCCCCGGTCATGCAGTCGATCTTGCCGGATTTGCATCCGCCGTGGCTTTGCCGATGGTACGAAGAAAATTTGATGACCATCTCGGCGGCGAATTCCACCTCGCCGCACATAAAGACCCTCTCCCAGGGAACAAACACGTCGTCGAAAATGACCGTTGGACAATATTTGGAGTAACGGATGTTTCCCACATCACATCCATCGAGCTCCCGCTTGTCGAGACTCGAACGTCCGACCACATGGATCAGTCCGGGCGAATCCGCCGGGATGGCAAATGCGATCGCGTAGTCTTCATCCCCTTTGCGCAAGGCGCGAGTGGGCAGCACGATGATTTCATGCGAGGAAAGTGAGCCGGTCTGGTGGGCCTTGGCTCCTCGAACGACGACCCCATCGCTGCGCCTCTGAACCACGTGAAGATACATATCCTTATCGGCCTGTTCTTGGGGGCCTAGAGAGCGATCGCCTTTGACATCGGTTACGCCGGCGTTGCAGGTGAGATCGTTTTTTTGCACATATTTTAAAAATTCCTTGAACCGTTCAAAATAGGATCCCTTGTATTTTTGGTCGATGTCGTAGGTAACGATGGATAGGGCTGAAAGACAGTCAAGACCCGTGCAGCGTTGATGACACGTACCGACCCATCGCCCCAGCGTGCGATTGATTTTCACCCTCGCCACCAAATCTTCTGTGGAGCCCGGTGGCAAGGTGAATCGATTAACCGGTTCATCGACCAACGGACTGTGGGTGACCAACAAGCTTTGATATTCCGGCATTTGGGCTAATTCATAGGTGGCGCCCGTGGATTCGATTCCAGCCCGCAGTCGCGGGTTGTCGACCACGCTGGTAATTTTTTCACCGAACATATAGGCGGTCGGCTTCATCTGACGCAGGGATTCGATGTATTCTTCTTTCGTCTTGAGACCCATGATGGCTGCT
Organism: Deltaproteobacteria bacterium; assembly: GCA_016219005.1. Classification (GTDB taxonomy): domain Bacteria; phylum Desulfobacterota; class Desulfobacteria; order Desulfobacterales; family SpSt-501; genus SpSt-501. The sequence continues at coordinate 44,024 of JACRCN010000051.1, forward strand.
CCTTTTTGTCCCCAAATTAACGGCGCCATTCTGAAATCAGGCGCCTTTCACTCTTTCATATCCGAGTCGAAAGGCGTCCATGTTTTTCTCCGTCTTACCCTTGGGCACCATCTCTTGAATCGCCGCCTCTAACGCTATGCGGCTGACCAGATCGGTGCATTTGCAGAGAGCGCCCAGCATGACAATGTTGGCCGTAACCGGTTCATTGACCTCGTTTCGGGCGATGGACGTGGCCGGTATCCGGAACACCCCGTTGACGGATTCAGGAATGTTCGAAATCATGTCCGTGTCCATGATGAGAATCCCGCCCGGCTTGAGGGATGACGCGAAACGGTCGATCGAATCCTGCGCCTGGGCAACCAGAATGTCCGGGTGGATGACTCGTGGATACTCCACCGGTTCATCGGCGATGATGACCCAGGCGGCCGCAAAACCGCCTCTCAGCTCCGAAGAGTAGGCTTGGGTATGTGTGGCAAATTTACCGTCATAGGCCACGGCAGCCTTTCCCAGCATCATTCCCGCCAATATGGAACCTTGGCCGCCGAGACCGGCAATGGTTAATTCCGTGCGTGTCATTGCCGCCCCTCCCTCATGCTATGAATGAGCCGAGTCCATTCGCTGGACAGCTCCGGCTTTTCGATGTCCACGAATTCTCCAACCACGATTTTGCCAAGCAATTCCGCCGGATCCATTTTTCTGGCTTTTTCAATCCGCACACTATTGCTCTTGAAATGCTTCAATATCTCCACGGCTCCCCCCAGTTTGCTCGCCCGGCCGAATTGCACCGGGCACTGCGTTACCACCTCGATCAGGGCAAACCCTTTCTTGGTGAGCCCCTTTTTAATGGCCTTGGTCAACTGGCGCGGATGGTGAGTCGTCCAGCGTGCCACATAAGCGGCTCCAGCGGATACGATCATGGGCGCGATGTCGAAGCTGTGTTCCAGGCTGCCATAGGGGCTGGTGACAGTTGAGATGCCTCGTGGGGTTGTCGGTGCCGTTTGGCCGCCGGTCATTCCGTAGATCCCATTGTTCATCAATACTACCGTCAATCCAATGTTGCGGCGTGCCGCATGGATGAGATGGTTGCCGCCGATCGCCGTAAGGTCGCCATCGCCGCTGACGACCATCACATGTTTTTCAGGTAGCCCCAGTTTGACCCCTGTAGCGAAGGCAACCGGCCGGCCGTGCGTCGTGTGCAAGGTATCAGCCGCAAAAAACGGACTCGGGATCCACGCCGAACATCCGATGCCTGAAACAAAAACAAAATCGTCCATCCTAAGATCTAATTCTTCGATGGCGCGCAATATAGCTTGGGTGGCTATTCCGTTCCCGCATCCCGGACAGGTGGTTGTGCGAGTAACATGGGGGCGAGCGTATTTCCGCAACGGATGAACGGTTGCATTCATGCGAGCATCTCCTTGACTTTCTCAAGTATGGCATTCGGGTCGTGAATTTGCCCGAGAAACTGGGGGCCAAGGAATTCCACCCGGCTGGCATGGGCCGCTTCAGCCCTGATATAAGGATAGAGCTGGCCGGAATTGTTTTCGAGGACCAACAGGTTATTTACCCGTGAAGCTGCCTTGCGAATGGCCTCTTCGGGGAACGGCCAACATGTGATCAGTCGAAGCGTCCCGACTCTCAAGCCCTGGTTTCTGGCAAGCCGGGCCGCTGCGCGGGCTGAACGGGATACGGTGCCGTAGGTTACCAAAACGAGATCGGCATTGACGTAATCTTCACGGACTTCAACAATTTGATCTCGATGCGTTAGAATTTTTTGGATCGGGTTCATCACATACCGGTGCATGACGGCGGGCTCCGTCAGGTTCCGCATACCATGCTCATCATGACACGAGCTGGTCACGTGCGCCTGCAAGCCTTTGCCAAACACCGGCATCGGGGCGACGCCAATATCCAGGAAATCCTGGCGCTTCATAGGATCCGCAACAGTGGGCACGCGCCGTTCGACCAGATCGATTTGGTCAGCCGGCGGGATTATGATCTGCTCCCGCATGTGCCCGATAAATCCATCGGCCATCAGGAAAACGGGAACTCGATAGGTTTCGGCGATGTTGAAGGCGCGGATGGTCAGATCAAACATTTCTTGCGGACTCTCGGGACACAAGGCAATGATCTGGTAGTCGCCATGGGATCCTCTTGCGACCTGCACGATATCGCCGGCCATTCCAATAGAAGGCACACCCGTTGAAGGCCCTAAGCGCTGGACGTCGATGATGACGATGGGGGTTTCCGTTGAAACGGCAAATCCGATGTTTTCCTGCATCAGGCTGATTCCCGGCCCCGAGGTTACCGTGAGCGCCCTGCATCCCGCCCAGGAAGCCCCGATGACGGAACATATAGCGGCAATTTCATCTTCGGTTTGCAGAAAGATGCCGCCGACCTGTGGCAGGCGCTTGGCCATATAATTGGCAACCTCACTGGCAGGCGTAATCGGATAGCCGGCGACGAAGTTGCAGCCGGCCGCAATCGCCCCTTCCGCGCAGGCCCAGTTGCCCATATCAAAATGAGTCCCAGCCAAAGCGGTCCGAGCTTTAATCATCGCTTCCCTCCCCTGCCGGAGGGCCATCCTGCGCATCTTTATGGACCACGATTGCCATGTCCGGGCAGTAGATCATGCAGTTTTCACAGGCGGTGCACGATGCCTCATCGGTCATTTCGGGAGGGATGTACCCTGCGGAATTCATTTCCTTTGAATCACGGTACAGATCTTTAGGGCAGACATACTTGCAAATCCCGCATTGATCGACACCCTTGCAGTTCTGGCTCAAGACGTCAACTTTGGACATATACCTCTCCTCAGCGCGACGGGTTCAAACAACCGGATATTCCGGTTTTTGGCCCCTCAAGACAGCTAGCACATCTTTGGCTACCATGCTCATTCGGATCATGCCTTCTTCGGTGTGAGCAGACATGTGCGGTGTGCCCACAAAGTTGTCCAGTCCGAGAAGGGGGTTGTTTGGCGACACCGGCTCGGTTTCAAAGACATCTGACCCGGCTCCTGCAATCCGGCCGTTTTTCAGTGCATCGACAACATCAGATTCCTTCCACACCGGTCCACGCGCCATGTTGATCAGGAATGCGGTGGGTTTCATCCGTTTCAACAATTCTGAATCAATGAGATGCGTCGTGGTGGAAATCAAGGGGAGATTGATGGAGATGAAATCGGCATGGGCGAAGATGTTCTCAGGATTTGCGCGAATTGCCCCTATTTTGCTTTCAACCTCCGGGTAGTTCACAACATCGTGATAAAGAATTTTCATTTGAAAACCAAAGTGGCAAATGTTGGCGGTTTGCTGCCCGATTCTGCCAAACCCCATGACGCCCAATGTTTTACCATGCAGTTCGGCTCCTATCAGTTCGTATCGGGCCTTCCAATTTCCTGCTCTCAATGAAAGGTCTGCCAGCCGGACCTTCTTGGCCAGCATCAACGCCAGAGCGACGAAATGTTCCGCAACACTCTCGCTGTTTGCGGTGGGAGTATAAACCACTCGGATGCCCTTCTCGCGGGCAGCTTCAAGATCGATGGCATCTAATCCGACGCCGTGCCGGCCGATCACTCTCAGGCGCGCAGCGGCTTGGATTGTTTTACGAGTTACGGCTCCGTTCGCCCGGATCACTATGGCGTCTACATCTGCGGCCTGGAGGGCGAGCTGGTTTTCCTCAAGGGAATGCGCGTAAATCAAATCGCATGATTCCGCCAGTAAGGATGTGCCTTTTGCATGCATAGGTTCGTACATTAGGATTTTGTGTCTTGATCTCATGCGGGGAAGCCCTCATTCCGATTAAGTTGCCAAAGTTGCAATCTTAATGATAAACATATTGTTAACAATTTAGCCAAACACAAACCGAAATGTCAAGCACTATTTCTTGAATCAAACGGGAAAATTCTACCCGCCCCGCAGGTTGATCATTGAAGCAGGATTTTGAGAAGACGCGGCGCGACCTCAACTATGCCAAGGACATGATCATGGTTTCTTTGGCTGGGGTCGAAAGGTCCATAGCCGCCTGGAGCGACGGTGAAGGACCGGGCGTTTGGTCTCGGACCTGCTGCCCGAGCAGACAGGCGCTGACTCCCTTTCGGATACGTTCTTCCATGATTGGACGCCTGTTCAACTAGGCACGTGTCAGGAAAAAGTCTCGCCGCAGAGACGAAAACGAACTTTGTCACCTCTGCTCAAAGATCTGGCTGAAGCCCACCTGGCCCCGCGATGACACGCCAACAGCGTTGCTGGCGTTCCGGCGCGCCGCTTGCGAAAAGATCATCCGCTCTGCGATTGCTGCGCCTCAGCGGTAAGCCGATTCTGATACCATCAGGATTGACCGCCGCCGATCAGCGGCAGATCCTTGTCCAGCTTAAAATAAACCAGAAACCTGGGCTCTTCGCCGTCGTCGGTGTATTTGCGGCGCTTGATCTTCTCGATCAGCTCCCGGTTCTGCTCCTCGCGCACTTTGGTCATGAAGAGCCGCTTGCCGTTATACCCGACGCCATTTTCGATGAACATGAAGGTGGCATGGGGGTTGGACTGGATGTTATGGTGGGTCAGTCGGTCCCGCATGATGAAAGCCAGGGTCCCGTCCTCCATGAAGTGCGGCCGCGAGTAGACCGCCGCGTCCACGTGCCCTTTGCTGTCGGCGGTCGCTAGTATCCCTACGCCTTTCGCGCTTTCGAAATACTCCTTGAGCTCCATTGTCGCCTCCTTGCATAAATGATTGCGACCACGCCGCTGAAAGCCGGCCAATCGAGTTCGTCCGGCGCAAACCTTGCCAGGCGAAATCTTAATCGTCCTGTAACCTAGGCAGTTTCGATCAGGCCGTCAATGGGGAGGGGGGGTTGAGTGGTCGGACGAGTAAAGAATGGACGGCAAGGCCGCCATCGGGTGTCAGACGGGGCCGTGCAACCACTTCGATGCAATTCCGGTGCTGCTGCGGTAGGTGGACAGGAAAACCCTACGGCGAGCATCGTGATACACGCCCGCAGGCGGCGATTGCAGCGAGCGCCCCCAGGCTCAACTGACCCAACCGGCTCCATGGGCTGGCGACTGGCCATGAGGAAGCAATGAAGCCTCCACCCCTGGTGCTGGTGCCGCTTCCGCTGCTGCCGGCTATCTCGTCATCCGCTTCTGCGACACCGGCCGGGTCGACGATGACGCCGTTGGCAACCCCGTCGGCATCGCCCGGTCCGCCGTCAGTCAGGGTAAGGGTGACCGACCTGCGATCACCGGCGAATTTGGCATAGGCTGAAAAGTCGTACCACCGATCGGCAATCGGGTCATATTTGTACCATTTGCTGAAATACGACGCAGCTTGAGAGAAATACAGTTTGACGACCGCCCGATCGCCGGGTTTGGCTACGGCGATCTTAAAGTTGATCAGCGCGAAGGGCATGCTCCTGGGCTTGCCGTAAGCATACGAGTCCAGCTGGCGGGCGTCTTCCGATTCGATCGATTCCACTCCGATGCATGTGGGACAACCCTTGATGCTGACGCCGATTTTGACGTTGGTACCCTCCATCTTGACCGACTTGATATATCGGGGCTGCTTATTATCCTTCACCCCGTCTCTATCCAGGTCCACGGTCGATGAGACTTCCTGGACATCGGGTATGCCGTTGGCGTTCAGGTCGGCGCTGGTCTCCTCGGTGGTGAAGTACTCGTAGGCAGACCACTCGGAAATTTTGCCCATGGAGTCGGTGAACTGCGCCCGCCAGGAGTATTCGGTGCCCTCCTCGAGCACCAGCTTGGGAACCGTGAGACGGGTCAGCGCCGTAGTGCTCTGAACATCGAGAACGCACACGTCGTCATCATCGCGGAACACCTGCCAGCGGGTCTTGGCGTGGGTGCCGCCGGCCACCGGGTCGTGGAAGGCGCCGGTCTGAAGCACGGGCATCCGGCTCACGGCTTCACCGTTCACCGGGGCGATCAGCACCGGCGCATCGGGTGGGTCGTTAGCCTGAGCCGCGCCTGAATCGGCGTTATCGCCGATGCCGTTGCCGTTGCTGTCCTGCCACTCGGTCGCGTCGTTGGGGAAGGCATCCTGGCTGTCGGGCACCCCGTCGCCGTCCGAATCCGTGACCACC
>JACRCN010000049.1 GCA_016219005.1 Deltaproteobacteria bacterium
CGCTCGCTGCGGCCCATGGGGGAGAGCAAATCTTCCAAAAAACGACTCAACCGCCTGTCGAGGGATTGCAACTCTTGAGGTTTCATGCCGGCATCATACACACACCTCAAGAAAAAATCAATACTTAACCTTGTATTATTAGAAATCCTGCGGGCACAGCGCATTGATGGGAAGAAAGAAGGGCCCATGGCAAGATGTGGAAGAGAAAGAGGTTTTCTCGAAGGGACGTCAGCAGAAGAAGGTAAAGGCCAGGAGCCTTCTGTGCTATTGGGCTGTCAGGGAGGCGGGGATATCGCTCAGGACACTGGCGAAGCGATTGAGGATAAGTGCTCCTGGGGTCGGCTACGCGGTGGAAAGGGGCGAGGCGATCGTTCAGGAAAGCCATTATGAGTTGATTCAATAAGTTTGTTATTTTTATACCAGCGTCCCGGGTGGCTGGAACAATAAGCAGCCGTAGAACCTCTTTTTCCCGGTTTGTTAACGGGCCGTAGGTACCTTCAGTTGGTAGATCAGAAAGAGGGGTTATTTTGCTCTCTGTTGAAGCAATTGCATGGGTAGAAGGGTTTGAGCTGTTGGAATCCTGATTGAGCAAGGGGCGTCGCATCATATCGTCGATTTCGAGAATCACTGTGGAGGTAATGCGCCCATTCAAATCATGTTGGTGATAGACAGCTTGTTTGTAAACCGGTTGAGGGAAAGCTGGACACAGTTCAGGTGAGGCTTCGGCTTGCCGAAGTGCAGCGGAAAAGGCGATGCAGGTTGGATATCCACATTTACCGCAATTCGTGTTTGGCAACAGTCGAATTATATCGATTATCGATACCGGGCGATAGCGGCGGTGATTCGGCCGCAAGGTGTCTTTTTTGGCATATATGTCATTTACGAAATCGGCCAACCGCGAGAAAATGGAATGGTCAGAATTAATGAAAGCCAGATTGGAGTCAACTGCAATTCTTGTGAGTTCGATGGACTGACTGTTTAGCCATCCCCACCCTCTCCTTGTTTACGAAACAATTATATTTGTTTCTTTCAATTGCTGATTGTGTCGGATTGGAAAGCTATGGGCCTGCGTCCTAGTATAGGATTTGGGCATAGGTCCCTGATCCAGTTGCGAATGGGCCAAGGGGGACGGACTTAACGGCACCCCGGTCAGTCTCCTTTTGGGGATGGGGCCGATGGAAGGATGATCTCAAATTCACGCAAACTCGGCCAGAATCTCCTCCTCCACACGGAAGACGTGGGCGATGAGGGCGGCGCGGATCCACATGCCGTTGCGCTCCTGGCGCCAGTAGGCCGCGCGCGGGTCCTTGTCCACCGCGACCTCGATCTCGTAACGCCGGGGCAGCGGATGCATGATGGCGCAGTGGGCGTGAATCCGGGCGAGATGCTCTTTTCTGAAATGGTACGCCGGGAAGGTCTCGGTCTCGCTCTTCGGGTCTGTTGCGTACTCGTTCTGGATGCGCGTCATGTAGATGGCATCGACCTTGGGCATCACGCTCTCGAAGTTGTCGGTCTCGTAGTAGGGGATGGCGTGCCGCTTCAGGAATTCCTTGATGTCGTCGCGCATCCGGAAGACTTCCGGTGCCACATAGTAGATGGTGACATCCTTGTAATTTTTCAGCAGGTAGGACAGCGAGCGCACGGTGCGGCCGCGCTTCAGGTCCCCCACCATGGCGATCTTCTTGCCGTCCAGGCCGCCGATGTTCTGAAACTCGCGCTGCAGGGTGTAGATGTCGAGCAGCGCCTGGGTCGGGTGCTGGTCCGACCCGGAGCCGCCGTTCAGGACCGGCACCGGCCGTTCGGTCTGGTTCAGCACCCAGGCCGTCTTCTCGGCGAAGCCGGCCTCGGGGTGCCGGGAAATGATAAGGTCGACGTAGCTCGCGAAGGTACGGATGGTATCTTCCGGGGACTCGCCCTTCACCTCGGAGCTGGTGCTCGTGCCGCGGCTCTCGGAGACGTTCAGCCCCATGAGATGGCAGGCGTTCTGGAACGACAGGAAGGTCCGGGTGGAGGGCTGCACGAAATAGAGCATGGCCCGTTTGTGCTGAAGCAGGCTGCTCAGCTTCCGCGCACCCATCTTGGTTCTTGCGAGCATACGGATCTTCTCCGCCAGATCGCAAAGCAGATCCAGGAACTGCCGGTCGAACTGCTGGGCGAATATCACATCAAAGATACGCCCCTTCTGTTTGTAGAACTCCAGCTTCTCATCCACCGGTTTGCTGTAAAACTCGTCCCATCCTTCGTAGGTTTGTCGGGTTGTCTCGGCGTATCGTTCCATGAAGTTCTCCTGCTGATGGCGGAAATTGTCGGAGCACGTCGGATCAAGTTATTTTAGCTGGGAATAATCCCTTAAAAAATGTTGGGTGTCAAGAGTGGGATAGGCACATCCTGTAGTGGTTGGGGATCCGGTGTCGGGCGTTCGGATATGGGTGTTTACCCGAGAAGGCGGATCGCCGCTAGGAAGGAATTTGGCGGGTCCCGGCCCGGTTCGGGCTGCAGACGACGTGGCAGGCGACGGCGTGGCCGGGCGACATCTCGATCAGAGCCGGCTCCTGCGCGCTGCACACGGCTTCAGCATAGGGGCAGCGGGTGCGGAAATGGCATCCGGAGGGTGGGTTGATCGGGCTGGGGACATCCCCCTTCAGGACGATCTGCCTGCGCTCGAAGGTCGGGTCGGGAACCGGCACGGCCGACAAAAGCGCCTCGGTATATGGGTGCAGCGGATGGCTGTAAAGCTCGCGCGTCCCGGCCACCTCCACGATTTTACCGAGATACATCACCGCCACCCGGTTCGAGATATGCTTGACCACGCTCAAGTCGTGGGCGATGAACAGATAGGTCAGTTCGAACCGAGCCTGGAGATCTTCGAGCAGGTTGATGACCTGGGCCTGGATCGAGACATCCAGCGCCGAGACCGGCTCGTCGCAGACGATGAGCTTGGGGTTGAGCGCCAGGGCGCGTGCGATGCCGATGCGCTGGCGCTGGCCGCCGGAGAACTCGTGCGGGTAGCGGGTGCCGTAAAACGGCTCCATTCCCACGGTTTGGAGCAGGTGCGTTACCCGCTCCTCGATCGCCTTGCCCCGGGCAATCCCGTGGATGCGCAGCGGTTCGCCGATGATCTCGCCCACCGTCATGCGTGGGTTGAGCGAGGCGTAGGGGTCCTGGAAGATGATCTGCATGTTCCGGCGCAGGGCCCGCAGCGCGCTGCCGGTCACCGGGGCGATGTCCTGGCCTTCGAACAGGATCTCACCGGTCGTCGGCTCGATGAGCTTGACGATGAGCCGGCCGGCCGTGGTCTTGCCGCAGCCGGATTCGCCCACGAGCCCCAGGATTTCGCCCTTGGCGATCGAGAAGCTGATGCCGTCGACGGCCTGCACCTGTCCGGCGATCCGGGACAAAATGCCCTTGCGGATCGGGAAATGCTTCTTCAGATTTTTAACTTCGACCAGATTCGCCATACGATGCGCTTGAACCCTGAAAGGCCCCCTTTCTTGCCGGATCGTGCATGAAGCAGCGCGCGCTGTGGTTTTCCGAAATCGATATGAGCTGCGGCTCGTCCGTGCGGCAGAAATCCTTGGCGTACGTGCAGCGCGGGTGAAAGCGGCAGCCGGGCGGGAACTCCAGGGGGTTCGGCACCATGCCCGCGACCACTTCCAATCGCCGTTTCTTGGTGTCCGTCAGCCGCGGGATCGAGTTGTAAAGTGCCTGAGTGTAGGGATGCGCGGGCGACTTGAAGATGGTGAACACATCCGCGTATTCCACCGCTTTCCCGGCATAGGCCACCACCACGTCGTCGGCCGTCTCGGCGATGACCCCCAGATCGTGGGTGATCATGAGGACAGCCATCCCGATTTCCTTCCGGATGCGCTTGATCAGGGCCAGGATCTGGGCCTGGATGGTGACGTCAAGGGCCGTCGTGGGTTCGTCGGCGATCAGCAGCTTGGGCCGGCAGGAGAGCGCCATCGCGATCATGGCGCGCTGCCGCATGCCGCCGGACAGCTGGTGCGGGTATTCATCCACGCGCTTGGCCGGGGATGAGATGCCCACCAGATCGAGCATCTCGATCGCCATCTGCCGGGCGCGCGCCGTGCCCACGCCCTGGTGCAGCAGGATCGGCTCCATGATCTGATCGCCGATGGTGAACACGGGGTTCAGGGACGTCATGGGCTCCTGAAAGATCATGGAAATGTCATTGCCGCGGATTTTCTTGATCTCGTCCTTGTCTTTCCGCAGCAGGTCCTGCCCCTCGAATAGGATCTCGCCGCTGATGATTTTGCCCGGCGGCATCGGGATCAGCTGCAGGATGGAGAGGGCGGACACGCTCTTGCCGCAGCCGGATTCACCGATCATCCCCAGGGTCTGGCCCCGGCGGATGCGGAAATCCATCCCGTCCACGGCCTGCGAGACCCCCTCGTCGAGGAAAAAGTAGGTTTTCAGGTGGTTGACTTCCAGCAGGATGTCGCTCACGGCGCAGACTCCCTGACATAGGGTGTTGAATGGGTGTTGAAAATGATCAGATGCCCCGCAGGCGCGGGTCGATCATGTCCCGCACCCCGTCGCCCAACATGTTGAAGGCCAGAATCGTGATGAGAATGCAAAGTCCGGAATAGATCGATATCCCGGGTGCATTGATCAGCACATCGACGCCCTCGCGAATCATGTTGCCCCAGGTGGGGGTGGGCGGCTGGACGCCCAGACCGATGAAGGCGAGGTTCGCCTCGAGCCGAATGGCCACCCCGACCCAGAGTGTACCGGCCACGAGGAGTTCCCCGAAGATGTTGGGCAGGATGTGCTTGAGCAGGATGCGCCTGTCCCTGGCGCCGAGCCCCCGGGCGGCGATCACGAATTCCCGCTCGCGCATGGTGAGCAGCGCGCTATGCGCCATGCGCGCGAAACCGGGGATCATCACGACACCGATGGTCAGGATCAGGTTGACCAGGGTGGCGCCGAGGGCGGCGGTGATGGCCACGGCCAGGATGAGGTCCGGGAAGCTCATCACCACGTCGATGCCGCGCATGATCGTGGTTTCCATGCGCCCGCGGTAGTAGCCGGCGATCATCCCCAACGCCGTCCCGGCAATCATCCCGATCAACACGGATGCGAACCCGATCACGAGCGAGATGCGGCTGCCCCAGATGAGGCGCGACATCACGTCCCGGCCGAAATCGTCCGTGCCCAGCCAGTGCTCTTCGCCTCCCGGTTCAAGCCGGAATATCGGATCCTGGTCCAGCGGGTCGTAGGGTGCGATCCAGGGCGCGAAAACGGCCGTCAAAAAAATAAGGGCGGCGATCGCGCCACCCGCAATGGCCGTGCGGTTCCTGAAAAACGCCAGCCGCATCCGCTGGCCCTGAGTTATCTCTTTTCTCATGGACGGTTATTAACTATCTCGTCGGTCATTTCGCAATTCCGCAGAACGGGGCTTGTTGGACCGGTCGGGCGGCTTTGCAGAAAGCTTTAGCTTCAAGGCGCGCGGGTCCCGCGGAGCGGGGCGTACTGTTAGTACGCCGCAGCGACTGCGGGATGAAGCGCAACGCCGAAGATGGGCTTTATCCAAAGCCGCCCCCGCTCAGTTGTATTTGATGCGCGGGTCCACCAGCCCATACGCCAATTCAGTGATCAGGTTGCAGATCACCACCAGAAACGCATAGAAAACCATGACCGACTGCAGCGTGGTGTAGTCTCTCTGCTTGATGGCCCCGACCAGCAGCTTGCCGAGCCCCGGCCGGGAGAAGACGATTTCCACCATCACCGAGGAGCCGATCAAAACGACCACATAGAGCCCGCCGAGAGCGACAATGGGGATCAGGGCGTTGCGCAGCACGTGCTTGTAGAGGACCTTGCGGTCGGAAAGCCCCTTCGAATGCGCGGTGCGGACATAGTCCTCGCGCATGATGTCCAGGATCGACGAGCGGGTCATGCGCGTAACGTAGGCCGTCATCATCATGCCGAGCGCGAGAGCCGGGAGCGCGACATGCGTCAGGTTGTCTTCCAGGTCCCAGAACTCGCCGCCGCCCACCACCGGCAGAAGCCGCAGTTTGACGGAAAAGACGAGGATGAGGAGAATCCCCAGGTAAAAGGCCGGGACCGAGAGCCCTATCAGCGAAAAGACCCGGTTGAAGTAATCCACGAAGCTGTTGCGGCGTACCGCCGCCGAGACGCCCAGAGGGATGCCGAAAAGATAGCCCAGCAAGACGGCTGCGAATGTCAGCTCCAGCGTGTAGGGGACCACACTGGCGATCTGGGTGGCCACCGGAAAGCCGCTGATGATGGAAGTCCCCAGGTCACCGCGGCTGAGGCTGCCGAGGAACTTCAGGTACTGCAGCCAGAGGGGGTCGTTCAGGCCCATCCTGGCGCGCAGGGCATCGACGGCTTCCTTGCTGGCCTGGTCGCCGAGGGCGGCCACCGCAGGGTCTCCCGGCAGGACCCGCACCACCACGAACACCAGTGTCAGCACGATCAGCAGGATGGGGATGCTGATGAAGGCCCTGCGCATGGCGTACTGGAACATGGGCGGCTTTCCGCTTTTATTTATGCGCCAATATCTTGGTCTTTTCGGTGATCTGCGGCGAGTAGGTCTGCCAGCTCCATTCCAGCGGATACCCCAGGTCCACATAGGACTTCTGGGGAAAGGTGTACTTCAGCCGGATGATCGGTACGGACACCACGTCCTTCAGGATCTTAATCTGGGCCTCTTTCCACAGGGCCTCTTGCTTCTGGGCGTTGAGCTCCCAGCGCGCCTGCTCGATGAGCTGGTCGACCGAGTCCGTCTTTGCATCCGCGTTGGCATCCACCATTCCGTAGTGCGAAAAATTGGTGATGGGCTTCTTGCCTTTCTGGACGACGGAGTCGGAATGATAGAACTGCGTCAAAAAGACATCCTCGTTCGGCCGCCAGGATGCGTAGTAGACAATGGGGCTCGCGTTCTCGCGGATCTTGCTGTGGAACGAGGCATGGTCGACCACCTTGAGCTGCATGTCGATGCCGGCCTTGCGCACCAGGGCCTGGATCGCCACCATCGGCTTCTGGTAGCTGCTGGACATTTCGCTGATGATCACCTCGGTCTTGAAACCGTTGGGGAAGCCGGCCTCGGCGAGCAGCTTCTTGGCCTGCTCGATGTTGTTGTCGTAGACGGCCCCGGCCTTGAGCGCCTCCTCCTTGCTCAACGCACCGAGAGCGGGCGGCGCAAGCGCCGGGGAATAGATCGGCACCGCCAGGCTCTTGCCCATGAAGTTGGCGATGACGTCTCTTGAAAGCGCATACGAGAAGGCCTTGCGGACCCGCAGATCGTTAAAAGGCGGGATGCTCATGTTGAAATAGAGCATCTGGCTTTCGCACGGTCCGAAGGTGGGGGCCTTCACATCTTTGAAGGTGGACACTTTTTCGATCCATTTGTCTTCTTTCAATCCTTCGATGATGTGCAGCTCGCCGGTCTGCAGCCCGAACTCGCGCGAGCTGACATCCGGCATGAACCGGGCGGTGACCTTCTTCAGGACGGGGGCACCGCGGAAGTACTTGGGGCTTGCTGCGAACACCACTTTCTGGCGCGGTTCGTAGGACTCGAACTTGAACGGCCCGGTGCCGACCGGATTGGTTTTGAACCAGTCTTCGCCCTTCGCCTCGATCGCCTTCTTGGAAACGATGAATCCGCCGGCATAGTTGGCGAACTTGGCCAGGAACAACGGCTCGGAGATGGGTTTGTCGATGGTGATCTTGACCGTCATCGGGTCCGCGGCCTCGAAGGTGATGCCGCTGTAGTCCCCGGCGTAGGCCGAGGTGTCCTTGCTGGCGGCGCGCTTCAGGGAGAAGACGACGTCCTCCGATGTCAGCTCATAGCCGCTCGGGCTTCCGGCGGAGGGATGGAAAAATACCCCCTTGCGCAGCTTGAAGGTCCACGCCTTCTTGTCGGCGGAAACGGTCCAGGTCTCGGCGATGTCGGGCTCCAGCTTGACCTGGTTGCCCGGCGGATACCGCACCAACCCGTTGAACATCATGTCGACGATGGCGCGGTCGGCGGTGGCCGCTGCGCGGTGGGGGTCGAGACTCTTGAGGTCGCCGGCATCGAAGGCGATGTTCAGGGCCTGATCTTTTGAGAGATCGGCCGCGCCGGCCAAACTCCAGAGCAAACCCATCATAATGACAGATACCAATAGTACGAGCACGAGTCTTTTCATGATGTTCGCCTCCTTTGAACCGTTTGGGTGGATATCACGGGCTGACCGGCTGACGGGCGGACAGGCCGGCCCCTCCTGCTACCTCAGGTTAAAAAGCAGATCATTCTCCAGATAGACTTTCTCCAGTTTCTCCTGGTGGGTTTTCAGGCTTGCACCGTAGCGCCTGGCCAGCTCCACGGTGAAGAAGTTGATCAGGCAAGCGAGGGTCGTCGGGCTGCCGAACAAAGGGATGTGGCGCGAGGGGGCTACGATCGACAAGTCGGCGAACGGAATCAGCGGGCAGAGGGTGCCGTCTGTTATGATCAGAAGAGTCTGCCCCAGACGTTTGACCTGTTTGCCTATGCGGATCAACTCATTTGGATAACGCGTGGTGGCGAATATGACGACCAGGGCATCCTTTGGAGCAATCGTGAGCCAGTCGATGCAAGTCGAGTCGCTGCCCCGGAGGATGTGGACGTTCTCCCTGATCTTCGTCAGGGACCAGCCCATGTAATAGGCAAGCGTAAAGGAGAACCGGGACCCGACGACATAGATTGCGTGGCTGCTGTAAAGCAGATCCAACGCCCGGTTGAAGGTGCCCAGATCGAGGTTCTCGGCAAGCTGTTTCAGATTGTCGATTTCGGAAAAGACTGCCTGGCGTATGCGCTCGCTCTCGGGTGCCTTCATGTTGGTCAAATCCACCCGGTCGGGCAGCGTAAGCTCGGTATCGATGATGTCTCTCAGTTCTTGCAGAAATTCGCTGTAGCCGCCGTAGCCGATCTGTTTGACAAAGCGGATGACCGTGGCCTCGCTGGCCCCGGTTGCACGGGACAGCTCTTTAGTGGTCATGAAGATCGCTTTGCGCGGGTTGTCGAGAATGAATTCCCCGATGAGACGCGCCCGCGGCGTCAAGGAACCAATTCGCGCAGAGATCCGCTCCAGCACCAAGTTTGTTGTCATGGGAGGCCGCATCCGCAAAGTAAATATTTCAAAAACAATGAAGCCGAATCAGTCAATTGAAGAATCGTGGATGGTATCTACAATCATGGAGCGGCTTTTGTCAACCTTAATCGAGGCCTGACATTGAGCCGCAAGGCACAGATCATGCGTTTGATTAATCGCTGCAGCGACAGGTGGGCCTGTACGGCAGCGGCCGGAATAAGAGTGTTTTTATTTCACACTATACTGAGGAAGGGTCTTCCCCTCCTCTGACACGGTTTTATCCCCAGCCACGTCAGTATATTTATCTTATTGAAAATATAATTAATTAATATTGACCCCATTGGTAATTGGCTTTGCTATGGCACCAGCAGCAAAAAAGTGTTGACATTTTTTGTTTCTTTTGCGAAATAAATATTTCAAAAGCCGTTCGAAAAAGGCAGCGTCTTAATCACCACCCTGCAGGAGGAGAACAAAAAACCATGGATCTTAAAGGGTTGGCCGGCGGGCAATACAAGCCTCTTTCCGAAAAAGATATTCAAACCATCCATGAGGCTGCTCTCGGCATCCTGGAAAAGACGGGTTTCACCTACGAATCCGGCCTCGAAGCCACGGCTGGGATGCTGGAGGCGGCCGGCGCCCGGATCGACCGAACAGCCGCCCGCATCCGGTTTCCACGCAAGTTCGTGCTTGATCATATCCGCAAGGCGCCGCGCACGGTCGTTCTTTACAGCCGCACCGGACGCGACGACCTGGATCTGACCGAGAACCGGGTCTATCTGGGCACCGGCGGGGCGGCTATCCGCGTCATCGATCTGGAGACCGGCGAATACCGCCCGACCACCCTGAAGGATCTCTATCTTCTGGCGCGCCTGGTGGACAAGCTCGACCATATCCACTTCTTCCTGCGTCCCTGCATTCCCACTGACATTCCCGAAGATGCATATGATGTGAACATGTTTTACGCCTGCATGAAGGGGACCGGCAAGCACGTCATGTCCGGGGTGAACAACATCGATGGCTTCCACAAGGTGCTGGATCTCGCTTCCATCGTCGCCGGCGGCCGTGAAAAGCTGATTGAAAGACCCTTTATCTCCATCATTACCTCGTTTGCCATCAGCCCGCTTAAGCTTTGCACGGCCTCCACCCTCATCATGCAGGAGGCCATCCGGCACCGGATCCCCGTAGCACTTTCCTGCGCGCCCATGGCAGGCTCCACTTCACCGATCACCATGGCCGCCACCTTGGCGCAGATCCACGCCGAGCAACTCGCCGGGATCACCATCTGCCAGATGACCAATCCCGGCGCGCCGCTGCTCTATGGCGGGATCCCCGGCCGGGCCAACCTCAACACCATGGGCTACCTGGGAGGCGCGGTGGAGTGCGGCATGATGAATGCGGCCATCCACCAGATGGCGCACCATATCGGGGTGCCGAATTACAATTCCTCGGCGCTCACGGATTCAAAAATCCCGGACCAGCAGGCTGCCTGGGAGAAGGGCATGACCACCTTGCTGACCGCCATGGGCGGCTGCAATTACGTGCACCATGCAGCCGGAATGCTCGATTCCATGGTCGGCGTGGCCTACGAACAATACGTGATCGACGACGAGATCATCGGCATGAGCTGCAAGGTGCTGAAAGGCATCGATGTTGATCCCGAGCATCTGGCCCTGGAAGTGATTGATTCCGTCGGGCCCGGCGGAAACTTCATGACTCACGCTCACACGCTCAGGCACATGCGCACGGAGTACTTCAACGGCAACGGCGTCAGCGACCGCCGGAGCCGCAACAAGTGGGAGCAGGACGGCGGACTCGACGCGCGCGAGCGGGGCCGGCAGATTGCCAGGAAGATCCTCTCCGCGCCGGAATTACCCTTTTTATCGGAGGCGGCGGACAAGGCCATCCGTCGGAAATTCACCATCCACCTCTGAACATGCCTTTTTAGGTTCTTCGCCCGGCGGAGGTCGCCTCGCCGGAACGATTCCAGAAAACATCTGTCTTGAGTACCGTGGAAGGAGGCAACCATGTTCAACTTCACCGCGATCACCGAGGCCCTGATCGCCTGCGATCAGGACAAAGTTCTCGAGCTGGTCGAAGCCGGCCTGCGCCAGGCAGTCCCTGCAAAGGATCTCCTCGACCTGGGGCTGATCGCCGGGATGGATGTAATAGGCGAGCGCATGGAAAAAGAGGAGATGTTCATCCCCGAGGTTCTGATGGCGGCCATGGTCATGAGCGCTGCCGTCGACCTTCTGAAACCCCGGCTGGCGGAAGGCGAGGTCGGTGCCAAGGGCAAGGTGGTCATCGGCACTGTGAAGGGCGACTTGCATGACATCGGCAAGAACCTTGTGGCGATGATGCTCAAGAGCGCCGGCTTAGAGGTTCACAACATCGGGGTCGACATCGCACCGGAAAGGTTCGTCGAGGAGATCAAGGTCAAAAAGGCCGACATCCTGGCGCTTTCGGCCCTGCTCACCACCACCATGCCGATGATGAGGGAAACCGTGGCGGCGGTGGTCGAGGCCGGGGTCCGCAACCAGGTGAAAATCCTGGTCGGCGGAGCGCCGGTAACCCAGGCCTTTGCGGATGAAATCGGCGCCGACGGGTATGCGGCGGATGCGGGCAGTGCCACTAAACTCGTGAAGTCTCTATTGCCGTGAGCCGGTAGCATCCCGCGATCGAAACCGGTGGCCGTCTCAGCGGTACCCAACGCGAGGCACCCATGGAAACCTGGCAATTCCTTCTGGGCAACTGGCAGCAGACCCTCATTCTAGCATGGCAGCACGCCTGGGTGGTGGCGATCGCGGTCGTCATCGCCATATTGACCGGCGTTCCTATCGGCATCTGGATCACCTTCAACGAGGAGGCTGCCGACGTGGTCCTTTACGTGGCCGGGATCATCATGACCATCCCCTCCATCGCGTTGTTCGGCATCATGATCCCGCTCTTGTCCCTCTTCGGGCACGGGATCGGCACCGTGCCCGCCGTAGTGGCCCTGGTGCTTTACTCGCAACTGCCCATCATCCGCAACACCTATACGGCCATCAAGAACGTCAACCCCAACATCATCGACGCGGGTATCGGCATGGGCATGACGCGCTGGCAGGTGCTCGGCCGGGTGCAGCTGCCCATGGCTCTGAGCGTGATTATCGCAGGAGTGCGGGTAGCCGTGGTCATGTCCATCGGCATCGGCGCCATAGCCGCCTACATCGGCGCCGGGGGCCTGGGACACTTCATTTTCATGGGGATCAACCAATCCTTCGATGGAATGATCAACTGCGGGGCCTTTGCCGTGGCGATCATGGCCATCGCTATCGACTACTTGTTCGGCTTCGTCGAAAACCGTCTCGTCAGCAAGGGGTTGTCCGCATGATCACGTTGGAACATCTCACCAAGCTGTATCCGGGAACCGGCATCTCGTAGCTGGCCATGGCCTTGAGGAAGGCCGGGTCGCTCAGGGCTTTCTGGAAGGCGTCGTGGAGAACCTTGACCCGTTCGGGGGTCATGCCCTTCGGCCCGACAATGCCGATGGGCGAGTCGTGCACCACC
>JACRCN010000054.1 GCA_016219005.1 Deltaproteobacteria bacterium
GTCTGCCGCGCAAACGGGTGCTCCATAAATAGCCATATCCTGCGTTGGCCTTCATCTCGCGGCCGCTGCGGCGTACTCACGGTACGCCTCGCATCGCGAGAATCGGCCGCCTTGACTTTGGGCTCTTTATGGCGCCATCAGGTGGCTCGCGACCAACTCCCGTCTGCCGCGCAAACGGGTGCTCCATAAATAGCCATATCCTGCGTTGGCCTTCATCTCGCGGCCGCTGCGGCGTACTCACGGTACGCCTCGCGTCGCGAGAATCGGCCGCCTTGACTTTGGGCTCTTTATGGCGCCATCAGGTGGCTGGCGACCAGTTCTCGTCTGCCACGCAAACGAGCGTGCCTTGCATATGGGCATTTCTGATCAGCCGGCAGCTACCCAAATCCTGCGTTGGCCTTCATCTCGCGGCCGCTGCGGCGTACTCACGGTGCGCCTCGCGTCGCGAGAATCGGCCGCCTTGACTTTGGGCTCTTTATGGAAGCCTGATTTGCTATGTTCGGAAACTTCATATACTTCATCCTCGTCCTGCTGATCTACCTCACCTACCCGGCTTCCGAGGAGACCAACCTCGCCGGCAGCCTGACTCTCGCGCTCTGTCTGCTGCTCAGCCTTGCTTTCGCGGCATTCACGCGCCTGAGCTTCAAACGCATCGAGAACCAGATGGAACGCCTGGGGTTTGCGCGGTCCGATACCCTGTTTCACGCGACCCTGCTGCGATGCTCGGTTCTCGCCGTAGCGGTTTTCGCGCTGGATGTTTACGGCCTGAGCCTGCCCTCCTTTGTGAGCGACCTGCCGCTCTTTTCCCAGGTGCCCACTCTGCCGGCACTCCTGTTTCTGCTGCTGTTCATAGCCCACCTCGGGCTGGTGTGGGCCTTGGCCTTCGACGTCTACCGCCGGCTCTACCGGCCCGATTTCGGCCGCCGGGAGTATGTCGCCTCCCACGTCTCGTTCTCCATGCCCGCCCTGGTGCCGTGGCTCCTCATCTCGGGGCTGACGGATCTCATCAACGCCCTGCCCCTGCGCTGGCCGAAGGCCTTTCTCGCCACCAACGAGGGCCAGCTCGCGTATTTCTGCCTGGTCATGCTGACCATATCCCTGATGGGCCCCGTGATGATCCAGAAGTTCTGGCGCTGCACCCCGCTCGAAGAGGGCCGCCAGCGCGAGCGCATCGCCGACATCTGCCGGCGGGCCGGCATGGACTACGCGAATATTCTCTACTGGCCCCTTTTCGGCGGCAAGATGATCACGGCCGGCGTGATGGGCCTCATCCGGAAGTTCCGCTATATTCTGGTCACCCCCGCCCTGCTCGACCTGCTCGGGCCTGAGGAAATCGACGCGGTCATCGCCCACGAGATCGGCCACATCAAGAAAAAGCATCTGATCTTTTACCTGCTTTTCTTCGCCGGCTACCTGCTCGTCGCGTACGTGGCCTTCGATCTGATCCTCTACACCATGCTGTTCGTCGAACCGATCTGGTGGCTGATCCACCACAGCGGCCTGAACCAGTCCACGATGGCCTCCAGCGTTCTCAGCGTGCTGATGATCGGCGTCTTCCTGGTCTACTTCCGCTACGTCTTCGGCTATTTCATGCGCAACTTCGAACGCCAGGCGGATACTTACGTCTTTACGCTTTTCGACAGCGGGGTCCCGCTCATCACCACACTTCAAAAAATCGCCATCACCAGCGGCCAGTCCTACGACCGCCCCAACTGGCACCACTTCAGCATCCGCGAGCGCATCGATTATCTGAGGAAATGCGAGGAAAACCCGGACTGGATCCGGCGGCAGGACGGAAAAATCCGGCGCAGTGTGGCCGTCTACGCGGCCGCCCTCGTTTGCCTGGGAGTACTCGGCTATCAACTGAACATGGGAGCGATGGGCTCCAAGCTGAATAGCCACCTGATCGAAAAAATCATCGCGCGCCAGATCGAACGCGCTCCCCAGAACCCGGCCCTCTACAGCATGCAGGGGGATTTCAATTTAAGCCGCATGCGCTACGCCGAGGCCCGGCAGGCCTACGAAAAGGCCCTGGCCCTCAAGCCGGATTCCGCCCCGACGCTCAACAACCTGGCCTGGCTGCTCGCCACCTGCGAGGACGAGCGCCTGCGCGACCCGCCGCAGGCGCTGGAACTGGCCCGGCGGGCCGCGAGTCTCGAGCCGGCGGCCTACATCCTGGACACGCTGGCGGAGAGCTACTACGCCAACGGGATGCTGCGCGAGGCCGTACAGACGGAAAAGCGGGCGATAGAACTGGCCAAGGACGACCGATCGCTCTACGAGCGCCAGCTTAAGAAGTTCGTGGAAGCTCTCAACGAATAGAAGCTATCCCCAAGAATGCATCCGACAGTCGATTGCGGCGCGAAAGCGCTCTACGGCTTGGGCGGGGTGTCGGATTTCAGCTGCTTCGCGTTGAGGTAGAGTTTCCGGGCGCCGCCTGCGATCAGGAACACCGCCACGAAATACATGCAGAAATAGACGAAGGGGATGACCGCGGCGAAATAGCCGATCTGTTTGATCTGCGGCATGACCTGGGGGATGCGGAAGAACAGGCCGACGCCGGCCAGCACCAGGAGCACCCCCCAGACGAGCTGGAGCTTGGCTCTAAGGTTATCGTCCATTCAATCCTTCAAGCTCCCCTTGAATACCGCCTTGCGTTTTTCGAGGAATGCCGCGGTCCCCTCCTTGGCGTCCGGGCTAGCGAGAGCGATGGCAAAGGCATCGACTTCGATGCGGCATCCCGAAACCAGGTCCACGTTCAGCCCCTGGTTGATCGCCTGCTTGACGGCCCGCAGGGCCACCCGCCCCTTGGCGGCGATGTCTTTCGCGGTCTTGAGCACCTCTCCCATCAGGTCGGCGGCCGGAACCACCTTGTTCACCAGCCCGACGCGCTCGGCTTCGGCCGCGGTGAGCATTTTGCCGGTAAAGATCAGTTCCTTGGCCCGGTTGGCCCCGACCAGGCGCGGCAGCCGCTGGGTTCCGCCGAAGCCCGGAATCAAGCCGAGATTGATCTCCGGCAGGCCGAACCTGGCCGTGTCCGCGGCGTAGATGAAATCGCAGGCCAGCGCGATCTCGCTGCCCCCTCCCAGCGCAAAGCCGTTCACCGCGGCCATCACCGCAATCGGCAAATCCTGCAGCTTGGCGAGAATGGCATGTCCCGCCTGCGAGAAATGCTTGGCCTGCAGGGTGCTGAAGGTTGCGAGCTCGCCGATATCCGCGCCGGCGACAAACGCCTTCTCGCCGGCCCCCGTGAGGATCAGCACCCGGATGCTCTCATCGCCGGCGACCTCGTCGAGCGCCCTGGAAAGCTCGGTGAGAAGCGCCTGGTTCAAGGCGTTCAGCGCCTTGGGCCGGTTGAACGTGATGGTGGCGATACCCGCGTCGACCTGAAAGATGATGTTTTCAAACGGCATGGCTTCCTCTCCACGATCCAAGATAGTCGACTTCGTAAAAAAGTGCCGGCCCGCGCAGCTTGCGCTTGGGCGGCACTTGAGCCGCAAGCGCTCTTCAGCCCGGAGATCCGCGGGGCGGCTCGCTGAAGGCCGTCGGGCTGAGCTGCTGCATGTAGGTGCGGATCCCCATGACGATGGAGTCGGCCAGATTTTCCTGGTAGGACGGGCTGGTCAACCGCTGGCATTCTTCCCGGTTGCTGATGAAGGCCGTCTCCACCAGGATCGAGGGCATGCGCGCCCCGAGCAGAACGTAGAACGGCGCCTGTTTGACGCCCTTGTCCTTGATCCGCTCGTACCCCTTGAGGTTGAGATTCTTGACGAGGGTCGCCTGCACGAAGGCTGCCAGCCGGCTCGATTCATTGATCTTGGCGTTCTTGAGCAGGTCGTTCAGGATCGAGTGCAGGTCGCTGATGTTCTTGGTGGAGGTGGCGTTCTCCATGGCGGCGACGCGGATGGATTCGTCGTCGGTTGCCAGGTTAAGGAAATAGGTCTCGGTGCCGTACGCGCGGGGGTCGCGCGAAGCGTTGGTGTGGATGGAGACAAACAGGTCCCCGTTGCGGGTGTTGGCGAAGGCCGTGCGCTCCTCGAGCGTGAGGTAACGGTCGTCGCTGCGGGTCATCACCACCTCCAGGCCGAGGTTCTCGCGCAGTTTGCGGGTCACGCGCTTGGCTATTTCCAGCACCACGTCCTTCTCGTGCACGCCCGGGAAGAAGCCCGGAGCGCCGAAATCCTTGCCCCCGTGCCCGGGGTCGATGACCACGCGCCGCACCCCGAGCGCCAGCTGCTTGGCGAGCGCTCCGCGCGGCATCTTGCGGGTCTTGTCGATGAATACATCGGGTGCCGGCTCCGCGGGTTCCGCCGCCGGGCCGGCGGACGCCCTGGCCGCTCCATTGCCGCCCCACACGTCGACGACGATGCGGAACGGGTCCCTCAGCGAGAACACCTTGTAGGTTTCGAAGGACTTGATGTCCATCACCACCCGCACCGAGTCGAGCGTGTTCCGGGCGGCGCGCGCGTAGCTGAGAAGATCGTCGTTGATGGGAATGTTCTTCTGCTTGCCGTCCCCCATCGTGGCATTGCTCAAGTCCACGTAAAGCCGCGGGGGCTTGTCGATGACGGGGTCTTTTTTCAGCATGTGGTGCACGAAGTCCGTCTCGCGGTCCAGGTAGACCACGACCCGCGTGTAGTTGGGGTTGGACCAGTAGCGCAGGTCCTCGACGACCGCCAGCCCTTGCTCCCCGGGCGCAGGCGCCCGGCGGGCCTCGAGGGCGGTCTCCGGCGCTGCCGCCTGCGGCGGCTCGGGCTCGGGCAGAGCCGCCGCGGGCCGCCGCGCGACCGCAGCGGATTCGACCCGGCGCGGCGCCATGCCCTGGAGCTCCCGGCCGGCCTTGGCGGCATACTGGCTCTGGGGATACTCTTTGACGATTTTTTCGAAATTCTCCCGCGCCGCCCGTTGGTCGGAGTCGAACTTCAGCCCCTTGTAGAGATCCTGGTAGAGAACCCCTTCCCGGAAGAGGCTCGCGGCGGCAAGCTCACCGGACGGATCCTCGAGATAGACGCTGTGGAAACGCCCGATGCAAAGCATCCATTCCCGGCGCGTGCTCTCGGAGGGCTGGCCGGAGTGCAGTTTCCGAAAGCAGTCCTCGCCTTTCCGATAGGTCTGCCCGGCGGCCGTACTCGCAGACGATGGCGCGCCGGCCTTGCCGGGGTCCTCTTTCTTTTCCGCGTCCTTGCCCTTGGCAACCGGCGCCGTCCTAGCGGCGGGCTCCTTGGCCGGCTTGTCGTCCTTGAGCGGGCCGGGCGCGCTCAGTTTCTGCAGCTCGGCTGAGACCCGATCGCGATAACCGCTGTCCGGAAATTTTTTCTGGAGCAGTTCGAATTGATCGAAGGCGGCTTTTTTGTCGGACTCGCTTCGGGACAGCCGCGCGAGGTCCATGTAAAGCATCCCGCTGTTGTAAAGGCTAGCGGGCGCCCACGGGCCTTTGGGCTCCTTGCGATAGACCGCTTGAAACTTTTCGATGCACGCGGTCCAGGCGGGCGGATTTTTTGCGGCTTTGGAATCTTTGCGCAGGGCCCGCGCGCAGCTTTCGGCCTCGAAAAAAGCATCGCTCAAGCCGGCAGCCCGGATGCAATCGCCGAGCGGGTACAGGCAGAGGCAGAGCACGAAGAGGTAAAAAATTACAGGGATTCGTGGCATTATCGGATGCGCCCGGATGTGATCTGCTATTTTTGAGATGGCTTCAAGTCTGCCACTACTGTACCCCAGATTTCTCAAAATTTCCAGCACGATCGGCAACTATTTGCAGGGCGTCCACCCGCGTCAGCCGGCGCGCCCCCCGGACATCTCCTGAAGCTGGTTCAGCAGGTTCATGGCCTCGAGGGGCGTCAGCTTGTCGAGGTCGACGGTGCGCAGCCGCGCGAGCACCTGGGTCTCGGACGTCCGGAACAGCTCGAGCTGCACCGGCCCCGGCGGGGCACCCCGGCCGGTGGCTACCGTTACCGGAGCGCCGTGCTCACCGCTTTCGATGCCGTAGAGGATCTTCTTGGCGCGGCGGATGACCGCGAGCGGGATGCCGGCCAGGCGCGCGACCTGGATGCCGTAGCTGCGGTTGGTCCCGCCCGGCACGAGTTTCCTCAGGAAGATGATCTCGTCGTTCCACTCCTTCACTGCGATGTTGAAATTCTGGACCCGCGGCTTTTGATCGGCGAGATCGGTGAGTTCGTGGTAGTGCGTGGCAAAGAGCGTTTTGACGCCTTTCTGGTTCAAGTCGTGCAGGTGTTCGGCCACCGCCCAGGCGATGCTCAGGCCGTCGAAGGTGCTGGTGCCCCGCCCGATTTCGTCAAGGATGACAAGGCTCTTTTCGGTGGCGTTGTTCAGGATGTTGGCGGTCTCCTGCATCTCGACCATGAAGGTGCTCTGGCCCTGGGAGAGGTTGTCCAGCGCGCCGACGCGGGTGAAGATACGGTCGACGACCCCGATGGCGGCCCGGCGGGCCGGGACGAAGCTGCCCATCTGGGCCATGATCACCAGCAGGGCCACCTGGCGCAGGACCGTGGATTTTCCGGCCATGTTCGGACCGGTTATGACCAGCACCTGGTTTTCGGCATCGTCCATGACGATGGTGTTGGGCACGAAGCGCTCGCCGCTGATCATTTTTTCAACCACCGGGTGCCGCCCCTCCTCGATATGGATGCGCCCGTCGGCGAGGATTTCAGGCCGGCAGTAGTCGTTCCGGTCCGCGACCTCCGCCAGGCTCAGCAGGCAGTCCACCCGCGCCAGGAAGCGGGCCACGGCCTGGATCTTCGGGTGGTGCCGGGCCGCCTCCGCACATACCTCCTGGAACAGCCGGTGCTCCAGGACGGCGCGCTCTTCCTCGGCTCCCAGCACCCGGGATTCGAACGTCTTGAGATCATCGGTGATGTAGCGTTCCGCGTTGACCAGGGTCTGCTTGCGCACATAGTGGCCGGGCACCGAGGCGGCCCGTGTTTTCGGCACCTCGATGTAGTAGCCGAACACCTTGTTGTAGCTTACCCGCAGGGTGGGAATCCCGGTAAGTTCCTTCTCGGTCCGCTCGAGCTGCGCCAGGTACCCTTTGGCGTCCCGGCTGATGGCCACGAGCTCGTCGAGTTCGGCGTTGAAGCCCGGCTTGATGAGGTGGCCCTCGTTCACCGTCGGCGGCGCATCCTCGCGCATGGAGCGCTCGATCAGCGCGGCCAGGCCGCTCAGGTCGTCGACGGTTTCCGCCGGCCGGAAGAGCTCGGCGGAGAATTCCGCAAGTGTTCCCCAGACCGCCGGAAGCATCGCAAGCGACTGTTTCAGCGCCACCAGGTCGCGGGCGTTGGCCTGGTTCATGACGGTCTTGCTGCCGACCCGTTCGATGTCGTGAACCGCCTTCAACTGCTCGCGCAGCTCCCGGCGCACGAGCACCTTGTCCTTGCCTTCCGCTACGGCGGCCAGGCGGCGCTCGACCGCCTCGCGCTCCCGCAGCGGGTTGCGCAGCCAGCCCTGGAAAAGACGCGCGCCCATGGCGGTGCGGGTCTGGTCGAGGACGCCCAGCAGCGTGCCCCGGCGGGAGCCGGTGCGGATGTTGCGGGTCAGTTCCAGGTTGAGCCGGCTGATCTCGTCCACCACCAGGCAGTTCTCCAGCGAGTAGGTTTCGAGCCGGGTGATGTGGGCGGTCTTCTGCTTCTGGGTCTCGGCGACATAGAACATGAGAGCGCCGGCGGCGCTGACGCCCGCCTTGAAGTGCTCGCCGCCGAATCCCTCCAGGGTGAGCGTCTGAAACTGGGCGGTCAAACGCTCGTAGCCGCGGCGGTAGTCGAAGGCTTTGTCTTCGACGTGCGTTTGCGCGACGTCGCCGAAAAGCCGGCCGGTCCAGGCCTGCGCGGGGTCGTTTCGCGCGCTTTCCGGCAGCAGGATCTCCTTCGGCGCGACCCGCCGGGCCTCGTCCAGCACGGCCTCGGCATCGGCCGACTCCGTCACGCGGAACGTGCCGGTCGAAATGTCCAGATAGGCGAGGCCGGACATGCCTCCCGAGCGGGCGACGGCCAGGATGAAGTTGTTGGCGCGCGCGTCGAGAAACTCGGGATCGATGATCATCCCCGGGGTGATGACGCGCACGACCTCGCGTTTGACCAGCCCCTTGGCCATGGCCGGATCTTCGACCTGGTCGCAGACGGCCACCTTGTAGCCGTTCTCGATCAGGCGCGCGATGTAGGTGGCGGCAGCGCGATGGGGCACCCCGCACATCGGCACCGGCGACTCGTCGTTCTTGTTGCGGGATGTCAGGGTGATTTCGAGGACCCGGGAGGCGACCTCGGCATCCTCGAAAAACATCTCGTAGAAGTCCCCCATGCGGTAAAAAAGGATGGCGTCCGGGTAGTCCCCCTTGATCGCCAGGTACTGCTTGATCATGGGAGTGGATTTGGGTGGGTTCATCGAACTGCCGGCCGGCGGAGCGTTGTCGGGGTCTGGCCTCAACGGGCTTTAACCGGCGAAGTGATGGACGACTCGTCGGTGCCGGCCTGCACGTACGGCGGCGGCTCGCCCTTGATCCGGGCCAGCTCCGTGTTCAGCTCGGCCATTTCCTTTGCCCGCTGAGCGTCGGCGATCGTCAGGCGCTTGATGGTCTTGCGCTTCCGGAAACGCTCCGGCAAACCGAAGCCATAAGCGACGAGCAGGCCGTAAAGAAAAAAGGTCAAGTAAAAGAAGACCATCGGCAGCTGCGGGGAGTGGTATTCGGGAAACACCCCGAGGTTCAGCCGCAGACTCTGCTGGGCGTTGAGAAAATGATCTTCATTCTGAAATATGACCAGACCCATGAGTCCCAGGACCAGCAGCCAAATGATCAACTTCGCCTTTTTCATGTCGGAATCTCCCTCGCAGCACTGCTATGGGGTGATCGCTTCAAAGTGCGGTTTCAGGTTGTTGAACGTCTCTTTGAGATGCTGGGGGATCACGTGCACGTCGGCGAACACGGCCAGGGCGTTGGTGTCGCCCGACCAGCGCGGGACAAGATGAAAATGCAGATGTTCCTCGATCCCGGCCCCGGCGACCTTGCCCAGGTTGAGCCCGACGTTGAAGCCTTCCGGCCGCATGACCTTTTTCAGGACCCCGATCGACTGCTCCACCGTGGACAGCAGCTGTCCCATTTCATCCCGGTCGAGTTCGTGCAGGGCCGACACGTGCCGGACGGGCGCCACCAGGAGGTGCCCGTTGATGTAAGGGTACTTGTTCATGACGACCATGGTCTGCCGGCCCTTGAACAGGGTCAGCTCGTCCTGCACGGACAGGGCCTTGCAAAACACGCAGCCATCCTGTTTGTCCGCCAGAATGTACTCGATCCGCCAAGGCGCCCACATGGTTTTCATGGGAGTCGAGTTCATTTTCTTCTATTTGCAGGAAGTCATGCCGTTAGGGTTGCATGCGGCCGGTGACGGCGTCACCGCGGCGCACCGGGATCACATCACATAATTTAGTCTTTCCGGCATGAAAACTCAACTCTTTTTTGGCCGCACAGGGCTCCCTTCGATTTCGCCCCGGAAGCATTTTTGAGATGCTTCTAATCCTGGCTCAGGATGTACCCCGGCCGCAGGTGCTCCGGGCATTGACTCAGGAAGTACTGGTCGGTCATGCCGGAGATGAAGTCCCGCACGATCTCGGCCGGTGTGTGCCGTTCCAGGTAGGCCTCCGACA
Source organism: Deltaproteobacteria bacterium (assembly GCA_016219005.1). Lineage (GTDB taxonomy): Bacteria > Desulfobacterota > Desulfobacteria > Desulfobacterales > SpSt-501 > SpSt-501. The sequence continues at coordinate 9,649 of JACRCN010000054.1, forward strand.
TGCCGTTCAAGAAGCCCCGGAAGATTACGGACTGCTGGCGCTGCCGCGCGAGATCGTCGAGGTATTGGGCGAACAGCTGGCGGAACAGGCCCCGGATGGCGGCCGTGTGCGGCTTCATGCGGGGGTTCTGGTAGATGCGCTCGAGGTTGAAGTGCTTGAGCTGCCGGAGCGCCTCGGACATCTCGGGGCTGAAGGTCACGTGGCCCTGCTCGTAGCTGTTTCTCAGAATGTCGCTCACCAGGTTGTAGACGATCGTGCCGTTGGTCTCGCCCAGGATGCGGACGCTGTCCGGCGGCAGGTCGGCGCGCTGGATCAGGCCGAGCCGGATTGCATCCTCGATGTCCCGCCCGATGTAGCTCACGGTGTCGGCCATTCGCACGACACAGCCCTCCAGAGTCATGGGAACCAGGCCGCGGTCCGGTTCGTGCTTCTTGGCCGCCATCTCGGCCTGCAGGGTCTCGAAGGTTTTGCGGCGCTCCGGGGAGAGCGTCTGGTTGTGCACTTCTCCGTCGTGGCAGAGAATCCCGTCCAGGGTCTGCAGGTTGAGGTTCCAACCCCGGCCCTTGCGCTCAACCCGGTCCAGGAACTGAACGCTCTGGACATTGTGTTGAAACGTGCCGATGCCGTGCTCCAGGCAGAGCTCGGACAAGAAGCGCTCCCCGTCGTGCCCGAAGGGCGTGTGTCCGATGTCGTGCCCCAGGGCGATGGCCTCGATGAGGTCCTCGTTCAGCCCGAGGAACCGACCGATGCTGCGGCCGATCTTGGACACCAGCTGTACGTGCAGTACCCGGTGGGTGATGTGGTCGTTGCGGATGAGATAGAAAACCTGGGTCTTGTCGATGTAGCGCGCATAGCCCCGGGAGTGGAGAATGCGGTCGGCATCGACCGAAAATGCCTGCCGATAGCCTTCCGTCAGGAACTCTTCCGACTCACGGCGGACGGCGGCGGAGTTCGGGGTGGCATGGACCGAACGGTACCCGGATTCCTGCATGTCGAGTTTTTCGCGAATGGTCTTCAGTAATATTTTTTTAGATTTCTCCATTTTCAATCATCGTTTCCATGAGGTTGACATAGTCGATGCCGGCCTGGCGAAAGCCCTCCCGTCCGTATTTCATGTTGGCCTCCAGGACGAAGAGCTCCCCGCCCGACCGGCAGATGTCGATGCCGACATCATCCCATCCGCAAGCTTGCGCCGTGCGCAAGGCAAGCTCCCTGGCCTCGTCGGGTACGGGATCGAGGCAAACCGTCCCACCCGCCGCGATGTTCGTCCGGAAATCCATCCGTGCCGCAACCCGCCAGTAGGCGTGAACGATGCGCTTGCCGATGACGACAATCCGCATATCCCGGTCGATCGGCAGGTACTCTTGAACATAGCCGACGCCCGTGCGTCCGCAATAGGTTTCGAGCTCGGCTGCACTGAGGATCAGGAACACCCCCCGGCCCATTGCAGAGCCCCGGGGGATCTTGCCGACGCAGGGAAATTGAAAATGAGAGGGGATCGTGGCCTTTTGCTTTTTCCCATAAAAAACCCGCGTGCGCGGATGCGGGATGCCCAGCAGCTCGAACAAGGCGGTCTGCCGAATCTTGTCCTGTACGCACTTGTAGGTGTGGTAGCTCGGGAACGTGTTCTTGCCGGCGGCGTTGAACAGGTCGGCATAGAACGTCGACGGGTAATACACGGTTGCCGCGCTACATATCAGTTCCCGCTCCTGCCGGCTGTAGTCGTCGAAGTTGGTGCGCACCCCAAGGGTGACCACGTTCCGGCATTTCCGAAGCCGCCCTTCGAGGGCAATGACGGTCCGTTTGAAATTCATAAAGCCGTTCGAATTCTCACGGATTTTTAAAATATATTAATATATTTTAAATCAAAACGTTATAATATATTATTTAATCTTTTAAATTAAAATATTCTGCAATTTTTTCGAAGCTCCGCGTCGTGTGGGTTCCCGGCCAGTAGATCCTGCCGCAGCGCGGGCAGGTGCTGAATTCGGAATAGCGTTGCCACACGTAATCCGGGACACTGCGTTGGACCTCCGCCTTGGGGACAGGCACGATGGGTTCATTGCACCGCAGGCAGCGCGTGAACGGTCGCAGGTCCTCCGGGGTGAGGGCGGCAGCGCGAACAACCTCGCCGAGCTGCTCGAACGGGTCGTTCGCGCGGATCAAGACGGGTTTGAGCGCCGCCTGTGCGGTCATGACCCTCCGGGTGCGGGTCAGCACGATGCGGCTGCCCCCATGTTCGAAAAACCTCCCCCGGGGGCACTGCGTTTCGATGATCGTGTCAAAGCCCAGCAGGCGGAGCCATTTGCCAAGCTTACCTAATGTCCTCTCAGCCGCGAACGCCGGTGCCATCCGTCCACTCGCTTTGCCGGCCCTGCAGCTTTCGCGTTGCGCATGCGAAACGAATCGATATCATGCCTATCTTGCCGCCCGGTCCGGAACGAACCGAATATAGTCAATTGCAGCGGCGGGGTCAATCGAAACCAGGCGCGCTCTCCAGCCGCCGCTCGTTTCCACCCGGTCGGACGCGACCAGCCTTTCGAAATGATCCTCAAGAATTTGTGAATCCCACCGATATTATATCCGAAGATACCCCGGCTGGCCGGGGAGTGTGAATTTCCTACAAACGCCGATAAGGTCACCGTATGCGAAAATGGAAATTGGGAGTCGTTTGCCTGGTCGTTTTAGCCGTGGGCGTCTCCTTGCTGGTAAAAGACCAGTTGAATCGAAAAGTTATCCTTCTTCATGACGGGAAGGTCATTCCGGTGAATCGCATCTGGGAATCCGGAAGTGACATATTTTACGAGAACGACAAGCAAACCCATTTTATCAGCCGGGCGGACATCACGTCCATCGGGAACCAGAGCCTGTCGCAGGCGCTCCAGGCGGCCGGCACGGATTGCATGGCGGCGCTTAACCGGTTCGCCAGGTTTTTCGACCCTCTGCTCCAAAACGGTGCGGTCATCACGCAGCAGGTCAAGGTCCACCCCTGGATCACGACGACCGTGCTGGTTTTCAGCGTGCTGCTCTTTTCGGTTTGCTTCGTGCGCAGCCGTTACCTCAGAAAGCCGGCCCCCAAAAAAGCACCGGTTTCAAAAGAGGTAGTGCCCGAGTTGCCCAACCGTACCGATATCGTTCGATTTTTCCTGAATCTCTATCGCCAGAAGGTGGGGGCCGGCCCCGAGGCACCGGCGGATTTCAGCCAACTGACCGCCATTTCAGCCGGGCCGAATCTGGTCTATGAATTGCGGGTGAAACATGGCGGCGACTGGGTGAAACGGCGCATGACCATCGGCCCGCTGGGCGAGGACAGCGGCAGCAAAAGCAAGTGCTATTACGTGATCTTCGACCAGCACCTGGTCGTCAAGATCCCCCCCAAGCCGGTCAGCGACTTCGAGGACTATGTGGCCAGCATCAAAAAAGAAGGGCACATCGTCGAGCGTCTGGCTCCCAAGGAGTGCATCGTCCCCAAAGTATCGGTCATCTTGAGCCAGGTTCATCAGCTGCCGTCGCTCATGGAGACGCCGGCCGAACTGCTCGAAGAAAAATACTTCGCCTGGCTGCGCAAGAACCCGGAGCACCAGGACTACCTCAAGATCAAGGACACGTTTGTCTACTTCATGGACCTCTCGCGGTATTACTTCCTGAGCCACATCATCGACGGCCTCCACGATCTCAGCGAGACCATCCGCACCGAGGTCAACTCCACCGCCGAGTTGGTCCGCTACCCGGCGAAATTCAAGGAACGCTACGGCGATGAAAATGAGACGGTGGGTTTTGAGATCCGCGACTTGTATCACCAGTGTGAGGCCGACATCCAGCAGCTGCTGAAACACAGCGGTAAACCCTCTGGAGTGACGGCTTATCGCATTCAGGCATGGTTCGTATCCTACCTGGAAACGAGGCAAATCGGTGAAGCAGACCCGGGGCTTTCGCCCGAGCTGGTCTCCGGCATCACGTCCATTTTCATGCGGTTGTTCGAAAAATATCGCGAACCCGTGGACGCTTACACCAGGGCGATCCGCAGCTTCGCACGGCGCCTTTCTCTCGCGCAGAACCGCCAGCCTATTGCCGGTATCCTCACCAACCTGCTGGATCTGCTGGCCTGGCTGGGCGTAAAGCAGGTGGCCATGCGGGATCTCAAACCCGACAACATCCTGGTGGCCGGTGACGCCCAAAATTATCCGGCGTTCCTGCGGTCGCCGGCGGATTACTCCCTCGGATTCATCGACGTCGAGACTGCCGTCTATTTCGGCAAGGCCGAGGAGAACAACATCCGGCAGCCCCTGCTGGGGGGCACGCCCTACTATGCCACGCCCTCGCACCTGTTCCCCAACTCCACCCTGGCCGGCTGTTTCGGGGACACGTCCCGTATCCTGCATTTCCAGGACTGGCAGGCGGTCCTGGTAATGGTGTTCAAGGCCGTCACCGGGGAACTTCTGTTCGACCGCACCGCGACGCATTTTGCCGACATCAAAAACCGGGTCATCACCGCCATGCGTCAGGCGGGAGCGCTGGAACCTCAGCTCGAAGAGGTCAGCCGCATTTTCTGGCGCAGCGCGGCTGCCGAGTTCCGTGCCAAAATGAAGGCTGCCGAAGGCCCCTTGCGGTTCGTGGAGGCCGATATCCCTAAAGCGGCAAGAGCGCTGTTCGTCCAGGTTCTGAAGCGTGACATTGAATCGATCAGCACCACCATCCAAAAACTGATCGACGCTCAGAGCTGGTTTTCAAGTGCGGGAAGCCGTGAGCAGCTGCGCAAGTCCTCTCACGGCCGGATCTGCCGGATCATGGAGGAGCTGAAAGCCAAGACCCAGGCGGGCAATGCCTCTGCGGATTCGATCCACGCCAGGATGCACTTTCTCAAGCACGTATCCGCTCTCAAGGCGCTGGTCGAGCGCAAATCACAGACCGTGTCGGCCTTTGAATCCGACACGCCGTGCCGGATGAGCGCCTACGATGTGCTGATCCTCATGTTCAACAGCGTGCTCAAGGCGATGTATTGCGAGGACTGGAAAACGTTAGTAGAGGAATCGACAGACCCGGCCGGCTCCGCCCATGACGAACTCTCCCTGGCCACCACCATTTAACGGCTGCTGCAGCCCGCGGTTAACCAATTCCTTTTTATTGACTCCCGCCTCTGAGCGAGTATAGTCTTACCCTTGGCAAGGCCTAAACCTCCGTCCAGGCGTTGAAAAACCGCGCACACGATCTTCCTGCGATGACGCCCAAACCGATCAACCCGATTGCGCTGACGTTGATGCTGGCGCTGCTGCTCTGCGGCACGGCCGCTGCCGAGACCGTTCGACAGCCCGTCGGGGCCGGCAGCTTCTACCCGGCGGAGCCCCGCGAGCTCCGGACTCTGATCGACCGGCTCGCGCAGAACGCCCGCAGCGCGCAACAGGACTTGCCGGATCGGCGCTCGCTCAGGGCCCTCATCCTTCCCCACGCCGGGTACCCGTATTCCGGGCTGACTGCCGCGCATGCCGCCCGTGTGCTGTCGGAAGACCAGTTCAAGACGGTGTTGCTGATGGGCCCCGACCATTTCGTGGGTTTCCGCAGCGCCGCCGTTCCCGCGGTTCAGGCGTTTCAGACCCCTCTCGGCAAGATTCCGCTGCACCCCGCTGCCGCCGATCTTCTGAAGCAGCCGGAGATCTTCGCACCCCTGCCGCCGGCCGACGACCGCGAGCATTCCCTGGAAGTCGTCCTGCCGTTTCTGCAGGCTTTTCTCAAAGCCTTCGAGCTGATCCCGCTGGTGGTCGGCCGTGCGGATGGCGACCGGCTCTGCGCCGCCCTCCTGCCCTGGGTCGATCGCGAGACTCTGGTGGTGGTGAGCTCGGACCTTTCGCACTTCCTGCCCTATGCCGAGGCTCAGGCCAAAGACCGCAGGACCATCGACGCGATCCTGGCGCGCGACCGACGGGCGCTCGCCCAGGATGTCAATTCGGCCTGCGGGGCGCACCCGCTTGCGATCCTGCTGGCCATGGCCGACCGCTTCGGCTGGCGGCCGGTGCTGCTCAACTATCTCAACAGCGGCGACACCGCCGGCGACCGCGCCCGGGTGGTGGGGTACGCCGCCATCGCCTTTTTTGGAGACCCGCCCATGCCTGCCATGAAAGAAGCGAGTCACCTGTTGGCGCCGGAAAAGGGCCAGGAGCTGGTGAAACTCGCGCGCATCACGCTGATGGAGAAATTCGGCCTACCGCTGCCGCCTGCCGAAGCCGACCGGATGCGATCGGCGCTAAGCGACGCCTCATTTCAGACCCGCTGCGGCACGTTCGTAACGCTCAAACAAAATGGCCGGCTCAGGGGTTGCATCGGCAGCCTGTCCGCTTCCGATCCCCTGGCCGAAGGCGTCCGCCGCAATGCCATCAGCGCGGCCTTCCACGACCCGCGGTTCTCGCCGCTCACGGAAAAGGAACTCGGCCAGGTAGAGATCGAAGTCAGTGTGCTCACCGAGCCCCAACCGCTTCCGTTCAGCGACCCGGCGCACCTGCTACGGAGACTGCGACCGGACGTCGACGGGGTGATCATCCGCCAAGGGTATGCCAGCGCCACCTTTCTGCCCCAGGTATGGGAGCAGCTTCCGCAAAAAGAGGATTTTTTGGGCCACCTCTGCCTCAAAGCCGGACTGCCCCGGGATGCATGGAAACGCGGCAAGCTCGAGGTGTCGACCTACCAGGTCCAATACTTTGAAGAGCACAAATGAGCCGCGCATCATCGCCGTCGTCATCGCAACGGGAATCGCCTCCGTCGTCACGCAGCTGGTTCTCATCCGCGAGTTCCTGAGCCAATTTCAAGGCAATGAAATCGTCATTGCCCTGATCCTGTTCAGCTGGCTCACACTGGGCGGACTCGGAACACTGCTGGCTCGGCCGGCGGCCGGCGGCCGACTCGCGACGTTGCAGGCCCTCCACTGGCTCTCGCTCGCGCTGGTACTTTTTTCGACCCCTACCCTGTTCGGAGCCCGCCTGCTGCGGGACCTCGTATTCACTCGCGGCGTCTCCGTGGGCTTCTATCCCACATTCGTTTACATCGCGTCGATCACGGCCCCCTATGCCCTGCTCATCGGGTTCCTGCTTCCATTGAGTCTTTTTGGGCTGAGGTCCCAGCGCGCGGATTATCCCGGAGCCCTGGTTTACATTTGGGACAACATCGGCGACGTCAGCGGCGGCGCTCTGTTTTCCTTCCTCGTCGTTTTCTGGATGACCCCCGTTCAGGCAATCGCCGCCGCCCACCTGCCCCTGCTGGCGGCCGCTCTTTTCCTGCAGCCATCTGGCCGCCGCCCGGGGCCGGCCCGCATGTGGCCCTCTGCTGCGGTGTTTCTGGTGCTGGTCGCCGCCGTGGCAGCGGAGAAGGCCACCCTCGCGCCCTCCCAGGGCGAACTCGCCCACTACCGTGAAACCCGCTACGGCCGCATCACCGTGGTCGCGCAGCAGGAGCTGGTCACGCTGTACCAGGACGGCGCCCCTTTGCTGAGCAGCCAGGACGAGGCCTCGGCGGAAGAAGCCGTTCACTACGCGCTGGCACAGATCGAAGACGCAAAACGCGTGCTGCTGATATCGGCGCCGGCCGGGGTGATGGAAGAGCTGGAAAAGTACCGCCTCGAGTCCATCGACTACATCGAAGTGGATCCTGACCTCACAGAGGTCCTCTTTGACTTCAACCTCCTGAAACGCATTCCAGCGCTGCGCGTGATCCATGCCGACGGGCGCGCCTTTCTGGCAGATACCTCCACGAGCTACGACGCCATCCTGGTCCACCTCAACGATCCGCAGACCTTCCAGACCAACCGCTTTTTCACCGATCGGTTCCTTTCCCTGGCACGCTCACGGCTATCCGAGCAGGGGGTGCTCGGTTTCTCCATGGGAGGCTTCGATAACTACCTCGCCGAACCGCAACGCCGGAAGCTCTCCTCCATTTACCACACGGCCAAGGCTGAATTCTCCGATGTGCTGATGCTGCCGGGTGAGCGGGTCTTCTTCATCTGCAGCAACCGTCCCCTTCAGACCGGTATCCCCGATCTGCTGCGGCGCAAAGGCATTTCGACCCTTTCCATCAGCGCTTACTACGAGGGCAATGTCACGCCGGAGCGCATTTCATACCTGCGGGGCCAGATGGACCCGGCAGCACCGCCCAACACCGAACTGGCGCCCTACGTCATGCGCACTGCGTTCTCGGAATGGTTCGCGAAGTATGACTCATCTCCGCTTTGGTTCATGGGTGCCCTCGCCTGTGTCCTGGGGTTTTACTTCTGGCACGCGAGCCGGGTGGAGTTCGTGCTGTTTTCAACCGGATGGGTGGCTATGGGCAGCGAAATCCTGATCATTTTTGCGTTTCAGATTTTTTTTGGGTATATTTATTTCCAGATCGGCCTCATCGTGACGGCCTTCCTGGCCGGCCTTCTCCCCGGAGCACTCTGGGGCCACCGACGCACTGCCCGGGCTCGGCGCGTTCTGGTTCTGTCGGATATTGCGCTCATCGGCCTGCTGGCCGCCACCTTCGCAGCCGTGCATGCGGGAGACCGCCTCGGGCAGGCGTTTTACCTCTTCCTCGGTTTCACGGTTTCATTTGCCTGCGGCTTGCAGTTCCCGGCCGCATTGCGGTTGAGGGGGGACGACGGCCGCGCGGCCACCGGGGTTTTTTCTGCAGACCTGATCGGGGCCGCGCTCGGCACACTGGTGACGAGCACGATTCTCATTCCCTTTTTGGGAATCACGGGGGCGATCGGCGCGTTGATGGGCTTGAAATTGCTGAGCCTCCTGATAGCGGGCACGCTGCATGAAAACCTTGTCGCGCAGACAATTTCTGATTGACGGCACCGGCTGGGTCGCAGCCTGCGCTGCAGCGGCCGCGCTCGGGCCTTTCACGGCATGCGGTTCCATGGCGTGGGCCCAGGAAGACATCAGCGGCAGCGTTTTCAAGGGGGACGGTCCGAAACAGGTCTGGAAATGGTCCCGGGAGGGATACAGCTACCAGAGCCTGGACGAAAACCGCGTCGCCTGCCTGATCTGCCCCAACCACTGTGTACTGTCCCCCGGAGACCGCAGCGTGTGCCGCTCCAAGGTCAACGTGAACGGCAAGCTCTACAGCCTGGCCTACGGCAATCCCTGCGCCATCCACATCGACCCGATCGAGAAAAAACCGCTCTACCATTTTGCGCCGCGATCGACGGCGTTTTCACTGGCGGCCGCCGGCTGCAACTTCCGTTGTCTGAACTGTCAGAACTGGGAGATCTCCCAGGCGAAACCCCACGAGGTGCAGCACCGTGAACTCTTTCCAGCCGATGTCGCCGGCAGCGCGAAACAGGCCGGCTGCCATTCCATCGCCTACACTTACTCCGAGCCGGTCACGTTCTACGAATACATGCTGGACACGGCGCAGGCCGCCCGCGAGGCCGGCCTGCGCAATGTTCTGATTTCGAACGGCTACATCAACCGGGAGCCGCTGGTCGACCTCTGCCGGCGGCTCGACGCCGCCAACATCAACCTCAAGGCCTACAGCGACGCCATTTACCGCAAGTTGAACGGAGGCCGGCTAGCGCCGGTGCTGACCACGCTAAAGACCTTGCACGACCAGGGGATACACCTGGAAATCACCAACCTCGTGGTGCCTACCTACGTGGACGACGCAGACCTGGTCCGGCGTATGTGTGCCTGGATTCTGAAGGAGGTCGGGCCGGACCACCCCCTGCACTTCCTGCGGTTTCAGCCCCGCTACAGACTGGACCGCCTGCCGCAGACTCCCGTGTCCACCCTGGGGCGTTTCCGGGAGATTGCGGTCGCGGAAGGCATCCGCTACGCCTACATCGGCAATGTCCCCCACCATGATGGCAACCACACGTATTGCCACCATTGCCGCCGGCTGCTGATCGCGCGCGCCGGATACCACATCCGTGAGGTTCATCTCAACGCAAGCCGTTGCGAATACTGCGGCACCGCCATCCCTGGCGTTTGGGCATAGAGCTCAAGGTTAACGCAACGCAAAAAAAAGAGGGCGGGGTTGATGCTCACCTCCTGCCCTCTTTTTTCTTTTCAGCCCTGCACCGTGTACCGTGCGCCGTGGGCCTTTCGGATGGTCGGCGACCTCCGGCAAAGCCGGGGGCTTACCTGAAGGAAGTCGCCGCTCGCGCCGAGACCGTCATCGGCGCGCGGCGGTCGACCGGAGCTATTTCTGGGTCTCGGGTGGGCTAACTATCGGCTGCAGCTTTCCCGGCCGGCGCGAGCGGTTGAGCATTTTGGATATCCCTTCGAAAACCGCACCGTCGCGGATCTCGTAGGATCCGGCCGTAGACTCGCCGTTGAAACACCCCGCCGTCTGCACTTCCAGCTGCACCCGGGCGAGCACCTTGCCCGTCAGCACTCCCTGAATGACGATGTTGCGAGCTTCGACCTCGGCCTCGACTACTCCGTTTGCGCCGACAAAGAGGTCGCCGGCCAGCCGGATGCTGCCTTTCACCCGGCCGTCCACGTGCAGGTTTTCCTCGCCGCTGATCTCGCCTTCGACGACGATCTGCCGGCTGACCAGGGATGTCGTTCCGGAAGCTGCCTCTTTGACCATGAGCGGAATCTCCTTTACGGCGATTACTTTTTTCCGGATGGTTTGGGCGCTGAGGGGCCTTCGGGGGGCTTCTTCATTTCGACCTCGCCGTTGAAATCGGCGCCGTCCACCATGGAAAGCCGGGGGGGTGCGATCCGGCCGCTCACGTCGGCGGATGGTTCCGGCGCTGAGGGGCCTTCGGGGGGTTTCTTCATTTCGACCTCGCCGTTGAAATCGGCGCCGTCCACCATGGAAAGCCGGGGGGTTGCGATCCGGCCGTTCACGACAGCGGTCTTCTCCAGATGAACCCTTTCGCGGGCGGCCAGGTTGCCGGTGACATTTCCGCTCACCGTGATGGTGACCGCCTTGATCTCGCCGGTCGCTGCTGCGGACGGCGCGAGAACGAGATCACCGTTCAGATCACACTCGCCTTCCAGCCTGCCCATCACGATCAGGTTGCCGCCCCCGGAGATCTTGCCCTTGACGCCGAGCTTGGCGCCGAAAAAACCGCTTTCGCTGCCGGTCCTCTGGGAACCGCCCTGCGGAGCGGGGCCTGGCTCGGTTTTCGAAAAAAGTCCCATGGAAGGCGTCCTTTCCGGTTTTTGAACGCTTCGCAGGGTATTGAAAAACAAGCATCCTGCCGTCAGCCAAGGTGCACGGCGTTTTGAAAAGCGCAGCATATTCACTGAGATGTGAGCATCTGCAAACGCCGCGCAACGCCGTATCACACCCTTATGCGCCGTTTTTCAACAGCCTGTCAGGTAATCGCAATTGATAATCGGTCTTTATTTGTATTTATTTATCACATCCGCAAAGAGAAATAAAGGAAAATGCCGCGGCCGCAAGCGGCAGAACCACCAACAGGACCGCCACAATTATGTTATGGCTTTGATGTGGGTATTTGCGTATTTTCTCCAGGAGCGCCGGAAAGGCGCCGCAGGTTGCAAACAACTTTCGATGTATAAGATTATTTAATACCCGGCTGTGGTCCGCATGGCATGCAACCCTGCATGACAACCTCGATTCACCTGTGCTATAGATGCAAATGGATCACGACTTCAGGCGCCGTCTTTCAACGCCCGGACCGGGTGTTAAAAAAAGCATCGGTCCGTCAGCCAAGGCGCGCGGCGGATTGGAAAGCGCAGCATATCCCCTGATATTTGAGCCGTTGCAAGGGCCGCGCAACGCCGGATAACGGCGCGAAGAGCCGTTTTTCAACACTCTGCCGGATCGCATGAAGGCGGCACCCATGAAAATCACCGCAATCGCATGCGTGGTCTTTCTGCTCTGCCCGTTGGCGGCGTTCGCGGCGGGTACGGACACTCCTGCCACGCGGGCGGCCCGCGAACGCATGGTGGCCGAGCAAATCCAGGCTCGGGGAATCACCAGTCCGGCTGTTCTCGGCGCCATGCGCTCGGTCCCGCGGCATTTTTTCGTTCCCGAGGATCTCGCCTCCTCCGCCTATGCAGACCACCCTCTTCCCATCGGCGAAGGCCAGACGATCTCCCAGCCCTACATCGTCGCCCTGATGACCGAAGTCCTGAACCTCAAGAAAGGCGACCGCGTGCTCGAGATTGGCACCGGCTCAGGCTACCAGGCTGCGATTCTGTCGGCCGTGGGGGTTGACGTGCGCACGATAGAAATTAAGCCTAAACTTTATGAAACATCATATAACACGTTAATAATAAATGGTTATAATAACGTAGTCTGCCGCCTCGATGATGGATATTTCGGCTGGCTGGAGGCAAGCCCGTTCGACGCCGTCATGGTCACCGCGGCAGTGGATCACATTCCTCCACCCCTGATCGCTCAACTCAAGGACGGCGGACGCCTGGTGCTGCCGTTGGGAAGCCCCTTCGGGTATCAGAACCTCGTGCTCGTGACCAAGCGCGGGGAAGAGGTTGTGCTGAGGAACATCATCGGCGTGCTCTTTGTTCCGCTGACGGGGCGCGCCATGGACAAACGCTGATGGCTTGGTAACAAGGCCAATGCCGGCGTTGCGCTTTCCCGCCTGCGGCGGGAAAGATCTTGACGGCTTTTGCTGCCATACCACGTGGAAGACTGATTGGTTTTATTGCCACAGCCGCAGCCTTAACACGGCGTTGCAAGACAAGCTTCCAACCGCCAGCCAAGGTGCATGGCGTTGCGGAAGAAGCCTTGAGAGGCAGACATTCTCCTATGCTGGCCGCCGTTTTCCTGATATCGGTTTCAACCCTTGCCTTCGAAGTCCTGCTGGCCCGGATGTTTGCCTTCACCCAGTGGAACCACCTCTCGTTCCTGGTAATCAGCATCGCCCTGTTCGGGTTTGCGGCGAGCGGCACGCTTTTCACCATGGCGGCACCTGCCGTTGCGAGATGGCGCGGGGTCCACTGGTCGCTGCTGGTGGTTCTGTTCTCGGCCTCGATGCTGGCGGCCGTGATCGGGATGACGCGGATCCCCCTGGACTACCACCGCCTGGCTCTCCAGCCGCTTCAGGCCGTCTACCTGTTCGCCGTTTATCTGCTGCTGGCCCTGCCCTTCCTCTTCTCCGGCGGTCTCGTCTCCGCAGCCTACATGGCGCAGCCGCAGCACACCGCAGCCATCTACTTCGCCGTCATGGCTGGCTCGGCCCTGGGGGTTCTCCTGCCGGTGCCCCTGCTGTCCGTGGGCAGCGAACCCGGCCTGGTCGTAATCGCAGCCATGGTCCCGCTGGCAGCACCGGGGGTCATGCTCACAGACGATTGGCGCAGGCGCAGCCGGCATGACCGTGGCGCCGTCCTCGCCGTGTCCGCCGCCGGCCTCCTGGTTCTCATGGCGGCAGCGTGGCTGCTAACCCCGGGCGCGCAGGAGGTTCGCGACCCGAAGCCTTCCGAGTTCAAATTTCTTTCCCAGATCCAATCGCTGCCCGGCACGCGCATCGTGGCGACCACCGCAGACATCCGCGGCCGGGTGGACCGCGTCCAGGGCCCGCACCTGCGTTTCGCCCCCGGCCTCAGTCTCAAGCACGCCGCCCCCTTGCCGCAAGCGACGGCGGTGCTCACGGACGGCGACCGGCCCGTCTTCCTCTACGATCGCAGCGCGGCTGCGAATGCGCACTTCGCCCGGGACACCCTGTCCTTTGCCGGCTACGAGCTGCACGGCCGCCCCGGCAGCGTTCTGGTGCTTCTGTCCGGCGGCGGGCAGGCCGTTGCCTGCGCGCTGGCCTCCGGCGCCGGCCGCATCCAGATTCAGCACGCCAACCCCCGCGTCGCGGATCAGATCCGCAGCCACTACGGCCTGCCCGTGGCCGCGACCCCTGCCCGCTCCTACCTGGCGCAGTCGGCCGAGCGCTTCGACATCGTGCACGTCGAAAGCCCGGGGGCCTCGATGCCCGGCGCGGACGCCCTAGACCAGGACCATCTGCTCACCATAGAAGCCTTCGGCGAGTATCTGCGGCACCTCTCCCCGAACGGCGTGCTCATCGTGTCGCGCCGCTTGCTGCTGCCCCCCGCTGATTCGCTGCGGCTATGGGCCACCGCCCGGCAAGCCCTCGCGCGCGGCGGTGCGACCCATCCCGAGCGCAGCATCATCATCCTGCGGTCATGGGACACCTATACCCTGATGGTGTTCCAAGAACCGCCCGCCGATCCCGCCCTGATCCAGGAGGTCGCGCACCGGGGCAATTTCGACGTGGTCTATGCCGACGGCGCCGACGATTCGCTCAGCAACCGCTACAATGTCTTCGACGCCCCCTACCATTTCCGCGAGCATCTTCAGCTGGCGAGCGCCGTGCGCAAAGCCGCCGCCGAGGAATACTTCCGTGATTATGCGATGGACGTCGCGCCCCAAACGGACCGCCAGCCCTTCCCCGGGCACTTTTTGAAATGGTCCCGTCTGCCGGACCTTTACCGGATGCTGGGCAGCCGCCTGCACGCCTTCGGATTATCGGGGGAAGTGGTGGTGGCTCTCGCCCTGGCGGAGGCGTTCGGGGTGTCCGCGATGCTGCTCCTGCTGCCGATCGCGGCGATCAAACGCAGGCGAGAACGGATCCCATGGCGGGTGACGATCTTCTTTCTCGGTATTGGCGCCGGCTTCATGCACGCTGAACTGCTTTTCGTCTACCTCGGCACCTATCTGCTGGGCGACCCGGTGATCAGCCTCACGCTCACTCTGGCGGGGACCCTGGTCTCCTCCGGGCTCGGAGGGCTCTGGAGCGGCATGCGGGGAGCAGGCTGCCTGCGCGCCTCCACGGGGGCAGCGGCCCTGGTGCTCGGGTTGGCGGCGGCTGGCCTCATGCTGTTTTCATCCCATGTGCTCGCGCTGCCGGCGCCGGTTCGGGGCGCCGTGCTCCTCGCGGCGGTCATGATACCCGGATTCCTGATGGGGATGCCCTTCCCCCTCGCCATGCGCCACCTGGCGCAGAGCACGGCCGTCAAGGCCTACGCCTGGTCCGCCAACGGGTGCGCCTCGGTGCTGGCCTCGATTCTCAGCGCGCAGATCGCAATCGCTGCGGGTTTTGAATGGGTCCTCGCCGCCGCCGTTATTACATATGGAATCGCCTTTATGGCGTTCCTGCGCACCCGGTTGACTATGGGCACTAAGACACATACGGTCATGCAAGGAAGTTGAGCCTTCTTGCGGGAACGGCTTTCCAGCCGGGATCATCGAGCCTGAAGGTCTCTCCCACATGCCATGAGCGAAGAAGACGCGACAGCGTGCCATCATCTTCTTTATGAACATTCGGGTCGAATGCTACAGCGGCTATCGCGGGGACGAAACCCCGCAGGCGATATGGATCGGAAACCGGCGGATCGCGGTCGCCGAAGTTCTCGATCGCTGGCTGGCGCCGGACCATCGCTATTTCAAATTCCGCGGGGACGACCAGGCCATTTACATCATTCGCCACGACGTGGCGTCGCTCGCGTGGCAGATCACCTTCTACCAGGACCCGAAAATGGGACCCGTCCCCGTCCGCGGCCCGACAGGCGGGAGTGCATGAACGTTTTGCCGCTCCGCCCCTGCACTACCCCGTTCGTGCTGCGCAACGGCCACCTGCAGACCTTCCTGGCGAGCAGCCGCTTCCGCGCCCGCGGCGCAAGTCCCATGCTGGAGGCAGCCCGGGATGTCGTCCTGGCGGCCGGGGACGGCATCCGCCTGCTGGGCTCCCATTCCCGTCACCCGGGGACCGCCTCCAAAGGCCTGGTCGTGCTTCTGCACGGCTGGGAAGGCAGCATCAATTCCACCTACATGCTGTGCACCGGCAGGGCTCTTTACCGCCGCGGCTACGAGGTCTTCCGGTTGAACCTCCGGGACCACGGCCGCAGTCACCACTTGAACCGGGGCATATTTTATGCGGTTCTGCTGGACGAGGTCTTTGAGGCCATAGCTCAGGTTGCGGCCGCCGCTGCGGGGCTCAACGTGTTCCTGGTCGGCTTTTCGCTGGGAGGCAACTTCGCGCTGCGTATCGCGCGCCGCTGCGCAACGCACCCGATCCCCAACCTGAGGCAGGTCGTCGCCGTCAGCGCGGCGCTGGATCCAGAGGTGTCCACGGCCCGGGCGGACCGCCATCCCTTGATCCGCCGCTACTTCCTTAAAAAGTGGCGCCGTTCTCTGGCCATCAAGCAGCAGCTTTACCCGGATCTTTACGATTTTTGCGATATCCTGCGTCTGCAAACCCTGCGCGAGATCACCGATGCCCTCTTGGAGCGTTACAGCCGATACCCATCCGCCCGCGCCTACTTCCAAGCCTACACCCTCACCGGCGATGTGCTGCTCTCGATTGCCGTGCCCACCACGCTCCTGACGTCTCAGGACGACCCCATCATCCCCGTGCGGGACTATCACGAACTGCGGACGAACGAACTGACCCGCGTCGTGGTCGAGCCGCATGGCGGACACAACGGATTTCTCGACGGGCCGCGGCTTCGCAGCCGCTATGAAACGTGGCTCGCCGACATGTTCGACGGCTATAGCGCCGCCCGGCCGTGATGCCGAGCTGGCTTGCGTTTCCGGCAGCAAGTGTCTATGTTGCAGGCAAACTTGATGGGCGTATTCTATGTCATGTGCTTCGATGACTTTGCAAGAAGTCCAATTTCAAGATGCGCGAATCTTGTGGATCGCGGCGTACTTAAAGTACGCCGCAGCGACAGCGAGATGAAGCGCCACGCCGAAATTGGGCTTTTTACAAAGTCATCAAAATTATTCCAGGAGGATTCGATGAACGAGGACAAGACCCTCGAAATTCTGAAGAATGCGATCCTGCTCGAAAAGCGCGGACATGCGTTTTACGCAAAGGTCGCCCAACAGACTTCCGCCGAAGCCGTCAAGCAGTTTTTCAGCCTGATGGCGGAAGAGGAATTAAACCATGTCCGTGTCCTCTCCGAGCAGTTCAAGAACCACCGCGCCGGCAAAAAGTTCACGCCCGGCGCCTCTGCGGCCGATGCCACTTTTAAGACGGCCGCGAGCATTCTCACCCAGGATCTGAAACGGCAGATTTCCGCTGCGGACTACGAAGCGGCGGCCATCGCGGCGGCCATGTCCATGGAGAAGAACGCCATCCAGGTCTACGCCAGCCGCGCGGCGGAGGCCCAGGATGCCACCGAAAAGAGTTTCTACGAATGGCTGGCAAAATGGGAGACCGAGCACCTGAATTTTTTGTCCCGGCTCGACAAGGAAATCACCGAGGCGATCTGGTACGACAACGCTTTCTGGCCTTTTTGAGCTGCGCTCAAAAAAGTAGTGGATCACACCCGGTCGACGGGACCAAAAATCAAGGGCCTTGCCCGGAAAGCGTTTTCCGGAACAAAGCCCTGATGCCGTAACGAAAAGACTAAAAAAAACGCGAGAACCGATCGCTGTCGAAGCCTAAAACGCTTCAGTTCCCGGACCGGCCGTCGTCGCAGGCGTCGTCGTTTCCGGTGAACCGGCTGTGCTCGGCGGTGGTGCTCATTTCGCAGACCGGAAGCTTCTCGGCCGCCCGCATGGGCTTGCCGCAGCACTCCGGCACTTTGGCCCCGGTCGCTTCCAGTTCGTTCATCTTGCCGCAGGTTTCGCATTCGAATTTGCGCTTGTCAGCCATTGAGCCCTCCTTGGTGCATTCAGAATGAATCCGTCGCCGGTAGAATAGATAATCTGTGAAAGGGTGTCAAGGACATACGCGGATAACGCCAACGGCATCCATGCCTCTCTCTATCATGCCCCGATGACTGCGACCATGCTTCCGATCGTGCAGGAGGTCAGAGTGCCGGAGACGATGGACCGCAGCCCCAATTCGACGATTTCGTTGCGGCGACCGGGGGCCATGGTGCTCATGCCGCCGATCATGATCCCCAGGCTTCCGGGGTTCGCGAACCCGCACAGGGCGTAGGTCATGATCAGGAGGCTGCGCGGGCTAAGGGTGCCGGCCGGCAGGCGGCTCATGTCCACGTAAGCGATCAATTCGTTCAAGACCGTCTTGGTCCCCATGAGGGCCCCGGCGGCCAGCGCTTCGGACCACGGCACCCCCATGAGCCAGCAGATCGGCGTCATGAGGGACCCCATGAACCGCTGCAGGGTGATCGGCCCGCCATAAACGTCCGGCAGAAGGCCGAGCGCAAGGTTGACCAGACTCACCAGGGCCACGAGCACGATCAGCATCGCCACGATATTGACGAGCAACTCCATTCCCTGCACCGTGCCTTTGGTGACGGCGTCCATCGAACTGGTGGCCGTTTCCGGCGCGCTCAATTCGCCCTCCGTGACGTCACCGGTTTCCGGAATCATGATTTTGGCAATCGTGATCGAAGCCGGCAGGCTGATGATGGAGGCAACCAGGATGTGCCCCATCGCATCCGGCACCCGGTTCCCGAGAACGGAGGCATATAGGGCCATGACCGTACCGGCGATGTTGGACATGCCGCAGGTCATGACGGAGAAAAGCTCGCTGCGGGTCATGCGGCCGATATAGGGACGGATGAACAACGGCGCTTCCACCATGCCGACGAAGACATTGACTGAATTCGACAATCCTTCGGCGCCGCCCACCCCCATGGTTTTGTGCAGCCCCCAGGAAAACCCCCGCACCACCATGGGTAGCACCTTCCAGTAAAAAAGCAGGGAGGACAACGCACTCATGAGGAGCACCAGGGGCAGGGCTTGAAACGCCAGAATGAAACTGCTGCCGTGGTAGCTTTCGGCGAACGGCAGCGGCCCTCCGCCCACGTATCCGAAAACGAAGGACGTGCCGGCAGCAGTGGCTTCCTGGAGGACCAGCACCATGCGGTTGAGAAAGACGAAAACGTCCCGCGAAAACGGTACTTTGACAAGGACGAGACCTGTCGCAAAAGTCAGCAGGAGGCCCTTGGCGACCAGGCGGATGCTCACCCGGCGGCGGTTTTCGCTGAGCAGCCAGGCCAGGGCGATGAAGCTGCAGCATCCGAGCACGCTCTGCCAGATCATCCCGACTCCTTCACTACAGCTTTTATAACAATAAACCGGAACGCTTCCGGAATAATTTCAGCCTTCGGGCGAGCCGATCTGGCCGCACCCGCTGTGTTGCGGGCCATTTGCTTTACGGGAGGACAGCCTCATGGCCCGACGCCGCGCGGCTGCAGCCGCCTCGGCTCGTGAAATGCCCATGCGGGCGCACCGCCACCAGCGAAGCCAACCGCCGGTGCTCATCCTGGCCGGTGTCGTACTCCTCGCGGTAGTGCAGGATTCGCAGGGACAGAAAGCTGTGCAGCAGTTCGTTTGGCCTCAGAAAATAATCCCGGCAGCGCTCGCCGTGACCCGCACCACCCGGCATCTCGATCAGAGTTTCGAAAATAAGCATGCCGCCGGGCCGGAGTCCTTCGCGGATCTGAGGGAACAGCCGCCGGTTGAGGAATAGGATGTTCAGGATCAGGTCGTAGCGCTCGATGGGGATGTCAAAGGTGTCCAAGTCCGCACAGATAGGACGAATCCCCGGGTGCCGGCCGGCAAACAAGGCCAAGCCCTCTTCCGAGATATCGACTGCGTCCACCGCAAACCCCCGCTCTGCCAGGAAAAGCGCGTTGCGCCCGCTGCCGGCCGCTAAGTCGAGGGCCGTACCGCCCAGTGCCATGCTGAAAAAATCCTTCAAGATGCGGGAAGGCTCGGTGGGGTAGTCCTGTCGTCGATATTTTTCATTCCATTTGATGCGGTCGCGATGCATGGCCTGGTTCTTTTTGTCGGTCAACCCGTTTCCGGCCGATGTAACCTTTTTGGCTAAAGCGGCTCACTAAATGTGGTTCGAGTGGGATTCGAACCGTTGAGAAGTTCCAAATCCAAACATTCTCAACCTCCTCCTTTTCTCGCCGGGTGGTCCACAGCAACGTGGGCCACCTTGTTCATTTTAAGACCCCTTGGCCGCGGATAAAAAACCACCGCGCTCTCACGACGTTTTCCGACCAACTGCCAGCTTCGCCGCCAGCTTGATGGCCTCGATCATGGATTGGGGGTTTGCGCGACCTTCACCCGCCTTGCCGAAGGCCGTCCCGTGGTCGACCGATACGCGAATGATCGGCAGGCCCAGGGTGATGTTCACCCCTGCCAACTGGCCCCAGGTCCCGGTCGTGTCGTCGTATTGGAAGCCGATCAGCTTGGTCGGGATGTGGCCCTGGTCGTGGTACATCACGACGACGAGGTCGTACATGCCGCCGCGCATTTTTGAAAAAACGGTGTCGGCCGGCAGGGGGCCATCGGCGGCAATGTGCTCCGCCCTGGCCGCTGCCACCGCCGGCGCGATCTCTTGATCGTCCTCGTTGCCGAAGAGCCCTCCCTCTCCGCAATGCGGGTTCAGCCCGGCCACCCCGATCTTGGGCGATTGAATTCCAAGTTGCCGAAGGGCTTGGTGGGCCAGGCGGATTACGTTGAAAACGCGCTCCTTCTTCACGCGCTCGCAGGCCTCCCGCAGCGCTACGTGGGTGGACACGTGCGCAACCCTGAAGTTCCCATCCGCCAGCATCATGGAGTAATTCCGGGTCTTGGTGAGATCGGCGTAGATTTCCGTGTGCCCGGCATAGTGGTAGCCGGCGGCGTTGATGGCGGCCTTGTTGATGGGGCCGGTCACGGTGGCGTCGACCTCATCGGCCATGGCCAGTTCGATCACCTTGGCCACGTATTCGAAGGAGGCCCGGCCTTGCGCCGCGGTAACCTGCTTGTGCCGCAGCTGATCCAGCGGCAGGTTTTTCAGGTCGAACACGTCGAGACCGCCGAGGGCGAAGCTCGCCTCGGAAACCGCTTGTCTTCCCGCCACTTCCAGCTTCAGGCCGCAAAAGCGCACGGCGTTGGCCATGACCCCGGCGTCGCCGATCACGATCGGTCGGCACATGTCATAAATTTCCTTCAGCGCCAGCGTCTTGGCGCAAACCTCCGGCCCGATCCCGGCCGGGTCGCCCATGGATATGCCGATGATCGGCAGCTGTTCAGATGCCACGAAGACCCCCTTTTCCTTTGGTTGCTTTTTCAATACTGCCATAGTGAAGCCGATTTGCTTTTCCCGTGGGAGTGGCTTCCAGCTGCGATGGCATTGCCAACTGCAGTCGATTTTCAAGCGCGGCCCCGTCATCGGCGACGTTGGGCGTTTTACGGAGCCGACACGTTGATCGGGAGAAGATCCGGCGCATGGCTCAGCACCGTCACGCGTGCGTTCTTCCCCTGCCGCCGCAGCGCCTCATCCACCGCCCACTGCACGCTGGGCGCGTGAGTGTGGCCCAGCTTTTCCTTGTGCTCGGCCGGGATGCCCGGCGAATAGGTGACCACCGTGGCTTTTTCGCGGACCAGGGCCCAGGCGGTGGCCAGTGCCGCGGCAACACCGTTCTTCAGCCGTCCGGCCCGATAGGCGGCCTTGATCTGCGCCGACGACCAGGCCGTGTAGGACAGCAGATCGGTGTGCACCGGGCTCACTCCCTCCGGCGCCGGCGTGCATACGACGATGGTCCCGCCGGGCTTGACCATGCGTTGGGCCGGGTATTGCGCTTTGTGGGATTGCCAGAAATCCAGGTCGCAGGGATACGAGTTGGCGACCACGATATCGGGTGTTTCACGGTATTCGACGCCGTAGATCTTCCGTGCGGCCTGAACCCCCTTCCGGAAGGCGGCACGCATCTCGCCATAGAAGACATCGGTGACTCTGCCTTCGCTGTCCATGACGACGTTGAAGATGGTCTGCATGCCGACGCGATCGGCCATGTCGTCCATGTCCCGGCGGACCGGGTTGTCTTCGATCCCCAGCAACGAATCCCCGCCGCCCTCGCAGGAGAGCATGTGCGTCGCTGCGGTCGTTCCGGGGCCGCTAACCCCCGGTTGAATGATCTTGGAGCTGCCGGAATAGCCGGGGATGTGGTGCGGGACGATGGCGCCCAGTCCGATGACGACGTCGGCCTCGACCACCGCGCGGTTCACCTGCAGCGGAGTCCCGGCGCTGGAGGCGCCGAGATCCACAAGGTTTTCAGCCTCTCGCCAGGCATGGTTGAAGACGCGGATGCGGCGCCAGACTTCCTGCCCCACCTTGTCTATCATCTCGCCATCGGTCATAGCGCGGTGGGTGCCCAGGGCCATGATGCAGGCAATGTTGCGGTCGGGCAGGCCGGCGGCATTCAGCCGGGCGAGCAGCGGAGGGATCATGCGGTCTGCCGGTGTCAGCCGCGTGTTGTCGTCGCTCACCAGGAGCACCCGATCCGAGGGCTTGATCCACTGTTCGATGGGCGGCTGCCCGATGGGGTTGGCCAAAGCCGCATGGATGGCCGCATCCAGATCCGGGAGGGGGGTGGTGACATTGGGTTTCAGAACCTGCGCCAGGTTCCGTTCGGGCACCTCGAACCGCAGAGGGTTGCCGCCGAAGGGTATCGTGACGGTTGTCATACAGGATCCTCGTGAATGATATAGGGCATCTTGAATTACTCGATTCGGCAAGGTGAGTCAACAGGGGCTGGCTCGGCTCAGTCGCTGTCGGGTCCCGGGCCGGCCCGCAGCATCTCGCCCACGGTAACGAGACGGAACCCCTTGCGGCGCAGTTCGCCGATGATGTCGGGCAGCGCTTGCGCGGTGTTCCAGCCGCGGCCGTTCATGTGCATGACGACAATCGAGCCGTTGCGCGCACCCGTCGTCACGGAGCGCAGCAAACGCTCCTTCGATGTGCCCGGATCCGGGTCGCCGGAAGCAAGATCGAACTGAACGGTTATCAACCCGGCTTCGGCAGTGATCCGCGAGATGCGCTCGTCATGCTCCCCGTACGGGGGCCGATAGAGGGACGCCTGCCGCCCGGTCAACGAATACATGACGATCTGGGTCCAGCCGAGTTCCTGGCGCACCTGGTCATCCGGGCTCCGGGTCATGTGCGGGTGCAGAAACGAGTGATTCCCGAGCTCGAACAAATCGACCGCGGCCAGCCGGCGGGTCTGATCCGGATGCTCCAGCATCCACTTCCCGCCCAGGAAGAGGGTCGCCGGGGTTCGGGTCTCGATCAAGACCCGGATGACCTCCTCATCGTATCCGCTCGCAATTTTCGTGGCGCAGGCATCAAACGTGAGAGCGACCCGTTTTCGCCTTCGATCGCCGTGGAAAACCACCTGAGGTTTCACCGGCGCGGGCGACGGCGGATGATCCAGAGCCAGGGGCGAAGTCGCATAACGGCGCACGGCTTCCTTGAGGCTCTCCAATGGAGCCTCCGCCATCACGACCGAGGAGGCACCGGCCGCCGTCCCGGCGAGCGCGATGATCAGAGCCCACCGGATGAACTTTCGTTTCAAGTCATTGACCGCTTTGCCGACCATGGGCTATCATAACGCACGTTTCCGAAACTGGCGAGACCGCAGCGAATGAATGCTATCCTCCAGCACTTGAGAGCGAATCACCTGGCCGGGCGGCGCGGCGGCCTGTACGCCGTTTGTTCGGCGCGCCGCGAGGTGATCGAAGCGGCGATGGCATTGGCCCGGGACCACGGTGAGCCCCTTCTGGTGGAGGCTACGGCCAACCAGGTCAACCAATTCGGCGGCTACACCGGGATGACGCCCTCGGAGTTTGCGTCCGGCCTCCTATCCATCGCCGCCGCTCTGGGATTGCCCCGCAAAGACCTGCTTTTGGGAGCCGACCACTTGGGGCCTTACGCGTGGAGAAAAGAGCCGGCCGCGGCGGCCATGGCCAAGGCGGCTGAACTGGCCCGCCGATGCGTGGAAGCCGGTTTCCACAAACTGCACCTGGACGCCGCTTGCGGGTGCCGCGACGACCCGCCGCAGGGCCTTGCCCTGGAAATCGCCGCCGAGCGCACGGCGACCTTGTGCCAGGCTGCCGAAACAGCCGCCGAGCGTCTGCCCGGCCGCCGGCAGAGGCCTTATTATGTCATCGGGGCCGAGGTCCCGATTCCGGGAGGCACCTTGGAGAACCCGGAGAACATTCAGGTCACGCAGCCAGAGGACGTGGCGGAGTTCATTGCGCTGGCTGAATCGCGATTCCAGAAAGTCGCCCTGTCCGGTGCGTGGGAGCGGCTGCTCGCGGTGATCGTCCAACCCGGTGTTGAGTTCGGAAATCTCGGCGTCGCCCGCTATGTGCCCGCGAAGGCCCGTGCGCTCTCGGCGTTTCATCGGAACCTGCCGGGGATCATGACCTACGAGATTCACTCCACCGACTACCAGACGCCCGCGTCACTGGCACGCATGGTTGCGGATCATTTCACCCTGCTCAAGGCCGGACCCTGTTTGACCGACGCCTTCCGCGAAGCGGTGTTCTCCCTGGAAGAGATTGAAGCCGAGCGCCTAAAATCCAGGCGGGATGCCGTTGCGTCCGATCTGCGCCGGGTCATGGAGCGGTTGATGCTGCAACACCCGGTGCATTGGCCGTCCCATTATCGCGGCACCGAAGAAGAGTGCCGCCGCATGCGTCTTTCCAGCCGGCTCGACCGGATCCGCTACTACTGGGGATATCCGGAGGCGCAGGCGGCCCTCGACCGCCTGCACCGGAACCTTGCGCCCTCGGTGCCCGCCGACCTGGTTGAGCGGTACTTTGCGGACCACGCCTCGATCCTATCGTCCGGCGAGCCGGTCCTGAACTCCGCTGAGATCATCCGGCGCCGGATCCAGAAAACGCTGCGGCCTTATCTCGACGCCTGCCGATAGGGTGGCAGAATTGTCAGAAACGAGGATTGCCGGGGATCTTTTTCGATGAACCGGCGGATCCACTCCTGGCCTGAAGGTGACGCCACCACCTCGCCGAAGAGCTTGGCATCGTTTTTCAGACCCTTGCGGAACCCGGCCCGGTAGCCGTATTCGAGCGCCCGGATTGCGTATCCGGACGCGAACCTGCGCGCGGCAGGAAGATCTTTTACTTCATCCTCTTGCACCTCTCCCGCGGACAGCAGTTCCTGGACCGTGGAGCTCTTCAGCAAGGATTTCAACTGACCCTTCTGACGCGCGGCCAGCGCATCCCACTCCCTGCACGGTGGTTTTTTCCTGCCTTCGATGAAAGCCCGAGCCGCGCGGAACGCGACGCGCAGCGCCGTCCCCGGGGGGGCCATCTCATCCACCAGCCCCATCCGGAGGGCCTCTCTGGCGCCGACCGGCTCGCCGTTCACGCTCATTTCGACAGCTTTGCGGGGACCGACCAGCCGCGGAAGGCGCTGCAGGCCGCCGTAGCCCGGAATGATCCCCAGCTTGATCTCCGGCTGGCCGATCACGGCGTTCTCGGTCGCGATGCGATAGTGGGCGGACATGCCCAGCTCGTTGCCTCCGCCCAGGGTGAAACCGTCCAGAACGGCGATGACCGGGATCTTGAGATTCTCGATCTCGGAGAAGAGCCTGAGGACCGACAGCGCAATCTCCTCGATGCGCTGGGCGCTGCGGCCGGCAAACTCCGTCACGTCCGCGCCGGCCACGAAGGCCCGCCCTGCCCCTCTGAGGATGAGGCCGCGCACCCGCCGGCCTTGAATGCCCCTGCGGGTTCTGAGCTCTGCGACCACCTCCCCCAACCCGCGGATGAGATCGTGGTTGAGGGCATTCAGGGCCTCGGGTCGGCACAAAGTCAGAATGCCCACCTCGCCTGCCAGGTGGAAATCGACATGGCGCCTTTTTCCGGCGTCGGACCGGATCAGGTGCTCGCCCAGATAGCCGTCCTCGAAGGCTGCGATGCTGCGGCCGGCGCGGTCGGCCTGCACCAGCGCAACGCCCTTGGGTTTATCCATTCGTCCGTCGAGCATTTTCTGCTGGATTTCCGGCAATCCTTCCAGACCGACCACATCCAGATCTGCCTGCTCCATCACCAGCGCCTTCCGGGAGAGCAGCCGGACGACATCGCGGGCCTGGGATGAGCGATACATGTGGGAGCCGAGAATGGAGAGATTCGACGAACCGCGGACAACGACAAACCCGCAGGGCATGTCGTCCTGCTCGGTGAAGTCCCTCAGCAGGAACGTGCTGAAGTGCAGTGTGCTCTGATCGGTCCGCTCCGCAATGAAATCCGGGCTCACCTTCGGCCCGAACACATCCCACACCGCCTTGCCCAGGGCGCGGGCGGAGGCCATGTAATCCCGGCCGTAGGCGGGGTTGGGCCGTCCGGCCTCGGTAAGGGGATCCGGCATGTCCTGCGGCAGCACGAATCGGTCGCGGTCGATGATCTGGGAGTCGGCGATCCCGAGGGCCTGCATGTCCCGGATGCCCGCCGTCTCCCTGGAGCGCGATGCCACCACAGCCAGGCGCGCCTGCCGCTCCAGCGCCGCCCGGGCAAAATCCAGCGCGTAGCCGTCGGCGCCCCAGATCAGTCCGTTGCGGCCCGCCGGCAAGCGGATCTCGGTGAAGATCTCGCGCGGAGTCCGGTTGCGGAAGATGATCTGCTTCTGCCGCATCCAGACCCACCGGGCATCCATGACGAACCGTCGGCCCCCGTAGAAAAAGCTTTCCTTATACTCGCCTTTCATGCCCCGGCCGGTCGCGCCGAAGAAGGCCAGCCGGCCGTTTTCAGCCAGCACCGACACCAGCAGAGGGAAATTGCGGCCGCCGGTGTGCTCGAAGATCCTGTCAACGGGTTGACCGTGATTGGCCGCCAGCACGATCTCCCGGAATGGCGCGGTTTTCTCCAGCCACTCATCCGCCGAAAGATCGGCAGGAACAACCCCGAAGGCGCTTTCCGGGACTCGCCGCCGGTCGATGAAGGCATCGGCGATCCCGCGCTCGATGAGCGCACGGCCGAGCCCGGCGTTGGAACCCATGAGGATCACGCGAGCCCCCAGCGCCTTGGCGATCTGGGCGCCCGCGAAACTGGTCCCCTTCCCGCCGCCCATCAACAGCACGCTGTCCCCCGGCGCCACCGCCAGCCGTTCGACCACGGCCCGATAGGCGGTGGCGTAAGTAAGCAGTGTAGCGGCCATACGCTCGGGACTTTGGGACTTGAGCTCATCCGGCACCGCCAGCGCGCGCTCCTCGTCGACCATGGCGAACTGGGCGTTGAAGCCGTCATGGGTCTCGTAGCCGCGGACGATGTTCCGTCCCGTCCAGGAATCCAGGATGACCGCCTGCCCGACTTTGACGTTCTTAACGCCGGCGCCGGCGTCCACGACGATGCCGAGAGCGTCGCTGCCGGGCACGTGAACCGTGCCGGCATCCCCTCTGCCGAACACCGGAACCGGAAGCCCCAGGCTGGCGAAATTGGTGTTGAAATTGGGGCCCGTGGCCAGGACGGCGACGAGGACCCGGTTGGCGTCCTCCGGGTGCAGGCGAGGCACCGCCACGTCTTCGAGATGGATTGCACGTGAGGGTGGCCCGTAGAGATCTCTTCGAATCGTGAGGGCGTCCATCCGCTCCGGGATGGCGGCGGAGACACAGGGAGCCGACCCCAGGGGCCATTTTGAGGCGATCTTTCCTGCCATAAGAACCTCCTCTGAATGTGGACAAGGTGTCAGGGGTTGGAGACTCGGACGCAATGAATTAAGAATCCG
Source organism: Deltaproteobacteria bacterium (assembly GCA_016219005.1). GTDB lineage: Bacteria > Desulfobacterota > Desulfobacteria > Desulfobacterales > SpSt-501 > SpSt-501. The sequence goes on from JACRCN010000054.1 coordinate 37,061, forward strand.
GCTTCACGCCTGGAGCGAAATTTTCTGCCCCCCTGCCGTATCAATTCTCCCACAGCTCATTATTCCTGCTCACCCAGGCGCACGTGGGCCAATTGCTCGAACCAGCGCGCCACGTCGGTATGGTCCAAGCCCCTGCCCAACGACGACTGGGCGGCCGCCCACAGCTCGCGGCAGGCGTTGCAGAACGGGGTCGGAACCTCTAGCTCGCGGGACAGGTCTACCGCGGTGTTCAGGTCCTTGAGCATTAGATCCAGGGAAAAGCCCGAGGAAAAGGACCTGGATAAGACGTACTTTTCTATTTTATTCTCAGTGCTATTGTTACGGCCGGTGGAGGCATTGAGAATGTCATTCATGACCTTGGGATCCACACCGAAACGACGCCCCACTAACAAGACCTCGGCCGCCGCGATAAACCCGGCCGCCGATAGCATGTTGTTCAGAGCTTTCACCGCGTGCCCCGAACCCAGCGGGCCGCTGAAGAAAATACGCTCACCCATTGCCGCAAAAACCGGTCGGCAACGCTCCAGCACTTCCGGGCTGCCACCCGCCATGATGGCCAGAGTGCCGTCACGGGCCTTGGAAACACCGCCAGAAACCGGTGCGTCCATCAATTGGACGCCCCTTGAAGTCAACCATTTTCCCAATTCTCGGGTGGCCAAGGGTGACGAAGAACTCATGTCCACCAGAATTGACCCCGGTGCCATGGAGGAGGCCATGCCAACCTTTTCGCCCGACCCCAGGACGACGGCCTGAACTGCCTTGCTGTCGGGCAGCATCGTGATGATCAACTCGCTCCGCCGGGCCACTTCCGCTGGGCTTTCGCATCCCACCGCCTTATGCTCCGCCATAAACTGCTCCTTAACCCTGCGGTCGAGGTCATATACCTGCAATGCAAAGCCGGCGGCGGCCAGCCGGCCCGCCATGGGAAAGCCCATTTTACCCAGGCCTACGAAACCTATTTGCTGCGGCGTTGGCATGCGTGCTCCTGTCACTTGATCGCGTTTGGCACGAAAAGCGTATCCGGTTGGTTACAAGGCTCCGATTGCGACGAGAGCACGCCGGACCTCCTCAATGCCGTCCGGTGGCAGCGGGGCCTGGGGTAACAATGGAGCACCCACGGCATAACCCTGAAGCTCGAGGCCCCCCTTGATGCAAGCAGCGAGGTTGTATTTGGCGAAAGCTTGGTTCAGGGCCCACAGACGTCGTTGAAGGTTCATTGCCGCCTCCCAGGACCCGCGACGGCAGAGTTCATAGAGTTCAACACTCTGCCGTGGTGCAATGCAAGCTGGCCCGGCCATCCAGCCCACTCCGCCTATCAGCATCACGCACGCCGGAATGTGCGCGGAGGCGGAAAAAACTTTCATCCGTTCTCCCACCTGGTTGATGATCGCAAGCAACCGTCCCGTATTGGAGGAGGCATCCTTGATGTAGCCGATGTTCGATATGTGGCTCAGCCGGTCTATGATGGGCAGGCTCAAATCCGAACGCTGGAAGTTAGGATTCGTGTAAAGCACCAATGGGACAGAAACGGCTTTGGCAATCGCACTGAAGTACGCGAACACACCTTCGTCGGATACGGGAAAATAGGACTCAAGGATAGCGAGGATGCCGCTGCAGCCGAGACGTTCGAATTCGCGTGATTGTGCGACGGCATCAGCAGTAGTGGTCGCAGCGACGCCTGCGATCACCGGAACACGGCCGCGCGCCGAATCGATGACGATTTGCACGATACGCCGGCGTTGCGGCCAGGACAGATAGGCGAACTCGCCGGTCGAACCTAAGGGAGTCAGGCCATGCACACCCGCTTGGATGAGATCCTCGCAGAGACGCGCAAGGACGTCTGCTTTTATTTCGCCGGAGGAGTCAATGGGTGAGACGAGATACGGAAAGACGCCATGAAACCCCATTTCAGTCAATGCTGACCTCACTTTTCGATCAACGGCCGCGCGGGTTCGATTGGCCCGGCATCGATGGACCCGTCGCCTTTTGGGATGGGTTTAAACTGCCAGATATTTTCACCACCGGGGGAAAGACGGACCTGAAGGTGTCCCTGCCACTGCGCATCGTTCTGGCCCGGGAAGTCTTCCCTGAAATGGGCTCCCCGGCTCTCGCGACGCATTAAGGCGGCTTCGAGAATAAGCGTCGCCACCCCTGCCGCGGAACGAAGTTCGATCAAATCGAGCAACGCTTTACCGTTTAACCTGGATTTGGATGATGGCGCTGGTGTTTCATTTTGAATGTCCTTCACGGCGTCCAGCGCCCGGGAGAGCCCCCTTTCCTCCCTAATAATCCCTCCGTCCTCCCACATTATCTTTCTGAGGCGGTCTTTATGCTCAACTCCGATAGGCGTGCCGCTTGACCATTTGCGGGCCCTTTCACGCAACGCCTTCACGAGGGCCTGACGGTCGCCACCACCCGAGCGCTTTGCCCAAGCAGCCGCTGCGCTTCCCGCTCTGGCCCCAAAGACGAGCGTCTCGCTCAATGCGTTTCCTCCCATCCGGTTGGCTCCGTGCAGCCCCCCCGCCGCCTCGCCGGCCGCGAAGAGTCCCGGCACCGTGGTGGCCCCCGTGGCATCAATTCTCGCGCCCCCCATGCTGTGATGGGCCGCCGGCGCTACGCGCACAGGTCGGCTGCCGGCCGCATAGCGCTCCGAGAGCAAGCCTCTCAAGGAAACAGCGAATGGGTCAACCCGCCAGTCTTCTTCGGACAGGTTGCGGAGGTCCAGCCAGACATTCTTATGGTTTCGGTAAATCTCTTTGAAAAGTGCCTGAGAAAGGCGGTCTCTTGCCCTCTCGCCGGCCGGACGTTCCGTAATCCCGTATTTTTCCAGGATATCTTCTTTGTCGTCATTGAGGAGTCGACCGCGGTCCGCTAATCTCGGGGGGATCACGAGCGGTGTCGTACCGGGATCGGATAGGCATAGCGGATAAAACTGGATGAATTCCATGTCCTGAAGCATGGCCCCGGCCTCTAAAGCCAACCGGTAACCCTCACCGAGAATCCGTCTGGGGTTATCGGTACGGAGGTAGAGCGCGGATGCTCCGCCCGCCGCCATGATGACGGCCCCGGCCGTAAGAGCAACCCAGTTGCCCGACGACTTCTCATAGGCGTTCACTCCGCCGGCGTCATGGCTGACTAAAACGTCCGTGACCATCAGGTTGCCCCAAAAACGAGTGCCAAGCGCTTCATTTCTTCTCAAAAGACAGCGAACGATCTCCTCTCCGGGCACCGGAGAGCGGCCCTTGGCGTAGAGATATCCATTTAAAAAATCCGCATGAATCCCCCAGCGCATGAGTTCATCCAACCGGCAAGGTGCCTCCTCGACCAGAATCGCGGCGAGGTTACTCTCATTCAGACCCCTGCCGGCTGTAAGGGTATGCTCCAGATGGGTGTCGCGTATTTCCCCGCCTGGACTGCCGGCCATCACGCCGGCACTGAAACCGGTGCATGTGGATTTGCCGGGACTACCCTTCGATACCACGCAGACCGAAAGCCCCGCCGCGCGCACCGATAGGGCCGCGCGCAACCCCGCTGCGCCGCTTCCAATCACGATCACGTCGAAAGAGACCTGTCGCATATACTGTCTGCCAATCCCCCAGCGGTGCAAGCCGGATCAGGCCTTCATCGCCAATCGGTCAATTTCATTTCATTGCAGGAGTGAAACCGAGCTGGCGGTCCATTTCGAGGAAATCCGCAAAGAGCCCGCTCCCTCTGACTATTCCCGGCGGTATCTCATCCGCCCGTCACGGTAAAGGTCGTTGCCGCGCACATCGCCGACGACGATGGCGGGGAATTCCTCCACTTCCAGTCTTCGAATAGCCTCGGTGCCCAAATCCTCATAGGCCACGACCTCGGCGCGCTTGATCGTTTTGGATATCAGGGCTCCAGCGCCCCCGGTGGCGGCGAAATAGACCGCTCGGTACCGCTTCATAGCCTCGATTACCGCATCCCCCCGGGCGCCCTTGCCGATCATGCCCTTGAGGCCCTTTTCGATGAGAATCGGGGCGTACGGGTCCATGCGGTAGCTCGTGGTAGGGCCGGCAGCCCCGATGGGCATGCCGGGTTGCGGCGGAGTTGGGCCCACATAGTAAATAATTTGCCCGGCGAGGTCCATCGGGAGCGGGCGGTTTTCACGAATCAGCTCCACGAGACGCTTGTGAGCCGCATCGCGCGCGGAGTAGATGACCCCGCTGATTAGAACCCGGTCGCCTATCGCGAGTTTATCAACCGTATCGTCGGAAAGGGGGGGGTGGATGACGACGCTGCCAGGCATCGGTTAGCTCCTTGCTGGTCTAAATAATGGACTCTTTGTGACGGCCACTGTGGCATTGCAGATTGACGGCCACGGGGATGCTGCCGATATGAGTCGGGTAGGTTTCGATATGCACATCGAGGGCCGTGATCCGGCCGCCCAACCCTTGGGGGCCGATTCCCAGGTTGTTGATCTCTTTGAGGAGCTCCAATTCCAATTGGGAGATATCAGGGTTCGGATGGCGATGGCCAATCGGTCGCAGGAGAGATTCTTTGGAGAGAATGGCCGCTTTTTCCATCGTCCCGCCAATACCGACTCCGACCACAACCGGCGGGCACGGATTGGGTCCTGCGGCGTCGACTCGTCCCACCACGAATTTTTTAATGCCGTCGATTCCATGAGACGGCGGGAACAAGGCCACCTGGCTCATGTTTTCACTTCCGAAACCCTTGGCTGCCAGCGCCACCTTGATGCGATCTCCGGGAACAATGCGCGTGTGAATCACGGCCGGCGTATTGTCGCCAAAGTTCTTCCGGGTCAGTGGATCCAGAGTGGAGGCGCGCAGGTACCCGTCCCGATATCCCTGCCGCACTCCCTCGTTCACGGCTGTTTCGAGGTCTCCTCGCGTTAAATGGACATCCTGACCGATTTCGAGAAAGACTACGACCATGCCGGTGTCCTGACACAAGGGGATGCCTTCGGTCCGGGCAATATCCGCATTGCGGATCAACTGACGGAAGACGTCCTGGCCGACCGGGGATTCTTCGATGGCGAGCGATGTTTCCAACGCCGCCACCACATCGTCACCAAGGATAGTATTGGCTTCGATACAGAGTCGGCGGACGACCTCGGTGATCCTGTCAACGGGAATTTCTCGAACCCCCATATCGATTGTCCTTTTGGCAGCTCCGCCGGTTTCACGTTCAGACTCGATCGTAGATATGCAACCCGTGATCTTCACGCCCTATGCGGTTGCGTATACTGGATTTTTATTCCGCGCCATTTGGAGCGATACAATCGCGCCCATTATGATCGCCCCGATCAGATCGGTGATCCAACCCGGTTTGATCAGGCATAAGGCTCCGACAAACAGCGCGACGCGCTCCCACCTGCTGCAACGCGTCAAAAGCCAACCTTGCACCGAACCCGCAAGCGCCGCCGTACCGAAACCGCCGGTGACAACTGCAAGAGCTATTTCCCACGGTTCGCCGATCAACACCATAGCGGGCCCTAAGACGAACATGTAAGGTATCAGGAAACCGCCAATAGCAAAACGCATCCCTTGCCATCCAACCTGCCAGCTGGGGGCGTTGGCGATAGCTGCAGCTGCAAAGGAGGCCAGAGCGACCGGAGGGGTCAATGCCGATAAGCATGCGAAATAGAAAATGAAGAGGTGAGCGGCGATGGGTGGAACCTGCATCTGGATCAGGGCCGGAGCTAAAACGGAAGCGCAGATGGCGTAGGCGGCGGTGGTTGGCATACCCATGCCGAGAATAATCGCAATGATCATCGTGAAGAAGAGGGCAAGATATAGGTTTCCGCCCGAGTAATTAAAGATAATCATCGCAAATTTGGTCCCAAGCCCCGTCTGCGTCAGAACGCCCACGATGATCCCGGCGGCTGCGCAGGTCGCAGCGATTTCCATGGATCCGCGAGCTCCTTTAGCCAATGTCCGGACGATTGCGGAGACTCCCATTCGAGTTGAAGGCTTGACCCAGCTGACGACGATAAGCGAGACGATGCCCAGCATCGCTGCCCGATAGGCCGACCAGTCGAAAACCATAAGAGACACCAGCAGAACCACGATCGGTACCAGTAGGTATCCTTTTTCCGCCATGATTTTCCGAAAATCGGGCAGGTCTTCGCGACTGATCCCCTTGAGCCCGGCCGCGGCGGAGTAGAAATCGATCATCCAATAGGCTGCAAGAAAATAAAATAAGGCCGGGATGATGGCCGCAGTGGCGACCTTGGCGTACGGCACGGCGAGGATCTCGGCCATTAGGAAGGCGCCAGCTCCCATAACGGGCGGCATGACCTGCCCCCCTGAGGAATTCATGGCCTCGATCGCTCCAGCAACTGTAGCGCGATAGCCGCTAGCCTTCATCAGCGGGATGTTCAACACTCCGTCCACCACGACATTGGCTACGGACGATCCAGAGGCGGTGCCGATCAAGGCCGATGACAGGATGGAAACCTTAGCCGGTCCACCCCGATAGCGCCCGGCAATGCAGCGCGCGAAATCCACAAAGAACCTTCCCGCCCCCGAAGATTCCACGAATGCTCCGAACAGAACAAAGAGGAAAATGTAGTGGGCTGATGCCTGGGTCGGCAGCCCTAAGATGCCATCTAAACTGAAGAGATAGGTGATCATCCGCTCCCAGTTGTACCCGCGGTGGTAAAACAAGCCTGGCATGTAGGATCCGAAATGCCCGTACAGGATGAAGGCCGCTGTCAAGAGAGCCAGCGGAAGCCCCGTCGCCCGGCGCGCCATCTCCCACACGGCCCCCACGAACATAAGGGAAATGACAAAATCCCAGGTCGTCGGCAGAACCCCTACCCGATAAATCCACTCGTCGAAATCGATAAAGATGTAAATGGCTGGTGCGACCAAGATTCCAACAAAGATCCAGTCGACGACATGAACCCTGCACTTGTCCTTTTGCTTCCAGCCGGGGATCAGCAGGAACAGGAGCACACCGGCAAAAACGACGTGCAGCGTTCGGAAGTACCACGGGTCGATGGCCCTGATCGTCAATACCCAAATATGAAATAGGCTCATGGCGAGACCAATGAGGAAAATCGCCAGCGCCAGAGGGCTGTTGGGTTTGAACTCACGCATGCCGCCGATCTCGAGGTCTTTGATGTTCATCTCCTCGAGTTTTCTTTCGACAATTTTGATGTCTACAGCTAACTCGTCGATGTTCGCCTTCCGCTCTGGCATATCCGCCTCCGTTCATGCGGTTTGAGTGGTATATCTTGTGTGTGCGGTGACGTTTGCAAACGTTCAGCTGTATACGCCTAATGAGCGCTCAAATCGTTTTGATCGGGTGTGCTATTTCGAAATCATCTTGTCCGAAAGCTGGATGCCTTTTTCCTTATAATACTTCACAGCGCCGGGATGCAGCGGGATGGGGCTATATACAATGCTCTCGATCTTAATCTCGGATGCGGATGGATGGGCAGCAATGAGGATGTCAATGTTTTCAAATGTCTTTTTGACGACCTCGTAGATAAAATCATCCGGGGTGTCCTTGTGGGCCGTCATAAAATTCCATACTGTTACAGTGTGCAGATCCACCTCTTTATTGGCCTTGTAAGTCCCTTTAGGAATTACACCCGGCGACAGATAAGGGTATTTGGCGACACACTGCTCCACCTGCTCCTTGGACAGGGCAAAGACCGACATCTCCTGGAGCACTTCCATTTCGGTGAGGCCGCCCCATGGGAGCCCGCTGATAGTAGCGACGGCATCAAGCATCCCATCCTTCATTTGCGAGCCCAGATCCGACCACCCGGCGTTCACAGTTCGTTTAGGCTTGACGCCCACCTCCTCGAATACGACGGGCCAGTAAACGGCCGGTGTCGTTCCGACCGCACCGATGCCGACCGCTTTACCGCCCAGGTCCTTGACTTCCCTAATGCCCGTCTTCTTGGGGGCATAGGCATGGGCGTAGGACGTAAACATGGGGAATATGACTCGGACGTTCTGGTATTTTTCACCCTTTGCCCAACCTTGTCCGAACCAGCCTTCATAGATGGGAGCTGCCGTTGTAAGGCCGAAGTCCAGCTGCTTGGATGATACCAACTTGACATTGGCGACCGGTCCGGCGGTGACTTCCACGGAGGCCTGGACCCCGACCTTGTCGTTTAGCAGTTTGGCGAATCCACCACCCCAGACGAAATAAACTCCGCCGATACCGGATGTACCAATGGTCGCGCCCTTCGGCCAGCCGGCTTTGGTTTGGGCATTCGCAAAATCCATGATCATTGGAGTGCAAAGTAGCAGCAGCGTGATCACGAGGGTCAAACGTTTCATTGCTAACCTCCTGTCTTTTGAGTGTTCTCATAAAATGGGCGCCGGATTATTTCGTTGCCCAGACTGAGGATCCGGTTGCGGATCACGTGAAATCTCTCTCCTTTGCCAACCCGACGAAGTGCGCCACATCGATATGCTTGGGACAGACATGCGAACAGGCTTTCGAAGTATGGCAGCGGTAGACGCCCTCCTCGCTGTATAGCTGCTTGAGGCGGTCTTCCGTCGCATCTTCGCGGGGGTCCATGATGCGCACCACGCTGGCCATGACCGCGTTGGGCCCCAGAAATCCCTTGTGAGAGCTGATGCAGGCGGTGGCGCAGCAAAAGCAGTTGATGCAGCGGGTGGCATCCAGATAGCCCTCCATCCGGCGGGGGGAGATTCGATACTCCTGCCCCTGATTCGGGTTCTTGGACGGCTGGATGATGAAGGGGCGGATCCGATGAACCCGATCATAGGCCTTTTCCAGATCCACCACCAAGTCCCGCAGCACCGGCGCCACGCTGATCGGTTCGATCGTAAAGGTGGTCGTTCCAAAATATACGACGGCGTTTTCAACGAGCAGCTCACAGGCCAGCATGGGCTTGCCGTTAATCACGACCGAGCAGGAGCCGCATTGAGCGTGCTCGCACGACGAGTTCCATGCGAGGGTCGGGTCCAATTCCTTGTTGATTTTCCGCAGCACGTCGGTGAAGCGCAGGATGCGACCGGCCTCGATCCGATAGGTTTGCATCCAGGATTTGTGTGCCTCCGGATCGTGGCGCTTGATATTGAAAACCAGCGAATAGCTCTCCTTCATGATGTTGCTCCGTATTTGGTTAAGAAATCGGGTCTTCAGGCATCAATCCTAATACTTCCGCTCGATCAGACCGAATTTTTCATAGTTATCGCCTTTGGCCTCAAAAATGCTCATGTCGACGGGCCGACTCGCGAATTGGATTTTTCCGAATTCCGTCATGCACGCCAGGGTGTGCGCATTGAATTCATCGCGGCGCTGCGGGAAATCGACCCGGGCGTGGCCGCCGCGTGATTCCCGGCGCCGGAGGGCCCCCTGAGCGATCACCATGGATACGCTCAGGAGATTGTCGATCTCCCAGCGCTGCACCAGCTCCTGGTTCATTTGCAGGCTCCGGCAGCGGAGCGCGGCGCCGCGGACGCGTTCCGCGGAAACGGTTAAGGCGTGGATCGCCGTGTTCAGCCCTTCCTCCGCCCTGAACACCCCGACGTTTTCCGTCATCATGCGCCGCATGTCTTCGCGGATCTGGTCGATGTTCTCCTCTTTTTTATTCTCCAGATACCCGGCAAAACGGGAAAAGGTCTTATCACCAGCATCCGCGGGAAGACCTTCCGCTGCCTCGTCCATGGACAGGACGACGCGCTCCCCGACAAAGCGCCCCATGGTGATCAGCTCCAGGATAGAGTTCGTCCCCAGGCGGTTGAAGCCGTGAAAGCTGGAGCAGCCGCATTCGCCGGCCGCATAGAGTCCGAATATGACCGTGTCGGGAGACCTCTGCACCTCTCCAAAAGCGTTGGTCGGGATTCCTCCCATCTGGTAGTGGTTGCTGGGCCTGACCGGGCAAAGCTGTGTCCGGGGGTCCAGATTCATGAACTGCTTGAAAAACCCGCTGACCTCGGGGATCTGGACCTCGTGCACGTAATCGGAGAGGTGACGCAAGTCGATCCAGATATGCTCGATGTTGTGGTCCGGGTTCAGGATGCCGCGCCCCTCGCGGATTTCCGTTTCAATGGCACGGGCCACTAGATCCCGCGGCGCCAGCTCTTTCATTTTCGGCGCGTACCTGGCCATGAACGGATCCAATTCCTTGTTGCGCAGGATGCCGCCCACGGAACGGAGCGTCTCGCTGGCCAATATCCCCGGACCCACAATGCCGGTGGGGTGAAATTGGACCGCCTCCATGTCAATCAGGGGCAGGCCGGCCTGCAGGGCGACGGCGTGGGCATCGCCGGTGTTCTGGCGGCAATTGGTCGTCACCCGAAAGACCTGGCCGCAACCGCCGGTAGCCAGTACCGTGGCCTTGGCTGAAACAGCCACGAACTCGCCCGTTTTCTCCATGAACAGCACGGCCCCGACGCAACGGTCGTTCCGAATAAGCAATTCGGTCAGAAGCGTTTGATCCAGAAAGGCCACTCCGCCCTTGAGGGCTTCCCCCCACACGTTGTCCATGATGCCCTTGCCCGTGCGGTCGGCTTCGAACACGGCCCGGAAAGCCGACGCCTCGCCGAAACGCACCGTGTGGCCTCCGAAGGTCCGCTTGCTCAAGCGCCCTTCCTCGTCCCGGGTGAAGTGCATGCCCCTGTTTTCCAGCCAGACGATTTCCTCCCAGGCCGCATCGACGATCTTCTGGACCACATCTTGGTCCGCCATGCAATCGGAACCCTTCCAGGTGTCAAACATATGATAGATGGGTCTGTCCACGGCGTCTTTGGGATCTACCGCCGCAAGGCCCCCCTGAGCCGTGCTGGTGTGAGATTTTTGGGGATGCGAAACCTTGGTCACCGCAATGATATGGGTCCCGGGGCGTTTTTCCAGGATGTGGGCGGCGCATCGGAGACCGGCACCCCCCGCCCCGATGATGAGCACGTCGCATTGGATCGTGGAAGACAACTTGAACTTTTTTTGCATCTGACAATCTCCAGCGTATCGGCAGGTCCTGGTTCGGAATACGTCTCAAGGCACCATCGTCTCAACCGACATCCACGCGAACCCGTCGTGAGCGGGCTCAGATCGCTATCACCAACTTCAGGCCGGCCCAGGCGGCGACCATCATGGCGGCGATAACCGCTGCCATGCCGGCCATCCGCAGTTCTTTCGAGGCGGCGTAATCCTTCAGGATCGAGATCAGGCCATAGCTGCCGTGGTAAAGGGCGGAAGCCAGGAGGGCCATATCAACCAGTTTGATCCACAGGTTCTGCATTCGCAGCGCCACCTGACCGGCGTCCTTGGCGACCTGAGGGCTCAGGTGCATGAACAGAAAATGGGCCGGCACCATCACCAGAAGAAAAGCACCGCTGATCCGCTGGAGCTTCCAGCTTAAGCGATGCGGAGTGCGCCAGATGCGGGCAAAGAGGCCATAGGCCGCGGACAATGCGGCCGCTGCCGCCATCAGCCAGAAGAACCCTGCGGATACGTTCTGGTTGCCCATCCGCATCAGCACGGCCAGAAGTCCAGCGTAGAGAATGGACAGGCCGGCCACCCATTTCAGCAGCACCTCGTCGCCCCGGAAGCGAAAGCTCTCATACAGGGTGAGCCGCCCGCCGTTCAACGCATGGAAGATGACCGGTAAGGCCAGCGCCCACTCGATGAAAGCGAAAACAGGCAGCTCGTATAGCTTCATCTTGTCGGCATACGCACCGGCCGGCACGAGAAACGACAGGGTGTAAATATGGAACCAGGTAAAAAGGACCAGCAACACTCCGGATAGCCGGTGGGCCCAACTGATGATAAACGGCAGCCCCCGGTTACGGGTGCAGCGGGCGAGCGGAGGTATCATGTCCAGCAGCCTGAAAAAACCTTTATCGATTCCATTTCCGGAAGTGCGAGCGATCATCTGATTCCTCTTTTCCCGACGCCTTCAACTGAATTTCTTCTTGATCGGCATGCGCCGTACCCGCTTGAAGGGGACCGGCTCCGCGGGCCCCTCAATTTTCTCCTGCGCATCGAGGTAGCCCATGAACTTATTGACGGCCTCGTCGATGTGATTTCTCACCACCGCTTCAAGCTTAGCCGGATCGGTGTTCTTGTTTTTGAAAAGCCCCAGTATTTCTTCATGGGTCCGGTAGGATTTTTTGAAGTCCTCCTGGTAATACTGGTAGGACAGCCGATACCACATGATCTGCATCCGCAGGATTTTCACCAGGTTGATCAGCAGTCGATTTCCACTGCTATCGATGAAAATCTCATGAAAGAGAATATGCTGCTTCCAGTAATTCTTCGCATCTCCGTTTTCAGCGGCAACTTTCATTCGAGCGAGCGCCCGCTCCATCATCTCGAGCGTGCTGGCGTTCATGTTCGGATAGGCCTGTTTGGCGGCGAGCCCCTCGAGCACCGATCGGACCGGGAAATGCTCCTCAATATCCCGAGGGAAAATGCGTTTGACAAAAGTACCTTTGCGCGGGACAACCTCCACCAGGCCTTTTTTCTCGAGCACCCGAAAAGATTCTCGAATGGGGGTCCGGCTGATGCCGAACTGCTTCTGCAGATCGACTTCAATCAACTGGTCTCCCTCCTTGAAAATCCCTTCCAGGATGGCCTCGGTCAGCGTCTCGGAAAGTTTTTCCACCAGCCCGGTCGGTCTGAAATCAATGCTTCTGAGCTTGGATGCCAGTTTTTCCATTTCTGCAATCCTTCGCCTCCAGCGAGCACCCGCTCCGCCGGCAGCCTCTGCGGCCGGGATCAGGCCTCGTACAATTTCCGGATGGTGATGGCCTCAGGACCACAGGACTGAAGACAACGTTCGCATAGAATACATTCATCCAGATTTTTTTCCACCACCGCCGGCTTGTCGCCGCTCTTCTGAAAAATGCTCACGGGGCAGACCCGAACACACCCCCCGCATCGGGCAAGGCCTGCACAGGCGGCCATATCCACTTCCACAACAATGAACTCGCTGGGTGAACTCATGACGCGTAAACTCCTTTCACAATCAGGAACTTTCTCTTAAATTCCACGCTGCATCCCAAATCGTCGTCGCAAGCCCGGTCTGGGATGGCTTCTTTTAAATGGTTTCCAGGATGACCGCGGGTTTCGTCTAACCGATCGATTCCCCCACCCGAATGATCCTGCGGCAACGCTCCACCACGGGATAGTCGATGAACTTGCCGTCCAGTTGCAGCGCCCCAATCCCTTCGGCTTCACTTTTCTCGAAAGCCCCCACCACCCGACGGGCATATTGAATCTCTTCGGCGGTGGGTGAAAAAATCTCGTTGCAAGGCCCGACTTGATTGGGATGGATGCAAAGCTTGCCCTGAAAACCGAGCTGCTTGGCCCGGCGAGCATCGGTCTTGAGGCCATCCAGGTCCTTCAGGTCGATCATAAAAGGAGTGTCGATCGGCGGCTCCCGTCCGGCCGCCCGACATGCCACCGCGATCCGGGACCGGGGGTAGTGCAATTCCGCGCCGTCTCGGCTGATGTCGATACCCATGTCCAAACTGTAATCGGCCGCACCGAAGGCCGCTAAAAACGCGCGGGCCGGACCGGGCGCTTCGGACAATATCCGGAAAATGTTTTGAACCCCCCGCGCCGACTCTATCAACGCCACCACGCCCAACGATCCCGGCGGCATGCCACAGTGACGTTCGCAGCCCAGCAGGCGTTCGTGAATCTCCCGGATATGTTCGCCGGATTCCACTTTGGGCAGCATGATGCCGGCCGGTGCCGCGCCTACGATCGCTTGAAGATCGCTCTGGTTGTGCCCGCTGCCCAGTGCATTCACACGCACCATGAGCCTTCGTGACGCGTGCTCCATCACCTTCTTCCGCGCGGTTTCCCGTGCTTCGCCTTTCAGCGTCTGGGCCACGGCATCCTCCAGGTCGATGATAACCACATCCGCACCCGCGTCCAACGCCTTGTCGACACGGTCGGGCCGTGTGGCCGGCACAAAGAGTGCTGTTCGTAACGGGCCGATCGGTTTCATTTCATTCCTCATAGATAGCGTTTCGCAATATCGACGATCTCAGAAAAGGATTCCGCCACGTGGATTCCGGCCTTTCGGAACATCTCGATTTTGCTCTTCGTGGTGCCTCGATCTCCCTCGACAATCGTGGCCGCATGGCCAAAACGAACTCCCGGCATGTTGTCTACAAATCGGCCGGCGATGAAACCGATGATCGGAATCGACAGCTTCTCGGCCATGACCAATTCCGAGAGTTTTTCTTCGATGACCCCGCCGGGCTCGCTGAAAAGCACCACGACCTTGGTCTCCGGATCCCGGTCAAACAGGGGGATCAAATCCAGGAAATTGGATCCCACCACCGGGTCTCCTCCAATTCCGATGCAGGTGCTCTGTCCGATGCCCCGGGTGGTCAGCAGGTTGGCGATTTCGGTGGTCATGCCACCGCTGCGAGAGGCGATACCCACCGGCCCCGGCATGTAGGCTTTGCGAACATCGGCGGCCGGCCCGCCCGCCATTCCCAGTCTGACCTTTCCCGGAGATATCAGCCCCAGGGTGTTCGGGCCGATGACCCTGGCGTTCCGGGATTTAGCCACTTCCAGGAATTCAATCGTGTCCTTGCGCGGCACCCGTTCGGATACCACCACCGCCAAGGTAATACCATTATCCAGGGCCTCGATCACCGCGTCCTTGACCAGGGCCGGCGGCACCGATATCACCGCCGCCTCAGCCGGATGGTCCCGCAACGCCTGGCGGACGGTGTCGTAAACCGGAACGCCGTGAACGCGTTGCCCCCCTTTACCCGGGGTGATGCCGGCGACGACCTTCGTGCCGTAGTCCAGCATGTCTTTGGTGAAGGAGGTTGCTTCCCTTCCGGTGATACCTTGTACAATAACCTGAGTATGTTCATCGGCTAAAATGGCCACTGCCTGCCCCCTCTCTATGGCGATGATCAGCGATTAGTGGGTGTTTGTTACGGCGATCCTGGCGGCCTCGTCGATGGAAACCGTTCGGTCCTGAATTGGGACTCCATATTTCGACAATATTTTATGGCCTTCCTCTTCCCACGCCCCGGGCACCCTGAAAACGGCAACCGTTTGGGCCGGATTCTTACCGGACTCGAGAATACCTTTGACAATCCCGCGGGCCATCATATCGACCCGAGTGTTGCTGACCACATTCATGATGACGGCAATTTTATCAACCCCCGGCTTGGAAAGAATCAGCCGGGTCAGCTCCTTGACCTTGAGCACGGATGGATTGCCGCCGACTTCACAATAATTGGCGGGCCGCCCGCCATGGGCCCGAATGGCATCGAAAGCGGTCAGAGATGCCCCGCCGCCGCCGATGATGAGGCCCAGGTTGCCGTCAAACTCGATCACCCGTCCAGCCACCCCGCGGTGGTCCAGGTTGTCGATGTTGAAAGCCAGCCGCTCAAAATCCGACATGCGCCGTTCGCCCTCGACCCGGCCGGTGTCCTTTTCCATGGCCGCGATGTCGGCATGCCGCGGCACGGCGTCGTCGTCGATCTCCAGATGGCAATCCAAGGCGACGAGACGCCCGTCATCCATCAGCGCGAGCGGATTGACTTCAACCACCGTTGCATCATAGTCCAGGAAGACCTCCGCGATGGTGGCCAGCGCGACAGACAATCCGAGGAGTAATTTTCCGGAGACTCCGGCTTCGGCGACGATCTCGCGGGCCCGGTGGAGCGGCAACCGAGAGTGAACCGTGAAATGCTCCTTGCGGACGAGAGCCGGCTTGCGCTGCGCCAATTCCTCTATGTCCACTCCCCCCTCAGCCGAAAAAATAGCCACCGGTGCTTTGGCCACGGTGTCGTAGGTGATGCCCATGAAGAACTCCTGCTTCACGGCTTTTTTTTCTTCCATGTAGACGGCTTTCGGGATGTATCCCCGGATGTTGCTCTTCAGCAGATGCGAGACCTTCTGCCGGGCCTCTTCGGCCTGCGTGGCGGCGAGGATGCCTCCCGCCTTTCCGCGTCCACCGATCGGAATTTGCGCTTTGAGCATGACGGGCCCATCGATCGTCAGAGGTTCGCCTTGGCCTACCAACCTCCCGACCGGCAGAGCAATCCGGTACTTTTCCAATATTCGTTTGGATTCGTGTTCAAGCAGCCTCATCGCATTCTCCTAAAAATAAGTTGTGGCGGGTTCAGTCCGCCGCCCTCTCCGGTCTCACCGCGTCAGAAGCCTCGATACATCGGGTGCACTTTCCAACGCCATGACCCGTTGGCAGAGCGCCTCCGCCCAGGCGTCCGTGATCAGCCCCCGCGTGAGCGACTTGAATTTTCCAAGCACTTCGGATTCGCTCAGGGGGTTTTCGGGATCGCCCTTCGGATAGTCGGCGGCCCCTGTCAGACGCTCGCCCGAACGCATGACGATTTCCACCCGCGCCGGCCACTTCCGCGGGTAGGCGGCACTCAGTTCCGGATCGGACCGGATCTCAATTTTCGGCATCATCCGTTTCATCTCGGGATCCCGAATCCGCTCGAGCGTAAAGTCCGCCACGTTGGCATGCCCGAACCTCAGGGCCGAGGCCACACAAAATGGCAGGTTGAATTTGGCCAAATAGGGGGTTGTGGGCTCGATGTTCATCAGCAGGTCCAGGCTGCCCTGGTAAAGCGAGACGCTGACGCGTTCTACGTCTTGCGGGGCGAGGGCGGCCCCGTGGGTGGCCTGCAGCACCGCATCAATGGCGGAATGCGTGTGCCCGCACGAGGCGTGGTATTTGATGGAATTGCGTTCGAAATAAAATTCCTTGCCCAACTTGGCCAGGCATTTGGCCCCGTCAAAATCGCCGGAAGTGGCTTTGAAAAATCCTTTTTCTCCTTCCAGAATCCTGCGCGCGCCCGTGAATCCCCTCTGGGCCAAAAGCGCTGAAAGCAGCCCATTGAGCGCCGCCTTTCCCGGATGCAGCTGCTTGCTCATGGCATTGTTCGTCAAAAACTCCCATAGACCGCCGGCCTGCGTCCCCGCCGACCCATAGGCGGAGATGGTCTGCTCCTCATCCAATCCGAGCAGCCGGGCGGCACCGGCGGCGGCCCCAAACGTTCCGCAGGTGGCCGTGGTATGCCAGAATCGGTAGTGACTCGGGCCGACGCCGAGAGCCACCCGGATGGCCGCCTCGTAGCCCACGGCGATGGCCAGCAAAACGTCCGCCCCGCTGGCCTTCTCACGCTCGGCCAGCGCAAACACCGCCGGAATAATCGCGGCCGCCGGATGCAAAATGGACTCGCGATGCAGATCGTCCATTTCCATCACGTGGGAGGAAGCCCCATTGGCCAGCGCCGCCAAAAGGCAGTTGCCAAGGGATTGACTTGCAATGATGGTGGATTCCGGCGTGCCCCCCAGATCACGGATGAGGTCCAGGATGATCCGGACTGGTTTTTCGCCTTTCCCGGCGATCGCCGACCCGAGCCAGTCCAGGAAATAAATTTTGAGTTTTTTCACCTGGCACTGGGTAAGATCATGGTAGGACAGGCGCGCGAGGAATGCTCCAAGCTCGGCGGAAATGGTGGGTTCGTGCATGGTGAGAGTCTCCTGCGTTGCGACCATGGGTGTTCGTATAAGATCAATCCGTCGAACGTGCGCCGGAACCGGAGCGCGCACCCGCGTGATCGTCCGATCATCACGGATCACCACGATCCGATCTATGTCGACAATATACAATCGTCCACCATATGTCAAGCATGATCCCGGCCCGCTTTCCGGGCGGGTTCGGATCCTGCGTTTCAGGCTATCCCGTCGGTCGAAAGGGATGGGAGATCTTGCGAGGACGGTCGTGGTCGCGGTTGATCGCCGGCGGTGCCGACCGGTCGAAGCCGCTGGCGTCTCGGGTTATGCCGCCACCGGGGTGAAAAGTTTCCCGTCCGTGCAGGTCACGATGCGGCGGTGGATAAGCCCGGCCATGACCTCATCGAATTTGCGGCGGTGCTCCCCGTTGAAAAAGAAAGCGCACGTCTCGGGGAACCAGACGGTGTTCATCAGGTGATCGAAGAAGGTCGCCTGCTCCCGACCGGGCCGCATGAGCAGGGTGTAGACGATGATGCGCTTGAGCTGATCATCGCCGAGGCTCTCCCGGCGCTCGAGATAGCCGCGGATACGCTTTTTCCAGCGCGATACGGCCTCTGGCATGTCCTCAAAAGGCCTGCCGTGGCCCGGGCAGACCAGCCGCACGTCCAGGCAGCGGATCTTCTCGAGCGAGTCAAGGCAGTCAAACAGCGCCCGGCTGCCTTCGACCCGCAGGGTGATCACCGGCATGTCCCGCTCCCACAAGGCATCTGCGGAGATGAGGAGCTTTTCCCGTGGATGGTAGAGCACGATGCCGTCGGCGGCGTGTCCCGGGGTGTGGATCACCCGAAATTCGTGCGGGCCGATGGCGAGGGGCTCTCCGTCTTCCAGGCTGTGGGTGCATTGGAAAAACTCCGCCTCCTGGTCGTAATACCGCCACCAGGTGGACCAGTCGTCCCGTGCTTCGATGAAGTGCCGGCCGATCCTGTGAAGCGCGATGTCGCAGCCCGAGAGCTCCTGGATCCGGCGGTTGCCGCCGATGTGGTCGCAGTGGGTGTGAGTGTTGACGATGAGAGCGGTCCGCGCGAGGTCCGCGCCCAAATCGGCGATCGACTGGCGAGTGCGGTCGAAGTGGGCCAGATAGGCCGTGTCGATGAGCACCGGGCGGTCCGATCGGTAGACGAAATGGTTTCCGTTGAGGTAGCCTCTTTGAACGAAGAACAGGTCCGGCAGGATTTCGGGGTGAGCCATGATTTTTACGTGTTACCGGTACGGGTGCTTGGTTCGCCAGCCATGGGCCGGCGCGTGGGGCGGCGGGTCGGCCAAGGCCTCCATCGGGAAGGCGCCGCGGATCAACAGGGCGCGGCCGATTGCAAGCGCTGCGGGAACCTGTTTCTTCATGGTGTTGCTTCCTTTCCGAGCCGAGCTTTGATAGGGTGAGTAATTGGATAAAATGGAGTTTACCACGAATCCGGCCCAAGTGGAATCGGAAGGAGGAAATGCATGATACGCCCGGAACGTCATCGATGGCTCGCCGCCGGCTTGCTGGCGCTGTTGGCAATCGCGATCTTGGGGGTCGCACCGGTTTTGGCAGCCGCCAAGGCCAGGAACGTAATTGTGCTCATCGCCGACGGCTGCGCGAGCGAGCAGCACACCTTCGCCCGCTGGTTCAAGGGCGCCCCGCTCTCCTACGACCCCTACCAGGTCGGCGCGATCAAGACCTACATCGCTGACTCGGTGATCGCCGACTCGGCCCCGGCCGCAAGCGCCTTTGCCACCGGGGTCCGGACCAACGACAAGTTCATTAGCGTGGGTCCGAACCAGAACACCTTGTCCGTGGTCCCGCCGCCGCCCGAGGAGCTGTGGTACAAACCCGTAGCCACCGTCCTGGAGGGGGCCAGGCTCATGAAGAAAGCAACCGGCATCGTCGCCACCTCGCGCGTGACCCACGCCACTCCGGCCGCCTATATTGCGCACGCACCCTCCCGCGGCGACGAGGACGACATCATGGAGCAGGCCGTACACCAGGGAATCGACGTCGTGTTCGGCGGAGGCAAACGCCACCTGGTGCTCAAGGAGTTCAAGGGGCGGCGCACGGACGGCGACAACCTTTACGAACATCTGAAAACCTGGGGCTATCAGATCGTCGAGAACCGGGAGCAAATGCAGAGCCTCGCATCGGGCCGGGTCTACGGGATGTTCGCCGCCAGCCACATGGACCCCGAGATCGACCGGCCGCGGCTGCACCCGGGCCAGCCGACGCTCGCGGAGATGACCCGCAAGGCCATCGAGATCCTCGCCCGGAACAAGAATGGATTCTTCCTGATGGTGGAGGGCAGCCAGGTCGACTGGGCCTGCCACGCCAACGATCCGGCCTACCTCTTGAGCGACCTGCTCGCTTTCGACATGGCCGTACAGGCCGCCCTGGACTTCGCCCGCAAGGACGGGAACACCCTGGTCCTGGCCATGTCGGACCACAACACCGGCGGGTTCTCCATCGGCAACTACGCAACCGACGGCCTCTACCCCCGGATGAAGGTGGAGAAATTTCTGGAACCGTTCCGCAGGATGCAGGCTTCCTCCATTGCCATGATGGCGCAGATCGAAAAGGACAAAACCCCCGCCCGGGTGCAGGCGGTGATCAAGGACGGCTGGGCACTGGAGATCACCGATGAGGAGGCCCGTAAAATTCTTGCCGCCGCCGCCCCGCGCGCGGACGACGCATATTATGCCATCGGCGAGGTGCTCTGCCCGAAATACACCTATGTCGGCTGGACCACCCACGGCCATACCGGCGGCGACGTGCCGCTGTTTGCCTTCGGCCCCGGCAAGCCCGGCGGGATCGTGGAGGCGCCGGACATCGCCCGGGTCTGCGCCAGTGCCATGGGCCTGGACCTGGCCCGGCTGAACGAGCGACTCTTCGTCGATGCCGCCAAGGCCTTCGCCGACGGCAAGGTCGGCGTGGACAAGTCCGACCCGGCCAACCCGGTCGTGAAAATCGATTACCGCGGCAGGCCCGCGGAGCTGCCGGTGAACAAGAACTTCCTCAAGCTGGGAGAGCGCCTGTTTCCGCTCGAGGGCGTGGTGGTATACGCCCCGGCCACCGGCCGGGCCTACATCCCCCTGCAAGCGGTCCGGATGATCCGGGGAGAAAAGGCAGCCCTGCCCGGGATCGCCAACTGAGCCCAGGACCGGAACCAGCCAAGGCGGATGGACTCGTACAAAGCCGACCGATCTGCAGACGACTTCGTAACAAGGTAGAAATCAAGGCGCGAGAGTCCCGTGTCAAGAGGTGTGCTTATCTTACGGCGCAGTGACAACGAGATGAGGCGCAAGGCCGAAGTTGGACTTTTTCCGAAGCCTTCAAGGTTCAAGAGATGGAATTTCAACCCCGGTCCGCGGTCCCTGTGCCTGGCATTTTGTCTCTTGGGCCGTGACCCTTGCTTCCTTTCCGGTTCGTGGTTCTTGACACCCTGATAATTTCCCACTAAAAGCCTAAGAATTCGGACGGGGATTTCAGACGACAACCATTCAGACGGCAGGAGGGATTTTTATGGCAGACTATCTGATCAATGTTTTCCTTGACGATGCGAAAATGAAAATCATCGAGGGCGCCGGCCTCGCCGGGCAGGTGAAGGACCTCGGCGGGAAAAAAGCGGTCCAGGTGCCGCTTGGAGAAAAGGAGCAAAAAAAACTCGCCAAGGGTTTTCCGAGCATGGCTTTTGACGCCTCGAATGCCTGCGTTCTACCGCCCGAAGCTGAAACCAAGCTGGTCGACATCATCGGCCAGATGAAAACCATCGATGTCATGAAAGTGGCCATCATGAAACTCTACAACCCCCTGGCCGGAAAACAGATTCGCTCCGCCCAGCACTGAGAACCAGCCGCGCCTTCGGGAAATCACCCTGAATAGTCTTTCGGGTCCAGAGCGCTCTTTCCATCTGTTTTTTACGGAGGGGAAAAGCGCTCTTTTTTTGATCCACCGCGACCTCCGGCGACTCCGCTTTGCCAGCATTTCCGCCCATTTCAATTGACAGTCCAGCGGCTTGCCTCTAATATCAAAATCGTGCAATCGACCATCGAGCAGCGGGAGAAATTCGCAAGCATGCCCCTCACCCACGCGGCCAACCCGACCACCCGGGGGCGGGTCTATGTGGCGGACGAAGACGGGCGGCCGGCGGCGGTAGACATCGTCCTCGGTCTCAACGACGGCATGTTCACCGAGGTGGTGAGCGGGAATCTCAAGGACAGACAGCCGGTCGTCGTCGGCTCCGGCCCGGCGGGCCAGAAACCCTCTGCCCGGCCGTCCCTTCGTTTCGGGTTCTTATAGAATGGCCGATCGCCACCCGGTGCTGGTGCTCGCGGATGAGCCCACCGGCGCCCTGGACTCCCAGACCAGCGTCGAAATCATGCAGCTCTTCCAGCGCCTGAACCGCGAGGGCATCTCGGTCGTGCTGGTCACCCATGAGCCCGACGTGGCCGGCCTCGCCCGGCGCCTGCTGCGCTTCCGGGACGGGCGCGTCGTTCGAAGCAAACCCGTTGCCGGTTCGGCGGCGTCGCTCCCCCCGGGAGCAGTATCCCCGGCCTGCGAGGAGACGGCGCCATGATGATCTTCGAACCGATGCGGGACGCCCTGCGGGCGCTGTGGGTGAACATCCTGCGCAGCGTCCTGACGACCCTCGGCATCATCATCGGTGTGGCTGCCGTGATCGTCATGGTCTCGGTCGGCTCAGGCGCCGAGGCCAACATGAACATCATGCTGGTGTCGGTCACCGAGCGCACGCTCGAGATCGGGCTGCGCATGGCCGTGGGGGCCCGCAGCCGCGACATTCTCGCCTAAGTTTCTGACCGAAGCGGTGGCACTTTCCATGATCGGCGGCATGGTCGGGATCACGCTCGGGGTCGGGGGGTCCCTGGCGTTCACGGCCTTCGGCAAATGGCCGGCCATCATCAAGCCAGCTGCGGTGCTGCTGGCTTTCTCCGTTTCCGCGGCCGTGGGGATTTTTTTCGGGTTTTATCCGGCGCGCAAGGCCTCCCGGTTGGATCCGATCGAGGCGCTGCGGCGCGAATAACATTCTGCTGGCTTGACTACTCGCACTGTTAGAAAAATTCGATGAACATCATCTTCCTCGGAATCGTTTTGCTCGCCTTCGCCACTGCCGGCTGGCGCCAGTTTTTGGCCGCCCCGGCGACCGGCCAACTCGCGCCCATGGAGGCACTCTCCAAGGCCATGGTGGACTCCGCCGCCGGTTCGGTGGAACTGGCCTTCGGCCTGGTCGGCGTGATGACGCTCTTTCTAGGGCTCATGAAGGTCGCCGAGCAGGGCGGCCTGCTGACGGTGATCGCCCGCCTGATCCGGCCCATGATGGCGCGGTTGTTTCCAGAGGTCCCGCCCGAGCACCCGGCGATGGGTGCTATGATCCTGAATCTGTCGGCCAACGTGCTCGGCCTCGGGAATGCCGCGACCCCTTTCGGTATCCGGGCCATGCAGGAGCTGAACCGACTGAATCCGACGCCGGGGACCGCGACCGACGCCATGGCCCTCTTCCTGGCGATCAACACCTCGAGCGTGACCGTCCTGCCCACTGGCGTCATCGCCTTGCGGGCTGCGGCCGGCTCTGCCGACCCCGCCGGCATCCTTCCGACCACGCTCTTCGCCACGGCATGCTCCACCGCGACCGCCATCATCGCCGTCAAGCTCCTCCGCCGGCTTGCCCGGAAACCGCTACCCTGCCCGACCGATGCGCCGTCGGCCGACGCGGGGCCGGCCGAACCGCCCGGGGTTCTGCCGGATACGGTCCAGGGCGCCTACCCGGTGTGGGCGAGCGGGCTGGCGCTGGCCGGCATCCTGACCCTGATTCCCGTGACGGTGGTCTACGGCCGCTCCATCTCGCCGTGGATCCTGCCGGGACTCATGGCGGCATTTCTCATTTTTGGCCTCTGCCGCCGCGTGCGTGTGTACGAGGCCTTCGTCGACGGCGCCAGGGACGGCTTCCAGGTGGCCGTCAAGATCATCCCCTACCTCGTGGCCATCCTGGTGGCGGTGGGCATGCTGCGCGCCAGCGGCGCCATGGATCTCATGGTGGGAGCACTCGGGCCATGGACCGCCCGGGTGGGCCTTCCGGCGGAGGCCCTGCCCATGGCGCTGATGCGGCCGCTTTCGGGTTCCGGGGCATTTGCCATTCTGGCCTCCGTGATCAACGACCCCGCCATCGGCCCGGACAGCTACACGGGTTACCTGGTGTCCACCCTGCAGGGGTGCACCGAAACCACGTTTTATGTGCTCGCCGTCTATTTCGGCGCCGTCCAGGTCCGGCGCATCCGCTACACCCTGGCAGCCGGGCTGCTGGCCGACCTGGCCGGGGTCGCGGCCAGTGTCACTGCGTGCACGTATCTGTTGCGGTGATGGACACAATGGACTCACCCCGACGCGCGGGTTGATCCGCAGGACCGATCGGGTGTATGGTTCGCAGCGGGAGACTGACGACATGCAACGTTGCAGACGAATTGAAATTCTTTTCGGGGCGGCGGTTTTCGGGTTGGCAATTTTCAGCGCGGCTTGGCCGGCCGTGGCGGCCGGGCTGTTCTCGCCAACCGGCGGTAGCGCTTCGAACGAACCCACCGAGATCGTCTCCGACCGCCTGGTCAGCAACAACACCGAGAAGGTGGCCGAGTTCACCGGCGCGGTCAAGGCCACGCAGGGGAACTTCTCCATCACGACCGACACCCTGCGCATCCACTACGAGGGCGACCTGATCAACCCCCCGAAGGATAAGTCCGCCAAAAGCCAAGTGACGAAAATGGTGGCCACCGGCCGCGTGCACATCGTGAGCGACCAGTACATCGCCGACTCGGACCGGGCGGAGTACGACCCCGCCACGGACGTCCTGACGCTGATCGGAGAGAACTCCCGCGTGACCAGCGGCCAGAACTCCATCACGGGCTCCAAGATCATCCTCAACCGGCGCGACGGGAAATCGTTTGCCGAGAGCAACGGCACCTCCCGCGTGAAGGCGGTGCTGCACCAGGAGCCAAAGGAGGGCGAAGGGTCGAAAACGGACAAGCCGGCGGAGAAAAAGCAGTGAGTTGCAGGCTTTAAAGTGTCCGGCTGAGGCGGCGCAGCTGCCGCAGGCGCTTGTACTTGAAAAGCAGATCGATCCACTCTTGAAAAAGCGGGACGAGTTCCGCCGCGGTTTTCGGCGAACTCTCCCGGACTCGGCGCTCGGCTTCGGCCAGCGCCTCCGCCACATCCTCCCGCCCGGGTTGGGTCTGCAGCAGGCGGCGGCAAATCTCGGCCGCCCGTTGCCAGTGCCCCTGCTCGGAGAGAAGCCTCGCCATCGTCAGCGTGTCGTGCTGCCGTTCGTCCGTCATCGCGCGTGTCCCCTCAGCGGTCGGAGGCGCGTTGCGGCTTCACCACTATCTCGTTCTGCCCGATCATCCCGAACTCCTTGCGCGCCACGCTCTCGATGTAGTGGGGGTCGTTCTTCAGCCGGTCGATCTCAACGCCGAGCCTGAGATTCTCCTGGGTGAGCTGCTGGTTGTGCTCCTTGATGCGGTCCCGCTCTTTTTTCGACAGGCTGAGCTCGGCGAGCCCCCGTTCGCTGAAAACGATGAAAAACAGCAGTGCGATCAGAAGCAGCACCGCCGCGCCGAGCAGCATGCCTTGTTTCTGGCTCATCGTGCGCGCAGACTCCTTTTGACCAAGCCGCAAATTCCGGCGAGCTCAGGGCTTCTCAGGGCGAGTGCCGACCCGGCATAGATCAGTACCCCGGCGGCCATGCACACGACCAATCCGACGGCCGTGGCAGGCCGGTTGCCCATCACCGTCCGCGCCGTGAACTCGACCCCAGCGGCCATGACCAGGCTGCTCACCAGGGAGCGGCCGAACGAGGCCCCGATCGCGCGCCCGTCGACGCCGGCCAGCTTTTTGCGCAGCGCCAGGAAGAGCAGCGCCAGATTGAGAAACGATGCCAGCGAGGCGGCCAGGGCGATCCCGCCGTGGGCCAGCGGGCGCATGAGCACGACACCGAGAACCACGTTGGCCAGGATGGACACGGCCGCCACCCGGATCGGGGTACGCGAATCCTGCAGTGCGAAAAACGCCGCCACCACGATGCGCACAGCCGAAAATGCCCACAGGCCTAAAGCATAGTATGAAAGCGCCTGGGACGTCAACCGGGCCGATTCCGCCCCGAACTCCCCCCGCTGAAACAGTACCGCCACCACCGGCTCTCCCAGCAGGATCAACCCGGCCATCGCCGGCAGCGTGAGGAAAGAGACCATCCGAAACGCATACCCGAAGGTGGACCGCAGGGCCTCCGCGTCGCCCGCCGCCGCCTCGCGCGCCAGGCTCGGCAGCACCGCCGTCGCGCCGGCCATCGCGACGACCCCCAGGGGAAACTCCAGGAGCCGCTCCGCGTAGTAGAGATAGCTCACGCTGCCTTCCGGCAGAAACGATGCGAGCAGGGTTCCGACCAGCACGTTAATCTGGTACACGGCGCCGCCGAGCACGGCCGGGACCATCAGGCGGGCAACCCGCTTCAGCGCCGGGTGGAAAGCCCGGGCCCGGCGCCAGACCTGCAGGCGGTGACGGGCGAGAAAAGGCAACTGCAGGGCCAGCTGTCCCGCTCCGCCGACCAGCACGGCGAGGGCCAGGCCGTATTCGGGCCTTCCCGCGATCGGCGCGGCGGCCAGCATGGAAACGATCATGGCGATGTTGAGCAACGCCGGCGCCAGAGCCGGCGCGGCGAAGTTGCCGAAAACGTTGAGGGTGCCCATGCAAAGCGCAGCCATCCCGGCGGCGAACAGGTAGGGGAACATGATGCGGGCCAGGGAGACGGTCAGTTCGAGCTTTGGCCCGGCAAATCCGGGGGTCATCAGCCGCAAGATCCAGGGGCAGGCCGCCATCCCCGCCAGACACAGGACGATCAGCAGGCCGGCCAGCAAGCGCGCGGCCGCAGCCGCCAGCGACCGGGCCTCGGAGTGGCCGCTTTTCCACAGCGTCTCGGTGAGGACCGGCACGAAGGCCGAGCTCAAGGTCCCCTCCCCGAACAGCCGCCGGAAGAGGTTGGGAATCCTGAAAGCGGCCAGAAAGGCATCCGAGCCGAACCCGGTGCCAAAGTACCAGGCGATCATGGCGTCGCGCACAAAGCCCAGCAGTCGGCTCAAAAGGGTCGCCAGGGCCACGGTGACGGCTGCCCGGGTCAGGCGGATGTTTTCAGCCGCCCCGCCGGGCGGAGGGCATGTCGTTGCAGGATGCCTGTGGGGTGGCCGTTCCAACAGAAATATCTTGACAGGTCAGGTTGAATTTATTAATAAAACTGATTCATCAAAAAAACGGAAAGGAGTCATCAGCTTGGCCAATCACAAATCCGCAATCAAACGCGCGCGCCAGAGCGAAGATCGGCGCCTGCGCAACCGCATGACCAAGACACAGGTCAAGAACATCGTCAAGAGCGTGCGCCTGGCGGCGGACGAGAAGTCGCCCGAGACGGCCGCCACACTGAAACACGCCCAATCCATCATCGACAAGGCCGCCAAGAAGGGCACGCTTCACAAGCGCACCGCCGCCCGCAAGATCTCGCGCTTGTCCAAACTGGTGAAAGCCCAGGGTTCCTGATTCGAACCGACAGGTGGCTTGCAGTCTTGGATCCCCGGTGAACCGGGAGCCACCCGGTCCATGGGGGATCCATTTATTCCATGCGGCAATTCAGAAATTGTCGATGAGACGGTCGTACACCCGCTCGGCAATTCGCGTGGATACCGTACCGAGAGCCGCTCTTTGTCGTTCGTCGGTCAGGAATTTGTCGTTCGATACGGGAAAGGCCTCTTGGCCGGATAGATTTTTCGCCGCCCATTTCACCTTGCCGTCCGCGGCCACCAGCTGGACATCGATTCGCATCGTCACTTGCCGCTCGCCGGCCACATCCCTTCCGCGTGTGGAAATGGTCTGAAGCTCCACGGACCGGATCACACCCTTCATGACGACGCTCGCATCCGCGGCATTATGCGTCAGTGCGGCTTCGTTGCGCTTGACGAATTCAAAGACAATGGCGTTGGTCACCGTCGTTTCCAGCCCGGCTTGGTTGGTGCGGTTCTCGAAAACCTCAATGAAGATGGGCGCAAGTCCCTCGGGAATTACCCCGGCCGTCTGAAAATGGTATCCGCATGCGACCATGGCCCAGATGCCGACCGGGATCAGCGCGAACCGTGTGATGGAGGTGAGCACGCGCGGCATCGAATTCCTCATTGAAAAGGCCCCCCTTGCTTCGCGCGGATTCGTCCGGCCGTTCATATCACGATGTTCACCAGCTTGTTTTTCACCACAACGACCTTCTTGACGGGCTTGCCCTGGATGAACTTCCGGACGTTTTCATCCGCCAGGGCCTGGGCTTTCAGCGCCTCGTCGGCGGCGTCGACCTCAACGGTCATGCGGGCGCGCAGTTTGCCGTTGACCTGGATCACGACCAGGGCTGTCGCCTGCTCAAGCGCCTCTTCGCGCCATTGCGGCCACCGGGCAAGCAGGATGCTCTCGGGGCGGCCCAACGCAGCCCACAGCTCCTCGGCGATGTGCGGTACGATCGGTGAAAGCAGCAGCGTCAGCGACTCGAAGGCCAGGCGCATCACGCCGGCCTGCTCCGGGTGACGGGCTTCCCTGCCCACCAGCGCCATCTCGTTGAACAGCTCCATAATGGCGCTGATGGCCGTATTAAAGTGAAACCGCTCCTCGATGTCCCGCGTGACCTTGCGGATGGTCTGGTGCGTCTTGCGAAAAACCGCTTGGAGCGCCCCGTCCAAGGAATTGATCCCCCCATCGTAGGCCGGCACGCCCTGCATGGTTTCCATCCAGTCGGCCGCCAGGCGCCAGATCCGGTTCAGGAAACGGTACCCGCCGTCGACCCCCTGATCGCTCCACTCGAGGTCCTTCTCGGGGGGGGCTGCGAACAGGCAGAACAACCGGGTGGTGTCGGCACCGTAGCGATCGAGCAGCGTGTTGGGGTCGATCACATTCTTCTTGGACTTGGACATTTTCTCCACCCGGCCCAGCACCACCGGTTTTCCGCACACACTGCAGGTCCTGGCCCCGTCCCCGGCGCCGACATCGGTCGGAAAGAGGAAACCGTGCTCCGGGCAGCAGACCGTCTCCTTGCAGACCATCCCCTGGGTCAGCAGCCGCGTGAACGGCTCCGGGTAGGTCACCAGGCCCTCGTCCTTGAGCACGCGGGTGTAGAAACGCGAATAGAGCAGGTGCAGAATGGCGTGCTCGACTCCCCCGATGTACTGGTCGACCGGCATCCAGTAATCCACGGCGGCCTGCGCGAACATGCCCGTGTCGCAGCGCGGGCTGCAGAAGCGCTCGAAATACCAGGAAGACTCGACAAAGGTGTCCATCGTGTCGGTCTCGCGGCGCGCCTCGCCGCCGCAGTTTGGGCAGGGCACCCGCACGAACTTTTCCAGCTCGGGCAGCGGCGAGCGGCCGCCCTCGAGCAGATCTGCGTCCTCCGGCAGGACCACCGGCAGGTCCTGCTCCGGCACCGGTACGATGCCGCAGCGGCCGCAGTGGATCATCGGGATGGGCGCCCCCCAGTAGCGCTGCCGGGAGATGCCCCAGTCCCGCAGCCTAAAGCTCACCGCACGTTTGCCGTGGCCTTGCGTTTCCAGATGGTCGGCGATCTCCTCTTTGGCCTGGACGTTCGGCAGGCCGTCGAAGCGGCCGGAGTTCGTCATCGTCCCCGTGCCGGTGTAAGCCTCGGTCATGGCGGCGGGGTTCAGGCCGCCCTCCGGCGACTGGACCACCACGATGATCTCCAGCCCGTATTTCTTCGCAAACTCGAAATCGCGCTGATCGTGGGCCGGCACCGACATGACGGCCCCCGTGCCGTAGGCCATCAGCGCAAAATTGGCGGTGTAGATGGGCATCCGGCGTCCATTCAAGGGATTGAGGCAGAAGGCGCCGGTGAAAACGCCCTCCTTTTCGTAACTCTCCAGGGCCTTGTCGGAGCGGTCCTGGCGGGAGGTCCGCTCTACAAATGCCAGGACCTCGGCCGCCTGGGGTTTGCCCTGGCACAGCTGCGGCACCAGGGGGTGCTCCGGCGCCAAGCACATGAAGGTCGCCCCGCACACGGTGTCCTGACGCGTGGTGAAGACCGGGATGAACCCCTGCCCGTCCTCGAGCGGGAAACGGATCTCCGCGCCAGCGCTGCGGCCGATCCAGTTCTTCTGCATGGTGATGACTTTTTCGGGCCACCCGGGCAGCCGGTCGCAGTATACCAGCAGGTCCTCGGCGTAACGCGTGATCCGGAAAAACCACTGCGAGAGCTTTTTCTGGCGCACCGGCTTGCCGCAGCGCCAGCAGGCCCCAGCCTCCACCTGCTCGTTGGCGAGCACCGTCTGGCAGGGGTCGCACCAGTTGACGTAGGACTCCTTGCGGAAGGCCAGGCCCTTTGCGTACATCTTCAGGAACAGCCACTGTTCCCAGCGGTAGTACTCCGGCCGGCAGGTGGCGATCTCCCGCTCCCAATCGTAGCTGAAGCCCAGGCGTTTGAGCTGGGAGCGCATGTTGGCGATGTTGGCGTACGTCCACGTCGCGGGGTGGGTCCGGTTGGCGATGGCGGCGTTCTCAGCCGGCATGCCGAAGGCGTCCCATCCCATGGGGTGCAGCACATTGAACCCGCACATGCGCTTATAGCGTGCCACCACGTCGCCGATGGTGTAGTTGCGCACGTGGCCCATGTGGATGTTACCGGAGGGGTAGGGGAACATTTCCAGCAGGTAATACTTGGGGCGGCTTGCGTCCTCGGTGACCCTGAACAGGTTCTCGGCCTGCCACCGGACCTGCCACTTACGCTCGACCACCTGCGGCTCGTACCTTTCGTCCATACGCGGCGTCGTTTCCCTTCGATAAGTGATGGTGGTCAATCCATGGACCGGTTGCGCGCCCGCCCGGCAGACGGACTACCGTGTCGCCATATTCTTTATACCATGATTGATAAAAAATCTTTATTGCCATAATATGACACAAAGTGCAAGTTATGCGGGAGGCCGCTCCGGAGCCCGCGTCGCCGTCGGGCCCGTGGCGGCAGGCCGCGACCGCTTGCCTCAGCGCCCGGCCGGCGGGGGAAAAATCGATTGACTTGTGCGCGGCAATCTCATATGGAAGCAGGACTTTCATTTCAGGAACAGCCCGAATTGATTCACCCTTTTATAAAAAAATACGCCTTCGCCGGACACCTATGGATTTTCTCGCATTTCTCGAGTGGGACAATAGTGGGACAATAGAGGAACATCATTTATGAACACCAAAATCCTGATCAACGCCAGCGATCCGGGGGAATGCCGTGTGGCCACGGTCAAAGACGGCCGGCTGGAAGATTTCCGGATCGAAAGCGCGGCGCGGGAGATCACCCAAGGCAACATCTACAAGGGAATCATCACCCGCGTCGAGCCCAGCCTTCAGGCCGTTTTCGTCGACTACGGGGCCGATCGGCACGGCTTCCTGCAGAAACATGACATCCACCCCGACTACTACCACGAGGACGATGCGGGCAGCGCCCCCTTGCAGCGGCTGGTCAAACGCGGCCAGGAGCTTCTGGTCCAGGTCGCCAAGGATCCGATCATGAACAAAGGCGCCATGCTTACCACCCTGATCTCCCTGCCGGGGCGGCACGTGGTGCTGATGCCGGGACACTCCGTCAAGGGGGTCTCGCGCAAGATCGAGGACGAACCCGAGCGCCTGCGTCTGAAGGGCGTCGTCGGCGAGCTCGAGATTCCCGAAGGCTATGGTGTCATCGTGCGCA
Source organism: Deltaproteobacteria bacterium (assembly GCA_016219005.1). GTDB lineage: Bacteria > Desulfobacterota > Desulfobacteria > Desulfobacterales > SpSt-501 > SpSt-501. The sequence goes on from JACRCN010000054.1 coordinate 68,302, forward strand.
CGGCGGGCCTGGGCTGCTCGAAGACCATGATCTCCAAGGATCTGAAAGATCTCATGCGGCTGTGGAAGACCATCAGGGGCAAGGTGATGCAGGAGAAATCCCCGGCCCTCCTGTACAAGGAGCGAACCCTTGTGCTGCGCTCCATCCGCGACTCATTGACGCCGGAAGTCTCCGAGATCCTCATCGACGAGCCCAACACGTTCAACGAAGTTCAGGAACTTCTGAACATTTTCTCGAGCAAGCAGGGGCAGACCGTGAGGCTCTACCAGGGTGAAAAACCCCTGTTCTCGAAGTTCCAGCTCGAGGAGCAGATCGGCTCCATTTTCGAAAACCGCGTGCGCCTGAAATCCGGCGCCTCGATCGTGATTGAACCGACCGAGGCATTGGTGACCATCGACGTCAACTCCGGCAAAGCGACCCACGAAAAATCCGTGGAGCAGACCGCCTTCCAGACCAACCTGGAGGCCGCCGAGGAGGTCGCCCGGCAGTTGCGCCTGCGCGATTTAGGAGGTCTCATCGTCATCGACTTTATCGACATGAAAGATGCCAAACATCGCGCCGAGGTCGAGCGCGAACTGAAGAACCACCTGAAGCAGGACAAGGCCCGCACCAAGGTGGGTCGAATCTCCAAGTTCGGTCTTTTAGAGATGTCCCGGCAACGCATCCACCCCTCGATCGAGTTCGGCAGCCACATCGTATGCCGGCAGTGCCAGGGCAAGGGCCTGATCCCCTCCACCGAAACCCTGGGGATCGGCTTTCTGCGAAAACTCGGCATGGAGGCGCTTAAAAACGACGTCACGCGAGTCAAGTGCGTCGTGCCCACGGCCGTTGCGGAATTCCTTCTCAACAAGAAGCGCCGGGACATCGTGGAGTTCGAAACCCGCCGCAACATCGCGATCGAGATCGAGGGTGACGACGGCCTGGTGCCCGGCGAAAGCCGCATCGTCTGCAGCCCCTGAGCGGCTCCGGGGCGAGCCTGCCGGCGCGTTCCTGCTCCGGCACTCACGCGGTTTCAATTAGGATTTGACGAGGGCGCGGATTTCAAGTATACCAGCGCCACTTCACCATCTATTAAGGAGGTTACCTCTTGGTCAGTATCGCTTACGCTATGGGACAGGGTGGCGCCCCGGAAGGCGGCGCCGCAGGGTATGCCAGTTTCATCCCGCTGGTTCTGATGTTCGTGATCTTCTACTTTTTGCTCATCCGCCCCCAGCAGAAACGCAGCAAAGAGCACCGCACCTTGATCGCCAATCTGAAGAAGGGTGACCGCATCATCACCAGCGGCGGCCTGCACGGGCGCGTCACCGGAATGGACGAAACCACCCTCACGGTGGAAATCGCCGACAAAGTCCGGGTGAAGATCAACCGCGCCAATGTGGCGGGTGTCATCGCTGGGGCTACCCCAGCCCCCGCCGAAACCAAGACGGAATAATTCCGGTTTTCCCGCGTTCGGCCGCGCCGCCCTGCAGGGCCGGCGCGGCCGCGGTCTATCGTTGTGGCTTTACGCGCGGGGCTGCCGTTCATTCCGTGATGAAACTTATAAGGATGAAGCCTTGAAACGCTTTTCTGTCAGACTGGTGATCGTTCTGGCGGCGGTCGTTGCCGCAATCGTCTTGTGCCTGCCCACATTCCGACCCGAGCTCTGGCCCCACAAGAAGATCAATCTCGGCCTGGATCTGCAGGGCGGCATGCACCTGGTTCTGGAAGTCAACACCGAAAAGGCCGTCGAATCCTCCGTCGAGCGCAATTTCCAGGAAGTCCGGGAACTGGTGAAAAAGAACCAGATCCAAAACGTTTCCGTGGAGCGCCCCAGCCCGCTGAAGATCGCGATCCAGGTGCAAGGCAAAGAAAGCGTCGACAAGTTTAAAACCCTCCTGGACAAGGACCTGCGCGACCTTCGGATAAGCAGCCGGCGCGAAGACACGGAGAGCTATGCGGCGGTTCTCGACCTGCCGGACAAGGAAAGTGATCATATCAAGAAAATGTCGGTGGACCAGGCGCTCGAAACGATCCGCAACCGCGTCGACCAGTTCGGCGTGTCCGAACCGGACATCCGTCGCCAGGGCGAAAACCGGATTCTGATCCAGCTGCCGGGGATCACGGACACCCAGCGGGCCAAGGACCTGATCGGTCGCACGGCGCTGCTGGAATTCAAACTGGTGGACGAGGCCCATGACCTCAACTCCGCCCTGCAGGGCAGTGTCCCGGCCGGCAGCGAAATCCTCTATAAGTTCGACGAGGACCGCAGTACCCATAAAACCGGTAAGACCCCTTTCCTGCTGAAGAAAGGCACTCTGCTCACCGGCGCGTCGCTCACGGACGCCCGGGTTCAACTCGACTCCCAATACGGCGAGCCCTACGTTTCGATCGAGTTCGACCGCAAGGGCGCCCGGGCGTTCGAGCGCGTCACCGGCGAGAATGTCAACAAGCGTCTGGCCATCGTGCTCGACAACAAGGTCTACTCCGCCCCGACGATCCAGGAGCGTATCGCGGGCGGTAAGGCCCGCATCACCGGCCGCTTCACCATGGAAGAGGCGCGCGATCTCGCTATCATCCTGCGGGCCGGCGCCCTGCCCGCTCCGGTCACCATTTTGGAAGAGCGGACCGTGGGGCCATCCCTGGGCTACGACTCCATCCGCCAGGGGCTGATCGCCATGTCGGTCGGCGGCGCCTTGCTTCTGATCTTCATGGGCATTTACTACCGGCTTTCCGGCCTGCTCGCCGACTTTGAGGTCCTTCTCAACGTCGTGCTCACGGGGGCCGGGCTGGCGGCGTTGGGCGCGACCCTCACGCTGCCGGGCATTGCCGGTACCATTCTCTCGGTCGGTATGGCGTTGGACAACAACATTCTGATTTACGAGCGCATCCGCGAGGAGCTGCGGGTCGGCAAGACACCGCGCGGTGCGGTGGACGCGGGGTTTGACCGCGCCACCCTCACCATCCTGGACGCCAACGTGACCACGCTGATTGCGGCCGCCGTGCTCTACCAGTTCGGGACAGGGCCGGTGAAGGGCTTTGCCGTCACGTTGAGCCTGGGGGTGGTCGCCAGTATCTTCACCGCCGTCGTCGTGTCACGTGTGGTGTTCGACTACATCCTGGACACGTACAAGGTCAAGAAGATCAGCATCTGAGTCTCCTCCGACGAAGGCCCTAACTTTCGCATAAAGGAACACGTTGTATGTCATTCGAATTCATCAAAGCCAACATCAATCTGGACTTCGTGGGCAAGCGCAAGCTCGCTTACACCTTTTCCGGGATCCTGCTTCTGCTCAGCATCCTTTCTCTGATCATTCGCGGTCCCAACTACGGGGTCGATTTTGCCGGAGGGTCCATCATCCAGATCAGGTTTTCGGGAGCCGCCCCGATCGAAAAAATCAAGGACGGCCTGCGCACGATCAACATCGAAAATGTCTCGGTTCAGAGTATCGGTGATGCAAAAGACAATGAATACCTGATCCGCACCGATGCGAACATCAGCGGCCAGGAGCTCAATCGCGAGCTGAAAAAAGTGCTGGAAACCAGCGTGGGGGCCAGCGCAGATATCCGCCGGGTCGAGATGGTCGGACCGCAGGTCGGCAATGACTTGAAGGAAAAAGCCCTGCTGGCGATCCTGTTCTCGCTGCTGCTGACCGCCGTATACATTTCAGGACGTTTTGAGTTCAAGTGGCACCAGAGCGCAATCATCGCGGTCGTTCTGGGAGGGGCCGTTTATTTTCTGTACACCTCCGGCGTACCCATGCCGTATATCATCCCCGCCGCCCTTGCGGTCACACTGGTCACTTTTTGGGTGTTCGGGCTCAAGTATGCCCTCGGCGCCATCGTGGCCCTGATCCACGACGTCACGATCTCGGCCGGCGTGCTCTCGTTCCTCGGCAAAGAATTCACCATCACGGTCATCGCGGCCCTGCTCACCATCATCGGCTATTCACTGAACGACACGATCATCGTCTACGACCGTATCCGAGAAAACGTCAAAAAGCTCCCCAAAACATATCTGGGAATCATCATCAACCGCAGTGTCAACGAGACCCTGAGCCGGACGATCATGACCCAGGGACTGACCCTTGTCATGGTCGTCTCCCTGTACTTTCTAGGGGGCGACATCATACATGATTTCGCCCTCGCGCTCCTCGTTGGGTTCATGGTGGGCACCTATTCCTCAATCTACGTGGCCAGTCCCATCGTGCTCACCTGGGAGGAACGCTCTAAAATGAAGAAATGATCGCTGCCGCATCGAGATCAGCCCGGATGACCCATACCACCCCCCTTGGCCCCCAAGGGGGGTTTTCACGTGCCGGCGGCGAATAACCTCATCGGACGGCAGCAGGCGACTTGGACGACATTCTTTCCTGGTTTCAGTTGAAGAGCGTACCGGGAGTCGGCAATCTCCTTTTCAAAAGGCTGATCGAGCGGTTCGGCACCCCCGCCGCCGCACTGTCGGCCGCCCGGGTCGACCTTCTGGCCGTGGAGGGGGTCGGCGAGCACCTGGTCGATGCCATCCGGCACCCAGCGCAGCCCGCGGGGGCGGCGGCGGAAATCGAGCATGCCCTGTGCCAGGGCTGTCGCCTGGTCACCCTGACGGACCCGGATTTTCCGCCACTGCTGAAGGAAATCCCCGATCCGCCGCCGTTTCTTTACGTGCGCGGCGATCTGGCCGGCTGCCCGAGGCCCATCGCCGTGGTCGGCTCCCGCAACGCCACGGCCTATGGATTGGAAACGACCCACCGGATCTGCAAGGGTCTGGCCGGGCTGGGCTTTACGGTAGTGAGCGGCATGGCGCTGGGGATCGACGCGGCGGCCCACGAAGGCGCGCTCAGCGGGCATGGCCGGACGGTGGCCGTGCTGGGCAGCGGCCTTGACAACATCTACCCGCCGCAGCATCGTAGACTCGCCGAGCGGATTGCAGCCGGCGGGGCGGTAATTTCGGAGTTCCCGCTCCAGGCCGGACCCGAGGCGCATCACTTCCCGGTCCGCAACCGCATCATCAGCGGGATGTCGCTCGGCACCGTCGTGGTGGAGGCCACCAAGAACAGTGGATCGCTCATCACCGCGCGGCTTGCCGCCGAGCAGAACCGCGAAGTGTTCGCGGTTCCGGGCAGCATCCAGTCGTTCAAGAGCATGGGCACCCATACCCTCATCAAGGAGGGTGCGAAGCTCGTGGAAAACGTTCAAGACATCGTCGCGGAACTGGGGCATTTTCTCGAGGATGACGCCCCGCCCCGGCGTGAAAGCGCTTCGGATGCACCTTGGCACCGGCTCACGGCGGCGGAAGCCGTGGTGGCCGCGGCCCTGACGGCCTATCCCGTGCACATCGACGATCTGGTACGACGGCTGGCGATGGAAACCGGAAGCCTTTCCGGCATCCTGCTGCAGCTGGAACTGAAGGGGATCGTGACGCAACTGCCCGGCAAGCTCTTTGTGGCGGCAGGCGTTGACCGGTCACGGACCCCGTGACATCGAGGACCTGAAATCTCATGACGAAGCCGTTGGTCGTGGTGGAATCGCCGGCAAAAGTCCGGACCATCAAAAAATACCTGGGCAATGGTTACACCGTGGCCGCCACCGTCGGCCATATCCGGGACCTGCCTCAACGTGAAATGGGGATCGACGTGGACGCCGGCTTCACGCCCAAGTACACGACCATCCCCGGCAAGCAGAAGGTGCTCCAGGAGCTCAAACGGGCCGCCGCGGACGCAAAGGACATCTACCTCGCCTCCGACCCAGACCGCGAGGGCGAGGCCATTGCCTGGCATACGGCCGACGTGCTCAAGCAAAAGGGCCGGCGCTTTCACCGGGTCCTCTTCCATGAACTCACGAAAGACGCCATCGAAAAGGCCATGACCCGGCCGCTGGAGCTGGACCGCCACAAGTTCGAGGCGCAGCAGGCGCGCCGGATATTGGACCGCCTGGTGGGCTACCAGGTCTCCCCGCTCCTGTGGCGCAAGGTCAAGGGCGGGCTGAGTGCGGGCCGGGTGCAGTCCGTGGCCGTGCGTATCATCTGCGAGCGCGAGCGTGCGATCCAGGCCTTCGTGCCCGAGGAGTACTGGTCGATCACGGCTCATCTGCAGGCCGGCGCGCCCCCGCCGTTTGCCGCCAAGCTCGTCAAAAAGGGCAAGGAGAAGATAAGCATACCGAACGAAGCGGCGGCCCGCCAGATCCTGGACGAAATCAACGGCGCGCCCTTCATCGTGGAGAAGGTCCAGAAGAAGACCGTCCGCAAGAACCCCGCACCCCCGTTCACGACGAGCAAGCTGCAGCAGGAGTCCATCCGCAAGCTGCGGTTCACCGCCAAGAAAACCATGATGCTGGCCCAGCAGCTCTATGAGGGCATCGACTTGGGGCCCGGGGAGCCGGTGGGCCTCATCACCTACATGCGCACCGATTCGGTGCGGATCGCGGAGGTGGCCGCCGCCGAGGCGCAAGAGATCATCCGCGAGCGCTTCGGCAATAATTTCGCTCTGGAAAAGCCCCGCACCTTCAAGAACTCGAAACAGTCCCAGGATGCGCACGAAGCCATCCGCCCCACCTCGGTCTTCAACACGCCGGAAAAAGTGGCTCCCCATCTCAGCGCCGACCAACTGGCGCTCTACCAGCTGATATGGCAGCGCTTCATCGCCTCCCAGATGCCGGAGGCCCTGATCGACCAGGTGACCGCATCCATCAAGGCCGGGGCGTACCTCTTCACCGCCACCGGCTCCGCCGTCAAGTTTGCGGGCTTCATGACGCTGTACCGCGCGGAGGAGGAGGATGGCAACGGCGACAAGGGCCGGGAGCAGCTCCCGGACCTGAACGAGGGCACCCGCCTGGATCTTCACCGTCTGGAGCCCAAACAGCATTTCACCCAGCCGCCGCCGCGCTTCTCGGAGGCATCGCTCGTGAAGGAGCTGGAGGAGAACGGCATCGGCCGCCCAAGCACCTACGCCTCCATACTGTCCACCATTCGGGACAAAGGCTACGTGGACTTGCTGCGGGGCTACTTCCGGCCGAGCGAGCTCGGCTTCATCGTGAACGACCTGCTGGTGATGAGCTTCTCGGATGTCTTCGACGTCGAGTTTACCGCGAAGATGGAAAACAACCTGGACCTGGTCGAAACCGACCAGGTCAACTCCCAGGAGATCCTGAGCCAGTTCTACACACCGTTCAAGAAGGACCTCGACACCGCGGCCGAGAAGATGGTGAGCATCAAGGGGGTGGGCTTCGCCACGGACCTGAGCTGCCCGGAATGCGGAAGCATCCTGCACATCAAGATCGGGAAAAACGGCCACTTCATCGCCTGCAGCGCTTACCCCGAGTGCCGGTACTCGCGCGACTACACCCGCGACGAGAGAGGCCACATCCAGCCGGTGTCGCCGCCGACCGACGAGGTGACGGACAAGGTCTGCGAGAAGTGCGGCAAACCCATGGTCATCAAGAGGGGCCGCTACGGAGATTTCATAGCCTGCAGCGGCTTTCCGGATTGCAAGAACACTCAGTCCCTGTCCGTCAACGGCGGGGCCAAAAGCACCGGCGTTGCATGCCCGGAGTCGGGCTGCACCGGCGAGATCCTGGAAAAGACCTCCAAGCGCGGCAAGGTGTTCTACGGCTGCAACCGCTACCCGGACTGCGGCTTCGCCACCTGGGACAAGCCCGTCGCCCGGGAGTGCCCGGCCTGCGGGGCCAAATTACTGGTGGAGCGCACGACCAAGAAGCAGGGGACCGTCCATTCGTGCCTGAATCCGGATTGCGGGTTCAAGGAGCAGGTCGGGTAGACGTGTCGACTGAGCCGATCGAACCCTTTGAGTCGGTTGCGATGGACTGACCGCCGTCAGCCGTATGCTACAATTCCCTTGACATTGCTTCGGCGGCCTGTTAGCGTTAAGGAAAATTCAACTTCAACGAATAGCGTTTTATGCAGAAGCTGATCGCCATTATCAACGTAATCGTACTTAGGCTCATTCTTATCGTCGGCCTCATTACCGGCGATGAGAAACAGGGGTTGGTAATGGTGTAAGCAAAGCATCCCGAAAATAAAAAAATCCGTTACCAGCCCTGGAGGCGGTAACGGATTTTTTTTTGCTCAAACTCGGCACGGAGACGACGGCTTATGATGACAGGCGCCCAGATCCTGATGAACATCCTGAAAGACGAGAACGTGGATACCATTTTCGGATTTCCCGGAGGAGCCGTCATCGACATTTATGACGAGCTTGCCCGGACCGGCATCCGTCACATACTGGTCCGGCATGAGCAGGGTGCGGTGCACGCCGCCGACGGCTATGCCCGGGCGAGCGGCAAGGTGGGGGTGTGCCTGGTCACCTCCGGGCCCGGGGCCACCAACACGGTGACCGGGATCGCCTCGGCCTTCGCCGACTCCATTCCCATCGTTGTGCTCACCGGCCAGGTGCCGACCCATCTCATCGGCAACGACGCCTTCCAGGAAGTGGACATCGTCGGCATCACGCGCTCCTGCACCAAGCACAACTACCTCGTAGAGTCGATCACCGACCTGGCCCGGATCCTCAAGGAGGCCTTCTACCTCGCCCGCTCGGGCCGGCCCGGTCCGGTGCTCGTCGATATCCCGAAAAACATCGCCAGCGCCAAAACCGACTTCACGCCCCCCGGGGACGTGCGCCTGCGCTCGTACAACCCGACCTACCGACCGAACCAGAAGCAAATGCGCGAAGTCGTCCGGCTCCTCCAGGCGGCCGAGCGCCCGCTGATCTTCGCCGGAGGGGGGGTAATTCTCTCCAAGGGTGCGGCCGAGCTGACGCACCTGGCGCAGACGGCCCGCATCCCCGTCACGACCTCGCTGATGGGCCTGGGAGCGTTCCCGGGCTCGGATCCGCTCTTTCTCGGAATGATCGGGATGCACGGCACCTACGCGGCCAACATGAGCGCATCGACCTGCGACCTCATGCTGGCCGTCGGCGTGCGCTTCGACGATCGCGTGACCGGGAAAACCGACGCGTTCGCGCGCCAGGCCGCCATCGTGCACATCGACATCGACCCGACCTCGATCCGCAAGAACATCCCGGTCAGCGTTCCCCTCGTCGGCGACTGCCGCATCAGCCTGCAGATGTTGAACGAGATGACCGGGACCGCGGCGGGCGATGCGCCCAGCCCCGCGCGCGTCGAGTGGCTCGGCCGGATCGCGGAATGGAAGCGGACCCAGCCGCTGTCGTATCATCAGGGGGAGTCCATCAAGCCCCAACACGTCGTCGAAAAAGTGTGCGAGCTAACCCGGGGAGAGGCGATCATCACCACCGAGGTCGGTCAGAACCAGATGTGGGCCGCCCAGTTCTACCGGTTCGATCACCCCAACCGATTCATCACCTCCGGCGGGCTGGGCTGCATGGGCTTCGGGCTGCCGGCGGCCATCGGCGCCCAGATCGCCTGCCCGGACCAGGTGGTAGTGGACATCGCCGGCGACGGCAGCATCCAGATGAACATCCAGGAGATGGCCACCGCTGTCCAGTACAACCTGCCCATCAAGATCGTCATCCTCAACAACGGCTACCTCGGCATGGTGCGCCAGTGGCAGGAGCTATTCTACGGCCGGCGCTACAGCTCCACCCGCATGAATCACGCGCCGGACTTCGTCAAGCTTGCCGAGGCTTACGGCGCGGTGGGCCTGCGGGCGACCCGCCCCGAGGAGATGGAGCCGGTGCTGAAGCAGGGCCTGGCGGAACGCAAGCCGGTGATCATGGACATCGTGGTCGAAGCCGAAGAGGGCGTCTATCCGATGGTCCCGTCCGGCGCGCCGATCACCGAAATGCTTTTGGTGTGACAAAGGAGGCCCCGGATGGCGGAAGACAAACATGTCATGACCATGCTGGTAGACAATCAGCCCGGCGTCACGTCGCGGGTGACGGGACTTTTCAGCAGCAAGGGCTTCAACATCGAAAGCATCTGCGGCAGCCCGACCAACGACCCCAACGTGTCGCGCATCACCATTGTGACGGCGGCCAATCCGCCGGTCATCGAGCAGATCGAAAAACAGCTGCGCAAACTCGTCAACGTCATCAAGCTGCGCAGCCTCAACGGTCCCAAGTCGGTCCGGCGCGAGCTCGCCCTCATCTGCGTCCATGCCAAGGCCGAGCAGCGCGCGGAGGTGCTCCGGATCGTAGACATTTTCCGAGGCAAAATCGTCGACGCGGGCCTCGAGCACTTCATCATCGAAGTGACCGGTGAAGAGGCGAAGATCCAGGCCGTCCTGAACCTGCTCAAACCCATCGGAATCAAGAAGCTCGCCCGGACGGGCATGATCGGGTTGATCCGGGAACCGAAATGAAAGCGTCGAGGGGCCGGGGGAGCCTGGGTTCACGTGCCGGACAACCTGCTTTTCACATGGAACCTTGAAGCCTCGTAACGCACAGAATCGAGAAGTCACCCATAGAGAAATTAAACCACAAAACGAAGGAGCAATCAGATGGCAACATTCGATTTCGGCGGAATGATGGAAGAAGTGGTGAAGGACGACGAGTTCCCCCTGCAGCGTGCCCGGGAAGTACTGAAAAACGAAGTGGTGGCCGTGATCGGCTATGGCGTCCAGGGGCCGGGGCAGGCGCTCAACATGCGCGACAACGGCATCCGGGTCATCGTGGGACAACGCACGGGCGGAAAGTCCTGGCAGCGGGCGATGGACGACGGGTTCGTCCCCGGCGAGACGCTCTTTTCACCGGAAGAGGCGGCCCGGCGCGCCACCGTCGTGCAGTACCTGCTCTCGGATGCCGGGCAGGTGGCCATGTGGCCGAAGATCAAAGCCTGCCTGACGGAGGCCAATACGCTGTATTTCTCCCACGGCTTTTCCATCGTCTACAAGGACCAGACCGGGATTATCCCGCCGCCCAACGTGGATGTCGTCCTGGTGGCGCCCAAGGGCTCCGGCCGCACGGTGCGCACGAACTTCCTGAACGGCTCCGGCATCAACGCGAGCTTCGCCGTCTTCCAGGACTACACCGGCAAGGCCCGGGAGAAGACCCTGGCCCTGGGGATCGCCATCGGCTCGGGTTACCTCTTCCCCACCACCTTCGAGCGCGAAGTCGTGAGTGACCTCACCGGCGAGCGGGGTATCCTGATGGGCGCTCTCGCCGGGGTCATGGAGGCCCAGTACACCCTGCTGCGCAAGCACGGCCACACCCCGAGCGAGGCGTTCAACGAAACCGTGGAGGAGCTCACCCAGAGCCTCATCGGGCTGGTGGGCGAAAAGGGCATGGACTGGATGTTCGCCAACTGTTCCACCACGGCCCAGCGCGGGGCACTGGACTGGGCGCCCCGGTTCCGGGACGCGGTGGCCCCGGTCTTCGATGAGCTCTACCAGCGGGTCACGAGCGGCCAGGAGACGCGGCGGGTGCTCGAGGCCAACAGCACCCCGGACTACCGCGAAAAACTCGACCGGGAGCTTGCCGCCATGCACAACTCCGAGATGTGGCGGGCAGGGGCTGCCGTGCGCTCGCTCAGGCCCGAAAACCGGAAATAACCGATCGGGGGTTTTCCACCCCGGTGGAGACACCGATGGATCCGATCTTCGTTTACGACACCACGCTTCGGGACGGCACTCAGGGCGAGAACATCTCCTTCAGCGCCGAGGAAAAGCTCAAGATCGCCCTGCGTTTGGACGACATCGGCATTCATTACATTGAAGGCGGATGGCCCGGCTCGAACCCCAAGGACCTGCATTTCTTCGAGCTGGCGAAAACGGTGAGGTTCAAAAACGCCCGACTGGCGGCGTTCGGCTGCACCCGCCGGCCCGGCGTGCCGGCCGAAGCGGACGAGAAGCTGCAGGCGCTCATCGACTGCGGGGCAGGGGTCGTAACCATCTTCGGCAAGAGCTGGGACCTGCATGTCACCCAGGTGATGGAAAACCGTCTGGAGGAGAACCTGGCCATGATCCGGGACACAGTGGCCTGCCTGCGGCAGAACGGCCGCGAAGTGGTCTACGACGCGGAGCACTTCTTCGACGGCTTCCAGCACAACCGCGACTACGCGCTTCAGACCATCGCGGCCGCTGCCGAGGGCGGCGCCGACTTCGTCGTGCTGTGCGACACCAACGGCGGCAGCCTGCCCTGCGATGTCGAGGTCATGTTTGCCGAGGTGCGCGCGCGCTTCCCCCGGGTACGGCTCGGCATCCATACCCACAACGACTGCGGGCTGGCCGTGGCCAATTCCATTGCGGCCGTACGCGCGGGCGCCGTCATGGTGCACGGAACGATCAACGGCTACGGCGAGCGCTGCGGCAACGCCGACCTCACCACCGTAATCCCCGTCCTGGGACTGAAGATGAACCGGGCCTGCATCCTGACGGAGAACCTCAAGAAGCTCAAATCGCTGTCGCGATTTGTGAACGAAACCGCCAACGTCGTGCCGGTGCACAACCGACCCTTCGTCGGCCGCAGCGCTTTCGCCCACAAGGGCGGCGTGCACGTGAGCGCCATCATGAAGGTACCGCAGGCCTATGAGCACATGGACCCGCAGCAGGTCGGCAACGAGCGCCGCGTGCTTGTCTCCGACTTGTCCGGCCGCAGCAACGTGGCGTACAAGGCGCGCGAACTCGGCGTCGAGCTTGACGACGCCGGAATCGACAGCCGCCGCATTGTGGCCGAGATCAAACAGCTCGAGCAGGACGGCTACCAGTTCGACGTGGCCGACGGCTCCTTCCAGATCCTCCTGGAGAAGCTGACCGGGACCTTCACCCCACTTTTCGAGCTTGAATCCTTCCGGGTCACCATCGAAAAAGACAAGGGCCAACCCTGTCAGGCCCACGCGACGGTCAAGGTCGCAGTGGGCGGCAAGCAGGAGATCACGGCCGCCGAGGGCTACGGTCCGGTCAGCGCCCTGGACAACGCGCTGCGCAAGGCCCTGGGGCGCTTCTTCCCGGACCTCGACACCATGCGGCTGGTGGATTTCAAGGTACGCGTGATCGACGGCAGCCGCGGCACGGCCGCCCGGGTGCGGGTGTTGATCGACTCCCGGGACCAGGACCGGATCTGGAGCACCATCGGCGTCTCGGAGGACATCATCGAAGCCAGCTGGCATGCGCTGGCGGACAGCTTCCAGTTCAAGCTGGCGCGCGAGAAAAGAATCCGCGGGGCCGCGCAGGAATCATTACCGTTTCAGATGCCCCGCCCAACCACAACCTGCAAGGAGTGACTTCCATGACCGACCGCGTCATCATTTTCGACACCACGCTCCGGGATGGCGAGCAAAGCCCGGGGGCGAGCATGAACACCGCGGAGAAGCTGCGGATTGCGTTCCAGCTCGAAAAGCTGGGGGTCGACGTCCTCGAGGCCGGCTTTCCGGCGGCCTCCGAAGGCGACTTCGAGGCCGTCGCCCAGATCGCGGGCCGGCTGAAGACGACCGAGGTCGCCGCCCTCGCCCGCGCCACCCGGGCGGACATCGACCGCGCCTGGCAGGCCGTACGGCACGCCGCCCGGCCGCGCCTCCATACTTTCATCGCCACCTCCGACATCCACCTCCAGTACAAGCTCAAGATGAGCCGCGACGAGGTCGTGGAGGCCGCCGTCGACGCCGTGAAGCACGCCAAGTCCCTCACGGACAACGTGGAGTTCTCGGCCGAGGACGGCTCGCGCAGCGACCGCGACTACCTGTGCCGCGTGTTCGCGGCAGCGATCGACGCCGGTGCCACCACTGTGAACCTGCCCGACACGGTCGGCTACGCCATCCCGGAGGAGTTCGCCGCCCTCGTGCGCCACATCTGCAAGCACACGCCCAACATCCACAAGGCGATCCTGAGCGTGCACTGTCACGACGACCTCGGCCTGGCCACCGCCAACACCCTCTCGGCCATCCACGCCGGCGCGCGGCAGGCGGAGGTGACGATCAACGGCATCGGCGAGCGCGCCGGCAACACGTCCCTGGAAGAGGTCGTCATGGCCCTGCACACGCGCGCCAACTTCCTGAAAGCGGCCACCGGCATCAAGACCGAGTTCATCCACCCGACCAGTCGCCTGGTCAGCATGATAACCGGCCTCCTCGTGCAGCCCAACAAAGCCATCGTCGGCGCCAATGCCTTTGCCCACGAAGCCGGCATCCACCAGGATGGAATCCTCAAGCATCCCATGACCTACGAGATCATGAAACCGGAAACGATCGGGCTCAGCACCAACAAGCTCGTCCTCGGCAAACACTCGGGGCGCCACGCGCTGCGCTCCCACCTCAAGGACCTGGGCTACGACCTCTCCGACGAGGAGTTGAACCTGGTCTTCACCCAGTTCAAGGAACTGGCCGACAAGAAAAAGCACGTGATGGACGAGGATCTCGAAGCCATCGTCGCCGAGGGCATCCTGCGCACCCGGGATGTCTTCGTGCTGGACTACCTGCACGTCACGTCGGGGACCACGGTGCTCCCGATGGCCAGCGTGCGGCTGATGATCAACGGCCGGCCTGCCCAGGATGCCGGCTACGGCAACGGTCCGATCGACGCTGCTTACAATACCATCGCCAAACTGACGGGGACAAACTCCGAACTGCTGCGGTTTTCGATCAGCGCGCTGACCGGCGGCACCGACGCCATGGGCGAGGTGACGGTGCGCCTGAGGGAAAACGGGCTGCTCGCCCTCGGCAAAGGCGCAGACCCGGACATCATCACCGCCAGCGCCAAGGCCTACATCAACGGCCTGAACCGCATGGAATATCTCAAGGCGCACCCGATGCAGGAAGCGGCGATGCTGTAACAGCGCCTTCGGCGCGGGAGCTCTCACGGTGCTATTAATTAAAATAAATTCGATCGGCGGACGTCTTTCGGGGGGCTGGCCGCTCTGCAGCAAGGACGTAGCCCCGTTCGCGGAGATCCGGGCCAGCACGCCGTTCGATGAGCTGAAGCGGATGCGCGCGGCCGGTCAGATGCATTTTTGAGATAGCTTCTAATCAAAGGCAGGGTGTCGGTCCAGAACGGGCGGGCAGGAATAGTTCAGGGGCGGTTTGGCTTGTCCGGCGGGTGGGGCTGGAATTTGACGCCGATGCCTTTCGAGTCGGATCGCACCACCTCA
>JACRCN010000055.1 GCA_016219005.1 Deltaproteobacteria bacterium
CAACTCTTGAGCTTTGCGTTTCAAGTTTTGTACAACCCGGGTGCGATAGCGTTCTTCGTAGTATTCTTGCCCGGCATCGACGTAGGCGGTACCATGCTTCAACATCGTGTAGACCAGTCTGGCCAGTTTGTGGGCGGTTGCCGTTATGGCCTTCGGGGCGCCCAAGCGGGATCGCTGTCTGCGCAAGTAGGCGCCCAGGGCGCTTTTCGACTTGAACAGCGTGAAGGCGGCCATTCGCAGGGCCGCGGCCGCACGGTTGGCCACTGGTTTGCTTTTGGCGCTGAGAAGCTTGCCGCCGCTGACTTTCGTGCCGGGGCACAAGCCCAACCAAGAGGCAAAATGCTTGGCCGACTTCCAACGACTCATATCGATGCCGATCTCGGCAATGATCTTCAGCGCGCTGTTGGTGTCGATCCCGTCGATTCGCGTCAGATCGACTCCGGACATCCGCTGCAACGCCTCCTCCAGGCTGGCGGGCGGCTTAGCGTCCGGCCCGTTTCCGGATGCATCGGCAGCATCGAAGCTGGCCAATTGACCCAGAATCTGCTGATCGCATTCGGCGATTTGGCTCTGATAGAACTCGTACAGCTCCACGGCCTGTTTGAGACTGAACAGATGCTCTGGGCGAAAGTTGCCGTTCAGGGAGCGCGCGATGGTCTGCTCGCTGTTCTTGCAGCGCCGGTCACGCAAGCGGGCCAAAACCAGCGGATCGCGCTCGCCATCGAGAACGGCTCGGATGATCCGCATGCCCGTTGCCCCGGTGATGTCGGAGACCACGTTGGCCAGCTGCAGGTTCATCTGCGAAAGGGCCTTTTGCATATGCTGGATATGAGAGGCCGCATAACGCACCAGAGTCATCCGCTGCCGCACATACGCGCGAAGGCTGCACACATGCTCGGCCGGACGGAAAGCACCTTCCAGCAACCCATAGCTGTGAAGCCGTTGCAGCCACTGGCAGTCCAGCACGTCGCTCTTGCGGCCGGGCACGTTCTTGACGTGGCGCGCATTGACCAGCCGGACCTCAAGCCCCCGGCTCTCCAGGATCTCAAAGACGGGAATCCAGTAAATGCCGGTGGATTCCATGACGACGCTGGTAACCCCACAACTGAGCAGCCAATCGGCTATCTGATGCAGATCGTCGGTGAAGCTGGAAAACTCTCGCACCGGCTGCTCGCAGCTACCCTCCGGCACCGCGACGAAATGGCTCCGGCAGCCAACGTCAATGCCGGCCGCATAAGGGTTGATGTGTTGCAGGTGTTTGGGCAGCTTCATCTTCCTGTCTTTGGGCAACTTGCGTGCGCGCATCGGTTCGGCCTCCGAAAAGAGAATCGGCATGACCGGAAGAGGAGCTGTCGTGTAAGGCTCTCTTCCAAACGGGATAGCGGATGCTTCACCACTGACACAGACGCCAGCTCCCGGACCACGCTAATCAACGGGCACAAAGCACCAATGGCGATACGGTCTCCACATTCCGGCTGCCGATTCAACAGTAGCCGATTCCGAAGGATCTACCCAGTTACTTTCTGATAAATCCCCGCCGCGGGCGGGGTACGTCCAATCAGGATGTTATGTCTAGATTTTTTTTGAGATAGCCTCTAATGCTTTTTTTCTCCAAAAAGATTTGAGGCATGCTTCATGAACGAGGTTAATGTAATACGGAGTAAGGCTCGTTTTCATTTCGTTGGGCTCTCGGTTTAAGGGACTAAAACCATCAGTTATCGGCAAAATGATCGAGCAATAAAAATTGCCCTGCCCCCAGTAAGGGCAGGGCGGTATGCGATTAATTAGTGTTTGGTCGGGTCGACAATTTCATACTTCTGGCCCGGCTTCGGGGTGGGCGGGAGCGGTTCGCCTTTGGTGACGGTTCGTTCTTCCCCAGTCCTTCCACCTCTCTGTCCAATTATTTCGTATTGTCCAGAGCGATGAGCCTTTTCCCCAGGTTTCTGTTGCTTTGGCAATAAAATACACCGCCTTTCCTCGGTTAGATTAAAGACGTCGAAAAATCGTTTCAAATTTGTGGATTGCATTTAGCTCTTGACTTGTTGCCTTTTCCTATGTATCCACCTTCGACAAGTTTTGGCCGATTTATATCGGCGCCTTCACCGGAACCCTAACTGTTCCCGCAGTTAGGGTTTTTCGCATTTAAATATATCTCATACCTTATGTTGTGTGTCAACTATAATTCTGTTCAAGTTATTGTGTTGGAGGGTGTTAATTATCCTAAATTCAGTTTCAAACGTCCCTTGCCATGTTCTCAATAGTCCCGCCGCTTTCATCACACACTCAAGACTGATTTTCGGGATCTACCGGCTCTAATCCCAGTATCCCGACAAATAGACATCTGCAAAAAACCTCAGTCCATCCATCCCACCACCATCTCCCGCTGTTCTCTTGTCTCAGGCGACACCTGTCCTGAGTCCTCGTTATCTTTTCGAAGATCCATGATCATATCAAGCACATTCTTTCCGGTGGCGAGACCATGCCGCACCAGATAACACCCTACGACTGTCCCGGTCCTACCAATCCCTCCCTAGCAGTGAACATAAACTGGTTTGCAATGCTTGATGCACAGGTCGATCTGGTTAAGGATTCTCGTCATGTGGCGTTCCGTTGGAACCGACCGATCCTTGATTGGCAGCTGGTCGAACGTCACTGAAATACGGATCTTTGCCGCGATGGACTCCATTATGTCGTCGTATGGGGCGAACTGTTACCCAGAGATATCTTTTTCATCAGGTTCCATCAGGTTGATGACATGCCGAATGCCGACATTGATGAGGGCGGTGAGTTTGGTGGTAGCTTCCTTGGGGTCCTTTGCACCAGGGTAGAAGCCAGCAAGGAGTTTGCCTGGAATGACCCAGTAGGAGCGGGGGAGGAGGACTGGTGTAGTTAGCATGACGATGCCTCGTAAAACAATAGCAGTATATTGAGAATCTATCATCTTGTAACGATTTCAATTATGCAGTTCCGTATCATCGTAGGCCCCATATGAGCAGATCATGCCTGGCGAGGGTGACAGATGCTGTCACAGTTACAAAAAAATATTAATAAGGTGAGGGTTTGAACTTTTAACGAAAAAATTGACTTAACTTAAAAAATTCTATAAGATAAACTAACGAGAATAATAATAAGGGCAACTTGATGATCCAAAAAGGGAGCCATGAAGCCCGTATGAACAGCGGAAAGCTGTTTGTACGGGCTATTTTATTTTTTTATTACATTGTTAAAATATAATAAAATTAACAATGGAGCTGTTGGATGATTACGAATAATGAGAACATTATTAATTTGACGGAAGAAAAAGTACCAACAATTGTTGCATATAGTAATGAAGAAAAAAAATAATAATAGGAAAGAAGGCGAGGTTGACAGGTTTAGATGGAAAAACAAAGGTATTCAATTTTAAACCAGATTTAGGAAAAGGCGATGTAGAGTTTACAAAAGCTAAAAAATATTGGTATTACTTAGCAGCTACAGGGGATTATGAAAAAAGAATTGAAACATTTACAGCGAAAGAAGCTTCCGTAAATTTTCTTAAAGAACTCGTAAAAAACATTGAATTACCTGAGCAAATACTGTTTGGAGAACCGTCAATTAGAGATAAAACTTGGAGAGAAAACTTTCGTAAACATTTAAGGGAGGTTTTTAAGGAAATAAATCCAAAATCTCAAATTCAATTTTTCCCAGAACCCTTTGCAGTTTTTCAATATTATAGGAATACATACCTACAAAAATCAAACAAATCAGAATTGGTACTGATTATTGACATCGGAGGTGGTACTTTTAACACATGCATTATTAAGACAACCGATGATGGGTATTTATCAAGAGGCGGTGGAACATCACTACCTTTAGGAATGCAAGCAGAAGTATGTGGTGGAAATGAAGTTGATAACGAGCTGTTAGAGGTAATAATAAAAAAAGCGAAGGAAAAAGGAATTAAATGGAAAGACGATCCTCGATATCGAGCTGATGTAGATAAGTCACCAATAATGCTTCATGTAGAGGACGCAAAAATTAAACTGTCAGAAATGATTAGTGATAATGCATATTTGTCAGGTAATTTTTCAAAAATTATAGTAGAATTAATAATTTTTAAAGGTATGTTACATCCTGACATTGAATTTACAGTTCAATTAACTGGAGAAGATTTAAAGCAAATAATTAGAAAGTTTTGGCGTAAAAAATGGGGCGAGATTATCATTAAAACAATTAACGAGGCAAAAGATAAATTATCGACCATGAATTACAGCTTTAAAAACATAGACAAAGTTATAGTGGCTGGTGGATCATCAAAACTGCCATTTATGAAAGAAGAAATATATACAGTATTGCCAACATTAATAAATAAAAGCGAGATTTTCATAGCACCTTATCTTGGAAGAGCTGTGGCAGCTGGATTGGCTTTTGAGTGTATCGACCAGCTCAACAGAAATCCTCAATTGAGTGCAGGTAAAATTGCGCCATGTCTTTTAAACGATTTATACTTTGGAATACGAAAATCGAGGCAGTCAGAGTATATAATACCAAAAATTAGATTAGGGAATCAGACTATAGAAAATGGTCAATTAATTTCAGAACCGTTTATTATTGAAGATTTTAAATTAACATTTGACTTCGAGATGCCTTTTGAACCATCTGAAAAGCTTTTTTATTGCTTTTGTGATCAACCTATTGAAAACGATGGCTCGATTATACCATTAAACATAAGTAATGATGTATTTTCATTAAAGACCAGTAATAAAATAATTAAAAAATGGCATTTAGAAATAGAAATACTCAAAAATGGCTTGATCAAACCAACTTTTATTTTTAAAGAAAAAGGATTAACAGCAAGTAAAGAAGGAATAAGAAGACCAGTACCAGATTTTATACTAAATAATTTTAGAATGAAGAATGGAAATTCATTTATTGGTATAGATTTTGGGACGTCAAATAGTTATGTTGTAGAATTATTGCATACTGCAGAGGAAAGACTTGAAGATAATTATCCAGAATTTTCACTTAATGAAGAGGCTCTTGAAAATTTAAGAAAATTAGAAAAAGAAATACTAGAACTACGTGAAACTGGATTGCTGGAGCTGGGAGAAATTATAAAATTTTATAAAGACCAAATGCTACTATTAGTATTTCATTCAAACAAAATAGAAGGAAATCCACTTACAAAGGGTGAAACTGAAATAATTTTAACTAAAAATAATGAAAATAACCTTAATAAAAATGAGAGGGAGGCCTATAATTTAGAAAAAGCGTTTATGTGGACTTTAGAAAATTATAAATCGTGTTTCCAAGAACCTCAAAATTTTATTCGGACGGTTAACAAAATGATATTGGAAACCATATCCGAAGAAGGAGGAGCATATCGTAAGAAGGCTGTTAAAATATCAGGAGTCAATTTTAAACCTCCAATCAGTTCATCTGTGCCAATTTTTATGGATAGGCTTTGCTGCGAGCTAAAAAGCGAAAAAAAAGGAAGGTCTGCAATTGAATTCGCTGCATCTATGCACACTAAATTAGTTGCTATACATCCTTTTGTTGATGGAAATGGTAGAACTGCAAGAATTCTGGTTAATGCAATTCTTTTAAATTACAATTTGCCGCCTTTAATTGTAAATTTTGATGACAAACAAAGATATTTGAATGCATTATCGAAAACAAATAAAGGTGATATATCTCCATTGAATGACTTTTTTATTGAATGTTTTAAGGATTCTTTAGATGAATTTGTGCGTCGTGAAAAATCTGACGAAGAAGATTCTGAAATTTTAAATAATGACCAGTGCGTTATTGACCAAATTGAAATTAAGACTGATCCAATTAGAAATGCCTTGAAAGAAATAGGTGCCGAATTAATAGATGATCCAATTCAGTCTGTAATGAAAGTAAAAATTGAAACTTATAGAAAGTCGCTACAATTACATTATGAAAAATCAAAAAAACTATTTAATAGCTTCAGAGATGAATTCTCAGAAATAATACAATATTTTAATTCAAACACAGAATACCAATTAGCTGGATATAAAATGGTAATGAAAGAATTTGATATGATTTCAATTGAAAAATACATAGATTTTTGTAATAACAAACGAGTTACAAGAACTTGGTTTTTGGGATTTGAAATTAAAGGACCAACTGCGAGGGAGCGATTTTTATTCTTTTTTGTTCCCTGTTTTTTAAGAAATATTAACTCAGATAAACTGGGACCTGTATCTTTACTTTTAGCACGTTTTGACGGAACAAAATATAGAATTTTAGAATCGGAACCAATTAATCTTAGAGAAATTGTATTTTCAAGCGAAAAATTAATATTCACTAATTCCAACAAAGAAATTATATCAGGGAGTTCGAGTTTTATTCAAAAAACTCTAATTGCAGAAATAATAAAATCATATTTATAAAAGTGAAGGATCAAATCTTAATTTGAAGCTTGCCAAGCGGTTCCATGCACTCCTTTGAGTTGTTCCCTAAATGGTTGACCAGCTTTGAAACCGGATAGCGCTTGAGTTCCTTCACTAAACCATTCTTGCTCAACTTCACATGGTCATCATCAGGGAGCTCTGAAAAAAGCTGCAGAAGGCTCACGGGTGTTGAAGGTGATTAAATGAAAGAGAAAAACACATCCCATCTGGCAGGTGAATTTCTTGTTGCTGGTGAACTGGCAAGAAGAAGATATCCAGTTTCCATAACGATGGGCAATGCCAAATCGATTGACATTTATGCAGACACCCCAGAAGGTCCAATCAAAATCGATGCAAAAGCAGGAAGGGCAAAAGGTAACTGGCCAGTAAACGAACATTCTCTTCGACCTGATGTTTTTTATATTTTCGTTCACCTCGGAACTGACACTCAAATCAAAAACAATGACCCGCCCGAGTATTTTATTGTCACAGGCAACGAGCTCAAATCACAGAATCTTGTTGATACGTGGAGGACAAGAACAGGCATCCGTTATCAAGCGTTGGAAGATTGCAAAGGAAAGTGGGACAAGCTGCCAGCACCCAAATGAAACTCGAACATGAATAAAAGAGCCAGAACACACTTTTTGATTCTTGTCTTTCTCTTTTGGGACATATCTCTATGCAGTGCCGGTGAATACCAAGTTGGCCGTGTGGTTGACGGGGACACAATCATTGTCAAAAAAGGTGCAACAAAACTTACCATTCGCCTCGTCGGGATTGATGCTAATCCTTCAGGAGCGCAATTATGCGAGTGTATTCGTACTGCTCGGCGTAATCCAACGCCGTGCGCCCAAACATATCTGTAATATTTTTATCTGCCTTGCACTTGATAAGTGCCTCCACCGAATCGATATGATTGTAATAAGTTGCAAGGATTAATGCGGTGGCGCCGTTCATGTTTCGGACGTTAAGATCGGCCCCCTTCTGACACAGGAATTCGACCATTTTACCATTCCGCGGTTCAGAAGCAGCCATCATAATTGGGGTGTTGCCTGTTTGGCTTTTCCAATTGATGTCGCCCCCATTGGCGAGGTATTGCTGAACGCCCGCAATGTTGCCGGTTTTGACGTTTTGGAAAATTCCGCCACAAGAGCAGAGCAAGAGGGAAGAGATGCAGATAAATGCAAAACGAGTTCGTTTCATTCGATGCTCCTCTCGTTTAGGGGATGGGGTTAAGAGCATTTTTGCAGAATGCTATCATAAACCGGCGCATTTAAATAGAACCTTTCATGCCGTTCCCCTGCCCTCCCGTAGGTCCCGCGCCAGGTCAACGCCTGCCGACCCATGTTCACCCTGTAAGTGATACCATTCGGCGATAGAGATAGAAACCATTCAGCAGCGCGGGATAAAATACACATAGTTTAACCATATTACTCTCCACCATCGTTGGACCACTTTTTCTTTAGAGACTGATTTAGAGATTGACAGAAGTCTAAAAATAAAATATCGCCTTAATCCGAAGCTGCCCCCCCAATCCATACTCGTAGAGCGAATGGAACCTCTTAAAAAAGCAGCAGGTTGGACAACCCCTGAATGGTCTTAGCCTCCAGGGGTTTTTTTATCGCCTACGCATCACGACCTGTGGCGAGGGCTGAACCGATTGGCTCTCAGTCTTGATGTAAACTATGTAAACCAAGGAGGTTCAATGATGAGAAGGCTTTTCTTTAACATTATCTTCACGCACGTCTGTGCGATCCTGTTCACCGTCGGCCAGGCTCACGCAGCCGCCCCAACCGAGATCACCATCGGGGCGACCGCTCCTCTGACCGGGCCAGCGGCGGAAGCCGGCATCGCCCTGAAACAGGGTATCACGATGGTGGTAGAGGAGTGGAACGCGAAGGGCGGCATCGAGATCAAGGAAGCAGGCAAAAAGCTGCCGATCAAGGTCATCATAGAGGATTCGCAGTCCAAGCCCGAGGTCGGGGTCAGTGTGGGCGAAAAGCTGATCACCCGCGACAAGGTGCACTTCCTCATGGGGGACTGCTTTGCCTCCTCGGTCACGATGGCGATGATGGAGCTCGCCCCCAAGTATGGGATACCCATGATGAGTGTGGAGCCGGTCAGCGCTGAAATTGCCAAGAAGATCGAGAGCAACCCGCAGCGGTACTGGAGCTTCTGGAAGGGCGACTGGAACAGCGACGCGTACGCCAACACGATCTTCAGCACCTACAAGTATCTCCTCGAAAACAAAATGTTCACTCCCAAAAACAAGACCATCGCCTTCATCGTGGAGGACACCGACTACGGGCGCTCCAACGCGGATAAATCCAAACAGCTCTTCAACGACATCGGCTGGAAGACGGCCGCGACCGAGACGGTCGCTCTCGGGTACACGGATTTCTACCCGCAGCTGACCAAGCTGAAAACGATGGAGCCTGACATCCTGGTGACCATCTTTACCTCTCTCGCCTCGGGGGTCGCGCATTCCAAGCAGTTCCACGAGGTGGGCCTAAAGTCCTCCCAGTTCGCGATCTATTACCCGCTGCGGCCCGAGTACCGGGACCAGGCCGGCAAGGCTGGCGAGGCCCTCCTCTGGAGCCCGCTCAACTTCGACCCCGCTGGGAACGCGAAGCACAAGGAGTTCGCGGAAAAGGTCCAGAAGCGCTGGAACGTTAAGGCGAGCAGCGACCACATCTCGGGGTACGACGGCGCAAACAACGTGCTGCACTCGATCGAAAAGGCGGGAACGCTCGAGCCAAAGGCCGTGGTGGAATCTCTCTCCAAGCTGGATATGCCAGGATATTTCGGAAAATATGTCTTCGACCAGAAGACCCACACGATCAAGGACGGTGAGAGCTTCCTGCCGGTTCCGACCGCCCAGATCCAGGACGGGAACAACGTCATGGTCTGGCCGCCTTCCATGGCTGCCGGAAAATACAAGAAGCAGCCCTGGCTCCAGGATTGACCCGACGAACTGCAGGGGGAGGCTCGAAAGCCTCCCCTTTTTTCTGGAGAACCGACCCATGGAATCCGCCAACCCGAACAAGCCCCATATCCTCTCGTGCCACGGGGTGACCAAGCACTTCGGCGGTCTCGCCGCGGTCAAAGAAGTTTTTTTCGATATGGCTGAAAACGAGGTCCTTGGCCTTATCGGGCCGAACGGGGCCGGCAAGACGACGCTTTTCAACCTGATTGCCGGCGCCATCCGGCCGGATAAGGGGTCCATCTGCTTCGAAGGCAGGGACATCACGGGATTTAAGCCGAACCTGATCTGCCGCATGGGGCTTGGCCGGACTTACCAGATCACCAAACCGTTCCTGCAGATGACGGTTCTGGAGAACGTCATCTGCGCCTGCTACTTCGGTACGGACGAGAAGAGAACATTGAAAGACTGCACCGAAGTGGCCAAAGGCATCCTGAACCGGATCGGCCTTGTCGGCAAGATCAAGAAGTACGGCGCGGAGCTCACCCTGGTTGAGAGAAAGCGCCTGGAGTTCGCGCGGGCCCTGGGGACCAAACCAAGGATACTGCTCCTGGACGAAGTGATCGCCGGGCTTAACCCGACCGAGACCCAGGAGATGGTGGATATTCTAAGCGATATTCGCACGCAGGGCATCAGCATCCTGATGATCGAGCACGTCATGAAGGCCGTCATGGGGGTGTCCGACCGGGTGATTGTTTTGAATCACGGGCAGAAGATCGCCGAGGGGCTGCCGGCCGAGATCGTGTCCAACAGCGAAGTGATCGAGGCATATCTGGGGGGTATGCACCATGCTCAAACTGTCGAAGGTTGATGCCTTTTACGGAGATGCCCAGGCGCTCTGGGATGTCGAACTGGAAGTGGACTCCGGAGAAGTCGTCACCTTGCTGGGCTCCAACGGCGCCGGCAAGTCAACGGTCTTGAGAGCGATTTCGGGTCTGCTCCCCATTCGCAAGGGTGCGATCGTCTTCAATAACATCCGACTTGACCAGATCGACCCTTTCAAGATTGTCGGCCAAGGGATCGCCCACGTGCCGGAGGGCAGGAAGGTGTTCCCGAGCATGACGGTGCGCGACAACCTCCTGGCAGGTGCCTATCACTCGAACTTTTGGTCCAAGCGCGAAGAAACCCTGGAGAACGTCTTCCACATGTTCCCGTGGCTCTCCGACCGCAGAAACCAGATGGCGGGAACCTTGAGCGGTGGTGAGCAGCAGATGCTTGCGATCGGCAGGGGGCTCATGTCGAACCCGCGCCTTCTGATGCTGGACGAGCCATCCCTCGGGCTTGCGCCCAAAATCGTGGAGATGATCTTCGAGATCATCATCAGCATCAACAAGAGCGGGACAACTATTCTGTTGAATGAGCAGAATGCCCATATCGCGCTCCAGGTAGCCAACCGCGCCTATGTCATGGAAACTGGCAAGATCACGCTCAGCGGCGCGGCCTCCGAGCTTGCAAGCAATGCCCACATCCGCAGCGCATACCTGGGCTTCTGACGATCCGGTCAAGCAGCATAGGGGAGAAGGTCTGTGATAACGGGAAAGTTGATCGTTGAGCAATTGGTCAATGGGCTGGTCTTAGGATGCATGTACGCGTCCATCGCGAGCGGCCTCACGCTGATCTGGGGCACGATGAAAATGCTCAACTTCGCCCATGGCGAATTCTACATGATCGGCGGCTACTTCGTGTTCTTCGCCCTGAACCTGCTGGGCATCCCAGGGATCTGGTGCCTGGTCATCTCGGTTGCCATCGTTCTGGTCCTGGGCATGCTGCTCGAGAAGACCATCATCGAGCCCCTGCTCGGAAAGCCCGGCTGGGAGCTGAGCCCGCTCGTCGTCACCGTCGGGGCGTCGATCGCGATCCAAAACGGGGCGCTCAAGCTCTGGGGCGAGCACATCAAAAACCTTCCCTACTACATCGAGGGCACGGTCGAGCTAATGGGGGTGCGGCTTGCCTACCAGCGGCTGATGATCCTGTTCGTCACCGCGTTCGTCATGCTCGGGTTCTGGGTGTACACCAAGAAGTCCCGGTTCGGCCTCGGGCTTAGAGCGGTCGCGCAGGACCGGGATGCCGCGACCCTGATGGGGATCGACTTCAAGCGGGTCTACACGGTAACTTTCGGGATCAGTTGTGCCATGGCCGCACTCGCCGCGGCACTGCTCTCTCCGATCTTTTCGATCAGCCCGTGGATGGGTCATGCCGCCCTGACCAAGGGGTTCATCGCGGTCGTTCTGGGCGGCTTGGGGAGCTTCGAGGGCGCCATATTAGCCGGCGTTCTGCTCGGGTCGGTCGAGAGCCTGGCCGTCATCTTTCTTTCCTCCGAGTGGAAAGACGTGGTCTCCTTCTCCATCTTCATCATCATGCTGACGCTCAAACCCGCCGGGCTCTTTGGATCAAAGGAGTGGTAACCCATGCCTAAAGCATTCGAGCTCCCGTTTTCCCGATTGGACAGCTATCACGGGTTTTACGCTTTTTCTGCGTTTCTCCTGGCATTCCCGGTCTTCTCCCAGGACCCTTATATCCTGAACATCTTCATCATCAGCCTCATTTTCTCGATCCTCGCGGTCAGCTGGAACTTCATCTGCGGATACACCGGCATTTTCACGTTCGGTCACCAGGCCTTCTTCGGCTTGGGCGCATACGTTTCCGCTTTGCTGTCGATGAAGCTGAACGTTTCACCCTGGTTCGGCCTGGTGATCGGGGGCCTCGCTTCCGGGACGATAAGCTTTCTCATCGGATTGCCTTGCCTCAGACTCAAGGCAGCGCCCTACATTGCCATCATGACGCTCGCCTTCTCGGAGATCCTGAGAATCACCTGCATGAACCTGGTGAACCTCACCCGCGGCGAAATGGGCCTCTGGGGGATACCCAACTTCCCGGACGTGAGCCTCGGCTCCTATACGATCAATTTCGGCGGAGCCGACCGGGTGCCGTATTACTACCTGATCCTGATTGTGTTCATCGTTCTCATGATCTGCCTCTCGACAGTCCTCAAGAGTCCCATCGGGCTTGCGTTCAAATCGATACGGGATTCTCAGGAGGCAGCCGAAAGCATCGGGATAAACGTCACCCGTTATAAGCTGTTGGCCTTTGTCGCGAGCGCCTTTTTTGCCGGGGTGGTGGGGAGCTTCTATGCCCATTACATCCTGATCCTGACCCCGACATCTCTCTTCAATCTGGGCATCATGGTCGAGATCATGGCGATGACCCTCATGGGGGGCTTGGGCACCTTCCTGGGGCCGGTGCTTGTGGCCTTCGGGCTGACGGTGGGGCTGGAGTACTTAAGGTTCCTCGGGGACTACCGGTTCATCACATACGGAATTCTTTTGGTGTTGATCGTTATCTTCATGCCCCAGGGTCTGGGGAAGAACATCTTCAAGGACCGGGAGCTGGCAACCTGAACGAAAGGATATCGCCTATGAAGGTAGCGGGGATTCAGATGGGGGCCACTGGTTCCAAAAATGAAAACATCGCCAAGGCCAGGTGGCTGATCGAAATTGCGGTCCAATCCAAGCCGGACATCATCTGCCTGCCCGAGCTCTTCACCTACCTGCCAGCACAGACGGATCGCTTCGATGACGTTTTGCCTCTGGCGGAAGCCAGGAACGGCAGCGTCTCGCAGATGTTCTCGGAATACGCCAGAAAAGCGGGCGCCCTAATCCTGGGGGGCAGCTTCATGCACTCCGTCGGGGGGAAGGTCTACAACACGGCCTTCCTGTTCGACCCCTCCGGCGAGATCGTCGCCGAGTACAGCAAGATACACCTCTTCGACACGCCGGATTACCAGGAATCCAAACACATCACGCCCGGGGAACGCGTAACCGTCCTCGAGACGCGCTTCGGAAAGATCGGCATCATCATCTGCTACGACATCCGCTTCCCCGAGCTCGCCCGAACGCTGGCCCTGAAAGGCGCTGAAATCATCCTCTGCCCGGCCGCATTTCCGATCGCATCACCCTCGCCGGGCTTCGACCACTGGCAGATCCTCACGCGCGCGATCGCGCTGCAGAACATGGTCTACGTCCTGGCAGTCAACCAGTTCGGCCACCGCGACCCGTTTTATTTCTTCGGCCGCAGCTGCCTCATTGACCCCTGGGGGATCGAGGTCGCCGCAGCACCGAACCGGGAGTGCGTGTTCGTGGGCGAGATTGACCTCGATTATTTGAACGCGATGCGGGAGATCAGAAGCCCGCTCAGACACCGTAGGCCGCACCTGTACCAACTGTAAACCGGAGGGGCGCAACAAATGGACAAGGACAAGGGGTTCATCGATTCGTATCTGAAGACCAATGCCAGGGAATTCTTCCCGTACTCGGACGCGATCTGGACATATGCCGAGCTCGGCTGTTCCGAAGACAAATCCTCGGAGCTCCTCTGCAGACTCCTTGAAAGCCACGGGTTCAAGGTGGCCAAGGGGGTCGCCCAGATGCCGACCGCGTTTGTCGCCGAATGGGGAAAAGGTGCGCCGACGATCGGCTTCAACTGCGAGTACGATGCGCTGCCCGGGCTTTCGCAGTCCGAAAAGGAGACTAAAGAGCCGGTCGTAGCTGGCGCCCCGGGGCACGGCTGCGGGCACAACATACTCGGGGTCGGGTCCATCATGGCGGCGGTTGCCTTAAAAAACTGGATACAGAGTGTCAACGCGACCGGGACCATAAAAGTGTTCGGGACACCGGCCGAAGAGATCTGTGTCGGTAAGCCATTCATGGCGAGGGATGGGCTTTTCAACGGATGCGATGCGATCCTTGACTGGCACCCTTGGGATAAGAACGGGGCCAATTACGATACCTGCAACGCGTATTTCAATATCAAGTACCACTTCAGCGGGCGGACCTCGCACGGGAACTCCCCCTGGGAGGGGCGAAGTGCATTGGATACCGGGCTTCTGATGGGGCATGCAATCGAGATGCTGCGAGAGCACATACCGCCGAACACTCCTGACGCCGCGAACACCGTGAACTACACGTTTTCAGATGTCGGGCCCGAGTACGCGAGTGTGGTCCCCGACCGGTGCACCCTCTGGGTCGTCGGGCGCATGAACACCTCCGATCTCGCGGAAACCATCATCCAGCGGCTGCACAAATGCGCGGAGGGTGCCAGCATTGCGACCGGGACCTCCTGGCGCTATGAGATGATCACGGCAAGCCACGAAAAAATCCCCAACAAGACCCTTGCTTCCGTCCTGCACAAGAATCTCGCCCAGATCGGACCACCGGCTTTCGAGCCACATGAGATCGAACTCGCCAAGAGTTGGCAAAAGGAGCTCCAGGTCCCGGAAAACGGGCTCTCACAGGCGATCGAGCCCTTCCACGGCGGGGCATCCGCAGTCTCGGACAACTCCGAGTTTAGCTGGTTTGCGCCGTTTGCGATGGTCTGGATCGCCGGCGGGCCGACGGGCATAGGGTGGCACAACTGGCAGATCAGCCAATGCTCCGGTGGGAGCGTCGGCAGGAGGGCCATGCAGGTCGCCGCGAATGTGCTCGCCTGCTCGGCGATCGACCTGATCCAAAACCCCGAAATAATCAAGGAAGCCAAGAAGGAGCTTGCGAACATCCTCGGCAGCAGAAAGTACAAACCGTTACTACCGGAAGGCACCACTCCTCCGATAAACATCAACGAGAAGACCATGGAGAAATACCGGTCCCTTATGGCCGAGTTTTATAAGAGCAATCCGGCTGCCAAGTGATTGGAAGCACATGGACGCCAGAACCGGATACTGAAAGCCGGGTGATTCATTCAAAACGGGGCTGGGATCAATCGCTGGGCCCTTGTTTTGTTTGCGAGCGTTATAGCCATCTCTCAGCCATTGTCGACCGAACACCCCTTGTGACTTGGCGAGCGATTTCCTTTCCTCCATGACCACCATTCCAATGTTATGGGCCTATCCAAACTAATTCAGGGCATCCTTGAGAGCTTTGCCCGGCACAAACTTGGGAGCGTTGGAGGCGTTGATCTGGATTTCTGCGCCGGTCTGCGGGTTGCGGCCTGTGCGTGCACTGCGCCTGACCACCTTGAAGGTCCCAAATCCCACCAGGGTGACTCCATCACCTTTCTTCAGCGTGTTAACGATCGATTCAAAAACGCAATCCACCGCCGCCTGTGCTTCCGCCTTGCTGCTGACGACCTTAGCTACTTCGTTGACCAGATCTGCTTTGTTCATGAATGTCTCCTTTCTTCACAGCGAGTTTCAAATGATATGCTCAAATACCCCGTTAAGGACAAAATTTCACTAAACGAAACGGGCGACCCCAAATTAAATGAGATCGCCCGGGTTTTGCATTGAAGTTCAGGAAGCGGATGGGCTCAAGCTGGATGGCGAAAGGAGGGTTGGCCGAACCTTCCGACATCAGCCCCCATCCTCTTCCCGGGATCACGGGTTTCCCCGTTACCCGCAAAGACATTAGGATCTATTACCAAGCCTGTCAAGTGTCGGCAGAAAAAAATCCACACCGATGTGATGGCGAAATCTGGCATCCAATGAGCCATTCGGGATTCCCGATTCCCGCCCTGCCGCCTCAACGTCGATTGCGCCACCAAACGGTCACACGCCGCTGAGAACAGCCAGTCTCGAAACGACCTTCGACACTCCGGGCACACCCCTCACAGCAGCTTCAATATCCTGCGTTTCTTGATTGCCGGCGCTGATGCCGTAAACGTGCACGGTTCCCCTTGCAGGCACCTCCACAACGATGCTGTTCATGTGAACACCAATCTTCAGAAGAGCGGCGTGGACCTTCTTCTCGAGCGCCAGCTGATCCATAGCCTCCAGCGCTTTCAGGCTGCACGTCCGGATACTCTCCGACCGGGCCGCCTGAACGATCAAGCTCGATGCGCTATCGATATCCAGCTTTTGCGTGTGGATGATCAAGTCATAGAGCGACGGGTCGTCCATTTCCAGGTGAAACGCAAAATTGAAAAAACCCGTCTGTTCCTGGTCGCGCTTACGGACCAATTTAAGGGCCGCATCCCGACTCAGGCCCAGTTGGGCCGCCATGTTCTCGACACGCTTCTGGTCCGATGAAAACACCCGGACGTGGAACGCACAGTCAAAATTGCGCAGCAGCATCTGGCTTCCGTGGCCGATAATCACCCCTTCGCCTTTGCGTGCCACCTCGTAAATCACCGATTCGAGCATATCCAGAAATACCTGGGGCCGGTGGCCCATGAACTGGTCCAGGAACCCAGGCGCCTTTTCATCGAAGCGGCTGACCTCCGCTGACGGTATTCCGCTCGCCTTGACAAGACTCTGCAGTTTCCGATCGTCGAACAGTTCGATCCCTAATTCGTCAGCCACTTTGCCAGCAATGGCCATCCCTTCCCCACCAAAATTCTGTGTGATCGTGATTAGCGCCATTCTTCGCCTCCCTTGTTTGCATCCACCCCGATAAAAGCCGACGAAACGTCAACCGCTACCCGCGGAGCGCGTGGCTCGAATTTCAAATCAGCATCCATAAAACCCAAAACACCTGTGTGCCCCAGCCGTTGCACGGGCAACCGGTCGTCCGGAACCCGGCTTGCGTGGCCGGAAATCATGCACCCGTAACTATATATTATGCACGGGTTCTGCGCTGAGCAAGCAAATGGGGTGCACATGCGGGCGCCCCATTTTTGCGGGTGGGTCAGGGGATCTCCTCGAAGCGGCGGGCCTCACGGTTCTTGCGGACGTGGTCGATGGGGAAGACCCGGCCGCTCATGACGATGTAGACGCCGGGTGGAAGCGCCTGCAGGGCGCCGATGGCGCAGCCGATGTTGAAGGTCGCATCGCTTTGCCGGAAGCGGTAGGGGCTGAGCGCGCCGGTCAGCACGATCACCTTGCCGGGGAGGCCCTTAAGGGCGCGGCCGGTGTCCACCATGGTGTCGGTCCCGTGGGTTACCAGCGTCAGCCGGTGGGGTGAGGCGGCAATGCGTTGTCTCAAAAGCTGCCGGTCGGCCTCCGTCAGGTCCAGGCTGTCCTTGCGCACCACGTCCTCGACTTCGTAGTCGAAGTGGACCTCGGCCTCCTTGAGCACCTCAGCGACCTGGGGGTCGCCCACCTCGTAGCGGCTCAGATTGTCGAAGTAAAGCTTATCGATGGTCCCGCCCATGGAAAAAATCTTGATCTTCATGGACGCATGACCTCCACGGGGCGCCGTATGAGCTGAAAGCTCAAGGCAAATAGGGGAAAGCATCCGTATGCATTTCCGCTTTCCGCATTTTCCCTATCCGCCCAGATAAGCCTCGCGCACCCGGACATCGGCAATAAGTTCCGCGCCTGTGCCCTGCAGCACGATGGCGCCCACCTCCAGCACATAGGCATAATGGGCGATCTTGAGGGCGGCAAAGGCGTTCTGCTCCACCAGCAGGACCGTTTTGCCCTGCTGGTGGATGGCGGCGATGATGTCGAAGACCTCTTTCACCAGCATGGGGGCCAACCCAAGCGAGGGCTCGTCCATCATGACCACGTCCGCTGCGCTCATCAGCGCACGGCCGAGGGCCAGCATCTGCTGCTCGCCGCCCGAGAGGGTGCCGCCCTTCTGGTCCTTGCGCTCGCGCAGCTTGGGGAAAAGCTCAAAGATCCAGTCGATGTCCTTGCCGATCTGGGGCGCGTCGCTGCGGCTGTAGGCGCCCAGCCGCAGGTTCTCCAGCACCGTCAAGTGGGGGAAGATGCGGCGCCCCTCGGGCGACATCACGATTCCGGACTTGACGACTTCCACCGGTCCCAGTTTGGAGAGGTCTGAGCCGTTGTAGGTGATCGTGCCCTTTTTGTTCTTGATCAGTCCCGCTATGGCTCGCAGGGTGCTGCTCTTGCCGGCCCCGTTGCAGCCGATCAAGGTGACGACTTTGCCCTTGGGCACCTCGATGGAGATCCCCTTCAGGGCGTGGATGCCGCCGTAGTAGACGTGAAGGTCCTGAATCTTAAGCATTGGGAATCGCCTCCTCCCCGAGGTAGGCCTTGATGACCTTGGGGTCGGACTTGATTGCCTCCGGCGGCCCCGCGGCGATGGTTTCCCCGTAGTCCAGGACCCAGATGTGCTCGCAGATGCCCATCACCACCTTCATGTCGTGCTCGATGAGCAGGATGGTCAGGTTGAAACGCGTGCGGATGTCGCGGATGAACCGCATGAGATCCTGGGTCTCGTTGGGGTTCATGCCCGCCGCGGGTTCATCCAGCAGGAGAAAGGAGGGCTGGGTGGCGAGAGCGCGTGCGATCTCGAGGCGCCGTTGGGCGCCGTAGGGCAGGCTGTTCGCATTCTCCCCCGCCAGGTCTTCCAGCCCCACCACGGCCAGCAGCTCCCGGGACGTGGCGGCGACGGCGCGCTGCTCCCGCAGGCTGGAGGGCATGGAGAGGACCGCCTGCCACCAGCCGGTCTTCTGCCGCAGATGGCAGCCGATCATCACGTTTTGCAGGACCGTCTCGTTGCCGAACAGCCGGATATTCTGAAAGGTGCGCGCGATGCCGCTATTGCAGACGCGGTGAGGCGGGGTGCCGGTGATGTCCCGGCCGTGGAAGAGCACCTGGCCCTCGCTCGGGCGGTAGAAGCCGGTGATCATGTTGAAGCAGGTGGTCTTGCCGGCGCCGTTGGGCCCGATCAGTCCCACGATGCCCGCGCGGGGGATGGCTGCGCTGAAGGCTTTCACCGCCGTGAGCCCGCCGAAGCGCATGCTCAGGTTCTTGGTTTCCAGAATCGTGTCAGCCGGCATGGCGGCCCGCCTTGTTTCGGAAACGTCGCGTCACCCAGTCCCAGTTGAACTCGCGCTTGCCCATGAAACCCTCGCGGCGGAAAAGGATGATGCAGATCAGTGCCAGTGAGAAGACCACCATGCGCATGCCCGGGATGCCCTGCAGTTCCCAGTCGCCGAAGGTGAGGGGATTCTCCACGATCCGCAGCCATTCGAGCAGGATCGTGATGACGATGCCTGCCAGGATCGAGCCGGTGATGGAGCCCAGACCGCCGGTAACGACGATCATCAGCACGTTGAACGTGAGGACGAAGGTGAACATCTTGGGATCGATGGTGGCCAGCAGGCTCGCCAGGAGCGCCCCGCCCACGCCGGCGAAGAACGACCCGATGGTGAAGGAGAGCAGCTTCTGGCGGAAGACATCGACCCCCATGGCCTTGGCCGCGGTTTCGTCGTCCCGGATCGCCTTGAAGACGTTCCCGCTGTTGCTCGCCACCAGTCGGATGATAACGTAAAGGGTGAGGACGCACCAGCCGAAATTCCAATACAGATTGGCATAGTCCGGTATGCCCTTGAACCCCAGCGCCCCGTTGGTGACGCGGGGTGCATTGATAGCCAGCACGCGGATGATTTCGGCAAACCCGAGCGTGGCCATGCCCAGGTAGTCGTCGCCCAGCCGCAGCAGCGGGATGCCCACCAGCACGGCGAAAAGCGCCGCCGCCAGGCCGCCTGCGACCACCGCTACGAAAAAGGGCGCCTGGGCTTCCCGAACCCAGTCGAAGGCCGGCTCCAGGATGAAGAGCATTTCCTTCTGCTCCGGGGACAGGATCAGCACGGAGCAGACATAGGCGCCGACGGCCATGAACCCTGCATGCCCTAAACTGAACAGGCCGGTGAAACCGTAGATCAGGTTCAGGCTCAGGGCCAGGATGATGTTGACGGCGATGAGGTTCAGTATCTGGATCTGGTATCCGTCCAGGTTGTCGTCGGCCCACCAGAGAAAGAGGCCCAAAACGGCAACGGCCATGAGGTTGAGCATGGTCTTGGTCTTCGCGTGCATCAGACCTTGTCCTCCAGCTTCTCGCCCATCAGGCCCGTCGGCTTGAGCAGCAGGATGACGATGAGCAGAACGAAGGCGAAGGCATCGCGATAGCCGGCGAGATCCGGGAAGAAGGCCACCGCCATGATCTCAATCACGCCCAGCATGACGCCGCCGATCACCGCACCGGGGATCGAACCGATGCCGCCGAACACTGCGGCGATGAAGGCCTTGAAACCGGGGATGGACCCCATGACCGGTTGCAGCTGCGGATAGCGCAGGGCCCACATGATGCCGGAGGCGGCCGCCAGGGCCGAACCGATGCCGAAGGTGAGCGAGATGATCCGGTTGACCGGCACCCCCATGATGTAACTGGTCTCGATGTCCTTGGAAATAGCCCGCATGCCCAGGCCGGGCTTGGTCTTGTAGACGATCCAGACCAGGCCCAACATAAGCAGCAAGGAGAGCGCCGGGACAAAGAGGGTGAGGGGCAGGACGCGCACGTCGCCCATGAGGATCGGGTCCTCCAGCCAGGCCGGTCGGTGGACTTGCCGGGGGAGGGCGCCGAAGACCACGATGGTGACGTTTTGCAGGAAGAAGGACACGCCGATGGCGCTGATGAGCGCCGAGATCCGGGGAGCGTCGCGCAGGGGGCGATAGGCCACGCGGTCCACCAGGATCCCCACGCTGGCCGTGACGATGACGGCACCCACGATGGCGAGCGCCCAGGGCAGGTAGAACAGGGTGATACCCCAAAAGACGAAGTAGGCGCCCAGCATGAAGATCTCGCTATGGGCGAAATTGATCAGACGCAGGATCCCATAGACCATGGTGTAGCCGATGGCGATCAGGGCATAGAGGCTGCCGAGCGTCAGGCCGTTCAGGGTGTGCTGCACGAACATGGCCCATGTCATGAAACGAACCTCTCCGGGTCGATCTGAAATTCGGGGGAAGCGGTCGGCTTCCCCCGAGTCGTTGCGCTGACGAATTTCTCCGCGGCAATCAGCAGCAGGCTATTGAAAAACCAGCATTGGGCCGTCAGCCAGGGCGCGGGATCACGGCCTGAGGCGCCTTTTTCAATATCCTGTTAGAGCTGCGGGGTGATGCTGCCGATGTAAGTCTTCTTGCCGTCTTTGATCTGCACCAGGCCTACCGGCTTCTCGGCGTCGTGAGTGGCGTTGATGGTCGTGCTGCCGGTCACGCCCTCGAATCCCTTGGTGGCAACCAGGGCCTTGGTGATGGCCGCGGGCTCCGCTTTGCCGGCCCGTTTTATGGCGTCGAGCACCAACAGGTAGGTGTCATAGCCCAGAGCCGCATTGACGTTGGGCTCTTTGCTCGGGAAGGCCTTCTTCCAGTTCTCGGTGAACTTCTTGGCCATCGGGCTCATGTTTTTCATGGAGGGGTCGTACGGGAAGGTCGTGTGCACGAAGCCTTCCACCGCCGCGCCGCCGATCTCAACGATCTGGGGGTTGTCCATGGCGTCGCCGCCCATGACCCGGAACTTGGCGCCCAGCTCCTTGACCTGCTTCATGATGATGGCGCCCTCGGCAAAGTAGGAGGGGATGAACAGAACGTCGGGCTTTTTGCTGATGATCTCGGTCAGCTGGGCCGTGAAGTCCTGGTCGCCGGCCTGGTACTTCAGGTTGGCCACGATTTGGCCGCCGAGCTTGGTGAAGGACTTGGTGAAGAAGCTGGCTAGGCCCACCGAGTAGTCGTTGGACACGTCCACCAGCAGAGCCGCCGTCTTTAATTTAAGATCTTTGTAGGCATAGGTCGCCGCGCCGGCACCCTGGAAGGGGTCGATGAAGCACACCCGGAAGCTGTACTTCTTGCCCTGGGTCACGAGCGGGTTGGTGCAGGAGGTGCCGACCATGGGGACACGGGCCTTCTCCGCCACTTCGCCGCCGGCCATGGCGAGCGAGGAGCCGTAGGTGCCGATGATGGCCACCACCTTCTCCTTCTCGATCAGGCGCTTCACGGCGTTGGCAGCCTCGACCTTGTCGGACTTGTTATCGACGACGAAAATCTCCACCTTCTTGCCCAGGACTGTCGGCATTTCCTTGTGGGCCATCTGTACGCCTTCCAGTTCCAACTGGCCCCCGAAGGCCATCTGACCCGTCAGCGGCAGGTAGACGCCGATCTTCACCGTGTCCGCTGCGAACGCGCCGCCCGTGAGGGCAAAAACCATGAGAAAAACCAACGTGAGCAGTCGTTTCATAATACATTCCTCCGTGAGTCGTTGACGTTAGGGTTACTGCCCCGAAAGGGGCCCCGATGGCGATCTCCTCCGGTACGCGTACCGTTGCGAATGTGAGCTTCCTTTTAAACCACAATCGCACCTGAAAACAATCCTTTTTTGTGCCATTTTCGCCTGCGCCGCTTCGGCCGCCGCGCGCAAAAAAGACCGGCCTGGCCGATTCGGTCATGCCGGGGTTCATGCAGGGGGTGCGCGCCGCGGCCGCGATCGTTCGAGGAAGGCAAGGCTTGGTGATGATGAGCAAGCCGCCGCGGGGGTGAAGTTGCCGGCGCAGCAAAAGGGAGCGCTCAGGCTTTACAGCGCTTTGCGGAGATGGCGTCCGCCGGTCGGCGTGACGGCGGCGAAGGGGCTGCGGAAATACTCCTTGATCGCCATGGCGGCATAGGCGGCCGCAGTGGTCCCGATGTACTCCTCGTGGGCGACGACTGCGGAAAAAGCGATACGGCCGGGCCCCTGGTCTTCCCGGGCGTAGCCGACGAACCAGTCGAAGCGGGTGTCCGGGGTGCCGTCGCTTATGTGGCCGGTTTTTCCTCCGATGTCCAGCCTGGAAAAAATCCGCGCATCGACGTGCTTGTGAAATTCGCGGCTGGCGGTTCCCGATCGAACGGCGGCCTGCATCAACTCGCACAGCACCCGGGAGGTCCCGGGATCGATAGCCTGCTTCTGAAAGACAGCCTGGCTCTGGTAGATGGTTCGCCCGTCTTCCGCGGCGATCCAATCCACGATGGTCGGGTCGATCAGCCGGCCCTGGTTGACAAGGGCCGCCGCCATCAGCGCTCCATGCAGCGGGGAGATGCGTGTGGTGCGGTTGTAGCCACTGGCCACCTCCGCGAGCTCGAAGGCGTCAGTTGAGAGTTCGATGCGGCTCGGACGGGTGGGCAGCTCGAAATCGATCTCCCGGTTGAAACCGAAGGCCTCGGCGTAGGATTCGATCACCTCCCGGCCCAGGGCATGGGCACCAAGCTTGCCGAACACGGGGTTGATCGACTGGGCGAATGAGTCCTTCAGGCTGATACGGTTGGCGTTTTTAGGGTTTTTCGCCTGGATCTGGGACTTGGTGAGGGTGTGCTTGCCCCCGCTGTAGTTCAGCATGGAGCCGGGGTCCAGGTCGCAGGTTTCCACGGCGGCCGCCGCGGTGATGATCTTGAAGACGCTGGCGGCGGGGAACCGGCTTTCCAGGCAGGGGTTGCGCGAGGGGTCCGTCTTGTCGTGACCCACCATGGCCAGGACCCGGCCGTCCCGCGCATCCATGATCACGATTCCGATGTAGCGGGAGTTCTTGAGGTCCAGCCGCTGCAGCAGAGAATTCTGGAGGCCGGGGTCGATGCTGGTCTGGACCGTGTAGCAGGTATTCCCCTGCCGGATGTCGAACGCGCTGTTCTTGAGATTAAGGAGGTTGTTGCCGGCCATGAGCTGCTGTACTTCCTGTTTGGTGATCGGCCCTGGCGCCGGCTGCGCCCGGGGCGCCGGGGGGGTGGCGCGGGTTTCCTTGCGCGGGTTCGAGGGCGACCCGGCGGTTGCGGCGACGATTGCGTAGGCCACAAAAAATGCCGCCTGCAACACGGCCAGCAGCTTCAGGGCTCCGCGAAGGCTGAGCGTCCATCGTATGCCTGCGGTGGCGCGTGCTGCCGGCTGTTTCGGGATGGACGGCTTGGTG
This sequence comes from Deltaproteobacteria bacterium, assembly GCA_016219005.1. Taxonomy (GTDB): domain Bacteria; phylum Desulfobacterota; class Desulfobacteria; order Desulfobacterales; family SpSt-501; genus SpSt-501. Next base: position 23,992 of record JACRCN010000055.1, read on the forward strand.
TGAAGGCCGGATGGTGCGGGTCGGCAATGAAATTGATACATGGCGGTATCCCCTCACAACCGGCTGGAAGGGTGGAGTGAAATACGGTTCATCACATCGCCGATGTCGGGTCTTTTCGCCGCAGCCACGGAACGCGTTACGCACGAATTGGTGACACCGAGAAAACGGGCCACGTCGGCACCCGAATAGCCCAGTTCTCTCACGGCGATCCATGACAACGCCTCCCGTGCCGCCACCACGGGCCGACGGCGGCCTCCCGCGCACAGCTCCCCCGGCGACACATCGAAGGTTTCGCACACTTTCTGACAGACGCAGGCGATGGCCGGTCTTTTGGGGCAGAGGCGCAGGTTCTGTTTGAAGCGCTCGTCCGACCGCTGAACGGTATCGCGCACGAACTCGCCGTCGCCCAGGATGCGCGGGTCGAAGTCCGCGGCTTCGCCGCGATGGCGCAGCGCCCGGACCGCCGACCACCCCCCGGCGCTGCGTACCAGCCCGCCGCCAACGAGGTCGGGCCGGCGCCCCATCCGGGTCCCTGCCGCGAGGAATTCCCGGTAGGCCCGTCGCGCCATCGCCCGCCGGCCGAAGCAGGCCAGCACATACGCGGTGTCCTGCCAGGGGCGCGTCACCCGGCCCAGGATCGCGCTGTGGCCGGAAAACGGGTGGCGGTCGAGGGCCGAGAGGCTCGCAATCTGGCCCGAACGCAAGGGGTTCAGGTGGATGTAGCGCACGAGATCCTTGAGATAGCGGTCCTCCTGGCAGACGATGGACTTGAAGCGGTTTTGAAACAGGTAGCCGTGGCGGTGGTGGCGCTTGTTGAAGTTGACGACATAGCCGGTCAGAAGCCGGTGCATGCTCACGGAGACGGGTTGTCCGACGGTCTTGCAGAGCAGGTGAAAGTGGTTGCGCATCAGCGCCCAGGCGTAGACGTCCCAGGCGCCGCTTTGCGCCAGTGCGCCGAGCCGTGCGATGAAATCGTCGCGGTCCGCATCTCCCAGAAAGACGTCGCGCCGTTCGATTCCCCGCCCGATGATGTGGTGCAGTACCCCCGGCGCGTCTATTCTCGCACTTCTCGGCATATGCTCAGGATACCAAACCACGCCAATGAAGTAAAGCAATTTAAGCATGATCGTCCCGTTCGCAGGCATCAGCGAGCGCCGGAACGTTCGGTTCGCGGTTTTTAGCCGGCCCGCGCGCGGGCGTCCGTCGCGGTGCCGGCGGCCCGCTTCTTGCGGCGGTAGTGGAAGGTTTTGATCAGGCTGATGGCGAACTGCACGTTTTCCTCGTGGCTGCCCGTGAACCGGATGCCGGTTTTATAACTTCCGGACAGGCCCCGGCGTGCGTAGGCCACTTTGCCCACGATGTTGACCAGCCGCTCGTCCGGACCGGCCGACAGCAGTGAGATGTATTCCGATTCGATCGGACAGCTGGACTCCAGCATCATGCCGCTCTGGCTGATGTCGAGCGCTTTGCCCATGCCCTGCTTGATCATGGTGCCTTGGGCGTCGATGCAGGCATACGAGATGAGGTTGCAGGTTTCAACCCGCGCGTATTGTCTCTGGTCGACCTCTCCCATGACAGATGCCCCTCATGTGAAAATGACACTCCCTGTCTTCGCCTTAATATATCGGCAACGCCGCGCGAAAACTTGAGCCCTACCGTGCACCCATCCCGCGGGCGTCCGCCCCGGCAAGAGCCCGCTTGATGCTTGCCGTACAAATCGGAAGCGAGACCAAACGCCGCCTCCAGACCCGCAGAGCCGCCGGGTCGCGCCGTCGCGCCGCCTCTCAACGCCGGGAGCAATGCCATGGACTAACGGGCGCTTCGTGCCGGGAACGACAGCGGCAAGGGGCATCCGCGATCCAAAATCGAATTGACAACTCAGCGCGAAACCGCGTATGGTTCATGCCCGCCGTCCGGGGGCAGTTTGCCGCGCAGACGACGCTTCTGACAGGGTGTTGAAGAGCAAGCATTGGGCGGTCAGCTCTGGTGCCCGGCGTTTTGGAAAGCGCAGACTGTTCGCCGATAGCTGGGTATATTTCCAATAGCCGCGCAAGACCGGATCACGGTCTGAGATGCCGTTTTTCAACAACCGGCCGAAGCCAACGACGATCAATCATTCGGGGGAGCCATGTCGGATATTCTGAAGACCATCGCGTCCAGGGACCCGTGGGAGAGGGAATTTTACCAGGCGGTCAAAGAAGTGGTTGAAAGTGTCCAACCGGTCCTCGACCGTCACCCGCACGGCCCGGAGTCGTCTATTTTGGATCGGATCATCGAACCGGAGCGGGTGGTGACGTTTCGCGTTCCCTGGATGGACGACCGGGGGAAGGTACGCACCCACCGCGGTTACCTTGTCGAAATGAACGGCGCCATCGGCCCCTTCAAGGGGGGGCTGCGCTTTCACCCCTCGGTGAATCAGAGCATCCTCAAATTTCTGGCGTTCGAGCAGGTTTTCAAGAACGCTCTCACGACCCTGCCCCTGGGAGGTGGTGCCGGCGGTTCCGACTTCGAACCCAAGGGCAAGTCCGACGACGAGGTCATGCGTTTCTGCCAGAGCTTCATGCGCGAGCTCTTCCGCCACGTCGGTCCGCACACGGATATCCCCGGCGGCGATATCGGGGTGGGCGCGCGGGAGGTCGGCTATCTCTTCGGCGCCTACAAAAAGCTCACCAACGAATTCAGCGGGGCCTTGACCGGCAAAGGCTTGCGCTGGGGCGGCAGCCTCTTCCGCCCCGAGGCGGCCGGCTACGGCTGCGTGTATTTTGCCGCCGAAATGCTATCCACCCGCAACATGAGCCTCGACGACCAGGTCTGCCTGGTTTCCGGCTCGGGCAACGTCGCCCAGCACACGGCGGAGAAGCTGATCCAGCTCGGCGCCAAGGTGGTCACGCTTTCGGACTCCTCCGGCCACATCTACGACGCGGACGGCATCGATGCGGAAAAGCTCCGCTACGTAAAGGTGCTGAAGAACATACGCCGCGGCCGCATCCGGGAATACGCCGATAAATATCCGGCGTCCGTCTTCACGCCGGCCGGCGCGGAAGCGGGCCGCAACCCCCTCTGGAGCCATCGGGCCGACTGCGCTTTCCCCTGCGCCACCCAGAACGAGATCGGCGAGACGGACGCCTACACTCTGATTAACAACAACATCAAGCTCGTCTGCGAGGGGGCCAACATGCCCTGCTCCTCGGAGGCGATCGACATCTTCCTCGGCAAGAAAATCCTCTTTGCGCCGGGCAAGGCCGCCAACGCCGGCGGGGTCGCGGTGAGCGGGCTGGAGCTGGTGCAGAACAGCATGCGGTTGAGCTGGCTCGGGGAGGAGGTGGACGAGCGGTTGCGGATCATCATGAAGGCGATCCACCGGACCTGCCTGGAAACCGCCGAGGAATACGGGACTCCCGGCAACTACCTGAACGGCGCCAACATCGCCGCCTTCCTCAAAGTGGTGAATGCCATGCTGGACCAGGGGGTGGTTTAGCCCGAACATTTTCACCCTTCTGGCGAGCCGACCTGGCCGCATCCGCCGCGTTGCGGCTGCAGCCGCCTCGACCCGTGAAATAACCGGTTTAGCCGGCACAGGCTCTTCTCGATATCGCCCGTGATTGACACGCTCCGGCCCCTGGCATAGTTTGTTTCCATCCAAAACGCCCGGGGATACTCCCACCATTTTCAAAGGCCTCCATGACAACCGACCTCGACCGCCTGATCCGGCAGGTCCGGTACAATTGTGACATCTCCGACGCACGCCACGCCGGCATGTTTTCCATTTGCGGCCTGGCCCTGCGCCTGCGTGATCTCTTCAAATGGGAAAAGGGCCTGGCCCCCTGGGACGAAGGGGACCCCGCGGAGGTGCTGGAGTGGATCGGGGTGCGGGAGGATCGCTGGGAAACGCTCGCCGGCTCCGATTTCGCGAACCTGCCGCTGACGGGCATGCGCTTCGACCCGTTCGACACGGCGGGCCTCAACCGCGTGCTCGAGCCCCATGGCCTTTACTATGGAGCCGGGTACGCGCGCGGCCTTAAACCGACTTTCTTTCTGGCGGTGATCGACAGCCGGAGCCAGATCGGCTGCGGCACCATTTACGGCTTGGGCCGCGAGCTGGCGCGGGATCTATTGACCCTGCCCGCGATGTCCCAGGGCAACGCCATCCTGATGCGCGACGAGGCCGCCCGGCTGTTTCTCTGGGACCAGATCGTGTACGCCAGCCCGTCGGGCCGAAAGGCGCTCGCCGCGGCACTGGATGCCTGCGGCCTGAGCGATCACCGCCCCGGCGCCCTCAAGCACCATGTGGGCCGGCTGCTCGAGGTCCAGCGGACCATCCACCTGCACCATGAACTGGGCGAACTGCAGGACTCCACCTTCGACCGCGGGCTTTGGCAGGAAATGATCGCCGCTTTCCCCGGCACGCGGGTCGAGTTTCTGGTGCGGCACGTCAAGGATTTTCTGGCCGATACCAGCCCCGTCGGTACGCTGCCGCACATCTGCCGCATGCGGGACACGGCCGCGCTGGCGTTTTACATGGTTTTTGCGGACAGCATGTCCAAGGCGCTCTGGCCCCTCCTTTTCGATAGCTTCGATGACTTCTTGCGCACGGGAGCGTGGGAATCCGTCGAGCATGCGGCCGCCGCTGCGCGCGCGACAGCCGGTCGCCTTGCGGACCGGATCATGTCGCTCTTTCGTGACGGCCGGGATGGTGACGACTTCACCCGGGCTCAAGTCCGGATTGACCAGGCGCTCAGCCGGCACCTGGATCGCAGGCCAGCGCCGGTTTGAACCGAGGCCGTATTGACAAGCCGTCGAATGTGATTAGTTTCTGCACGCAAAATCGATTCGGACTACCATTTAACATTCTGAAATAAATAATAAAAATTAATGGAATTCGATTGCACGAATGACGTGCGGTACCGCAGGCTGCCTGCGGAAATTCTTTTTGAAACCCTGAAAAGCTTTGCGATCAGGCACCCAAATCTTTACCACGAAGGAGGAGAGCATTCATGAAGATCAGGCCGATGAACGACAGAATCCTGGTAGTGAGAGTCGAGGAGGAAAAAAAGACCGCCGGCGGCATCATCATCCCGGACACCGCCAAGGAAAAGCCTCAGGAGGGCAAGGTGGTGGCGGCCGGCCCGGGCAAGGTGGCAGATGACGGCAAGCGAATTCCAATGGAGTTGAAGAAGGGGGACCGGGTGCTTTTTGCGAAGTACGCCGGTTCGGAAATCAAGGTCGATGGCGTCGAGCACATTTTTATGCGTGAAGACGATATTCTCGGAATTCTCGAATAAGCAGGGAGGATGAATTATGCCAGCTAAAATGATTTGCTACGGAGCTCAAGCCAGAGAGAAGATGCTGAAGGGTGTGAACGTTCTGGCGGATGCAGTCAAGGTCACGTTGGGCCCCAAGGGCCGCAATGTGGTTCTGGAGAAATCCTTCGGGGCCCCCACCGTCACCAAGGACGGTGTGACGGTCGCCAAGGAGATGCAGTTGGAAGACAAGTTTGAGAACATGGGCGCGCAGATGGTGAAGGAAGTTGCCAGCAAGACCAGCGATGTGGCCGGCGACGGGACCACTACCGCCACAGTGCTCGCTCAGGCCATCTACGGCGAGGGCCAGAAGCTGGTTGCGGCCGGCACGAACCCCATGGCGCTCAAGCGCGGCCTTGACAAGGGGGTCGCTGCGGTCGTGGAAGCGCTGAAAAAGATGTCCAAGCCGATCAAGAGCAAGAGTGAAATCGTCCAGGTCGGCAGCATCTCGGCCAACAACGATGAAATGGTCGGCAAGCTCATTTCCGAGGCCATGGACAAGGTCGGCAAAGAGGGTGTGATCACGGTCGAGGAAGCCAAGAGCATGGAGACGACCTTGGAGGTCGTCGAGGGCATGCAGTTCGACCGCGGATATGTGTCGCCCTACTTCATCACCGATCCTGAGAAGATGGCGGCCCACCTGGAGGATCCGTATCTGCTTATCTACGAAAAGAAGATCAGTTCCATGAAGGACATGGTGCCGATTCTGGAGTCCGTAGCCCAGAGCGGCAAACCCCTGCTGATCCTCGCCGAGGATGTCGAGGGCGAGGCGCTCGCCGCCTTGATCGTGAACAAGTTGCGCGGAACCCTGAAGGCGGCGGCGGTCAAGGCTCCCGGCTTCGGCGACCGCCGCAAGGCCATGCTGGAGGACATCGCCACCCTGACCGGCGGCCAGGTGGTCTCCGAGGAACTCGGCATCAAACTTGAAAACGTCACCCTGTCGGACCTGGGGCGCTGCAAGCACGTGCGCATCGACAAGGACAACACCACCATCATCGACGGCGCTGGCAAGAAGGCCGATATCGAAGGACGGATCAAGCAGATCCGCGCCCAGATCGAGGAAACCACCTCCGACTACGATCGCGAGAAGCTGCAGGAGCGGTTGGCGAAACTGATCGGCGGGGTGGCCGTGATCCACATCGGGGCCGCCACTGAAACCGAAATGAAGGAAAAGAAAGCCAGGGTGGAAGACGCGCTCAACGCCACCCGGGCGGCTGTTGAGGAGGGTGTCGTTCCCGGCGGCGGTGTGGCGCTGCTGAGGTGTATCGAGGCCCTCAACCAGGTGAAGACGTCGGGTGAGGAAAAAATCGGAATCGGCCTCCTGAAGCGGGCGCTGCGGGAGCCCCTGCAGAACATCGCCCGGAACGCGGGCTTCGAGGGCTCGGTCGTGGTGAATGCCGTGTTTGAAGGCAAAGATGCCTACGGCTTCAATGCCGAGACCGGCAATTACGAGGATTTGATGAAAGCCGGCGTGCTCGACCCCACGAAGGTCGTGCGCTTTGGCATTCAGAACGCCGCCTCCGTGGCCGGGTTGATGCTCACGACCGAAGCCATGATCACGGACATGCCCGAAAAGAAGAAGAAGGGGTCGGCGGCGCCTCCCATGGACGACGACATGTATTGATTGCGGCTTTCCGAAATCCGTCAACAGTGCAACGCGAAACGGGGTTGGCCGATGGGCCACGATGGGCCACCCCGTTTCGCTTTTTTTTTGCCGGGCACCATGCGGGTTGTGAACTGCCCCGGGTTGCAGGAACCAAGGCAACCTGCTATCAGGGGCGCATGCGCCATGTGATTGCCTACCCCGGAACGCTCATTCCCCGGATCGAGCGGGTGCTGTATGCCCGCACGGCGGAGAGCGCCATCTTCACGGCCGCCGCCGAGGACCTGTCGACGGCATCCGCGGTACTGCTGCCGCTCGGCCGGCTGGCGGAGGCCGGGGCGGGTGAGACCTGCCTGATCCTGAACAAGCGCTCCCTGCGCGTGCGCCAGCCCGGCGACCTGTGCTGCCCGGGCGGGAGCGTCTCGCCGAGGTTCGACTGGCATGCCTCCCGGCTGCTGGGATGGCCCTTCTTCCCGCTGGGGCGCTGGGTGTTCTGGCGGCGCTGGCGCCGGGAGCGGCCGGGAGAAGCCCGCTGGCTGGCGCTTTACCTGGCTACGGCCCTGCGAGAGGGCTTCGAGGAGATGCGCATAAACCCGCTGCGGATCCGTTTTCTCGGCCCCCTGCCGCCGCAGCGCCTTGTTCTGTTCCGGCGTCTGATCTATCCCATGGCGGTCTGGATCCCGAATCAAGAACGGTTCCGGCCGAGCTGGGAGGTGCAGCGCATCGTGAAGATTCCGCTCAGAAGCCTGCTGGAGCCGTCCAACTACGTGCGCTACCGGCTGAGGATGGAGTTCCCGCGCCAGACGGCCGGCGCGGAAAAAACCAGCGAGCATCCCGGTTTTTGCCTTCCGGACGTCGACGGTCCGGAGGTCCTGTGGGGGGCCACCTACCGGATGACCATGGCCTTCCTGAACATCGTCTTCGGTTTTTCGCCGCCGGCACCGGAGCATCTGCCCATCGTCAGCGCAAGCCTCGGCGCAACCTACCTCACAGGCGATGGATGATGCGGGCCCGCCGCTTCGGTTTTTCGCGCGGCAGGGGCCGAAGCGCTTGACACCGCAGCTATTTTTCGCTTTAGCGGGGATGTTGAAAAACGACGTCTGAGATCGTGATAGAATGGCACACGCAGAGATCCCCTACCGAGTGGTCCTCAAGATATCGCCCATCCACGGCAAGGGCTGTTACGCCGGTGAACCTATCCCCGCGGGCGCCTTCATCATTGAGTATTCAGGGGAGTTGATCGCGGCCGAAGAGGCTTACCGCCGCGAGGCGGACCCGGAGCGGACCGGTATCTATACCTTCTGGGCCGGTGACGATTGGGCGATCGACGGCTACCGGGAAGGCAACGACGCCCGGTTCATCAACCACTCCTGCACGCCGAACTGCGACTACCGGATTGCCGACCGGCGCGTGTTGATCCATGCCGCCCAGGACATCGCCGAGGGCGAGGAACTCACCATCGACTACAGCTTCAGTCCGGAGGGCGAGCGGATATCCTGTTGCTGCGGCTCGCCGGACTGCCGGGGGCAAATCAACTCCGCTGGCGACGGGGACTGACCGAGGCAAACAGGTTTGCAGCCATGCCTGCAAGCCTGCTTTATTTCATGGTACGCGCTCCTGGAAAGGAAACCGCTAATCGCTTATTATCGCAATTAGCGGTTTACGGGGCCGCATGTTTCCTGCTTAGGCTGTAACTAAGCGTACGCCTCAATAACAGTTTTGCCCTGGCGTTTATCGGACGTTGTGTCCGAAGCCGAAGTCGCGTCGTTGGCATGTTTCATCTCATACGCCAATTTCTCTTGATCAGTAACCGTGCCGTCTTTGTCGGAATCCATTTTGTCGTATACCTTGCTGTCGGAAGTTGATGATTCCCCGCTACTGTTTTGAGAACTCAGCTGCACCGTATCCACCGGTGCGCCTTGAGGCGGACCACCGGCCGAGGCACTTGCAGCAGGGCTCTGGGATATTTTTTCCTCGATTTTGGAGTATGCTTCCTGCGCGTTCTTGAGATCTCCGGAATCAAGAGCCTTTTTGAGGCTTTCAAACTCGGAGCTCATGGGATTTTTGCTGTCTTCGCCTTGGACTGGAGCATTCTTCTGCAGCTGCGCGAATGCCTTCTTTGCATCGTCGAGATTCCCTGACTTTAAGGCACTCCCCAGATCATCAAGACTCTTCTTCATTTGTGTCATTGGATTGCTTCCACCTATCTGGAACGTACTGCCGGTTGAAATCGCCGAAATTGACATAGCCTTACTCCTTTTCGGTGAAGTGTGAATTACATTCGTTGCGGCCTGTTCTGTTTGTAGCTATCGGTGTTTAAAAGAAAAGACTATAGGGAAATTGGGCGAAGTTCTGTAAAGATTTGTGAAGAAGTATGAAGGCTGTCGCCCATTTCTCCACTTTGAAGTATTATGGCAGGTTCGCACTAAAACAGGACATTCCGGGACGTCTCCACATTTAACCATTTTGTAAAAGGGGTATAGTTCTGGTTTTAGGCAGGAGTTGCAGATACCGATCGGCCGTAGGATCTGTTCGCAGATGTGTAGCGGTCTGGTGATCCCATCCGACGTATCTGTATTTTTGCAGGTTTGTGATATCTAAGTTCAGATGTCGACCCGTTCTTAATCGAATTTTTATGGCTTTTTTAAGGCGTTCGGTCGCCGTTTCCCGGCTCCTTGACTCAGCGTTCGAAAATACCACAGCAGACTCTTCCCCCCAAGAAAATTGCGTTTGTGATAGCCTGTACCGAAAATTGATACTGGCAAAAGTTAAAGCGATCAACCGGCACCTATTCACAGATGGCCAGGGGTGTTTGCGGAGAACTGAATGGATTGTGATGAAAAGCGCGCTCTCGTTGATCGATACCTGAGTGCATACAACGCTTTTGACATTAACGGCATGCTGGCGGTGATCCACCCCGATATCGAGTTCAAGAACGTAGCGGGTGGGGAAGTCAATGCCAAGGCTTTGGGCATTAATGAGTTTCGCAAGCTTGCGGAGCAGTCGAGGACGATCTTCTCATCGCGCCGTCAAACAATAAAAACGTTTAACGCTGACGGCGATCAAGCAATGATCGAAGTGGCATATCGCGGTGTGCTTGCCATCGACTTGCCCAACGGGATGAAACAAGGGCAAGCGATGGAGTTGGCTGGACGGTCAGAATTTGGATTCAGTGACGGTTTGATTTGCCGGATCACCGATATCAGCTGAAGGGTCTCATTAATCGAGCATACAAATTATGGTCCTTTTTCTGTATTTGAGAAATGAAAATGGATTGACTGCGGGGGTTGGTCAAATCGAACGTTAAGATGCCGGCGGCACGTTGGGATATTGGTTCTATTTCCACATTAGGACCAATGCGTGCTATTATGATAAATATCATGGAGTTGCCGGTGTTTCTCAATCGATTAATTTATCCCTCGCGCCCAATGCTGAGCAAGCATTGCCGTTTCAGGTTCATATTGTTAAAATGAATCGGCTTCACAATTGTTTCAGCAACGTTTTTCTTTTGTTGAGGAAGTGACCATGAAAAACATCGATGCTAACGAAAGCCGCGAAGATCTGTTGGCAAGGATCGATATGCTGCAGAGGCAAATCGATGAGTTAAAAGCCAACCGTAATGAGAACTTCCATTTCTTTAAAATGCATGGAGACCTTTTGGATTCCGTCCTGAACAATTCACCTTCTGCCGTGTTTCTGCATCGCGATCTCCAATTTATTTACGCCAACCCCGCCGCATTGGCTCTTTTTGAAATTGATCACCTTTCAAACATTCAGGGCAAACGGATCCTCGATTTTATTCATCCGGATTTTCGCTTAATAGTTGAAGAAAGAATAAACCGCATTTTTCAAACCGGCTGTCATCTTTCTACAATGCCGCAGAAATATCTAACCAAGACAGGAAAAGTTTTGGATGTCGAGGCGTTCGGTGTTTTGGTAGAATTTGAAGAACTTCCTACCTTAATGAGCATTGCTACCGACGTTACTGATCGCAAGCGCGCTGAGGAGGACCTTCGCGAGAGCGAGGAGAGATACAGGATTGCATTTCAAACCAGCCCCGATTCAATCAATCTTAGCCGCGCTTCTGACGGAATGTATATCGACATCAATGAAGGATTCACGAGATTGACGGGATGGACCCGGGAGGAAGTGCTGGGTAAAAAGTCACTTGATCTGCAATTATGGGTTGATCCCGACGACAGGAAACGCCTGGTTGAGCAGCTGAAAACTACGGGTTGTGTTGAAAATTTTGAGGCTGAGTTTCGCGGGAAGCATGGCCAGACAGGTATCTGTCACCTGTCGGCGGCCATAATACGAATCGGGGATGAGGACGCCATTTTATCAATAGTTCGTGATGTCACCGAACGCAAAAAGACAGAAACGCTATTGAAAGAAAGCGAAGCACGCTTTCGGACAGCCTTTGAAAACTCAGCAGTTGGAATGGCATTGATAGGCCTGGATGGGAAAACGATTGAAACCAATACGGTTATGGCAAAGATGTTGGGCTACGACAGATCAGAAATTCTGGGCAAGGCGGTGCAGGAAGTGATGCACCCTGATGATTTCGGAGAGCACAAAAGTCTTTTTGTGAAACTTTTGGAGAGAGAGGTCCAGTACGGAGACAGCGAACGCCGCTTGATACGCAAAGATGGCGCGGTAATCAACACCCAAGTCTGGTCCACGATTCACAAGGACGAACATGGAAAGCCACTGTACCTGATTTCCATTGTGCGCGATATATCCGAGCAAGTTCAGGCAAAAGAAGAAAGGAAGCGTTTGGAATCTCAGCTCCTGCAATCTCAGAAAATGGAAGCCATTGGGGCTCTTGCCGGTGGCATTGCTCACGATTTCAACAACATTTTAGCGGCAGTCATCGGATTCACGGAGCTATCCATGCTCAGTGATGGAGCACCTCTTGAGTATCTCCGGGAAGCCATGAAGGCGGCAATCCGTGCAAAAGATTTAGTGAAGCAAATCCTTACCTTCAGCCGCCAAAACGATGAAGAAAGAAAACCTGTTCAAGTCGATGCGGTGGTGCGGGAAGCCATCGTTTTTTTGAGGGCAACGCTACCCACCAGCATTGAAATAAATTACAGAATCGATGATAAGGCCGGAACCGTTATGGCGAACTCGGTTGAATTGCATCAGATCCTTATGAACCTTGGCAGCAATGCGGTTCACGCAATCGGCGAAAATCCAGGAAGGGTTGATATTGAAGTTCAGAGTGTAACCATCGCAAACTCAGACAGAAGCAGCTACCCGGAGTTGGATGCAGGGCCATATATGCGTCTTTCGGTCAAGGATTCCGGGCACGGAATTCCGTTTGAAATTCAGGGTCGTATCTTTGATCCATATTTTACGACCAAAGAAATAGGTGTCGGTACGGGACTGGGGTTGGCTGTCATCCATGGGATTGTAAAAAAATCCAATGGGGCAATCAAGGTGGAAAGCGCTCCAGGAAAAGGGACCGCTTTTCATATTTTTCTACCGCAGGTTCATTTGCCATCACAAAAACAGGTTCGATATAAGGCTTTACCGAAAGGAGGCTCCGAGAGAATTCTTCTTGTCGACGACGAGAAAGTACTGGTTGATGTCGGAGAAAAAATTCTCAAGCGACTCGGGTATGACGTCGTTTCAAGAACCAGTCCGATTGAGGCACTGGAGCTGTTCAAGGTCAAGCCTATGGAATTCGATATTGTTATCTCTGATCAAACCATGCCCGGCATGACGGGCGACGTTTTAGCCTCGGAGTTAATGAAAATCAATCCGGAAATCCCTGTCATACTCTGCACCGGATACAGTCAGCAGATCAACCATGCCAAGGCCGAAAAGAAGGGGATCAGAGCCTTGGTTATGAAGCCCCTTTTAATCGACGAAATCGATAACGCTATTCGAAGGGTTTTGAAAAAATGAAAAACCTGTTGCTGTTGGTTGTCGCGGCCATGCTGATCGCAGGCTGCACGTCGGAGTTCTACAAACACGATTCTCTCTTCAAGACTAACCAGCATGTGGCTTACAGCTGGTGGGGATACAAGAACACCATGCCTGAAGCCGCCAAGATGTCGTCGGATCAGGGCTGGTGGGGGAGGGAAATTCCCTATATTCCGGCAAAGTAACACATTCTGTTCTCACAATTAAAATAAGGCAGGATGATCTCATCCTGCCTTATTTATTCTTGATGATGCTTGAAGAGATCATCCAAGCTTAGCATTCTTAACAGCCGTTCGAGGCGCTCGTAAGCGCCGATCAAAAAATCTCGAATCAAGGGTGCTGGAGGCTGGATATGGGTACTGATCAAGAATCAAGATACAAAAGAGGGACCGTCGTATTCAATGTGTTAATGTCAGCAAATGGTCAAGCATATGACCCAAAACATAATCACCCGTCGAATAAAGGCAAATTAGCCCTAAATTTTCAGCATAACTGAAATGCAGATATCGTCCGACGTATCCAATTCGCTGGCACCTTGTGATATAGACTGCATGCTACTTAAATTTCCTTTGATTTTTCATTCGTGACTGAAGTATATTTTATACCAATTGCAGCACCTTTCCCATTCCACCTGATCTGAAGCGGATGCTGGCGTCGCTCAATGGTTTAGACCTCTCCTCTCCATTTGGTTATTTCCAGAATGGGTCGCTCATACTCTCTTGCAGTCGTCGGCAAAACATCTGCTGACGGGTGGTTACGATAAGGAAGGAAACCACTTTCAGGAAGCCGCGAGGCTAAAGAAGAAAGGTCAGAAAAATGAACAAGCGATTTTGGCGGGTCGTCTTGGCAGTTGCCCTGGTCGGTTCAGTGGCGGGCTGTGCCAATCAAAAAGCTCCTCCGCTGGAAACCTTCCAACCGGTACCCATGAACCCCTCGGCACATTTCAAGAAGTTCGATACCTTTGTTGTGGTTCTGGACACCGCCTCCTCGATGGAGGGATCGTACCGGAAACGTCTTGAGGCCGACCGCACTCGGGAGATCGTCTCACAGATGAACCGAATGATTCCAGACATGGGCTACCGTTCGGCACTAATGGCTTTCAGATCTGGCAGTTGCCTGAGCTGTGAAGATGCCGTGCTTCTTTACGGTCCGGTGCCTTACAACCGCGGCGAGTTCGAAGCCGGCTTGGCCGCCTATAGGGAGGCCGGGGAAATCGACCGTTTCAGCCCCACGGACGGCGACATGCCGGCCACCCGCGCAATCATGCAGGGGAATCCCGGGCGGGTGGCCCTGATCGTCGTCACCGACTCCGAGAACATTTTGCATGGCCGCGCCTTCAAAACCGTGCAGAAGCTTACCGCTTTCTTTGGTGGGAGGCTTTGTATCTACCCCATTCAGGTAGACCGGAATGTCGTCGGTCGCAGGGTAGTGGACGAGCTTGTCAAGGTCGGTGGCTGTGGTTTTTCCGTCAATGACGATGAAATTGCCACGCCCAATGCCATGGCCGCTTACGTGAACCAGATTTTCTTGACCTCCGCTGCGGCAGCTGTTGTTGCGGCCCCCGTTTCTGTCGTTGCTGATTCGGACGGTGACGGTGTCCCCGATAGCAGGGACACGTGTCCGAACACGCCCAAAGGGGTGAAGGTCAATGCCGTCGGCTGCTGGGAGCTGAACGGCGTGTTTTTCGACAGCGACCAGGCGGTGATCAAGGACACCCGGGCTCTCGATGAGGCGGTTGCCATCCTGAAGGCTAACCCAAAGCTCACGGGCGAAATCCATGGCCACACCGACAGCACGGCTTCGGCGGATTACAACCAGAAGCTTTCGGAAGCCAGGGCGAGGGCCGTGCGCGATTATTACATCCGGCAGGGAATTGCACCCGAGAGGATCCGGGTCATAGGATTCGGCGAGACCCGGCCGGCCGCCTCCAACGATACCTTGGAGGGGCGTGCCCTTAACCGGCGCGTGGAGCTGCACCCTGACTTCGGCCATTAATTGAATGGCTGGGAGAAAGTAGAATAGACTGCGTATTCGGAATATACCCCATAAAAATTGGTTAACGTAGCCGGTGTTACTGCATATAGCCAAGGATTGAGGCTCCGTGCCCGCGAGAGCTAACCTCCCACCTCAGCGGCAGCGACCCGGGGGAGGGACCTCCACGCAGCCGTCACCCCGCCCGGGGCGTCATACACCGATTTTGGCGGTGGGACATGAGTGAAAGCCAGGCAATAAAAGACAGAAGGATAGGGGACCCGGATCTCGACCGAAGATCTGGTGAAGATAGACGTGGGGCCCATGAGTTAGGTTATTTTACGTGGGGCGGCATCGAAAGAAGAAGCGGGGTTGAAGGCAGACAGAAGGGGGAACGTCGCACCCAATGTGTTAGCGTCAGCCAATGGTCAAGCGTCTGCCGCAAAACAAAATCGCCCGTCGAATAAAGGCAAACTGGCCTCAAATTTTCAACATGCCTGAAATGCAGATATTCATCCGACAAATCACCAAGCCGCTCAATTTGTGATACTGCCATTGGATGAAGAAGCCATTAACGATGCTATCGCATAAGCTGAGGCGTATATATGTATCTTGACTACTACGAACTCAAAAAGTTCCCCTTCAGAACAAACCCTGATCCCAAATTTCTCTGGTTTGGTGAAAAGCACAAAGAAGCCCTGTCGTTTCTTAAATATGGAATGTTGAAACGAGACGGGTTTTTGCTGTTGACGGGTGACGTTGGCACCGGAAAAACGTCGCTTATAAGGTATCTTCTGAAATCAATTGATGCTTCAGCCATGATTGCCACAATCTCTAATCCCATGATGCCTGTTATGGATTTTTACAATTTTCTATCTGAAAAATTTAAGTTGGATAATAAATTCGCCGACAAAGCTGGTTTTTTTATTCGTTTTAAAAAGTTTTTGCTTAAAGCGTATTCAGAACACAAACTCGTCTTCGTCATAATAGATGCAGCCCAGACACTCAATCATGATCGGTTAGAGGAAATACGGCTTTTGTCCAACATTGAGTTTGAGAACCAAAAACTTTTAAATATTTTCTTCGTTGGTCAAAGCGAAACTGAAACGATTCTGATGGACCCAAGGAATAAGGCAACTAGCCAAAGAATCAACATGAGCTATCAGCTTCAGCCTTTAGATGAGCAAGAAACCATACACTACATTGCTCATCGTCTAAAAGTTGCAGGCGCTAAAAGGGGTATTTTTACAGATGATGCATGCAAAAAAATTTTTGATATCGCTGATGGAATACCGCGATTAATTAATTCGATATGTGATTGTGCACTACTGAGTGGGTACGCAAAAGACCGGAAAATTGTCGATCCAATATTGATAAGAGAATGCCAAATCGAGCTAAGGATTCCAATAGGAACAATATTCATATGATAACATCCGACACATCACAAAAGCATCAAGTCTTTAATATGAGCCTATCGCCGCGGTGTTAGGCTCGCCCCAAATAAGTGCCACTTCCGTTAAGAATCCGCCACCTGCCCACATCGGGCTTAATTCGTCGAAGAACCAAAAATACATGATTCGCCCCATACCAAGGTAAAGCTCTCTGAATTAAAAATTGCTATTTGCGTGGTTTGGCGGCCAAAGGCAGTTTGAGTGGAGATGCGCGGATGAAAGGCTCCTGCGAATCCGAATTCACCGGAAAGCGCGCTCTCGTGACCGGCGGCACCAGAGGCATTGGCGAAGCCATCGTCCAACGTCTCAGAGGTTCGGGTGCAGCGGTAGTCACTACGGACCGGTCCACCCCCCATGAGCTGTTTCACCCACCGGCAAAAGGGGCGGGAGGTGGCTTACTTTGAGAAGAAGGTTCCTATGCCGACTAAAGTGGATCATCGAACGAAACTGGAAAGAATCAAATTAATCGATATACTTCTGGAAGATGCATCTGAGATAGTTGCTGATATGAAACTTGGAAAAAACAAGCAGGATGACAAGCAAGAAATAGAGCTTTTATCACTGTTATTTCAGATTCTATCTTTGGTCATTTCGATTAGAGCAGAATATTACCTTGAGAACTTTGCAGGCATCAGCTCGAATTTACCCATAAAAAAAGTATTTACGGAAATGGGGGCTGACATCATCCATCTGGATAGACGCAAGTTTGAGGGGGAAAGGCGAAACCTGCGCACTTTCATTGCGGATGATAGAAGAAGCGGGTTTTCTAATCGACGCAAGAAAAAAACCGTTTGAGTCCTTATGTCATTATATTGTCCCGCAGGAATCTAAATAACAGAGAAAATGGCTGAACCCAATAAGCTTCGCCAAACTGCAGATGGAGAAGTCATGAATGAAAATTTTCGGCCTTACAATTGCGGCTTAGATTAAAGCCTCCATGAACTTCCTGGCTGCCCCTTTCCCGATGCTAAGCCCAAAAGCCTTAAAGCCTATCCCAAGATGCATACTCTGGAGGCAGGCCCAAAAAGCATTATGGCTATCAAGGTACTGTCAAGACTCAGGAACAGTACAAGGGGATCATGTCCGAGCTGAGCCACCTGCACTGGAGCTATGCGGCGGATTCCCCAGAGGGCAAACAATCTGCCCCGCTGATTTAGGTCCTCTGGTTATCGATTTCGAAAATATCACAGGAAACTCGGCTTCAAAAAAAAATGCCATTCTGACAGCCGAAGTTTGCGACTGCGGACAAAGGCCAGATATCGAGCGGTCTCATAACCTATTCGCAGATTGCCGGTGTTTCGGTGAGATTATCCGAAATATATGCACTTTTGAGGTATGTGTGATATTCGCAGAGAAGAAAGTCCAAACGCTCCAGCGAACGCTGAGTTCTTACTCCGGTGAACGCCTGTTTTGTGTTTCCAAATTGTCGGGAGTGAAAAAATGGTCATCCGAGCGATGGAGAAAGAAGATGTTGAACGCGTAAGTTTAGTCCATAGGCAGGCTTTCATCCGGCAGAGATACTCTCTTGAATGGATTGAATGCAACTTTCGAGCCTTTCCTCGAATGCAATACTTTGTAGCTCAAGAGGAAGGATCCGTCATTGGCTATATTCAATGGACGGAAAGAAGTGGTTTCCGCGAGGAGGTCGTTCTTGAGCTGGAGCAGCTTGCTGTTATGCCTGCCAGACAAGGCAACGGTGTTGGCCGCCGGCTGATCAAGGAATCTTTGCCTCTTGTGGAGAAGACCATTAAAACACGTGGCGCTAGAATTAAGCACATCGTTGTCACCACCAGGGCGGACAATTACGCTCAACGTCTCTATCATAGTACTTTCGGCGCTGAGGTGGAAGCGACGCTTTTTCAGCTCTATTCTGCTGATGAAGTTTTTATGATTGCACGTAATGTCGATGTGCAAAGTATCTCAAGGCCCTGATGGGTAAGGTGGCCGGCATTCCGGTCATTTCATCAGGCATATTCCCATTGTATTGGTTAAAATTGTCTCAAAGTGGATAGCGATTAATACATCAAAAAGTGAGTGGGTTGAAATGGCAGAAGAATTTTCACCTAAATTATATTGAACCTCCCCCAAAT
Source organism: Deltaproteobacteria bacterium (assembly GCA_016219005.1). Taxonomy (GTDB): domain Bacteria; phylum Desulfobacterota; class Desulfobacteria; order Desulfobacterales; family SpSt-501; genus SpSt-501. Next base: position 42,338 of record JACRCN010000055.1, read on the forward strand.
ATTCCTATTCGTTTTGCGTCATACCCCGGTGTCACTTTCCTTCTGAGAAAGGTTGGAAAAGACTACAATGACGATTGTAATGACGGTTCTTTGACAGGCTTAATGGATATTTATCGTTCTGGTGATGACAAAGGCTCTACTTTCAAATGGGAAAAGTATGCAGCCGCCGATAATACAGTCACCCAACAAATGCATTAAGTCGGATTGCTTGCAATTCCGCTGCGCGCCATTGCAACCGTTTATGCATGGCGTCGGCAATATCACAGGAAACTCGATTGTCAAGAAAGCTGCGTTTGTGACAGCCCGTACGAAGATTGCGACTGCGGAAAATAGCCAGATAACGAGCGGCCTCATAACCTATCCACAGACCCGCCCAGCTAACCATTCAGGGTCGGCGCCGGGAGCCGCCGAGAATAACCGGATTATGCCCTTCGTGGGGACACAAAATATACCCAAAAAACAAAATCGGGCGGTTAGACCTATTACGGTCTAACCGCCCGATTTAATTTGGTAGGCGCTACTGGATTTGAACCAGTGACTTCTACCGTGTGAGGGTAGCGCTCTCCCGCTGAGCTAAGCGCCCGAAAAGGCTGACGCGTGCGACAGCCTTTTTATTACGTCGTTCCCGGATCGAAATCAAGTGTTTTTTCGATGGGAGCTTCCCCCTCCACCGATTCCTGCGTGGCAGGGGCTTCCGGTGAGGCTTCCGGTTCCTCGACAGGCGTTTCCGCCGGCAAAGGCTCCTCCGGGGGGGATTCCTCGTAGCCGTCGACCTGCCCCGGCTCGCCGGTATCCTCCGCAGGGACGGTGGCTTCGCCCTCATCCGGCTCGATCGTGACCCCGGCCCGCATTTCCAGGGGCGGTTTTCCGAACTCTTCGATCTCCTTGGGCGAGGGCAGGTCCTGGAGATCCTTCAGGTCGAAGGTTTCGAGAAACGTCTTGGTCGTGGCGTAGATCAGCGGGCGGCCGGCGATCTCCTTGCGTCCCAGCACGCGCACGAGCTTGCGTTCGAGCAGCACGCGCAGGACGCCGCCGCAGTCCACCCCGCGGATGTGTTCGATATCGGCGCGGATGATCGGCTGCTTATAAGCGATGACCGCCAGCGTTTCCATGGCGGCCTTGCTCAGCCGCAGCGGCTTGGGGTCGACCATGCGCCGGATCCACGGCGTATACTCCGGCCGGCTGCGAAACTGGTAGCCTCCGGCCACCTCTGCGAGGTAAAAGCCGCCCGGGCGGGTGTCGTACTCGGCTTGCAGCGCCGCGATGGCCTCGCGGATGGCTTCGGCTTCCGCCTGGGGCAGAATTTTTTTCAGGCGTTCGAGGCTCAACGTCTCTTCCGCCACAAAGAGCAAGCTGTCGATGATGTTCTTGAGGTCTTCCATCACATGTAGAATATCCTGATGATCCCTGAATTCACGTGCTGGACGATGCGAATCAGGGAAAGTTTAACCATTTCGAGGGTTGCCAGAAAAGTGACGATGATCTCGCTGCGGCGGGGTTGATCCGCAAACAGTTCAAAAAAGGTGAGGGATCCCTTGATCTCCAGTTGATCCGCGATTTGGGAGATGCGTTCCTGGACCGAGATCGTGTCGGTGGTAAACTCGATGCGGGCCTCGTCCGGCAGCCCGGCCAGAATTTTCTGGAACGCGTCGATCAGCTCGAACAGGCCGATCTTGATGACCTCCTCGTCTCCCGGGGGCACGAGATCGCCGGGTTTGACTCCGCGCGTGAACGTGTCCTCACCGAGCAGGGGTCGTTCGGACAGCTGCGCGGCCGCCGATTTGAGTTTGAGGTACTCGAGCAGCGGCCGGACGATCTCCTGGCGCGGGTCATCCTCCTCGTCGCCCTCCTCGGCGTGCAGCGGCAGGAGCATGCGGGATTTGATCTGAGCCAGGCTGGAGGCCATCACTACGAACTCCGCGGCGTACTCGACATTCATCGCCTCCAGCCACTCGAGGTACTGCAGGTATTGCTCGGTCACCATGGCAATGGGGATGTCGGTGATGCTGATCTCGTTTTTCCGGATCAGGTGGACCAGCAAGTCCATCGGCCCTTCGAAGATGTCCGTCAGACTGACGCGATACGGCTCAGCGTTGTGCAGCCCCGCCACGGCGCCCCTTTCCATCACAGTTTGATCGCCGCCCGGACTTCTTCCATGGTCCGACAGGCGGTTTGTCGAGCCTTGGCGTCCCCGGCCGCGAGTATCTCCGCGACCCGCCCGGGGCGCTCCTGGTAGTAGCGGCGCTTCTCGCGGATCGGGTCGAGGAACGCATTCAGGTACTGGCCCATCCGTTTCTTGCACTCCACGCACCCGATGTCCGCCGTGCGACAGCGCCGGTTGACTTCCGCTACGAACTCCGGTGGCGAGTAGAGCTTGTGGAAGTCGAACACGTTGCATACGTCCGGGTTGCCGGGGTCGGACTTGCGCATGCGCTGGGGGTCCGTGATCATGGTCGCCACCTTTGCCGCGACGACATCGGCCGGGTCGGAGAGGAAGATGGCGTTGCCGTAGCTCTTGCTCATCTTGCGGCGGTCGGTCCCGAGCAGTTTGGGGGTCTCGGTGAGGATGACTTCCGGCTCCGGAAACACCGGCCCGTAAAAATAGTTGAACCGCCGGGCGATCTCGCGGGTGATCTCGACGTGCGGCGCCTGGTCCACCCCCACCGGTACGCCGAACGGCTTGTACATGATGATGTCAGCGGCCTGCAGCACCGGGTATCCCAGGAACCCGAAGGTGGACAGGTCCTTGGTGCTGAGCTGCTCGATCTGGTCCTTGTAGGTCGGATTGCGTTCGAGCCACGGCACCGGTGTGATCATGCACAGGAGCAGAAAGAGCTCGGCGTGCTCCTTGATGTGGGACTGCACGAACAGGGTGCTCTGCTCCGGGGTGAGCCCCACGCTCAACCAGTCGAGCATGATGTCGTCGCTGAACCCTTTGAGGAAATCCGGCTTCTCGTAGTCGCTGGTCAGGGCGTGCCAGTCCGCGATAAAAAAAAAGCAGTCGTACTCTTCCTGCAGGCGCACCCAGTTGGCCAGCGCGCCGTGGTAGTTTCCCAAGTGCAGCGGCCCGGTGGGGCGCATTCCGCTCAACAGCCGTTTCCGCATTTCCGAGTTGCTCCCTTCTGAGTCCTCATGGTCTATTAAAAGTCGATCTAAGACGACTTTGCAAAAAGTTTCAAATCCAAGGCGGGCGAATCTCATGTCACGAGGCGTACGGATCGTTCGCCGCAGTGACAACGCGATGAAGCGCGACGCCGGAGTCGGGCTTCTTACGAAGTCGTCAATCCTCGTGCCTCCGAGCGGGAGGATCCGCCGCCGGGGTGTTGTGGTCATGAATCAGGCGGCGGGCGAGGGCGATCTCATCCTCGCGGGTCCCGGCCCGGCCGTTCAGCTTGGCCTCGAAGACCGCCTGGAAGACCCGGCGGTACATCGGGCCGGGCTCAAGCCCGAGCGCCTTCAGATCTGCGCCCTTGAGGGAAATGGACGTCCGGCGCAGGTTGGTGCAGTAGAGCGAGATCGCCTTCTTGACCTTTTCCTGATTCGTGATGGCCATCATGAAAAGGATGAGTTCGGTACGGAACGCGGAAAGCCGGTGGTACAGGCCGCTGTTTTCGACCGGAAGGCTGCGCTCCAGCCAGTAGAGGCAGCGCTCGGCGTTTGAACGGTCTTGTACGAAACACTTCCGCAAGCGGGGGGCGAGTTCGAACCGGACGCAGATCTCCTCCGCCTTGCCCTTTTCGCAGTGATGGACCAGCACCAGAAAATAAACGGCCCACTTCATATAGGATTCATCCAGAAAAAGCAAATCATACCAGGAGAGGACCTGTTTGGCCGCGTTCAGCCGGGTCAGGAGCGGTTTGCTGAGGGCGAGCGAGGGGTGAACGACCTTGAGGAGTCCGAAATCGTTCAGCCGGGCGATGGCGGCCGGCGGGGTTTCCTCCTCCAGGATTTGACGCAGTTCGCTGAACACCCGGCGGCCGGAGAGCTCCCGGAAGAAGTCCATGCTGACCGCGTTGTGGATGAGGCCGGCGGTCAGCCGGCTGATGGCGAAGCTGAAGCGCTGCTCGAAGCGAATGGCCCGGAACACCCGGGTCGGGTCCTCCACGAAGCTCAGGTTGTGCAGCACCCGGATGGACATTTCCTTGATGTCCTTCTGGGAGTTGAAGAAGTCGATGAGCACTCCGAAGCGGTCCGGGTTGAGCTGGATGGCCAGGGTGTTGATCGTGAAATCCCGTCGGTAGAGGTCCAGCTTGATCGAGCTCATTTCAACGACCGGCAGGGCGGCCGGAAACTTGTAATATTCCATGCGGGCTGAGGCGACATCGATCTTGAAACCATCCGGGTAGATGATCACCGCCGTGCCGAATTTCTCGTGAGCGTGGATGCGAGCCCCGGTGAGCCGGGCATAGGCCCGGGCGAAGCGGATCCCGTCGCCCTCGATCACCACATCCACGTCCTCGTCGCTGCGGTACAGGAACAGGTCGCGCACGAACCCGCCCACCACGAAGGCCCCGCAACCCAGGCGGCTAGCTGTTTCGCCGATCTCTTTCAGGATGCCGAGGATGCGGGGCGAGAGCCGCTCCTGCATGAACTTGGTGACGTTGCGGGTGCGGGGGTTGAAAGACTCCCGCAGTGCTTCCGCCGGCGGTTCGTGTTCGGACTGCCGCTGGCCCACGAGGACATTCAGCAGGTCCGTGCGGGTGATGACGCCAACGACGCGCCCACCCTCCACCACCGGCAGGATGCGCTGCTTGGTGTCGATGATCTTCTTCTGGATCTCCGCCAGGTTTGCATCCGGGCCCACGGTGGCCGCCTCGGTGGTCATGTATTCGCGCACCGGCACCGCGCCGAGTTTGTGAAAGAGGGCCTTCTCGATGACTTGCCGGGTGATGAAGCCGAGCAGATCCTCCCGGCCGTCGCGCTTGGCGGTGACCAGCAGCGCGTTGACGTTGTAACGGGTGAGTAGATTGTTGGCCTCCTCGCAGGAGACATCTGCGTCCGCGCCGATGGCCGGGGCGGACATCAGGTGTCGGGCCAGGCGGCGCGCTCGAACCTTCTCGAACAGGATTTGGAGCAGTTGGTGTTCGGTTTGGGCCAGCGTCTGGCCCTTGACGGTCGCCGCGGCGGCATAGGCATGACCGCCGCCGCCCAAGGTGGCGAGAATGGCGCCCACATCCACCTCTTCCAGGCGGCTGCGGGCTACGATGTAAATCTTGGACTCCATCAGGGCCAGGGCGAAGATCGCCTCGAGGTTCTCCATCCGGGCCATTTTCTGAACCAGGAAGGCGAAGTCGGGAATATAGGTCTCCCGGGAGATGCTGGTCATCACCACCTCGACCCCGTTCACCTGGGAGCGGTTGGCGCTCTGGATCATGTCGTTGAGAAGGGTCACCTGCGCCGGATTCAGCTCCCGGGCGATCAGGTCGGAGACGACGTTGAGATTTGCGCCACGGGCGAGCAGGAATGCGGCGGCCCGGAAATCCCTCTCGGTAGTGGACGGAAAGGTGAACGAGCCGGTGTCCTCATAGAGGCCCAGACACATGATGGTGGCCTCGTCGGGGGAGATCTCGGTGCCGCCGCGGGCCTGAATGGCCTCGATCAGCAGGGTGACGTTGGCACCTGTGGGGGCGCAGACCTCCAGGCGGCCACGGATGTCGCCGTCCCCGGGAGGGTGATGGTCGTAGACGTGGATGTCCACCCCGGGTTTTTCGAGGAGGTCGGCGAGCCGTCCGATTCGACCGGGCTGGCGGGTGTCGACGAGCACGAGCCGTTTGACGCGGTCGAGGTCGATTGAGTTGACCTCCGCCATGTTGAACAGGTAAGCCATTGAACTGATAAAGAAATTCCGCAGGTTTTTTTCCTGGGAGCCGGGAAAGACGACGCGAGCCCCGGGATAGAGCTTCTGGGCCGCCAGCAGGCTGGCCAGGGCATCGAAGTCCGCATTGAGATGCGTGGTGATGACCGTGATCTCGGCGGGATCCCGCTGTGAGGCTCGGTCCACTGGTTAATCCTGTGATATCAAAATATTGCCAAATTTCAGGAGGGCCGGGGTTGGGTCGCAGCCTGACTTACACTTCTATCATAGAAGCGGATGAAAGCCAAACGATCCCGGGCCGAATCTCTCTTCCACTCCAGCCGTCCGATCCTGGCACCACCTTCAGGCGACCCCCTTGAGGCGCTCCAGACTCAAAAATGCGTTTCCAACCGCCGCATGGCTGGAAAAAATATTTAAAGTTTGCGCCCGTTCGGCCGATAGATCATTCGAAGCCACCTGTGGCCGGCACCGTTGTGAGCCGGTCCTTGGGAGCGCTGATGCGCCGTGTTGCAGGGAAGGCCCAAAACTTTAGAAAGCGCAAGGGCCGGGTGACCAGGCCCCGCAGACCTTAAGCGGGTTGATACCGACGCGCGTGGTCGGTTATGGAGGACGCTGAGATGCCAGTTTATCAATGGGTAGGGAAGAACCGGCTCAACAAAGTGCAGAAAGGGGAAATGGAGGCGTTGACCGAGGCGGCCGTCCGTGCCAGCCTTATGCGCCAGAAGATCGCGCCGACCCGCATCAAGCCGAAGCCGAAAGACCTGCTCGCGAACATCAGCTTTCTTCAGCCCAAGGTGACGGAAAAGGACATCATCCTTTTCGCACGGCAGTTCTCGACCATGATCGACGCCGGCCTGCCGATCATTCAGTGCCTGGACATTCTGCATACCCAGCAGGACAACGCGACCTTTAAAAAGGTGCTGAAGCAGATCAAAGAGTCGGTGGAGGGCGGGGCAACCATGGCCGAGGCCCTCAAGGCATTCCCCAAGCATTTCGACAGCCTGTTCGTCAACATGATCGCCGCGGGCGAAGCCGGCGGCATCCTGGACACGATCCTGAGACGGCTGGCGGCCTACATGGAAAAGGCCGCCCGGCTCAAGTCCAAGGTAAAGGGCGCCATGACCTACCCACTGGCTACCCTGGCTATCGCGATCATCGTCCTGGGAGTCATCCTGATCTTTGTCATTCCCGTGTTCGAGGAGATGTTCGCCGACTTCGGCAGCGAGTTGCCGGCTCCGACCCAGTTTGTCGTCTTTCTGAGCGATATGGTGAAGAGCAAGATTCTCTACATCATCGCCGCCGCCTTCCTCTTCGGGTTTGCATTCAAAAAGTATTATGCCACCGAAAAGGGGCAGGACATCACTGACGACCTTATGCTGAGGCTTCCCGTTTTCGGGATGCTGCTGCGCAAGGTGGCGGTGGCCAAGTTCACCCGCACCATGGGCACCATGCTGACCAGCGGGGTCGCCATCCTCGAGGCGCTCGACATCGTGGCCAAGACCGCGGGCAACCGCAGCGTGGAGAAGGCTATCTACAATGTGCGCTCCGGCATCGCCGAGGGCCGGACCATGGCCGATCCCTTGGCGGAAAGCAGCGTGTTTCCGCCGATGGTCTGCCAGATGATCTCCGTGGGTGAGTCCACCGGTGCGCTGGACGCGATGCTCGAGAAAATCGCCGACTTTTACGACGAAGAAGTGGACCAGGCCGTTGAAAACATGACCGCGCTGATCGAACCGGTCATGCTGGTGTTCCTGGGGGTTACCATCGGCGGACTGGTCATCGCCATGTACCTGCCGATTTTCAAGATGGCGGGCGCCATCTGACGAGACGGACGGCGGCGGCCGGATTCCGCAGCACTGCCCTCAACGGGTAATGCGGGCCGCCCTGACAGCGGGTGGCCCGCGACGCATAGGGACACCTCACATCGCCGAGGGCCGGGGTGACCCTTTTTCGACCGGCACTTCGGGCCGGCATCACCCGCCCCGCGCCGGATCAAACGGTGTCGGTTGCCATGGCCCCAGACAGCGAACTCAAAGACAAGCTCCACAAGCTCAGCGTGGCCCGAATCGTCTTCTCCGCGCTGCTGCTCGCGTCGACCCTGTTCGTGCATTTCGGCCGCACCGGCTCGCCGGATTCGGCCTCGCTCGCCATTCTCTACGGCCTGATCGCGGCCATCTTCATGCTGTCGTCGATCTACCTGCTGCTTTTAAAACGGTCCCGGAATCACCTCGCCGTCGCCTATCTGCAGACCTTGGGAGACACGCTCATCGTCACGATCGTTTTGTTCGTGACCGGCGGCTTCTCGAGCCTGTTCACCCTCCTGTACCTGGTCGTCATCGTCTACTCGAGCCTGCTGCTGCCCCGGCGCGGCACGGTGCTGATTGCCACCCTCTGCAGCATTCAGTTCGGCCTCATGGCGGACCTGGAGTATTATGGTCTGATCAAGCCTCTTTACCCGGATGACAGCATGCTCGCCGTCGTCTACGGCTGGGACCATGTCATCATCAAGATCATCGCCATCATGGTAGCCTGCGTCGTGGTGGCCTTTCTGAGCAGCTTTCTGTCGGAGCAGGTCCTGCGGACGAAACGGGAGCTGCACGTCATGGAGGAGCAGGTCAAACGCGTGGAAAAGATGGCCGCCATCGGGGAAATGGCGGCGGGCCTGGCCCACGAGATCAAGAACCCCCTGGCGTCGCTGAGCGGTGCGATCCAGCTGCTGCGGGAAGACATCCGCTACGATCCGGACCACGACCGTCTGATGCAGATCATCCTGCGCGAGGCCGACCGCCTGAGCTCGTTGGCGAGCAATTTTCTATTATACGCCCGTCCGCCGGCCGGCAAGCCCGAGCCGATCGAGTTGGACAAAGCCCTGCGGGAAACGTTGGAGCTGTTCGACAAAAAGGGTGATACCGGAAAACGGGTCGCCACCACCTTGAAGACCCAACCCGGGATCTGGATCCGCATGGACCAGGCCCACCTGCGGCAGATCCTCTGGAACCTGCTGGTGAATGCGACCGAAGCCATCGAAGACTCGGGCGAGATCCAGGTCGAGCTCGCCCTCGCCAAGGACCGGCAGGCCTGCCTGACGATTGCCGACTCCGGCATCGGCATGGCGCCGGAGACCCTCAAGTCCATTTTCGCCCCCTTTTTCACGACCAAGCCCGCCGGGACGGGCCTGGGCCTGTCCATTGTGCACCGTATCCTCGAAGCCTACGACTGCTGCCTGGACGTGGAGAGCGAGCCCGGCCGGGGGAGCACCTTCAGCCTGCGTTTGAAGCAGATCGAAGCCCCGGCGCGATCCGGCGGTTAGACCCGTCCGCCGACTCAAGCCCGCCAACTAAACCTTGACAGCCGCAGTCAAATAGACTATCCGTTTTTTTTTAATGTGCGTTCCTTCGCCATACGCCGAGGCGCGCGGGGTGCGGGCACCCCGGGGGAACGCTCTTTTGCGGCGGCGGCTGCCGGCGCGGCTTTTAGGGATGAGGTGTGAGACCCGTGTCCATCCGGGTCTTGCGGGCACCCATGCCACCCTGAGCGATAACGCTCCAGGCCGAGGGGCTGCGACGAGCCCCGGACCTGCGATGCCCGCCCGCGCCTTCCGCCCGCCCGAACGATCCAACGGAAACACGCTATGCCAACACCCATCGAAACCAGCAGTGACGTTTTACAGAAACGTTACGAGAAAATCGAAGCGTTGAAGGGTCGCCTGGTACCGCTGTATCCCAACGACTTCAAGGGGCTGGGCGCGATCGGGGAGATTCAGGCGACCATCCGCACCGCCCCGGAGTCTCTGACCGAGACCGGGCCTGTTTTTGCCATCGCCGGCCGCATGATGGCCGTCAACCATTTCGGCAAAGCCGCCTTCATCCGGATCCGCGACCGCTCCGGCCAGGTGCAGGCCTACATCCGCAAGGACCGCGTCGGGGACGAGGCCTTCGCCCTCTTCAAGCAACTGGACGTGGGCGATTTTGTGAAGGTGACCGGCGCCCTATTCCAGACGCGCACCGGGGAGTGGACGGTACTGGCCGAAAGCCTGCGACTGGTCACCAAGACCGTGCGACCGCTTCCGGAAAAATTTCATGGGCTCAAGGACCCGGAGAAGCGCTACCGCCAGCGCTACATCGACCTCATCATGAACCCCGACGTGCGGGAGATCTTCATTCGGCGCAGCCGGATCATTCAGGACATTCGCTCTTTTTTCCTGGAGAGGGACTTCCTGGAGGTCGAAACCCCGATGATGCAACCGATCCCCGGCGGGGCCGAGGCGACCCCCTTCAAGACCCATCACAATGCCCTGGGAATGGACCTGTACCTGCGCATCGCGCCGGAGCTCTACTTGAAGCGGCTGGTGGTGGGCGGCTTTGAGCGCGTTTTCGAAATCAACCGCAACTTCCGCAACGAAGGAATCTCGACCCAGCACAACCCGGAATTCACCATGCTGGAGTTCTACCAGGCCTATGCCACCTACACGGATCTGATGGACTTGACCGAATCGCTGATGGCGCGCGTGGCGGCCAAGGTCTGCGGGTCCACGGCCGTCAACTACCAGGAGCAGGTCATTGAGTTCTCCGGGAAATGGCGTCGGCTATCGCTCTATGACGCTCTGGAGGAGATCGGCGGGGTGGACCGCGGGGTCCTCAACAACCGGCAGAAACTGATGGAACTCGCCGCCGACCGCCGGGTGACGATTACCAAGACCGGCAAGCCCGCCAAGATCATCACTAAGCTCTTCGACGTGCTGGTCCAGCCCCGGCTCATCCAGCCGACCTTCATCATCGGCTATCCGGCGGAGGTGTCTCCGCTCTCCCGGCGCAGCGACCAGGTTCCCGAACTGACCGAGCGTTTCGAGCTTTTCATAGGGGGCCGGGAGATCGCCAACGGTTTCTCGGAGCTGAACGACCCGTCCGACCAGCGCGAGCGCTTCATGGAGCAGCTTAAGCAGCGGGAGGCCGGAGACGCGGAAGCGCACTGGATGGACGACGACTACATCGAGGCCCTCGAGTACGGCATGCCCCCCACGGCCGGAGAGGGCATCGGCATTGACCGGCTGGCCATGCTGCTGACCAACGCGCCGTCGATCCGGGAAGTGATACTGTTCCCGCACATGAAGCCGCGCGAGTGATGGCCGCGCCGAAAGCCCAATTTCCGCGTTGCGCTTCAGCCCGCGGCTGCTGCGGCGTACCATTAAGGTACGCCTCGCGTCGCGGGCTTCGCGCGCCTTGAACTTGGGCTTTGGGCGCGGCCATCGACGGGAGCCGAGAGCCATCGGCGCCTCGCAGCAGGACATTTGTGCGCCTTGAACGTGGAGCTTTTTTACAGCGTCGTCTTTGATTCGACTTTTTACGCGTCCATCCCGTATAGCAGGGTGTTGAAAAACGACCTATGTCATTTGAGTTCTTCATCGGCGGGCGATATCTGCGGGCCAAGCAGAAGCAGGCCTTTATCTCGCTCATCACCTACCTGTCCATCGCGGGGGTCGCCGTCGGGGTGATGGCCCTGATCGTGGTCATTGCGGTGATGAGCGGCTTTGAAGCCGACCTCAAAGCCCGCATTCTCGGCGGTCAGGCCCAGGCGATCCTCATGCGGCACACCGGGCCGTTCACCGAGTCCGCGGAGGTGATGCGTCAGGTAGAGTCCGTGAGCGGGGTCGCGGCCGCCACCCCGTTCATCTACACCCAGATCATGCTGCGGTCGACCTCCGCGATCACCGGAGCCGTCCTGCGCGGCGTCGATCCGGCCACCGTCGGCAGCGTGCTGAAAACCCTCGCGCAGGTGAATCTGCCGGAGGGCCGGCCCCCGGGCGAAGGGGACGGTGCGGCCGCCGCCATGCCGGGCATCGTGCTGGGAAAGGAGCTGGCCAAGAATCTCGGCGTGGTCGTGGGCGACGTGGTCCAGCTCATCTCACCGCGCGGCATGCTCTCGCCCGTCGGGCATGTTCCGGCCATGAAGCAGTTCAAGGTTTCCGGCTATTTCGAGTCCGGCATGTACGAGTACGACCAGACATTCGCCTACATCAACCTGCGCGACGCGCAGCGGCTGCTGAAAATGGGGGATGCGGTGAGCGGGATAGAGATTCGCGTCACCGACATCTACCAGGCGCGCGCGGTGGCCGATGCGGTGCTCTCCCGGCTGGGCCCGGGCTATTACGCTCGGGATTGGATGCAGCTCAACCGCAACCTGTTCAAGGCCCTGAAGCTGGAGCGGCGGGTGATGTTCATCATCCTGACGCTGATCGTGCTGGTGGCCGCGTTCAACATCGCCAGCTCCCTGATCATGATGGTCATGGGCAAGACCAAGGACATCGCGATCCTGAAGGCGATGGGGGCTACGGAACGCAGCATCCGCAAGATCTTCGTGCTGAACGGGATGGTGATCGGGACCATCGGCACGGGCCTGGGGTTCATTCTCGGCCTGGGGGTCTGCAGCCTGCTTGAGCGCTACAACATCCACGAACTCACGGGCGACATCTATTACTTCACCACCCAACTACCCGTGAAGGTGGAGGTGCTGGACGTCGCGGCGATCGTGATCGCCGCGCTGGTGATCTGCTTCCTGGCAACACTTTACCCCGCCCGTCAGGCGGCACGGTTGAACACGGTCGAGGCGATCCGGTACGGATGAGCGCGCGATCATGACGGAACGAAAAGACAAAAGCAGCGCAGTGCCTCCGCCGGAGGCCCTCATTGCCGTGCGCGGAGTGTGCAAGAGCTACCGCAACGGCGGGGCGGTCGTCCGCGTGCTGGAGGGGCTCGACTTCGATCTGGAGGCCGGTGAGACCATCGCCATCATCGGCGCCTCCGGGATCGGCAAGTCCACGCTGCTGCACATCCTGGGAACACTGGACCGCCCTGACAGCGGCCGCCTGTATTTCAAGGGCGAGAGCATCTTCGACTATCCGGATGCCCGGCTGGCGAAGTTCCGCAATGAATGCATCGGTTTCGTGTTCCAATTCCATCATCTTCTGCCCGAGTTCAGCGCGCTCGAAAACACCATGATGCCGGCTCTCATCCAGGGCTGGACGCGGGAGCGTGCCGCCCAGGCGGCCCGCGAGATCCTCGTGCGGGTCGGATTGAAGGACCGGCTGAACTACCGGGTCGGGAAACTGTCGGGCGGGGAGCAGCAACGGGTGGCCCTGGCCCGGGCGCTTGCGCTGCGACCGCCGTTTCTGCTGGCCGACGAGCCCACCGGAAATCTGGACCGGGCCAACAGCGAACAGATCCACCGGCTCCTGCACGAGTTGAACCGGGAATTCGGCATGACCCTGGTCGTGGTCACTCATAACCTGGAGCTGGCCGCCGGCATGTCGAAACGGGTGACCCTGGTGGAAGGCAGACTGGCACAGGCGGGCTAACAGGATGGACCGCGTATGGCATTAACGGATCACTTCTGATTTGCACCGGCGACGACCTATGAAAAAGATTCCAGCCCGCCACTCCTTTCGCTTCGCGGGGGGGCTTGCGTTGATGATCCTGATCCATGCGACGCTTCTGCCCGCCGAGGTCCCGGCCCAGCCGCAGTCTGTGGGCGTCATCGTTATGCCCTTTGAGATCCACGCACCGGCGGAATTGGCGTATTTGAAGAGCGAACTGCCGGAGGCGATGAAACAGCAGTTCACGGAGGAAGGCGCCAATGCCCGCGTTCTGGACGACGCAACGGCGAGCAGCTGGAGCCAATCGGCGGCCACCCATGCCGATCTGGCCCGCCTGGCCGTGCAGACCGGCGCCGACTACCTGGTCGAGGGAAGCCTCACCTGGATCGGTCAGGACTTCAGCCTCGACGTGCGCCTGCTCGCCTCCGCGGGGGGCCGTCCGGCCAAGGCGTTCACGGCAGTGGGAAAAGGGGTCGAAAACCTGCCCGGCGCGGTGAAAAAACTGGTGCAGGACATGGGCCTGACCATTTTCAAGCGCGAGAAGGTCGTCGATGTGGTGGTCGAGGGTAACCAGCGCATCGAGACGGACGCGATCCGCCGGCTGATCAAGACCAAGTCCGGCGATGTCTACCTCGCCCAGAATCTGGCCGACGACCTCAAGGCGATTTACGGCATGGGGTATTTCGATGACATCCAGATCGAGTCCCAGCAACAACCGGACGGTGTCGTGCTGGTGTTCAAGGTGACCGAAAAGCCCACAGTGCGCACGGTCACCGTCAGCGGCAACATCGTTTTCGACAGCGACGACATCAAGAAAAGCCTCAATCTGAAGAAAGGCGCCATCCTGAACATTTTCACCGTCCGCAACGACGTGCGGCGGATCGAGGAGATGTACAAGGAGAAGAACTACCACAATGTCAAGGTGAACTACACGATCTCTCCCCAGAAAAACAACCAGGCCGACGTGGAATACGCGGTTGACGAAGGTCAGAAGCTGCAGGTCAAGAAGATCCTCTTTACGGGCAACACGGCCTTTTCGGCGAGCAAGCTCAAGGGGGCGATCGACACGTCGGAGAAGAACATTTTCTCCTGGTTCACCTCCGCGGGCGACCTCAACCAGGACATCCTCAACCAGGATGCGGCTAAGCTGCAGGGGTTCTACCAGAACCACGGCTATATCCGCGCCCGGGTCGGGGAGCCCCAGCTCGATTACGAGGCAGACGGCATCGTCGCCACGTTCAAGATCAACGAGGGCCCGCGCTTCAAGGTCGGGAAGGTGGATTTCAGCGGCGATCTGATCCTGCCGAAGGATCAACTGTTGCCGAAGATCAAGATCGACAAGGAGCCCTTTTTCAACCGCGAGGTCCTGCGCAACGACGTCCTGGCCCTCACGGACCTCTACGCTAACGACGGCTATGCCTACGTGGACATATCCCCTCTGGTGGATCAGAACGCCGAAACGCTGCTGGCGAACATCACCTTCAAGATCGACAAGGGCAAACAGGTTTACTTCGAACAGATCCAGATCGCCGGCAATACCAAAACCCGGGACAAGGTCATTCGCCGCGAGTTGCGGGTTTACGAGCAGGAACTCTACGGCGGCCAGCGGCTCAAGACCGGCATTCGCAACCTGAATCGCCTCGATTACTTCCAGAACGTCAAGGTGGATACCGCCAAGGGCAGCAGCGACGACAAGATGAAGGCGACGGTGGGGGTGACCGAAAAGAGCACCGGTTCCTTCACCGTCGGGGCGGGCTACTCGACCACGGAAAACGGGTTCGTGACCGGGGGCGTCTCCGAACGCAACCTCTTCGGCCGCGGTCAGACGCTGGCCCTGCGCGGGATGCTGGGCAGCAAGACCCAGCGCTACAGCACGAGCTTTACGGAGCCCTGGCTATTTGATATACCGCTGTCGGCCGGAGCCGAGCTCTACAAGTGGCAGAGCGATCTGGACACCTACAGCCGGGACAGCATCGGCGGGACGATCCGGTTCGGCTATCCGCTGGCCGAGTACCTCCGCGGCAATATCGCCTACAACCTTGATTTTACCCGGATGGGCCAGATCGATGAAGATGCCTCGGAGCAGATCAAGCAAGAGAAAGGCGACTACGTCAAGAGCAGCATCACGCTGAGCCCCCGCTACGATTCGCGGGACAGCCTGTTCAACGCCAAAGACGGCGCGCTTCACAGCATTTCCTACGAAGTCGCCGGCCTTGGCGGCGATGTGGGCTTCAACAAAGTCATCGTCGAGAACGGCTGGTACTTCCCTCTGGGCTGGAAACTGACGGGCGTCGTTCACGACCGGGCCGGGTATGTCAGGGGTCTGCCGGGCTGGGAACTGCCCGATTTCGAGAAGTTCTACCTGGGCGGCATGAACAGCATGCGCGGCTTCTCGCGCAACGACCTGGCGCCCCAGAAGGAAGGCGGGGCCGTTGGCGGGAACTGGTTCGTGCAGGGCAACTTCGAGGTGAAGTTCCCGCTGGTGGAGGAGGCAGGTGTGTTCGGGCTGATCTTCCTCGACACCGGCATGGTGGGACTCGAGGGGGAGTCCTTCAAATTAAGCAATCTGAGAAAAAGCGTCGGGCCGGAGATCCGCTGGCTGTCCCCGATCGGCCCGATCCGCATCGCCTATGGGTTCATCCTGGACCCGCAGGAAGGGGACTCGGGTAACGGGGCCTGGGAATTTTCCGTGGCGTCCGCTTTCTAACCGAGCGCCGGTCCACTTGATGATGCCGGGACGAGCTGGCACCTGAAGTCGTCATCACTGAGAAAGGAATTCGAAATGCGATCAACCAAAGCAATGTTTACGACCGGCGGACTGGCAGTGCTGCTGCTCCTGGCCGGCGGGCCGGCGTTCAGCGCCGATCCCGTCAAGATCGGCGTGGTCGATTTGCAGAAGATCCTCGAGACGTCCAACTCCGGCAAGGCGGCCCAGAACGAGCTGAAGGCCCAGCGCGACAGGATGCAGGCGGACATGAAGCAACGGGGCAGCGAGATCCAGGAAATTGAAAGCCGCATGCAGCGCGAGTCCATGGTGATGAGCAAGGAGACGCGTGAGGAAAAGGAGCGTGAGCACCGCATCAAGGTCAGCGATTTTCAGGCGCTGCAGCGAAAATACCAGAGCGACCTGCAGGAGATCGAGCGCAAGCTGATGGGGAGGCTCCAGAATGAAATCACCAGCCTCGTCAGCGATATCGCTAAGAAGGACGGCTACCTGCTGGTCATCAGCAACATTGGAGTGATCTATGCGCTGCCGTCCACCGACATCACGGATCGTCTGATCCAGGAACTGAACGCGAAATCCGGCAAGAAGTCCGGCCCGTAGGACGACGGCCGCGACGCCAACGGAGGAAGACCATGGAAAGCGTGCTGGACATCCTGGCCATCATGCAGCGCCTGCCGCACCGCTACCCGTTTCTCCTGATCGACCGGATCGTCCGGTTCGTGCCCGGCGAGGAGATCGTAGCGCTGAAGAACGTGACGATGAACGAGCCCTTTTTCCAGGGGCATTTTCCCGCCAAGCCGGTCATGCCGGGGGTGCTAATCATCGAGGCTCTGGCCCAGGCCGGGGGGATACTGGCCGCCGAAATCAGAGGCCCGGGGAATCAGGGCGATATCATCTACTTCATGGGGATGGACGCCGTCCGCTTCCGCAAGCCGGTCATTCCCGGGGACCAGCTCATGCTGGAGGCGCGGGTACTCAAGATGCGCTCCCGGGTCGCCAAAATGGCCGGCCGGGCGTTGGTGGACGGGCAGCTGGTCGCCGAAGCCGAGCTCATGGCCTCCTTCGGGCACAGCGCCTGATCTAGGCGGTGTGCCGGTTGCCTTTTCCGGCGCACGCCGACGGCCTCCGGTCGACGCGGACTGGGGGGCAACGGGCTTATGCGGTCCACCGGATGAGGGGAGACTATCATGGCCATCAATCCAGAGCTTCTGGAGATTCTCGCCTGCCCGAAATGCAAGGGCGGTATCCGCTTGAACCAGGCGCAGGACGGCCTGATCTGTGATCAGTGCCGGCTGCTCTATGAAATCCGGGACGACATCCCCATTATGCTGATCGACGAGGCCCGGCCGGTGACGGGCGGGTGAGACCGTGATGGGGGGGCAACCGGCATGAGCACACCCCGGCCGCCGCAGCCTGCCAAGCTGGTCGTCGGGTTCTTGCTGAGGGACAAGAAGCTTCTCCCAGTGCTGGCCGCCGCGCTCGAAGATCGGTTCGGGCCGGTGGCGCTGGTAAGCCCATGGATGCCGTTCGGTTACACGGACTACTACGAAACGGAGATGGGCGCACCCCTGTTCCGGCGCGTTCTGGCCTTCCGGGACATGGTGGGCCAGGACGGGCTCGCGCGGATCAAGCGGGCGACCAACGCGATCGAGCAGGCTCACATGATGGAGGGCCGGCGGCGGGTGAACATCGACCCCGGCTATCTCCTACTGGAGCGCTTTGTGCTGGCCACCGGGAAAAATTACAGTCACCGGATTTACATCGGCGAGGGCATCTACGCCGAGCTGACGCTGGTCTTTGAGCGCGGTGCCTTTCGTCCGCTGCCCTGGACCTACCCGGACTACGCCGACCGGCCGCTGCGCGATTTTCTGCAGCGCGTGCGTGACCAATACGCCGGCGACCTCAAACGAGAATCCCCCGGCGGTCGGGGGCGGGAGAATGGCTGAGCCATGATCAAGAGCATGACCGGTTTCGCATCGGCCGCCGCTACCGCGGGGAACATCGCGGTGGCGGTCGAGATGCGCACCTACAACAGCCGGAACCTGGACCTGTCCCTGCGGGTCAACCCGGGCGACTCCGGCCTCGAGGAGCGCATTCGGGCCCTGCTCTCCGGCCGCCTGGTGCGGGGGCGGGTCGAGGTCAAGATCCAGGTTGAAATCAGCGTGGACGACGCCGCCCGGGTTGAGGTGGACGTAACCCGAGCGCGGGCCCTCATGGCAGTGCTGAAGCGGCTGCAGGCAGATCTTGGGCTCGACGGCGCACCCTCCTTGGATCTCTTGATGGCCTGCGGCGGTATTTTGAAAAACGCGGCGCCGGAGACGGACGTCGAACGCGTCTGGCCCACCCTGGAGGCCTGTCTCACACAGGCTCTCGGCGAATTAGACGCCATGCGCAGCCGCGAGGGCAGGTACCTCGCGCAAGACCTGGACGCGCGGCTCGACCGCATCGAAGGCGCTTTGAAAGAGATCACGGACAACGCCGCCGGGCTGACGGCCATCTACCAGGAGCGGCTGAGGGAGCGCATCGCAACCCTGACCCAGGGGCTCGTGGAGATCGATCATGCCCGCCTGGCCCAAGAGGTCGCCTTCCTGGCGGAGCGGTCCGACATATCGGAGGAACTTGTGCGGGCCGAGAGCCACATCCGGCAGTTCCGCAGCATCATGGCCGCACCGGAGGCCGGGGGTCGGAAACTGAATTTTCTGCTGCAGGAGCTCAACCGCGAATTCAACACGATGGGCTCCAAGATCGGAAGCGCCGACGTGGCGCATGCGGTCGTGGACGTGAAGTCCGAGCTCGAGAAGATCCGAGAGCAGGTTCAAAACATCGAATGACGAACGCGGTCGGGCCCCGGTGGCGGAGTGGGCCGGCGCAGCGGCGTTCGCGCGCGGGAACGGAGGCAGGATGGAGCAGGCGTTGCTCAACATCGGTTTCGGCAGCACCGTGGTTTCGGAACGGGTCGTGGCGATCGTCTCTCCGAACTCCGCACCGATGAAGCGCCTGAAGGACGAGGCCCGCGAGGACCGGCGGCTCATCGACGCTACCCACGGCCGCCGGACTCGGTCCATCATCATTCTGGACAGCAATCACGTCGTCCTTTCCGCCATTCAAGCCGAGACGATCTCCCAGCGCTTCGCGCTGCTCAAAGAAGCCTCCGAGTAGCGTATGGACCGCGTTCTCCCCTCGACCCGACAGCGCCTCACCGCGCCGGCGCCCGCGGCGTCGCGAAAAGCCTTTATCTTCATCATCTCCGCCCCGTCGGGTGCCGGAAAGACCACTCTGCGCAAGGCTGCGCTCGCGGTGTTTACGGACATGCGATACTCAGTGTCCTTCACCACCCGGCCCCCCCGGCCCGGCGAGGAAAACGGACGGGACTACATGTTTGTCACGGCACCGGAGTTCGAAGCGGGGATTCGCGGTGGACGCTGGGCGGAGTGGGCCCGGGTGCACGGCAACTATTATGGCACCTCCGCTGACGTTCTGGCGCAGTCTCTGGAATCCGGCTGCGACATCCTGCTCGACATCGACGTGCAGGGCGCGCGGCAGATCTGCGCCCGCTTTCCGGAGAGCGTCACGATTTTCATCATGCCGCCCTCCCTGGAGGTGTTGCGGCGGCGGCTGGTGTTGAGAGGCACGGATCGCCCGGAGGTGATCGCCATGCGGATAGAGAACGCCGGGCGGGAAATGGCGCAGCGGGACGTTTACCGCCACGTCGTCGTGAACGATGACCTCGAAACAGCGATCACGGAATTGATTCACATCATTGATTCTTATCGACATGGCGGCTGATTTGAAGAACGGTTCAGCGGTCAGGTGCCGAACAACGGCAGATGTTCGGCGGAGGATCGGGTCCGATTGAAGATAGAGGTTCTGTACGGCATCCATCCCGTGAAAGAAGCCTTGGCCGCGGGCCGGCGTGAGATTTTCGAGGTCTGCCTGGCCACCGGCAAAGGCTCGCCGCGCGGGGATGCCCTGCGCCAGGAGGCCGAATCCCGGGGAGTGCCGGTGCGGGAGGTTCTCCCCGCGCAGCTCACATCCATGGCGGGAACGGGATCCCACCAAGGGTTCGCCGCGCGGGTTTCTGCCTTCGTCTGCGAGGATCTGGCCGCCGTCTGGCCGGCGGCCGACAGCACCGGCTCGGTGTTGTTCCTGGCGCTGGACAGCATTCAGGACCCCCACAATCTCGGCGCGTTGCTGCGGACCGCCCTGTGCGCCGGGGTTCAGGCAGTCCTTGTCCCGAAGGATCGCTCCGCGCCGCCCACGCCGGCGGTGTCCCGTGTTTCCGCAGGAGCGCTAGAGCACACCCGTCTGGTGCAGGTGACGAACCTGGTGCGAAGCCTCGAGCTCGTCAAGGCCCGCGGCCCCTGGGTGGTCGGCCTGGAGCGGGAGGCGCGGGCCAGCGTGTTCAGCACGGACTGGACGATGCCTCTGGTGCTGGTGGTCGGAGGGGAAGGCAGGGGCATGCGGCCGCTCGTCAAGAAAACCTGCGATCTGCGGGTGTCCATTCCGCAGGCCGGACCGCTCGACTCGCTCAATGCTTCGGTGGCCGCCGCGGTCACTCTGTACGAGATCTTCCGACAGAGGCGGGCAGCGGACCGGCAGCAATCAAAAAACGATCGGTCGGATGGCCGCGGTTTGCAATAGGATGGGCCTCCTGGCGCGGTGGGCCACCTCGGCCTGGGCGGCCTGCCGTGAGGCTGTTTTTCCGCCGCGGTGCCTGGAATGCGCAGAGTTCCTGCCTCCCGCGCCCGCTGAAGGCCTGCCCGCTGCCTCGGCAGCGGCGGACGTGCTGCGGCTGCTGGGGCTCCATTTCTGCTCCGGGTGTCTGCAGGGGGTCATCCGCATGGGGCATCCGCTCTGTCCCGGGTGCGGTGTGATGTTCAAAGGCGGGGTGGGCGAGGACCATTTGTGCGGCCGTTGCCTCGAAACGCCGCCGCCGTTTCACATGGCCCGGGCCGCATTCGTCTACGGCCAGTCGCTGGTTGACGTGATCCACTGCTTCAAGTACAAGGGCAAGACCCAGCTGGCCCGGCCGCTCGGTGTGCTCCTGTTCGAGGCTTTTGAGCGCTACTGGGGGCGTGCGCCGGTGGACATGGTGCTGCCGGTGCCCCTGCATCGCCGGCGTCTCAAGGAGCGGGGCTTCAACCAGGCGCTGCTGCTCGTCCGCCGGTGGCCCCTGCGGCCCGGGATGCCGAAGGTGCCGGTGGACACGCATGTGCTGTGGCGTGCCAGGGCTACGGCGCCCCAGGCCGGACTCGGCCGCCGCGGGCGCCAGGCGAACATCGCCGGTGCGTTTGCGCTACGGCACCCCGAGCGGGTTGCGGGCCGGCACATCCTGTTGGTGGATGATGTCATCACCACCGGGGCGACCGCCGGAGAGTGCGCCCGACTGTTGTTGGAGAACGGCGCGGCCCGGGTGGATGTGCTGGCGCTGGCGCGGGTGATCTAACATGGATCTGTTCTCCAAAATAAAAGCATGCAGCGAACTGGCGCCCATCCTCCGCGGCCTGAGGGCCAGCGGCAAGGTGGTGGTGTTCACGAACGGCTGCTTCGACCTGCTGCACGCGGGGCACGTGCGTTACCTGGAGGCGGCCCGACGGGAGGGTGATATCCTGGTGGTCGGCCTCAACTCGGACCGTTCCGTGCGGGACATCAAGGGCGACAAGCGACCCATCTTGCGCGAGCCGGAGCGGGCTGAGGTTCTGGCCGGCCTGGCGGCGGTGAATTATGTCGTGCGGTTTGACGAACCCGACCCCCTGCGCCTGATCACGGCACTGGCTCCGGATGTGCTCGTGAAAGGCGGCGATTGGCCCGAAGAAGCGATCATCGGTGCGCAGGAGGTCAGGAACCGGGGGGGGCGGGTGGTGCGCATCCCAGTGATGGAAGGCGCGAGCACAAGCGCCGTCATCGCCCGCATTCTGGAACGCTACGGGGACTGAGGCGCGCCGACTCAGCGGGTCGGCCGGCTGAACGCGCAGGAGCACGACATTGATCCTCAGAAACAAAAACGGCTTGGCGTATTATCAGTTCGAGCACCTGGCCGCTTTCCCCGAAATTCAGCACGGCATCTTCACGCGGGGCGGCGGCCACAGCCAGGCGCCCTTCCACCGTCTGAACGTGAGTTTTGCGGTCGGCGACGACCCCGAGCACGTCGGGCGCAACCGTCAGCTGGTGGCCGGATGCATGGAGGGCAAGGATCTCGTCTTCGCCCACCAGGTCCACGGGGACACGGTGCGGGTCATCGACGGGGCGCCCGCGCCTGCGCCGGTTTCAGGCACTGCCGCGGCCCCGGTGGGCGATGCGATGGTGACCGATAGGACGGCGAAGCTTTTGGTGGTGCAGGTGGCGGATTGCCAGCCGATTCTGCTTTTCGATACCGGACGCCGTGTCGTCGCCAACATCCACTCGGGATGGCGCGGCAGTGTCGCCAATGTGGCGGGCCGCACCCTGCAGGTCATGCGGGAGCGTTTCGGGTGCTCGGGCCGGGACGTCCTGGCCGGGGTCGGGCCGTCGCTGGGACCCTGTTGCGCCGAATTCGTGAATTACCGCGACGAGATTCCCCGGGAGCTGTGGGGCTACCGGCGCAATTCGGTGTTTTTCGATTTCTGGGCCGTCACCCGCGACCAGTTGATTGCGGCCGGAGTTCCGGCCGAACACATCCAAGCCAGCGGGATTTGTACGAAGTGCCGCACCGACCGGTTTTTTTCATACCGCGGCGAAAGGCGCACCGGCCGGTTTCCGGCGGTGATCGGCATTAGACAAAGCGCGCCGCGCGAGGCTCGAAGCTGAATTGCCCCACACTCGCAGGTGATCCAGGTCTTGGCTGCCGTGCTGCAAAATTGACGTTGACTTCGGACCGAGCCCGTGTTACGTGCTGTCGTCCAAACGAGGCCGCGCATCGGCACGCGGACCATCCGACCTTCATGAAACGAGAAACCAGACAGGCGTGGCGGGAGCTCGCCTTTTTCAGCAGCCTCGGGTTCTCCGTGGCGCTGTCGGTTTTTATCGGGCTGGGAATCGGGGTGTTTCTGGATCGGTATTTCGACACATCCCCCTGGCTGATGTTGATCTTTCTATTGCTGGGAATAGCCGCCGGTTTTCGCAACATTGGGCTGGCGATTAAAAAGAGCCGCAAACTCTGATACGCCGGTCCGACCGTGCTGAGGTCGTGCAAGTTCAGGAACGCATACTGAAATTCGTTACCCGTGCCAACTGGGTGCTTTTTGCAGGAGCCACGGTGGCGGGGTTTGCATTTGCCGCGACCGATTTTGCACTGGGCATTTTCTTCGGCGGTCTTCTGGTCACCGTTAATTTCCATTTACTGGCCAGAACGCTGCGCCGGGCGCTGACGCCGCCGAGGTTGGCGTCGCACAACCTGGTGCTGGCCAAATACTATTTGCGGTTCCTGATCAGCGGTTTCATAATTTTTTTGTTGATTGCCGGGCGCGTGGTGCACCCCGTGGGGCTTGTCATCGGTCTGTCGGTTGTGGTGATGAGCATCCTCTTGGCCACCATGCGTGAACTCAAAAAACTCTTTTTCTAAGGAGGCGGTCTAAGGATGGAACACCCTTATCTGTTTCTGGTCAAGTTTTTTGAGCTGATCGGCCTCGGCCACTTCGCCCAATCCTATCCTCACGTGATCTACTCCTGGTTCGTCGTGCTGCTTTTGATCGTTCTGGCCTATTTCGGGGCCCGTACCATCACTATGGTTCCCGGCAAGGCGCAGAATTTTTTCGAGGTGGTGCTCTCGGGCATGGAGGAGTTCATGGTGGACATCACGGGCGATGAGGGCCGCTGGTTCTTTCCGCTGATCGCCACCATCTTTCTGTACATCGCCACCTGCAACCTGATCGGCCTCATTCCGGGGTTTTTTCCGCCGACCGCCAGCATCAACACGACCCTCTCCTGCGCGCTGGTCACGTTCACGTTCACCCATTTCATCGGCATCAAATACCACGGTATCAAATACGTCAAACATTTCCTGGGTCCCATCTGGTGGATGACCCCGATCATTTTCCCGATCGAGGTCATCGGCCACCTGGCCCGCATCATGTCGCTCTCGTTCCGTCTTTTCGGAAACATGATGGGGCACGAACTGGTGCTGATGATCCTGTTTCTGCTGGCCGGCTCCTTCTTCGCGCCTCTGCCCATTATGGCGATGGGCATCTTCGTGTCGTTGGTGCAGGCGTTTGTGTTTTTTCTGCTGTCGATCATGTATTTCAGCGGCTCCATGGAACACGCGCATTGATCCGGCAACGGGGTACTGTCTTGTGGATCGGCGTTTAATGGGGGACATGGAAGAAGCCCATTAACATACTCAACCCAAGGAGGTAGAAGAAGGTATGGAAGCAAAAGCATTGGAGTTCTTTATCGCCTGTGTGTTCGCTGCCGGTTTTGGGATCGCCATCGCCGCGTTCGGATGCGGCATTGCTCAGGGTCTCGGGCTGCGGGCCGCCGTTGAAGGCATCGCCCGGAATCCGGAATCCTCCGGCAAGGTCACCGTGACCATGCTGATCGGTCTGGCACTGATCGAGTCGCTGTGTATTTATGCGCTGGTCGTGGCCCTGATCCTCATCTTCGCCCATCCCCAGGCGGCGGCCATCGCCAAACTGTTCATGAAGTAAGCGTTTTTCGTTTCATTGAATCAGAAAAGGCCCGCGACGTTTCGCCGCGGGCCTTTTTTTTGCCTAAAGGATTCGGGGGGTCGGCCGATAGTAATCCAAAGAGGGCCCCGAAACGAAAAGACTGCAAGGCGGGCAGGTGCATGCGCTCATGCCGACCGCGTCATGCCGGCTGGGGCGATCGAATGTTAGCGCCGCTGAGGGGAAGAGTTCATGGACGAAAAGCAGATATTGCAGAAGCTGGACCGGATTCGGGAGATCCCGACCCTGCCCAGCATCGTGTTTGAACTGAACAAGCAGCTTCAGGATCCGGACGCCTCCATCGCACGGATCAGCCAGACCATCGAGAAGGACCAGGCGATGGCGCTGAAGATCCTCAAGCTTGTGAACTCGGCCTTTTACGGGTTCCAGCACAAGATCAGCGACATCCGCAACGCCGTCGTTTTGCTCGGCTTCAACGCCGTGCGCAACGCCATCGTGTCCTTGGCCGTGATCGAAGCCTTCGGCAAAAATACCCGGCTCAAGGATTTCGACATCACCGACTTCTGGAAGCATTCGCTGGCCGTTGCGGTGACCAGCAAGAGCATTTCCTTGAAGATCCGCACCAACTCGCCAGACAACTGTTTTATCGGCGGGCTTCTGCACGACGTGGGCAAGGTCGTCCTAGTTCAGTATTTCCAGGATCTCTTCGCGAGCGTCTGGAGCGCGATGCAGAATGAGCGCACCACCTTCTACGAGGCGGAGCAGAAGGTGCTGCCCACGCACCACGCCGTGCTCGGGGCGCACCTGGTGGCAAAATGGCAACTGCCCCAGGGGCTGGTCGAGGCCATTCGCTGGCACCACGACTATCAGCCGGGGTCCCAGAACGCCGACTTCACCCTGATCATCTACCTGGCCAACGTCATCGTGAACAGCTTCGACGAGGACCCGGAGTGCGTCATCGACCTCAGCGCCCTGCACCCGGATGCGCGCAAGTTCATGGTGAACGCCTTGGAAAACGTGGGCGACTGGTATGCGGGCATTGCCGAGGAGATCGGATCGGCCCACGCGTTTTTCCTGGAACCAAAATAAACTGCCAGCGGCTGACTGACGCCGGTGGCAGTTTATTCTATAGGATCCCTTGCCGCCTGCCCTTTTACCGCAACAGCACCTGTTTGAGATACTGTCCGGTGTAAGAACCCGGCAAGCCCGCGATAACCTCCGGCGTGCCGCAGCCGACGATCCCACCGCCCTCGTCGCCCGCGCCCGGGCCGAGGTCGATGAGATGGTCGGCGGACTTGATCACATCCAGGTTGTGTTCGATGACGATGACCGTGTTGCCGGCATCGACGAGCTGGTTCAACACCTGGAGCAGCCGGCGGATGTCGTCGGTGTGCAGCCCCGTCGTCGGTTCGTCCAGGACGTAAAGTGTCCGGCCCGTGCCTTTTTTGCTGAGCTCTCGGGACAGCTTCACCCGCTGGGCCTCGCCTCCCGAGAGAGTGTTTGCCGGCTGGCCGATCTGGATGTAGCCCAGCCCCACCTCGGCGAGCGTGTGAAGCTTCTCGCGGATAGCGCCGATCCGTCCGAAGAATTCGATGCCCTGGTCGACGGTCATCTCCAGCACATCGGCGATGCTTTTGCCCTTGTAGGTGATCTCCAGGGTTTCGCGGTTGTAACGCCGGCCGTGGCAGACGTCGCAGGTGACGTAGACATCCGGCAGGAAGTGCATGGCGATACGCAGGGTGCCGTCGCCCTGGCAGGCTTCGCAACGCCCTCCCTTTACGTTGAAGCTGAACCGGCCCGCCTTGTAGCCGTGCGCGCGGGCCTCGGGCGTGCGGGCGAACAGCTCGCGGATGAACCCGAACAGGCCCGTGGTGGTGCCGGGGTTGGAGCGCGGGGTGCGGCCGATTGGCGCCTGGTCGATGTTCACCACACGGTCGATGTACTCGACTCCGCGCAGATCCCGGTAGGGGCCGGCCGCCACCGGTGCGCGCTGAAGCCTCTGGAAAATTGCCGGATAAAGGGTTTCGAAGATCAGGGAGGATTTGCCCGAACCGGACACGCCGGTGACGCAGACGAGGCGGCCCAGCGGGAATTCTGCCGTCACGTCCCGCAGGTTGTTCGCGGCAGCACCCTCCAGGACGAGCTTCGGTCCGCGCGCGCTGCGCCGTTGCGTCGGGATGTCGATGCGCACGCGGCCGGAGAGGTAGTTGCCCGTAAGTGAATCGGTGGCTTCCAAGAGCCGGCTCGGGGGGCCGGCGAACACCACCCGCCCGCCGTGGACTCCAGCCCCGGGACCCATGTCCACGACGCAGTCCGCGGCCTGGATGGTAGCTTCGTCGTGTTCCACCACCAACACGGTGTTGCCCAGGTCGCGCAGCCGCAGCAAGGTGGCGAGCAGTCGCTCGTTGTCGCGTTGATGCAGCCCGATGCTGGGCTCATCCAGCACGTAGAGGACACCGGACAGCTTCGAGCCGATCTGGGTGGCAAGCCGGATGCGCTGGCTCTCCCCGCCGGAAAGGGTCTGGGCCGGGCGGTCCAGCGTGAGGTAGCCTAGTCCGACATTTTCCAGGAACCCTAGGCGCTCCACGGTCTCCTTAAGGATGCGGCGGGCGATCAGCTCCTGCTGTCCATGGAACCGCAGGCCCATGCAGAACCGGCACGCCTTCGAAACCGTCAGGGCACACAGCGCGGAGATACTCAACCCGGCGATCAAGACGGCGCGGCTGGCGGGGTTGAGCTTTGCGCCGTGGCACTCGGGGCAGGCTTGAAAGGTCATGAAGCGCTTGATGTCCTCGCGGGTCTGGGTGGAGTCGGTCTCCCGGTAACGGCGTTCCAGATTCGGGATGATGCCTTCGAAAGGCTTTGTGAAGCGGATGCGGCTGGAGCCGCGGTCGAAATAATACGTGATCGGTTCCGCACCCGATCCGTGGAACAGGATCTTCCGGAACCGTTCGGGCAGGTCCGTGAAGGGTGTGTAGACGCTGGTGCCGTAGTGAGCGGTCAGCGCTTCAAGGAACTCGATGAAGTACACACTGTGGCGTTTAGCCCAGACCGCGACCGCCCCCTCGCGCAGGGACAGACGGGGATTGGGCACGATCAGGTGGGGGGCGAATTCGGTGGTGGATCCCAGCCCCCCGCATTTCGGACAGGCCCCCTGCGGCGAGTTGAAGGAAAAACTGGCCGGTGTGAGTTCGCCGTGGCTGACGCCGCAGGCGAGGCAGACGGCCTTCTCGCTGAAGCGCAAGGGCCCCTGGCCTGCGACGTCGACCAGTGCTGCCCCATGCCCCTGCGCCAGGGCAAGCTCCAGGGAATCGGTGAGCCGGTTGCGGACGTTTTCCTTGACCACGATGCGGTCGACCACGACGTCGACGGCATGCGTCCGGCGGGGGTCGAGCGGGCCCGCCGCTTCGATCTCGATGATGGTTCCATCCACCCGCACCCGCGCAAAGCCGTCTTTCTTCAGCCGCTTGAACAGCTTTTCGTGGGAGCCTTTCTCCCCGCTCACGAGGGGTGCCATGATGATCACCCGGGTGCCTTCCGGCAGGCCCGCCACCTCGTCGACCATCTGATCGATGGTACGGGAGGAGATGGGTTGGCCGCAGCGATGGCAGTGGGCGGCACCCACGCGCGCGTAGAGCAGGCGCAGGTAGTCGTAGATTTCGGTGACGGTGCCGACCGTCGAGCGCGGGTTGTGGCTCGCGGTTTTCTGCTCGATGGCGATCGCCGGTGAAAGCCCTTCGATCAGGTCTACATCCGGCTTTTCCATGCGCTCGAGAAATTGCCGGGCGTAGGTCGAGAGGGATTCCACGTAGCGCCGCTGGCCTTCGGCATAAAGGGTGTCGAAGGCGAGGGTGGATTTGCCCGAACCGGACAGCCCGGTGATTACGGTGAGCGCGTTGCGCGGGATCTCGACATCGATGTTTTTCAGGTTGTGCTGGCGGGCGCCCCGGATGATAATTCGATCCAATGTCATAAGCGTCGGTCGCGTCGATGGTGTCTGTTATGTCGATTGCGTCTGTTGCATCCGCTGAATCGGCGTGAAGCGCGATGCGCGAGGCCGGCCGCCGAAGGAATTCAAATCGTTCCAGCCTGTTTCGGGCGTCTGCCGAATTCGAATTTCATCTTAGCGCACCCGCCTCCCGATTCAAATAGAATTAACGGGCGGTGCCTCCCGCCGCTGTCATCAACCCTGCGCCAACCGGACATGTCGCGGCCGGGTCCGCATCCCGGAAATATGTTCAAAAATAATAGATAATAAAAGAAAACTCAAGATTTCGGCAGAGACGATCCGGGGCGGGTTGAGGCCGACGGTGGAGGATGTCCCGAATTTGCTCGGAAAATCTGCATTCATCGAGAGGGTTGCGGTTAGGCCGTGACGCCTCGAAAAATCGAATAACACGAATGATAACAAATTGATATAAATTGTTCATAACCGCAACCCCGGACTTGGTTAACCCCAGTTTTTCAGGTTTGACTTCGCCTGCCGTATCGCTTAAAAGTTTGCCGCGTGCGAGCGGGAACCATCGGCGGTCCAACATATTCCCGCCCTGCCACCTATCCTCTTGATTTCATATAGACTTAATGAAGATACAAGCACCCGCGGCGGAACTCTGAGCAGAGCACTCAATGGATAAACTTTGGAAAAACGTTCGGGCAGCGCTGAAAAAGCGTGTTCCGATTCACAGTTTCCGGATGTGGATCGAGCCGCTCGAGCTGGCGGAGGGCGATGACGGTGGCTGGACGATCACCTGCCCCAACGCTTTTTCCAAGAAGCGGGTCCAGGAACACTTCGGCGTGCTGATCGAGGCGGAACTGCGGCGTGTCGCCGGAGATGCGGACTGCCGCATCCGCTTCCATGTCGCCGGCCGCCGCAACGGCCAGCCGGCGGAGGTCGAGGTGCCCCTCCAGCTGGCACTCCCTAGCGAGAATGTCCTGCCCCACAACGGCCGGATGATGCGCCGGGACTTTACCTTCGATCATTTCGTGGTAGCCACCAACAACGACTTCGCCTACTCGGCTTCCATGTCGCTCGCCTCGCGCCGGGAAAATCAACAGGCCGCGCTCTATCTGTTCTCGGGCACCGGGCTCGGCAAGAGCCACCTGTCCCAGGCGATCGGGCACCACATCCTGACCCGGTTCCCGCAGGAACGGGTCTATTACATGACCGCCGAGGACTTCAGCCACGAGATGGTGCAGGCCTACCGCCACGACGCGATCGACACCTTCAAGACCAAGTACCGGACCCACTGCGACGTCCTGATGCTGGAGGACATCCACTTTTTGAGCGGGAAGGATCGCACCCAGATCGAGCTGGCCTCGACCCTGGACACGCTCAGCGAGGCCGGCAAGCGCATCATTTTTTCAAGCTGCTACCTGCCTTCCGACATCCCCAAGTTGCACGACAAGCTGCGCTCGCGCTTTTCCAGCAGCCTGATCTCGGCTATCGATCCACCCAATTTCAGGACCCGCACGCGCATCCTGCAGAAGAAGGCCGCCTTCTGCGGCTATCAGATTCCCGAAGCCGTGATCAGCTATCTCGCCTCGGAGCTGACGGATGACATCCGGCAGCTCGAAAGCGGCCTGAACGGGGTGGCCGCCAAATCCGCGCTGCTGGGGGTGCCCATCGATGAGTCTCTGGCCGAAAGTGTGGTCAAGCACATCGTGAACCAGCGGCAAAAAATCACGGTCGAGCTCATCAAGAAAATCGTCTGCAAGTTCTACAACGTTTCCTCGGATGAGATCGTTTCGCGCTCGCGCCAGCAGAGCCTGGTGCGGCCGCGGCAGATGGCCATCTATCTGGCGCGGCGCTTCACCGATGCCCCGCTGCAGGCCATCGGCAAGACCTTCAACCGGTATCACGCCACCGCCTTGCACTCCATCCATTCCATCGAAAAAGGGCTTAAGCAGGATAGTGCCATCCGCCAGCAGGTGGATTTTTTCCGCCAGAAGCTGGAATCCGGAAAGCTATAGCAGGTTGTCCGCAGACGAATCGGGCGGGTGGTGCCGCAGGAACCAGGCATAGAAGTGATCATATGAAAAAGCTACCTCCCTTGGTCCCTATGTTAGAATAGGGTCCAAGCCAAACCTTTAACCCAAAGGAGGTAGCCGTATGTATTATACCGGAATCGACCTTCATAAGAAAACATCTTACATCACC
>JACRCN010000056.1 GCA_016219005.1 Deltaproteobacteria bacterium
CGGGCCAAAGGCCAGGCCCAGGTCGTGCAGGAGAGCGGCGAAGTAGACCGCGTCGATATCCTTGGGCGGCAGAATGCTGAATTTTTCGCAGAAATGCGCGCAGGTGTTGGCCACCCGTTCGCAGTGCTGCCGCAGGTGGGGATCTCTTTCCTCGATGACGGCAAGCAGGGTCTGCACCATTTCCATGATGAGTTCCCGTGACTCGCCGCCGGGTCTGCCGACACTTCTTTCAGCCATAAGGCCGCACTCCCAAGGTAATGCCCAAAGCTAACACGGATTCGCCCCCATACAAGATAATCTTACTATGAAATTCGGTTGATCGCAAAGTTATTAAAGGCGCCGGTTACCCCGGCGATTAAGGTTTGACACTCCCCGGCCTTTTTCTTATTATCCGCAGCGCAGTCGATCAGCCTGAAACGCCTCCAAGGAGCGAGCCCGCCATGAACTCCTTCACCACCCTGAACCTGGATTTCATCGAAGAGCAGTACGCCCGCTGGACAGCCGACCCGGCCTCCATCCCCCCGGACTGGCGCTTTTTCTTCGAAGGCTTTGAGCTTGCCGCCTCCGGCCGGGTGCCGGCGGCCGGTGCCGCCGACGAGGACCAGGTGCTGCGCCAGGCGCGCGTGCACGCCATGGTGTCCCGCTACCGCGAAATCGGGCACCTGCTCGCCTGCCTCGACCCCCTGGAGGCCTGCCCCACCGAACACCCCCTGCTCAGCCTGGACGCCTTCGGGCTTTCCCTCGCCGACCTCGATCGCACGTTTTTCGTCCCCGACGGCCCCGCGAACCTGAAAGCCCCGCTGCGGGACATCCTGGCGGGATTCCGGCAGACCTACTGCCATTCCATCGGGGTGGAGTTCATGCACCTGCAGGACCCCGCCGAGCGCCGCTGGCTGATCGACCGCATGGAGCCCGTGCGCAATCAGCCGGCCCTCGACCCGCAGGCGCAGCGCCGCATCCTGGAAAAGCTCATCCAAAGCAACGCGTTTGAGCAGTTCCTGAACACGAAGTACGTCGGCGTGACGCGCTTTTCCCTGGAGGGCGGGGATGCCCTCATTCCGGCCCTGGATTTCCTTGCGAAGCAGGCGGCCGATTCGGGCTGCCGGGAGATCATCCTCGGCATGGCCCACCGCGGCCGGCTCAATGTCCAGGCCAACGTCATCGGCAAGCCGTTCACGGACATCTTCAGCGAGTTTGAAAACTGCTACGACCCGGAAAACCTCGTCGGTGCCGGCGACGTCAAATACCACAACGGCTATCTGGGCGACATCCACACCGCGGCCGGCCGCGATGTACGCTTGTTTTTGATGAACAACCCGAGCCACCTCGAGGCCGTGGATCCCGTGGTGGAGGGATTTGCCCGCGCCCGCCAGGAACTCGTCGGCAGCGGGGCCGACAAACGCGTCCTGCCGCTTTTGATCCACGGCGATGCGGGCTTCGCCGGCCAGGGGGTGGTGGCCGAAACCCTGAACATGTCCCAGCTTGACGGCTATAGGACCGGCGGGACCATCCACATCGTCATCAACAACCAGATCGGCTACACCACGCTGCCCGAGCACGCCCGCTCCACGCGCTATTCCACGGACATTGCCAAGATGCTCATGGTGCCTGTCTTCCACGTGCACGGCGAGGACCCCGAGGCCGCGGTGCATGCGACGCGGCTGGCTGCAGAGTATCGTTGGGAGTTCGGCAAGGATGTGGTGATCGACCTCGTGTGCTTCCGCCGCTACGGCCACAACGAGGGCGACGAGCCCTATTTCACCCAGCCGCTGATGTACGAGCGCATCCGCAAGCGGCCGTCTCTGGACCGAATCTACGCAGGCCAGCTCATCGACCGGGGCGTTGTCGGCCAACCCGAGATCGAACGCATTGCCGGCGAGTACCGCAGCCGCCTGACGGCCGACTACGATGCCATCCACGGCAGCGTGTGCGTCTTCCCGGAGCACCGGTTCTACGAGAACTGGAGCGCCTACAGCGGGGCCTATTCACCTGTCACGCTGGAAACCGGAATTCCACGGGAAAGGCTGATAGCGCTCTCCCGCAGTCTCAACCGCGTGCCCGAGGGGTTCCAGCTGAACCCCAAGCTGGAGAAGCTTTTGGCGAAACGACGCGAATCCGTCGAGAAGGGCCAGGGCATCGACTGGGCCAACGCCGAGGCGCTTGCCCTCGCCGGCCTCCTCGCCGAAGGCCACCCTGTGCGCCTGAGCGGCCAGGACAGCGCCCGCGGCACTTTCAGCCAGCGCCACAGCGTACTGATGGACACCCGCAACGGACAAGCCTTCACCCCGCTCAATGCCCTGGGCGCAAGCCAGGCGCTGTTTTCTGTCTACAACAGCCCGCTGTCCGAGGTCGGGGTGCTCGGCTTCGAGTACGGCTACTCCCTGGCCCGGCCGGAAGGCCTGGTGCTCTGGGAGGCCCAGTTCGGGGACTTCATCAACAACGCCCAGAGCGTGATCGATCTTTTCATCGCGAGCGGCGAGAGCAAGTGGCAGCGCCTGAGCGGCCTTGGCCTGCTGCTGCCGCACGGCATGGAAGGATTGGGGCCGGAGCACTCCAGCGCCCGTCTCGAGCGTTTCCTGCAGCTTTGCGCCGACGAAAACATTCAGGTATGCCAACCCACCACCCCCGCCCAGTACTTCCATCTGTTGCGGCGGCAGGCCCATGCGGGTTTTCGCAAACCGCTCATCATCATGACGCCGAAAAGCCTCCTGCGGCACCCGTTGGCGGTCTCCGCCGTCGAGCAGCTGGCCGCGGGGGGCTTCCGGGGCGTGCTGGACGACCCCGAGGCCGACAAATCCGCCGCCGCGCTGATTTTCTGCAGCGGCAAGGTCTATTACGAACTTCTCCAGCGCCGCCGCGAGCTGAAGCGGACCGATCTCGCCATCCTGCGCCTCGAGCAGCTCTACCCCTTTCCCCAGCCGCATTTGAAACTCGTGCTCACACGCTTCAAGCAGGCGCAGCGCTGGGCCTGGGTGCAGGAAGAGCCGGAGAACATGGGAGCCTGGAGCTTCGTCCGGCCGCGGCTGGAGGCCTTCACCGGCAAACCGCTCACCTACATCGGCCGCAAGGAAGCGCCGACCCCGTCCACCGGCTTCCCGCACATCTACCGCCGCGACCAAGCCGAGATCATAAACCGCGCCGTTGGGCCGAAGGGGTGAAGCAGGGGGTTCACCGCCGGCGCGCCAGGGCGCACAGAGGTTTTTAAGGAACTGCAGCATCCGGGAAAGGAAAAAGCATGGCCACGATTGAGATCAAGGTCCCGAGCGTCGGCGAGTCGGTCACCGAGGCCCTGCTGGCCCAGTGGTTCAAGCAGGACGGGGATGCGGTCCGCAAGGACGAGGCGCTTTTCGTACTCGAAACCGACAAAGTGACCCTGGAGGTGACGGCCGAGGCCGCCGGCAGGCTGCACATCGCCGTGCCTGCCGGGAGCACGGTCAAGGTCGGCGCGGTGGTGGGCGCAATCGACACAATTTCGGCGGCCGCCGCCGAAATTGACCAGCCTGCAGCCGAGTCGAAAAAACATCCCAGGGCGCCCGAGCCCAAACCGCCGGTGGTAGAAAAAGCGCCGGCTTCTCCCCCGGCGGCCGCTGCGGCTGCGCCTCCCCAGGCAGCGCCCGCAGCTCCCCGCTCCACCGTGGAAGGCCTCCCGCCCTCGGTGCGGCGCCTGGTCGCCGAGCACCACCTGGACGCCAGCCGCATCCCCGGCAGCGGTCCGGACGGCCGGGTCACCAAGGGCGACGTACTGCGCTACATCGAGCAGGCCAAGGCCGCGCC
Organism: Deltaproteobacteria bacterium; assembly: GCA_016219005.1. Lineage (GTDB taxonomy): Bacteria > Desulfobacterota > Desulfobacteria > Desulfobacterales > SpSt-501 > SpSt-501. The sequence continues at coordinate 3,775 of JACRCN010000056.1, forward strand.
GGCTGCGGCAGCGGCAGCGCTGCCCGCCGAGGCGGTCTGCCCGCCCTGCGAGGGCCCCGCGGAGGAGGTCACCCGCAAACCCATGAGCCCCATCCGCAAGCGCATCGCCGAGCGCCTGCTCAAGGCGCGCCAGAACACGGCCATGCTCACCACCTTCAACGACGTGGACATGAGTGCCGTGATCGAGTTGCGCCAGCGCTACAAGGAGCCGTTCCAGCAGAAGTACGGGGTGTCGCTCGGTTTCATGTCCTTCTTCATCAAGGCGAGTGTCGAGGCCCTTAAAGCCATCCCGGCGATCAATGCCTACATCGACGGCCAGGACATCGTCTATCACCACTACTACCACATCGGGGTGGCGGTCGGCTCCGAGAAGGGACTCGTGGTGCCGGTCATCCGCCACGTGGACCGCCTCGGCTTCGCCCAGCTTGAGCAGGCCATCAACGCGTTCGTGGTCAAGATCAAGGAAAACAAGCTGGCCCTGGCCGACCTCGATGGCGGCACCTTCACGATCACCAACGGCGGTGTCTTCGGCTCGCTCTTAAGCACTCCCATCCTGAACACGCCCCAGAGCGGCATCCTCGGCATGCACCGCGTGGACAGGCGGCCCGTGGCGATCAACGATCAAGTCGTGATCCGGCCGGTGATGTACGTGGCCCTGAGCTACGATCATCGCATCGTGGACGGCCGCGAGGCCGTGACCTTCCTCAAGCACATCAAGGAGTGCATCGAAAACCCTGAACGCATTATGATGGAGATCTGACGATGGCCAACCGCTACGACCTGGTGATCATTGGAAGCGGCCCCGGAGGCTATGTGGCCGCAGCGCGCGCGGCCCAGCTCGGGCTGAAGACGGCCTGTGTCGAAAAATGGCCGCGCCTCGGCGGGGTGTGCCTGAACGTCGGCTGCATCCCGAGCAAGGCGCTTTTGGACTCGAGCGAGTACTTCCACCTGGCCAAGGCCCAGTTGGCGGACCACGGGATCACGACCGGCGCGGTCGGCATGGACGTCGCCCGCATGATGGCCCGCAAGGAGCAGGTGGTCAAGGACCTCACGGACAATGTGCAAAAGCTCCTTGAAAACCACAAGGTCGTTATCGTCAGGGGCACGGCAAGGCTGGCGGGGAAAAACCTCGTGGCGGTCGATACCGATGGCAAGACGGAAACGCTCGAGGCGCAGAACATCATCCTGGCCACGGGCAGCGAGCCGGTGGCACCGGCCAGCCTGGCCTTCGACGGCAAGATCATCCTGAGCTCGAGCGAGGCCCTCAAGCTCGACGCGGTCCCGGGCCGGCTGGGCATTGTCGGCGGCGGCTACATCGGCCTCGAACTCGGATCGGTCTGGATGCGGCTGGGCTCCCAGGTCACCGTGATCGAGATGCTCCCGGAGATCGCCTCCGGCATGGACGGCCAGGTCCGGCGCCGGCTGCAGGGCCTCCTGAAGAAGCAGGGCTTCACCTTCCGGTTGGGGTCAAAGGTCAAGCGCGCCACGGTCGCGGGCGACAAGGCAAGCGTCGTCATCGAATCCGACGGCAAGTCCGAAACCCTGGAGTTTGACAAGCTCCTGGTGAGCGTGGGCCGCCGCCCGCTCACGAAGGACCTGAACCTGGAGGCGGCCGGGGTCGCAACCGACCCTCAGACCGGTTTCGTCCGCGTGGACGGCTCCCTGCGCACGAGTGTGCCCGGCATTTACGCCATCGGCGACCTCGTACCCGGCCCTATGCTCGCCCACAAGGCCTCGGCCGAGGGCAGGGCGGCGGCCGAGGTCATCGCCGGCAAGCCTGGCGAAGTGAACTACGACGCCATCCCGGCCATTGTCTACACCGCCCCCGAGGTGGCCAGCGTGGGCCTGACCGAGGAGCAGATCAAGGAGCGCGGCATCCCCTACGCCACGGGCGCCTACCCGTTTGCCGGCGCCGGCCGCGCCCGCTGCCTGGGCGATACCGAGGGCTTCGTCAAGGTCATCGCCCACAAGGTGACCGACCGCATCCTGGGCGTTCACATCATCGGCGCCCGCGCGGCCGAGATGATCGCCGAGGCCGTGCTGGCACTCGAGTTCGGCGCCAGCGCCGAGGACATCGCCCGCACCGTCCACGGCCACCCGACCTTTGCCGAGGCGCTCATGGAAGCCGCCGCGGCCGTGCGCAAGTAACCTCTGCACCGGTCGGTCAGCTGAAGCGGCTTGACAGGCCCGGCACGGACGGCGCCGGCAGAGGCCGTTGACCCTTTCAAACCTTACGGGAGAGAGCAATGGCAATCGAAAACCATGTCACCGCGACCGGGGGTTGTCTTTGCGGCGCGGTGCGGTATGAGATCCGCGGCCGGCTGCGAAATGTGATCAACTGCCACTGCAGCAAGTGCCGGCGATTTCACGGCCATGTCGGCGCTTACACCTCTGTCCGGCGCGATGATCTGCTGCTCACCGCGCAGGATGGCCTGAAGTGGTACCGGTCCATAACCGACGAGACGCCCAACGTGCACAGGGGCTTTTGCGGAGAGTGCGGCTCGAGCCTGTTTTGGGACCCCAGGGGCAGCGGGCAAAATATCGCCGTGGCCGCAGGCACGCTGGATTCTCCCACCGGCCTCAAAACCATCGGCCACGTGTGGGTGTCTCAGGCCGGGGATTACTATGAGATCACGGATGCCCTTTCGCAATTCGAAACGTCACACGGGGGCAAATTGATTTAAAGAAGCAATCCGGATACGATACGCAGTTGAAAACTTATCGAATTGAAAGGAGATGAACTTTGAGTTCGATCGAAGGCAGCGGTTTTTCACAAATCCAGCGGCTGTTTCAATTCAGGATCAAACCGAATGCGGACCTGCTTCAGGCAATTTCGGAAGCAGTGTCCGCAGAAGGGATCAGCGCCGGTGTTTTTGTCTCAGGGCTGGGGGCTCTCAAAAGGGCAGTTTTCCGCAATCTGAAGGTCTTTCCGAAAAAATACCCGGTGACCAACGAAGAGCGCCTCTATCTTGAAGTCACCTCCCCCATGGAATTGGTGTCCTTGACCGGCTGGATCGCCCCCAAAGCCGGCGGCGGTGTGGAAGTCCACGCTCATTTTGCGGCCTCGACGGTTCAAGATGAAACCGTGGTCACCATAGGCGGTCATTTGACGGAGGGCACCATCTGCGGGATCAAATGCGTCATAGCCGTCCTTGTAACAGAAGGGGATAGCTTCCAAGCCAATCAGGATAAAAAAACCAAAGCCTTCGATCTTTTCTTCAATCCCCGAAGCAGCATGCGATCGTAGTGGACTCGTGTCACTGTTGGCTCAACCTCAACAGCTTCAACGTACTTCACGAACCGCCATATGCGCACGTACGGTGGTGTGCAAGGAAGGAAGGCGCGAGCCCTCCTCCTACTCAATTTCAGGTTTTACATCGTGAAGAATAGGGTATGTTCTCACAATGCCTGCGCGTCCATCTTTTTGATGAAGCCCGGAGCCGGCATGTTGGGCTCGCCGAAGTGGTGCTTGAGAAAGCTGAACTTTCCCGCCCTGCCTTGAGTGGGTTAGTTGGGATGTAAAATAAATTTTTCATTTCTTTCTTGCATACTACCATGCAAGTATGGTAGTTCTTACATCTGAATCAATCACCCCCCACTCCAGGGAGGCGGACAGCAAGGTGCGTTCGACTCGCATACGATCCGCAATACGAGGAGATTTCGACCAGGCGCAAGAGCAAATCGCCGCCCTCGTGCCCCAGCCTCTCGACCCCAGCCGGTCCTACTCCGCCCAGATCCACGCCATATTGCGCGACCCCATCGTGCGCGGCCATCTGCCGCCGGGTGCAGCCTTGTCCGAGGCGTCAATCGCCGCCGCAGTGGGAACGAGCCGAACGCCCGTGCGCGAGGCCCTGCAGCACCTGGTCCAGGAGCAACTGGTGCAGGTGTACCCCCAGGTCGGCACGCGCGTTGCGCCCTTGCGGGTTGCCCTCATCCGGGAGGGGTGCTTCGTGCGCAGAACCCTCGAATGCGCCAATCTCTTGGACGTGGTCAACACCATCACGGGTGCCCAGCGCGAGGAAATTCGCTCCCTGCTTTCACGCCAGCAGGCTGCCCTGCACGACGGCGCAACCGACGCGCTTTTTCAGGCGGATGAAGAAATGCATCGCCGGTTGTTCGAGTTCGCGGGACGCTCCCGCGTGTGGACGCTCATCGCAGGCACGAAACTGCACCTCGACCGGGTGCGATGGCTGCTACTGGACCGGATTAAAGGCCATGCCGAACGGATCTTGAGGGAGCACACAACCATCGTTGAACGCTTGATGGCAAACGATACGGCAGGGTTTTGTTCAGAGATGCAAAAGCATATCGACGCCGTGGCCGTTCACCTGCTCGAGCTTCGCAGCTGCTTGCCGGAGAGCTATTTCAGCGATTGAGGAGGCAGTGTTTTTCAGCACCCCGTTGAATGGGCAACCCCAACCTACAACTTCAGGGAGGATCAATTATGCAAAAGCGAATTTACGTCTTCATGATTGCGTTGCTTTGTGGTTTGGTCATTCTTGGACCGACGGTGGTCTCCGCTCAGAAAATCACCGCCAACATAGCTTCGACGTTTCCGCCGGATTCACCGCAGGACAAGGGCCTGAACAAGTTCAAACAGATTGTGGCCGAGCGTTCCGGCGGCCGGGTCGAGATCCTCATCCACCCCTCGAACGCCATGGGTGATGAACGGTCGACCTTTGAAATGCTGTCGACCGGTTCCGTGGAATACGGCGCGGTGGGAACCAACGACATCTCCACCTTCTTCCCGAAGTATTTCATCTGCGAAGTGCCCTACGCGTTCAGCAGCCAGGGTGATTTTTGGAAGTTCTGGAATGGCCCCGGCAAAGAGCTGTCCGCCATCATCGAGAAGCAGCGCGCGGTCCGCACCGACGGCGTTATCTTCCGCGGCGCCCGCTACCTCACCGCCAACCGGCCGGTCAACTCCGTGGCCGACGTGAAGGGCCTCAAAATGCGACTGCCCTCGGTGAAATCCTGGTTCAAGGTGTGGGAGAGCTTCGGCGCGCTGCCTTCCACCATCGCTTTCGGCGAAGTATACATGGCCCTCAAGACCGGGGTGGTGGAGGGCCAGGAAAATCCGCCTGAGACCATCTTGAATTACAAGTTCTACGAAGCCCAGAAATACCTGATTGCCACCGAGCACGTTTATTCCGCCGCTCGGATTTTGTCCTCCGCCAAATGGTGGAACTCCCTGAAGAAAGAAGACCAGGACCTGCTCACCAAGGCCATGGCGGAAGGAGTGGCCTTCGCCAACAACATCACCCAGGGCGGCGATGCCCAGTTCGTGAAGAAGCTGCAGGAAAACGGCATGACCCTGATCACGGTCGACAAGAACGCCTTCAAGAAGGTCGCTCAACCGATCATCGACCAGATGGCGAAAGATGATTGGGATCCCGCGTTCTACGAAAAGGTCAAGGCCGCGCTTAAATAATCTTGCACTTTATGATACGCAAGGCGCCCTGACCGTCCACGCGGTGGGCGGGGCGCCTCCACACCCGGGACTTTCCCATGAAAAAAACGCTTGAAGCCATCAATGCGGTCGCTCTGCTGTTCATGCTATTGATCGTGATGCTCAGTGTGGTCTTCCGGGTCGTGGTGGAGGTTTCAGCTTCCTGGACCGAAGAACTCGCCCAGTACACTCTCATCTTTCTGGCGTTTATCGGGGCGGCGGCCGTCATGCGGGATGAAGGGCACATCACGATCACGGTCTTCGTGGCTCGCTTGGGAAAGGAGCCCCGGCGGGTCTTGAATGTCATCGGAAGGCTGCTCATGCTGCCGTTTTTTATCATCTTCACCCTGGGGGCGTTCGAAAACATGCAAATGAACTGGGAGGTGGAACTACCCACCGTGGCCTGGATGAAAATCGGCTACATGTACCTCGTTGTTTTTCTTTCCGGCCTCATCATGACCTTCTACCAAGTGATGAATCTTTACAGCGATATCATCCGCCGCAACGCCACCCTATCCGAACGCAGAGGTGCCCATTGATTCTCATGCTGACCCTGGGGCTCGTTGTTTTTTTAATGATGGGCCTACCCGTGGCCATGGCACTGAGCCTTTCGGCATTGGGGGCATTCCTCCTCGGCGGCTCACCGTTTCAGTTCACCATTTTGTCGCAGAAGATGCAGTTCGCGCTGCAAAACTATGTGCTCCTGGCCATCCCGCTGTTCATCCTGGCAGCCAAGCTCATGAACACCGCCGGCATTTCCCTGCGAATCTTTCGCTTCGCCGACACCTTGGTCGGGTTTTTACCAGGCGGGCTCGGGCACGCGAACATCCTGGGCAGCCTGATCTTTTCGGGAATGTCCGGCGCCGCGGTGGTGGACGCGGCCGGGCTCGGGCAGATCGAGCACGAGGCGATGACCAAAAGCGGCTATCCGTCCAAATTTGCCGTGGCCTGCACGGCATCCTCTTCAATCATCGGCCCGATTTTCCCGCCCAGTATTCCCATGGTGGTGTTTTCCTTTGTCTCCGGGGTCTCGGTGGGCCGGCTCTTCCTGGGAGGCGTCGTCCCCGGGCTTCTCATGACCGCTGCGCTCATGGTCTGGGTGGCGACCCAGGCGAAAAAACACAACTATCCGCGCCAGCCGGTCCCCACCTGGGCGACGGCCAAGAAGAGTTTGGCCGACTCGATCGTTCCGCTCATGGCACCGATCATTCTGCTCGGCGGGATCTGGTTGGGGTTCTTCACGCCGACGGAGGCCGCCGGTGTGGCATCCTTGTACGCCCTTGCCGTCGGCGTATTTGTGTTGCGCGAACTCACCTTCACGGATCTGGTGAGGGCCTTCACGGAGACCGCGCGGGAGACCGCGGTCATCGGATTCCTCGTGGCGGCTTCGGCTTTTTACGGCTGGGTTCTCATGCGCACGGGCCTGACCCTGAAGCTTGCCGAGTGGCTCGTGGGCATCAGCAGGGACCCCTGGGTCATCCTGGTCTTGATCAACCTCTTCCTTCTAGTGGTGGGGTGTTTCATGGACTCCACTGTAGCCATCCTCATCCTGGGCCCGGTGTTCATGCCGGTGCTCGCGGCCGTGGGTATCGACCCGGTTCACTTCGGGGTAGTCATGGTGTTGAACCTCATGATCGGGCTAATGACTCCGCCCTTCGGGATGATTTTATTCGTGATGCAGCAAGTTTCGGGGCTGAGTTTTGAGGAAGTCGTGAAGGCCTGCATGCCGACGATCGTTCCCTTGGTCGTTGTGCTCGTTCTCATAACCTTCTTTCCGTCTCTGGTTATCTGGTTGCCCAACTGGGTCATGTAACAGGCGAGCGGCTCAATGGAAAACAACATCCCATCGAAACAGGATAAGAAAGATCTTATCCGCGCGAACTGGCAGCTCCAGGATGTAGACGAAGTACCGTTTCTGATCGAAATCGGCCCCATGCATGCGGCCACATCGAAGTATTTCTCCGACCACGCGGCGGAGCTCGCCTGGAACGAGGGTTTCCACAAGCAGCGGGAGGGCGTCTACGACTACGGCATGTCCAACATCAAGCCCAACCAGGGCATCAACATAATCGCCTCCGCCTTCGGCTGCGAATACACCGTAAACGACGAGGCCGACCCCTGGGTCAACCCCCTGATCCGCGACGATAATCCGCAGGATGTGCACACCCTCAAGATGCCCGATCCGAAGACAAACCCCATCTTCCGTCTCGCCTGGGAGCGGGTCGATTATCTCCAAGCTCACTCCGACCTGCCGCTGCGCCTGGTGAATGTGCCCTCGCCCCTGGTCACGGCCTCCCTGATCTGGGAATACACCTCCTTCATCGCCGCCACCATCCTCCACCCCAGGGAAGTGAATGTGCTGCTGGAAAAGATCACCGAGACGACGATCGCCTATCTGAGAGAGCAGTTGGCGCGCATCCGCAACCTTCACACCATGGGTCACGAAATGTGGCACATCCCACGCGAGGTCGGTGTGCGAGTCAGCGACGACACGGCCGCCATCATGTCACCGAAACTCTACCGAGAGTTCGGCGTGAAGTACAACAGCATGATTTCCCGGGCCATGGGCGGCATCGTCGTGCACTCCTGCGGAAGCGTGAAAAACGTCGTGGATCCCATGATGGAGATCGAAGGCCTGCGGGGCCTGGATTTCACAATTCCTCAGACGGACTGGGAGGCGGTCAGGAAAGCCGCCGCGGGGAAAACCGCACTCTGCCTGCGACACTATTACTGGGATCATGGTCTGGACGCAAAGGTGGACCTGGTCGCGTATTCAAAAAAGCTTGTCGACTTTTTCGGCCGCAAGGGACTTTTTATCCAGACCTCCACGGCGACGGCCGAAGAAGCGCGCGAGTTGGGTGTCAACCTGCATCGGGTCCTGTCAAGGTGATTGTGATGGAAGCTGGAAAGACGGCTCTGGTAACCGGGGCACTGGGCGTTCTGGGTAAAGCGATCGTCACGGCACTTCGGGAAGACGGTTTTCGGACCGTGCTGGTGGACCTGGACCGGGAGAAGCTCGGTGACTATTCCCGCAGCCTTCCCCTTGGGAAATCGCTGCCGGTCGCCTGTGACATCAGCGAGCCTGCCGCGGTGGATGGTGCCGTGAAGCATATCCGTGAAAATTGGGGCAGCGTGGATGTGCTTGTCAACAACGCGGGGATCCTCTCCAACGACAAGGCCGTGCAGACGACTCCCGACGAATGGAAGCGGGTGCTGGCAGTGAACCTTGACGGCGCCTTCTACCTGGCCCGCGCCTTCATGGATGACATGAAACGCAGGCGCTGGGGACGAATTGTGAACATCACCTCGCTGGCAGCCAAGACAGGTGGCATTACCGCCGGCACAGCATATTCGGTTTCCAAGGGGGCACTGATCTCGCTCACCTTCAGCCTGGCGGCCGAGCTCGCCCCCTACGGGGTGACCGTGAACGGCATCGCCCCCGCCTATGTGAAAACCCCGATGATCACCGTTCAGCTCACGGAAGAGCAGCGCAAGGCGATCGTGGAAAAAATCCCAGTGAAGCGCTTTTGCGAGCCCGAAGAAGTCGCCCATGCGGTGCGCTTTCTCGTTCACCCACTTGCGGGATTTATCACCGGCGAGATCATCGATCAGAACGGCGGCCTGCAATTCGATTAAAAGCCACCCCAAAGACGCATCTAATGCGATATGGCCATGAACTCACATGATGCCATTGCCACCCGCGGCGGTTGCCGCCAATGCTTTTAGGTTGTTGCCGCTCTGGGTCATGCCGTGCTCTGTCCAACATATGCCCGCTTGATTTTTTTTATGTCGATTTTCTTCATTTGAAGCATCGCTTTCATGGCTCTTTGTGATTTTTCAGAGTCAGGGTCACTCAAAAATTCGCTCAACAGTTTGGGAATAACCTGCCACGATAAGCCATATTTGTCCTTCAGCCAGCCGCACTGCTGTGCCTTTTCATCTCCGCCTTCGGATAGTTTTTCCCAATAATAATCTACCTCCTCTTGCGTCCCGCAATGCACTTGAAACGAAGTCGCTTCGCTGAATTTGAATATCGGACCGCCGTTGAGTGCGGTAAATGCCTGACCATCGAGCTTAAATTCCACGGTCATTACCGTTCCCGCCGGTTTTCCGTGAATCTCATGGCCCTCTTTTCCATAGCGGGTAATTCTTCCGATTTCGGAATTATTAAAGATAGAGATATAAAAGTTAGCCGCCTCTTCGGCCTGATTATCGAACCACAAGCATGGTGTGATTTTCTGAATGATTTGCATCGTGTCCTCCTTGCTATCTGCCCAACAAGGATAAACCCCTTTGTGAGACATGGCCGGCTCGCCAAAGATCCTGGCTCAGGGGGTTGTCAAAGCTGTATGAGACGCACCCGACCGGGTGATCCGGAAGTATCAGGCCTCCGAAAGTGAGGATAGGGGCTTCCCTCATCATTTCTTTCGGGTGACGGTCATCTCCATCATCTTCTCTTCCTTGCTCCCCTTGGAGGTGAGATACATCTCATACTCCAGGGTGTTGTCATCCACGATCCTGGTCACACTACGCCATACCGTGGGACCTCTGACAGGGTCATCATAGGTGTTTTCCTGCGTAATGGTCTTGCCATCTGCGCTGGCAGTCCCCTCAAAATAATAAATACCGGAGCTCATCGAATCGATCCAGGCCGACACATACTTCTTGGTATGGTTGTCGTACCCGATAAGGTTGATGCCCGTAAACGAACTGCCCATCATCTCTCCGGTATACTCTTGCTGCAGGTAACGTCCGCCAAGGAGCATCCTCTGTTCGCAGGTGCCCGTGCCTTCCATCGGGGGTTTATCGGGCTCCATCCATGCCTTGGTCCTGGTGGTCCAAGCGCCCGCCATCTTCGCCAGCATCTTATGGGCTGCGCCAGGAGTTGCCAGCTTCTGGTACACTTCCATCATTGCCTGCATGTCCAGCTTGCCTTCCTGTTTCTTCTCCTTAGCCATCACACACCCCCTTGTCGGTATGTTCATCCGGAACCGCATTCGGACGGAGCTCTGGTGAACGTGAGTGCCATGAGACCCATTTTTTTCACTTTGCCGTTACGCTTAGAATCTGCACCCCCCGCATAACCCTATTCAACACTCTGGCGGGCGCATCTCTTCGGGCGATACGTCCTTAACGTGCTGGCCAAATGTCCATTGATGGCCTTCTATGTCTTTCGCCGAATAAATTCGATCTCCCCAAAACATGTTCTCGGGTTCCATGGTGATGACGGCCCCTCTGGCTTTAGCGTTTTCATAATGCGTATCCACGTTATCCACGTAGACATAAAGCCCTTGATTGACCCCCAATAGATCAAGCGGGCTCATTCCGCCATGCTCTTTGCTCGTCGGGCCAAACATTATCACACCATCGCCGAGCCTCATTTCAGCGTGGAGCAAATTCCCCTTTTTGTCCGGCAGGGTAAAGCTGACGCTGAAGCCGAATGCGGAAGACAGCCATTCCAGGGCTTCTTTCATGTTCCGGTAATGTAAATAAGGCACGATACGCGGCATATTTTTTGGCGGGTTATGTACCATAACAGCACCTCATCTCCGGAGACTGAAATCTTCTCCTCTTTGCCTAACGTTGAAGGGCTAACGCTGACGCACCACTGCGGCCGAAAGCGTGAACGACGCAGGAGCAGACGATGCGGGCAGTCGGCTTCAAGACCTGACCAGGTGTCGTTCAGGGATGACGCTCCTTCTGAACACCCGCGTGTTTTCGGCGTCTACGATCTTAACAAACGGTCTTCAAGAATTATTAATTCAGGTGGCATTCCATGGGGATGGGGTGAATCATGTATTTTTCAATATGAAATTGGGACGGTAGCTCAGCCGGCGGATCGATTATGTGCACGACCCGCTGGGCCGGCGCATCGCCCGGCTGGTCAACGGAGCGGTGGCATTTCTTCTATTCCCAGTAATCCTTCCATAAGGATCGGCTCGTACCTTTTTCGTATTTCATATCTTTCAACACCCCATCGGCCGTGAATATAAAAGCGACTGTGTCATAACGCAAAAGGTTGCCGGCGGCTTTCATGCTAGGAGTAGGCAGCAAGGCCTCCTTCAGGGGAATCCCTATTGAAACATTCATGCCCCTATCGAGGGTTCTTCGATAATGCAGAGCAAAATCGCCATTCATATCAACGAGATCAGTGGGCGCGCCATAGCAAGCGAGAATTTCCTCCAGCGATGTTTTTTTATGCATAAATTCAACAGGGGGCGCCAGGACATCAACCCCTTCCTGAACTTTTTCAAATTGCAGAGAGACGCACGCTGATATGGCTTGCGCTAACAACAGAGCAGCTGAGACCCAAATTATCTTATTAAAACGGCATCGCATAAGATGCTGTCTCCGCATTAAAACTGCTGCCGAAATGCGTTACCACGTCATCCGTGTTAATAAAAAATACAATCCGATCATATTGTTTGTCCCAATTGCCGAAGGTAAGGACAACCAACCATAATCCTGTGGCCTTTTCTATGGATCGTTCGTAAACGTACGCATTTCCATTGGACAACTTAACAATTTTATTCGGCGGTCCGAATAGTTGCGTCACTTCACTTGCGCTTGTTTTGCCTGTGGTTACCTGTTTCAGTGAATTTTCATCAAAAGGCTTAAAATCTTTGCCGCGCCCAAAAACTGCGCAGCCAGCGAAGACGGAAGCCACCAGCAATGTGCTGATTACCAAACTTACCCTTTTCATATAATCATGGCCCCTTTCATTGAGGAAGATGATATTATGCGTAAATTTAGCGGCTACCTGTCTTTTCAAGCTATCTATTATTGATATTACTACTATACCAGTCGAAGGCTGCATTGCAAGCCTATAAAAAGCTCTTAGCCTTCCGGTGGCTGCACTCTTTCTCCACAGGCGCAGACCTGAATCCAGCGGGTGACCCGCTATCTCTAAAATAGCTTCTAATCTTGATCCGGTTCGTTGACAACGTGCCGTTGGAAAAAGTTGTTTTGAGCTTGAAGCACCTACAAGTTAAATGATAAATAGGGCATACGGGTCGAATTTGGTCGTCTTGGACAGCGAGAAGGTGCAAAGGCGCCTTTCAACCTTCACACTCGCGACAAGATGCAGCCCCCACAATTGAAGGCATCGACACCCTGGGACCCGTGCTATGCAGCAAAAGAGAGTTCTTGGCTTTTATTCCCGCAACTTAATCCTGCTAATGGGCATCGTGGTGCTCGCATCCGGCTGCGCGCCGAACCTGATGTCCCTCAGCGAGGATAGCCCAGCGCAGGTATTGAGCTATCCCGGCGCACCGCCGGCGCAAGACGGGCGGCCGCGCTTTCGCCAGATGGTATGCGCGCTTGCCGAGCAGGCTTCCTCGGTCGGGGGTTCGCGTTTTGATTGCACGAACCTTCTCTGGCGCATGACGGATGAAAAAGGTCTTCCGTCCACTCCGGCTCTTCTGCCTCCTCACGACCCGCGCCTGTGGATCCTGATCGTGGCCGGCGCCTTCGCGGAATGCTTCCCGGAGTTCGGTATGCCCTTCGAAGATGCCGCTGCACTTCTTAGGAAACGCGGCTGCCGCATCGACTTCATCCCGGTAAGCGGCCGGTCGGGGGCCGACCATAATGCCGCCCAGATCGCTGCGGCCATCGAGCGACTCCCCGACGACCCGGCCGACCGGATTGTGCTGGTCGGGCACTCGAAAGGAACGGTTGACATCCTGCATTTCCTGGTGAATCACCCGCCGTCGGCCCGGCGGATCCGTGCCGTGGTCAGCGTGGCCGGCGCCGTAAACGGTTCTCCCCTTGCAGACGACTTTGCTGAGACTTATCTGGGGTTTTTCTCTCGAATGCCGCTCATGTATTGCCCTCCGGGCGATCGGGACGTCGTAAACAGCCTGACCCGATCCTCCTGCATGACCTGGCTTGCAACTCATCGACTGCCGAAACATGTGCAATACTTCTCCCTTGGTGGCTTTGCCCGGCGCCAGGACATCCACCCGATGATGCTGCTCACCTATGATCTGCTCGCCAGGGTCGAGCCGAGGAACGACGGTTACGTCGCCTACTCCGACCAGATGATCCCCGGCGCCACTCTGCTGGGCTATGCCAACCTCGACCACTGGGATATCGCCCTGCCCGTGCGCGAACGCCTGAACTTCGGGGGGATCAACAGCCGTGCAGTGGCGCGCGAACTGCTCTTCGAAGCCATTGTGCTCACGCTGGCGGAATCCATGGATTCTGCTTTGAGTAGCTCGGCGCATCCAAAAGTTTATTTCACTGGACCATCCTATCGCTTTACATCGCTACCCGCTGGTTCAAAATTGTCACAAGAGACATTTGTCGCCGGGTTAAAAACCCGGAAAACGCAGGATTTGGAAGAATGGGACATGCTCTCACCATCTCTTGTTCAGAACCGGAACCGTTCCGATATCAACTTCACCATGAATCCGTGAGGGCCGGCTCCGACATGGCGCAGGCCTCCGCCAATTACGCCCACCGGGACAAGCCGAGAATGATCGCCTATGAAGACGTCCTCGAAAAACTCGATTGGCTGGCCCTCATGACGAAAATTGCTTTCCACTCTTCCCGGTAGAACAGGAAAAGTTCCTATGGCTATTAAGGCGCATCTCAAAATATTTAAAAGAGGGGTCTTGGTTTGGAACAACTGGCGCATGGAGCACCCCTCTATCACTCCGGATCTCAGCAAACAGAATATTTTCAAACTTGGGCTTGGAACCGCAGATTTCAAGAGAATGGATTTTCGCAGCGTGAATTTCACCCAGACGTATCTTCATGTATTGGATTTAAGTCTTTCGGATTTCAGAAAAGCCAATCTGACGGAGGCGAATCTTACGTCCTCAAATCTCAGCAAAGCTGACCTGAGAGATGCAATTTTCAATGGAACTATTTTCCGCTTGACCGATCTCAGCCATGCCAATCTCGCCGGGGCAGATCTCACCAAGGCCGAGTTCGAAAATGCGGATCTCAGCGGTGCGAATTTTGCCGGGGCCGATCTCAGCGGCGTTGATCTCAGCGGGATGGACTTCAGCAGAGCCAATCTATCCGGTGCGGACCTTCGCGGTTCCAATCTCAATGGGGCGGATTTGAACAGAACGAACCTTAGCGAGGCGAATCTCAGCAGGATCGACTTAAGGGAAGTGGAACTTAGAACGGCCCATAATCTCAGTGGCGTAATTCTCCACGGAGTTAATCTGCGGGGGGCGGATCTCAGAGGAGCCAATCTCAAAAGGGCCGATCTATCCGAAGCCGATCTCCGTGAAACCCGTCTTGGCGCAGCCAATCTCAGAGGGGCCGATCTCAGAGGAGCCAATCTCACCAAAGCGGACTTTACCCGAGCCAATCTCAGCGGCGCGGACATTATGGGGGCAATTCTGATTGGAACCAACCTCAGCGAGGCAAATCTCAATGACGTGGATCTCAATGAAATCAATTCCAGCCATGTGATATTCAGCGGAGTGGATTTCACCGGCATAGATCCTAGCAAAGTTGATTTGCGAAAGGCCAATCTAAAAGGCGCTAATTTCAGCGGAGTCAACCTCACCGGAAAGAATATCAGCGATGCGGATCTTAGAGGAGCCAATCTCGTTAAGGCAAATCTATGCGAAGCCAACCTTAACAGGGCCAACTTGGGAGGATCTGATATTACAGGGGCCTTGCTTTATCGCATTGCAAAATATGATTGGCTGATCGAAGGAATAAAATGCGATTATATTTTTTGTGACAAGGAAGGGAAAATTCCATTTCCCCAAAATAGAAACTTCAAGCCAGGTGAATTCGAACGGCTGTTTGCCGAGATGCCGACAATCCAAATCGTATTTGAGTTTGGCGTATCCCCCCTTGACGTTTTCATCATGGACCGGGTCGTCCAAGCTATTAACGAAAGACGCCCTGAACTTGGACTGAAAATAGAAAGTTTTGATTCGCGAAACCTACCCCACGTCAAATTTACGGTTCTTCGCAATGAGTATTGTGGAGAAGATTTGCAGAGCGAGATAAGAACAGCTTATGAGGCCCAGACTGCCAAACTAGCGAAGGATTCGGTACAGGCAAACGTGAGATAATGAAGGCTGACCATATTGTTTGAATACTCCATGGCCGACGCCGGCAAAGCTCTCAACGAAGGCCGGCTGGGTGCCGTCCTGACTTTCGGTTCGGCCGACAGCACGCCGGGGTTCTGTTGATTCCCCTGATCGGGATCATGCCATGGATCTACACCTGGCGAAACCAATCGACGTATTATCCACGGTATTCAGTTTGCGCTTGAATTTTCAAGGCGGCGTGAGCAGCGTGAGGATATTCCTCGCGCTGCTCTAGTTATCTAAACCGAAAGGCTACATCCCATGTCCGTCCCATGCCCCTGGCGTATCATTTCGGCCCGTTGCCCAAGGGCTGTTGGGAGCAGGCGTGCTGTAAGGCTCTGAAGAAATGGTTTTCTGCCGTTTCGCCGCACCTTCTCTGACTCGGTTGCGGCACTCACCCTTGCATTTTCCGACAGTATCTCTCGATGGCATTTTTTTCATCTCAAATTCCTTTCCTGCCCTTATAGTGGGCGTCAATTGCGGGAGCAGACACTTTCTCACGCATTTGTTGTATTTCGTTCGGCACTTAGTATAAGAAATGCCTTCGGGATCACATTCATAGAAGAGGTATTCACATTCCGTAGAGCAAGTAGATTTAGTTTTATTTTCTTCCCTCATAATGGCCCTCCCCTATAGCAAGCGACGCCTCTTGTCATCGTATAGGGCAGGTTGCCCGGGCGTCTGTAATTTCCGCAGACGCGCCCGGTAAAAATCTAAACGTGTCCGGCTGGCACAACTATCACATCCACGTCGACCCGTTCCACACCGGGAATGCCTCCGATTACTTTCGGTATGCGCGCCTTATCCTCCTGATTGTCAAGGATCCCGGAAATATGCACGACCCCCTTTTGGGGTATCTCTACCCTAACGCCCGTAGCCCGAAAATCGAGTTCCAATAATGCAGCCTCAATCCTTTTCGTCTGCGAAAGACGTTCAATGGCCTCAAGGGCGTAAATGTTGCACGCCTTCAACTCTGAGTATCGCGCTGTTTCTACTATCGTCTGCGCCGCTCTCTCGATGCCTATCTTGCCGGGATTGACGCACACGTCATAAAGCGATGGATCATCCCAGTCCTTGTGGAATGCAAATCGGAAAAACTCCCTGTTCTGGCGATCGCTCTTGAGGATC
>JACRCN010000053.1 GCA_016219005.1 Deltaproteobacteria bacterium
AATCCATCACCTCGCCTACCGCCTGATGAAACTCCTTCTCGTGCGGATCTCGGCTTTTGACATACTCCATGATCTCGGACATACCCTCTTCCTTTCCTTCAATTATGTTAGGTTATCAACGCGTGCGCGCTCCTTCTCGATTCATCTGTTTTTCATAGCCCGCCCCCGAAACAGCCGCCCCGCTCGTGTCCGCGCGGCAGGGCGGGCCCGCCCTTTGCCGGCATAGGCTTAATAGTTCGCCTCCAGAATGCCGATCACATCTGCTTCGGTGACCTTGCGCGGATTGTTGCTGATCAGCCGCACCGCACCCACCGTGGCCTTCGCAAGGGCCGGGAAGTCTTCCCGCGGGACGCCGTAGCTGCTCAGCTTGTAGGATATCCCGACGTCGTCGAGCAGCCCCTTGACCGCCTTGACCGAGAGCCGCGCGGCATTGATCTCGCTCAATCCCTTGGTCCTTTCGCCGAAAGCCTTGGCGATCTCGATAAATTTTTTCGGGGCGGCGATCAGGTTGAACTCCATCACCCAGGGGAGAATGAACGCCGTCAACTGGCCGTGGGGCAGGTGGAACTTGCCGCCGATAGCGAGCGCCATGGCGTGGTCCAGCCCGTTCTGGGTGTTCGAGAAGGCCATGCCGGCTAGGCCGGAGGCGTGCTGCATGTTTTCCCGGGCCGCCCGGTTGTCGCCGTTGGCGTAAGCCAGCCGCAAATTGGCGGCGACGAGGCGGATAGCCTGCAGGTTCAGGGTGTCGGTGAAGACCGAAGCGCGCACACCGACAAAGGACTCGATGGCATGCACCAGGGCGTCCATGCCCGTCATGGCGGTCACCCGCGGCGGCATCCCCAGCGTCAACTGCGGGTCCAGCAGAGCGACCCGGGCGAACATGTGCTCGCTCACGATACCCTTCTTGACATTGTTCTTGCTGTCCGACAGCACGCAGATGGAAGTCATCTCGCTGCCGGTGCCGGCCGTGGTAGGGATGAGGATGAGGGGTACTCCCGGCAGGGGCACCAACTCCATTCCGAAGTATTTTTCGATCGGCCCGGGGTTGGTCACCATCACCGAGGTGACCTTCGAGATGTCGAGCGAGCTGCCGCCGCCTAGGCCCACGATGACATCCGGGCCGTAAGCCTTGGCGGCCTCGATGCTGGCCAGGGCCACTTCCACCCGGGGGTCGGGCTCGACCGCTCCGAAGACCTGGTATTTTACCTGGGACCGGTCCAGTATGCCCGCCACCATGTCCACAATGCCGGCCGCCTTGATGCCCGGGTCCGTTACCACCAACACCTTCGTGCCTTTCACGCGCTTAATCTCTTCGACGAGCATGTCAACCGCGCCGAAACCAAAAACGATTCGGCGCACGGTGTCAAATGATCTGACCGTCATCGCGGTTCTCCTTTCGCTGTCTACCTGCAAGCAGAAATAAGGTTTCATCCGGAAAAAATTCGCGGCACATGCCGGTCTACAGGACCAGCTCCGAAGCGTCGCTGATTTGCTGTCGGAGCAGCAGGAACTTCATGTCCGTATTGTCACGGGGCCGCGGGAGCTGGACTTCGTACAGCTCATGCATCCGCCCCGGCAGCTTGCCTTTCAGAGAGATGATCCGGTCCCCCAGGTAGATCGCTTCCTCGATATTGTTGGTGACGAACAAAACGGTCCGCCGCTCGGTCTCCCAGATGCGGGCGATTTCTTTTTCCATGAAATAGCGGGTCTGGGCGTCCAACTGCCCGAACGGCTCGTCGAGCAGCATGACCTCGGGGTTGTTGGCATACGCCCGGGCAATGCCGACGCGCTGCTTCATGCCGCCGCTCAACTGGTGCGGATAGTGTTTCTCAAAGCCCTTCAGCCCCACCAGGTTGATGTAGTGCGCGGCGACCTCCCGCCGCTCCTTCTTGGCCACATTTCTGAGCTTCGGCCCCAGCTCCACGTTGCCCAGGACGGTCTTCCAGGGGAAAAGCATGTAACTCTGGAAAACCAGTCCGCGATCGGCCCCGGGTCCCGCCACTTCTTTACCGTCCAGGCTCACCGAGCCGGTGGTGGGTGTTTCCAGCCCGGCGATGATTCTGAGCAGGGTGCTCTTGCCGGACTGCCCCGGCCCCAGGATGACCACGAACTCGTTCTGCTTGACATCCACGCTGATGTCTTCGAGCACGTGCACCCGCTGCGTTCCCTTCTGAATGAAGACCTTGGAGATGTTCCGGCAGACTATTTTGGGTTCCATTTACAGGTCTCCGATTCCGCGCTTCCATGGGCACAGCAGTTTTTCCAGGCCCATGACCAGCAGGGATGTTAACCAGGCCACGATGGCGATGATGATCATGCCTCCGATGACCATTGACGTATCCGATATTTTCATGCCCTGCACGATGATGAAGCCTAAACCGGAACGGGAGGCCACCAGCTCCGCGGCCAGAACGCAGGTCCAGGCGCTAGAGAGTGAAATTTGCAGCCCGGCGAAAATGGCCGGGAAAGACGCCGGGAAGCTCACTTGGATGATTTCATTCCGGCGTCTTCCCCCCAGCACTTTTATGACGTCGTACATTTCCGGATCAATGAGGCGAATGCCGTTGTACGCATTGAGCAGGCAGGGCACGAAGGTCCCGATGACGATGATGAAGATCTTGGAGGGTTCACCGATCCCGAACCACAGAATGGCGATGGAGATCCAGGCGATCGGGGGCATGGGCTTGAAGATGTCGAAGACCGGCTTGACGATGGCATCCACGTACGGGTTCAGGGCCATGAACAGGCCCAAGGGGATGGCGACCAACGACGCCAGAACAAAGCCGATGAAGATGCGCTGGGTGCTGGCCCAGATGTGCCCCCAGATCGTCAGACCGGCCAGAGTGTCGGTCATGAGGTTGCGGAATTGTTCCACCACCTGCCAGGGGGTGCACAGCGCACCGCTGAAGGCTCCGCTGGCGGCGGCATAATGCCAGACCAATAGAAAAGCAATCATGGAGACGATGTTCAGAAAATATTCGTTCGTGATGATGCGCCGGATGGTCAGCGGCTTTTTCTCTCGGACCGCCTGCTGGACTTCGTCTGCGATGGAACGGTCCTGGGACTTCAGGCCTTGGATTGCCTCAACTTTTTCAGCCATCCTCCCTACCTCCTGATCCCGGAAAGCAACCGGCGTTCCACCGTTTCTATGACCATACCGATCAGGGCGCCGGCCAAGCCGACCGAAACCATTCCCAGCACCACCAGTTCCGGCAAGGCCAGGCGGCGGCCCATGGTGATCATGTAGCCCAGGCCCTGGTCGGCGGCGAGGAGCTCGGCACCCACCAGGTTGGTCCAGCAGCAGGCCAATGCGATCTGGAGGGCGCCGAAAACCATCGGCAGGGCGGATGGGACGCACAGGTGGGTGAAGATTTGCCAGTCCGAGGCGCCGCAGGTCCGGGACATCTGGATCAGGGTGGGGTTGGTCATGCGCACGCCCACGAAGGAGTTGATCACGCATGGGACCACCCCCCCGAGAAAAATGATGAAGACCTTGCCCCACAAACCGATGCCGAACCAGAAAATGGTCAACGGGATCCACGCAATGGGCGGGATCGGCCGAACCAATTCAAACAACGGCCGGGCGACGCCGCGCACCACACTGAACCAGCCCATGAAGAGGCCCAGCGGTAAGCCGATGCCTAAACTCAACAGATACCCCAGGAAGGCTTCCTGGGCACTGACCCAGGCGTGAGCGGCCATCGTACCGCCGTCCGGGTTCGGATCGCTGAGCTTGTCGATGAAACGGTCGCCGACCTGGGTGGGCGCGGCGAGCATGGTCTTCGGCACGACGTCGAATTCCACGATCAGTTCCCAAACGAGAAAAAAGGTCAGGACGCTGATGATGGGCAGGAGAATCAGCGTCAACGGCTTCTTGACCTTTACTGCCTCATAAGCCATCGCTCGTCTCCATTTACGTTTTTCAAGTTTGCAGGCATCCCGTGGGATGTCTGCCCGTCGGCGTTCCCGCAGGCACCCGTGCCGAGGGGCTGCAGGCTGAAGCGTGCCCCGCTCCTGCGGGGGCGCCGGCAGGTTGTCTCTGATGGTAAAACTGCCGGCCGGGGAGGCGCATTCCCGATTCGGCCGGCAGCGGCAGCAATGGTTACAGGTCGTCGGTAGGAATGGGCGTCTTTACCAGCTTGAGGAATTTGTCGGTCGCATATGTCGCATCTTTGACCTTTGCAAATTCCTCAGGCTTGAAGCGGCCCTGAGCCGTGAAAAATTCGGCGATCAGGCTTTGCCATTTCGCCGCCGTGCTCATCCCCTTGGATGAATCGAACAGTTTGAGGTGCTCCTCCAGGGTCCACACCGGGTGCGTGTCGATGTCCAGTTTGCACATCTCCGGCGTCATGTTCATGCCGCCCCAATCCTTCATGAACTTCTGATAAAGCTTGACCACTTCCGGCCGGCTGCCGTGCTTCTTGATGTAGTTGACGCCGCGCAGGTAGACGCGCAGGAACTTGGCCACGACCTCCGGGTTCTTGTCGCAGAATTCCTTGTCGCCGATCAGCGTGATGGGCAGGGCCGCGCCGCACATCTTGAGGTCGGAGATCTTCTTGTAGCCCTTGGCTTCGGCTGTGTAACAGTAGGGGGCCCAGAGCACGGCCACGTCGCCGACACCCTTTTCAAAGGCCGCCATGGCGGACGCCTGGTCCATCTGCTTGACGACCACGTCGCTGTCCTTCAGGCCCAGGACCTTCAGCCAGGTGCTCATGGCATAGTGGACGGAGGAGACCGTGGTGACCAGGATGGTCTTGCCCTTGACGGTTTCGGGCGAACCGTAAACTTCGGGGAATTGCTTGTTGAAGCCCTTGACCTTGAGAATGGGGCTGTCGGCGCGGACGTAAACGTTGTTGGTGATCGATTCGTCGTCTCCCAGGCCGATTTCGTACGCACCGTACCGCAGGGAGCCTACCACCTGAGGCACGCCACCCGTGCCCCCCAGGACCCATTGCTTGGCCGGCAGGGCTTCCATCTGGGCCATGCCCGAGTCGAAAAAGAGCAATTCCAGGTCGAGACCTTCCTGTTTGTCCCAGCCCTTCTGCTTGGCCAGCCAGGGAAGGAAGGTTTCAAATTCCGGCATCCAGCAGGTCTTGAGCTTCATCGGGCTCTGGGCCTGGGCCGGCGTGAAGGAGAAAACCAGAATAGCGGCCAGAACCAACACGGCGGATAAAGTCAACTTTTTCATCTCTGCAACTCCTTTCCAGGATAAGGGTCGTCTTGCTCAACGATGGTTGCCGCGAGTCGTCCGGGCTGAGCCCGGAATCCATTGCTTGCTATGCTGCCGTAGCACCTCCTTTGGTTGGCGATTTTCTTTGTCGGCCGACCCCGGGCAGTGGTCGATATCACCACCATTGGATCAGATCCGTCACCTGTTTGCGCAGGGCAACGAATTCCGGGTCGATCAATTTCCTGGGCCGGGGCAGGTCCACCTTGACTTCGGCTTTAATCTTGGTGGGTTTGTTGCTCAAAACCAGAACGCGTTCGGCCACGTACACGGCCTCCTCGATGTTGTGAGTGACAAAGATGACCGTGCTCTTGAGGGTTTGCCAGAGCTTGATCAATTCGTCCTCGAGGTAGTAGCGCAGCTTGATGTCCAGCTGGCCATAAGGTTCATCCATCAGCAGCAGGTCCGGGTCCATGGCAAAGGCCCGGGCGACGGTGATGCGCTGGACCATGCTGGCGGAGACCTGGTTGGGATACAGATCCTGGGTGTCCGTTAGCCCAACCAGATCCAGCATGTAATCGACCCGCTGATTGATTTTTTCCTTAGGGTAGCGCTTGATTTCCATGCCGTAGGCGACATTTCGGCGGACGGTGCGCCACGGCAGGCAGGTCGGTTCCTGGAAGACGAAGGAGATGTTGTGCTTCTTGGGGTCGGCCACCTCCCCGTCGACGAAGATGTCACCCGCGCTGGTGGGCATGAGTTTGGAAAGGCAGTTCAAGAACGTCGTCTTGCCGCAGCCTGTCGGCCCGACGATGGCCAGAAACTCGCCCTGCGCGACATTAAAGGAAATGTCGTTCAGCACCAGCAGATCCCCAAACCGCTTGGTGAGACTCTTGACGTCGATTTTGGTGGGTCTGTCTTCCGGGTTGATGGCTGCGCTATCCAATGCACACTCCTGTAGCAAGTGATAGGGATGCAACGGGTGCTGCCGAAGATAAGGTGTGAGCGAAAGCGGTGCCCGGGCGGGTATCCAGGAGATCCGGGCCAGGTTGGTCGCCAGAATGGGCAAAATAGCCTGGCCACGAAGGCCATGAGGTCCGAACCAAGAAGCTCGCTTCAGTCATATAGCGCAACCTTCGGATGGTGGGATTCAGGTTCTGTCGCCCCGGCGGTGGTCGGGCCGGGAGTCCCTCACGCGGCTGTCTGAAATATCAGATATCAGAAGGCTCCGTCAAGACTTATTTTCGGGCGCTGGAGTTTCAGAGCTAGGCGGCCGCCGTGACGATACCACATGCCGCTACTGAGCCTGCCGGGTTTTGATGCCCCGGATCGGGGAAGGCAGCGGCGCGAACAAAGCCTTCCAGAAGTGGGCCGCGGGACGGTTTCAGCCACTCGGTTTTTTCTTGACCCGAGTATAAAAATCTGATATATCAGATTCCATAAATCCGCCCTATCGCGGCGACCCCGCAAGGAGGTGTCATGAATCAACAACTGCCTTCCCATGCCCGCATCGTCATTATCGGCGGCGGCATCGTCGGCTGCAGCACCGCCTATCATTTGACCCAAATCGGCCACACCGATGTCGCACTCCTGGAACGCAAAGAACTCGGCAGCGGGACGACCTGGGCGGCCGCAGGCCTGGTGGCCCAACTGCGCCAAAATCGCGAGATGACCAACCTGGCGAAATACGCCACCCAGCTCTATCCCGCACTCGAGGCCGAGACCGGGGTCGCCACCGGCTATGTGACGACGGGCGCGTTGGGCGTCTGCCAGACCGAGGACCGGCGCCGCGAATGGCTGCGGGGCGCGGCCATGGCCGGCGCCTTCGGGATCGAGATGTACGAAATCAGCCTCAAGGAAGCCGAGGACATGGTCCCGGGCATGAGCACCAAAGGGCTGGTTTCTATTTTTTACCTGCCCAACGACGGGCAGACCAATCCCCTGGAAACCACTCGCTCCTTAATAAAAGGCGCGCGCGCGCGGGGCGCCAAGGTCTTCGAAGATACCGCGGTGACCGGCATCAAAGTGAAAAAAGGGGCCGTCTGCGGGGTCGCCACCGAGCACGGCGACCTCACCTGCGAGATAGTGATCAACTGCGGGGGCATCTGGGGCCGGGATGTGGGCAGGATGGTCGATGTCAGCGTCCCGCTTTATGCGGCCGAGCACATGCACGCAGTCACCCTGCCGATCAAGGGGCTTAAAAGGATTTTCCCCTGCGTGCGCGATTTCGACGGTCGCACGTATTTCAAGGCCGAAAACGGTGCCATCCTCTTCGGTGGATTCGAGGCCGTGGCCAAACCCTGGGGAATGAAAGGCATACCCAAGGAATTTAAATTCACGGAACTTTCCGAGGACTGGGAACAGTTCAGCCCCTTCATGGAGTGCGGCCTGCGGCGTTTCCCGGACCTGGAGACGGCCGAGATTCGGCACCTCTCCAATGTGCCCGAAAGTTTCACGCCTGACAATGCCTTCATGGTCGGCGAGGCACCGGGCATCAGAAATTTCTTCGTGGGCTGCGGCATGAACTCCGTCGGCATTGCCAGCGCTGCGGGCTGCGGCAGAGCCCTGGCCCAATGGGTGGACCAGGGATATCCCGAGGAACCGCTCTGGCCCGTCGACATCCGGCGCTATTTCCACTGGCAGATGAACACCCGCTATGTGCACGACCGCGTGAAGGAATCGGTCGGCATCCTGTATGAGCACCACTATCCCAACCGCCAGCGCACGACGGCGCGTCCCGTCATCTGCTCGCCGGTGCACGACCGCCTGGCGCGGCACGGGGCCTGCTTCAGCATGCTGGCCGGCTGGGAGCGCGCGGACTGGTTTGCGCCGCAAGGTGTGGAGCCGGTCCACCACTACAGCTGGGGTTGTGCCAACGGGTTCCCCTATCAAGGCAAGGAGCACATGGCCGTGCGGGACGCTGTGGGCATGTACGACCTGACGTCGATGCACAAGTACCTCGTTCAGGGGCCGGACGCTGAGGCTGCCCTGCAGCGGATTTGCGCAAACGATGTGGCCGTACCGATGGAGACGGTGGTCTACACCCCGATCCTGAACGAGCGCGGCGGATTCGAATCCGATGTGACGGTAACGCGTTTTGCGGAGGATACCTTCTTTATCGTCACCGCCCTCGGCACCGGCGTGCGGGACTTCGATTACATCCAGCGCCGCATCCCCGAGGATGCCCGGGCCACCGTTACCGATGTCACCCACGGCTATGCCATGCTGGCGGTCATGGGCCCGCAATCTCGCCCGCTCCTGTCGAAATTGACCGATGCGGATCTGTCGAATGCAGCCTTCCCGTTCCGCACCGCCAGGCAGATCGACCTCGGGTATGCCCGGCCCTGGGCACTGCGGGTGACCTATGTCGGTGAACTCGGATGGGAGCTTTATATCCCCTCCGGCTTTGCGGTCCCCGTTTTCGACTCCATCATGGAGGCCGGGAAGGAATTCGGGCTGCGCCTCGTCGGCATGCAGGCGGTCAACTCCCTGCGCATGGAAAGCGGCTACCGCCATTGGGAAACGGAGATCGGACCGGGGGATACTCCTTACGAAGCCGGGCTCGCCTTTGGGGTCAGGTTGGACAAAGGGGATTTCATCGGCCGCGAGGCCCTGCTGCGACATAAGCAGAAGGGCATCTGCCGCAAGCTGGTCATTTTCACCCTCGACGACCCGCATCCGCTGCTCTTACGCAGCGAGCCGGTCTACCGCAACGGCCGGCATGTCTCCGAGATCACCTCAGGCGCCTACGCGTTCAAACTGGGGTCCGCCATCGGGATGGGGTACCTGGGCCAGGCGGACGGCATCACGAACGACTGGATTCTCTCGGGCAGATATGAAATCCTCGTGGAAGGCAAAAAATACCCGGCCCGGGTCCACCTGAAATCCCCGTACGACCCTAAAAACGAACGGCCGAAAATGTAACTCGCTGCGGTCCTCCCCTGTGACAAGGAGAACATGATGAACGTGGTGGTCCTGCTGAAACAGGTGCCGGACACGGAATCGTTGATCGAGATCAACGCCGCGGCCGACGGCATCAAGGCCGAAAACCTGAAATGGATCATGAACCCCTATGATGAACTGGCGGTCGAAGAGGCGATCCGGATCCGGGAGAAGCGGGCAAGCGGCAAGGTAACCGTCCTCAGCTTCGGCCCAGAGCGGGCGACAACGGCGATCCGAACGGCGCTGGCCATGGGCGCCGATGAAGGAGTTTTGATCAATGACCCGGCGCTGGGGAAAACCGACCCGATGCTCACGGCCAAAGTGCTGGCAGCCGCACTGAAAACCCTCCCCTTCGACCTGGTCGTCGCCGGCCAGCGCGCGGTGGATGACGACAGCTATTCGGTCCCCTCCGCGGTTGCGGAATACCTGGGGATCCCCATGATCGGCATGGTCGTGCGCCAGGAGATCAACGCCGGTACAATTCGGTGCGAGCAGTCCCTGCAGGATGGCACCGCCGTTGTTGAGGCGGACCTGCCGGCCCTCTTGACCACCCAGCGCGGGCTGAACCAGCCGCGCTATGCCTCGCTGCCCAACATCATGAAGGCCAAGAAGAAGCCTCTTGAGACCAGGAACCTGGCTGCCATCGGGCTGGATGCGGCGCAGTTCGGGCCCGGTGCGTTGAAAACGAGAATCCTGTCGCTGGCCTTTCCGCCTCAGCGCAAGGTCTGCAAAATGATCCCCGGGGAAACGGCCGAAGAAAAATCGGCGAGGCTGGTCCAAGCACTGCACGAAGAAGCCGGCGTCCTGTGACAGACGGGGGAAGGAGAGACGATCATGCCAAATGGCATCCTGGTGGTAACCGAATACGCCGATGAAAGGTTTCGCAGGTCTGCCTATGAAGTGGTCAGCGAGGGCCGCCGACTGGCCAATCAGTTGAACACGCCGCTCTCCGCTGTTGTGCTGGGAAGCGATGTGCTGGCTGCTGCCGCCGAACTCAAGCATTATGGTGCAGATCGGGTGCTGGTATGCGACGCGCCCGAATTGAGGGATTTCGACTCGGATCGGTTCACCTCGATCCTGTTTGATATCGTCACCACTCGGCAACCAAGAATTGTTCTGTTCAGCGCCTCCATCCGGGACAAGCAACTGGCCACGCGCCTTGCGGCCAAGCTCGACGCCGGGCTGGCCATGGAGTGCACGGGACTGGCCCTGGAGGGGGAAAAACTCATCGCCACCCGATCCATGTACGGCAGTAAACTCATCGCCCGGGTCGCAATCGAGGGCTCGCCGCAGATTGCTGTGTTGCGGCCGAACGTGTTCCCGGCGGCAACGGTTGAGAGCGCCGGGGACGTCGAGCGTGTGGAGTTCAAACCCGCCGACGCTCGGGTGCGGCTGATCGAAAAGAAGCCAAGCGCCTCCAAGCTGGATCTGACGGAAGCCGACGTGGTGGTTTCCGGCGGCCGCGGGATGGGTGGGCCGGATTTCAGCGTGCTCGAACGGCTGGCCGGCCTGCTGGGCGGCGCCATCGGCGCCACCCGCAGCGCGGTGGATGAGGGCTGGCGGCCGCATGCCGACCAGGTGGGCCAGACCGGAAAGGTCGTGTCGCCCAAGCTGTACGTTGCCTGCGGGATCTCGGGCGCCGTTCAGCACATGGCCGGAATGGGCTTATCCGGTTGCATCGTGGCGATCAACACGGACCCGGATGCGCCTATTTTCCGGTATGCCGACTACGGCATCATCGGCAGCCTGTTCGATCTGGTCCCCGCCATCACCCAGGAAATCGAGAGGCGCCGCGAGGTCAAATAGACATTGAGCGGCGCCGGCGCGCGCCGCAGCCGACGGATGCCGACACTGATCGTTCATCCATTTTCAAGTTCACCTTTCAGATTCAGAAACGTATGTCAGCGCATGCCGGAGAATTCGATCCTACAGGCAGCCGGAGACGTGAGCGTATGATCAACTCCACTTCTCTGCGAGAGCAGATCTATTCGTATCTGCGCAACGAGATCAAGAAAGGGAGACTGGAACCCGGCTCATCCATCAATCTCGACCAGATGAGCCGGGAATTGGGCATCAGCAAGACGCCCCTGAAAGAGGCGCTCATCAAGCTCGAGTGCGAAGGGTTCGTGGGCGCCCTGCCGCGACGCGGATTTCAGGTCAAGCAACTCACCCAGCCGGAGTTGAAAGACTACTACGAAATCATCGGCTACCTGGAATCGGGAGTGGTGATCTCTGTTTTTGATCGGTTGAAGGCGCCCGCATTGATTCAGAAGATGAAGCAGTCGAATACCGAGCAAAAGAAAGCCTTAAAAGCCGGAAACTTTGACCGGTATTATCTTCTCAACCTTGAATTCCACGACCTCTTTCTGAATCTCTCGGACAACACGACCTTGCGCGAGCTTGTCGTACCCATGAAGAAACGGCTCTACGACTTCCCACGGCAGAATTACTGGGAAGAGTGGGAATTGGTGAACCTGGATGAGCATCGGAAATTCATCTCCGCCCTGGAAAAAGGGGACCGCTTGGGCTCGGCGGCAGTGATGCGCGACGAGCACTGGGGCTGGAAGAAGCATGAGCCGTATTTCGTCAAATTCTACAAATTCAACTCGACCTCATCGAGGAAATAACGCTTGAGGTATTTTCCCTGAGCGTCTGCATTCCAGCTTCATCGCGTTGTTCAGGCTTTGCATTTGCATAATTCTGCCGTCGGAACGGCTCCTATCCAGCCGTGCAGCTACGCACCGCCTTCGGTTCGGCCGGGGATTTCGGTTTGGCGGGGCCTTCCTCTGCCACGAACTGGCCGCTGGGCGGCGCAAACCGCAAGGTGGCAATCTTGTTTTGCGTGAAGAAGTCGATCCCGTCCTTGCCCTGAACCTTGGTCGTGCCTAAATGCGAGCCCTTTATCCCGCCGAAGGGCAGATAGGGGTGGGGCGCCGGGACTCCGATGTTCACCCCGACCATCCCGACGTCGGCTTCTGCAATAAACCTCTCCGTGTAATAAAGGTTCTGGGTGAAAATGCAGGCGCCGTTGCCGAATTCCTGCTGCCGGATAAGCGATAGCGCATCCTCCATGTCCTTGATGCGGATCACCGACACGACCGGCCCGAAGATTTCTTCGCGGGCGATGGTCATACAGGGGGTGACCTCCGTGAAGATGGTGGGCGCCACGAAATAGCCGTTCTGGTTTTTTTCGGGTAAGATGGGGTTGCGCCCGTCCAAAACCAGCTTGGCTCCCTTTTGGATCCCGATTTCGATGTAACGGTGAATCTTGGCCTTGGCATCCGCGGAGATCACGGGCCCCATATAAACACTGGGGTCGAGCGCATCCCCGTAAGTTATCTTTTTGGAAGCGGTGATCATGGCATCGACAACCTTGTCATAGACTTCCGGCACAATGGCAACCACCGAACCCGCCAAACACCGCTGCCCGGCCGAGCCGTAGCATGAGCCCAGAAAGTTCTCGATGAAAATGTCCAGTTGAACGTCTTCCATGACCACCAAGTAATTCTTGGCACCTCCCAGCAGCATCGACCGTTTCCCACCCCGGCCGGCCGCTTCGGCCATCTTTTTAGCCGTGGGCGTGGATCCGACCAGACAGATCCCGGAGATGTTGGGATTGTTGTACCAACTATCCGGAATGCTGCGGTTGCCGTGAATGATATTCACGACCCCGGGAGGCAGACCGATGGCGTTGAAAATATCCCCCATTTTCTGCATGAAGAGGGGTGATTGGGTCGATGGCTTGAAAATGAACGTGTTTCCGACCCCAATCGCGAAGGGGATGAACCATCCGAACACCAGGGCCGGAAAATTGAACGGAGCCACGCCGGCAAATACTCCCAAGGGCTGTTTGACGACTCTGCCGACGATGTTTTCCCCGATGCTCTCCAGGGTTTCACCTTGTATCAGCGTCGGGATGGAGCAGGCCGTTTCGATGATCTGGATTACGCGTTGAACCTCGCCGCGTGCTTCACTGATATGTTTGGCCTGATCGATCGCGATACCGACGGCCAAATCTTCCAGTCTCTCCTCCATCGCTTTGCGCATGTCAAAGAGGAACTTCATCCTGCGGCCCAATGGAAGCCTGCGCCACCGATGATAGGCGGATGCCGCAGATTCGATCGCGGCTTCCGATGTTTTCGCCGAAGACAGCGGCACCTCGCCGATTTGCTCTCCGGTGGACGGGTTGAAAAGAGGCACATAGGATCCACCGGCCTCTTCGACCCACTGCCCATTGATGAAGTTTCTCACGCGCATCCGATCCATAGTTTCTCCTCCGACATCAGAATTTGATAGGGTTGCTTGAAAGTTGGGTTGGCTTAATTGCAATTATAATGCCTGATCGCACCGGGTCCGCGTGTTCCCGCGAGATCGTTCAGGCAGTTTCGTCTCTCTTGAGCTTGCGGAAGATGGTCGAGCGGTCGATTTTGAGAAGCTCTGCGACCTTGGCCATTGAACCGTGGATCTCGAGCGCACCGTTCAGGATCTCCCGCTCGATGTCCCGCACGATCTCCTTCAGGGACTTATCCCGAGTGTCCAAGGTCTCAAAGAGGTTGCGCTTGCGGTCATAACCTTCGGAGAGCATGCAGCTGCCCAGGTCGCCGGCCTCAACCACGGGCCGGTCGCAGGTAACCACCAGGCTTTCGATCAGGTTTTCCATTTCGCGGATGTTGCCGGGCCAGCGGTGACCGGTGAAGGTAGCTTCGATGTCGGGCCCGAAACGCCGTTCCTTGCGGTACTTGGCCGCGTATTTTGCAAGAAAGTAATGGGCCAGGGGCATGATGTCCTCCCGCCGCTCCCGGAGGGGCGGTATGCTCAGCACCGCCACCCGCAGCCGATAATACAGGTCGCTGCGGAATCGGCCCTGTTCGATTTCTTTTTCCAGGTCGCGGTTGGTGGCGGCGATGATGCGCACATCCACTTTTTTAATGCGGGTCGCGCCGACCGGCATGATCTCCTGGTCCTGCAGGAGCCGCAGGAGCTTGACCTGCATGGCGATGGGCAGCTCGCCGATTTCGTCGAGGAAGAGGGTCCCCTGGTCGGCCATTTCGCACAACCCGGCTTTGCCCTTGAGGCTGGCCCCGGAAAATGCACCCGCGGCATAGCCGAACAGCTCGGACTCGATCAGGTTTTCGGGGATCGTGGTGCAATCCAGCTTGAAAAAAGTATTATCCCCCCGCGGGCTGGCGCGGTGGATGGATCGGGCGAAAAACTCCTTGCCCACGCCGGTTTCACCCAAAATCAGGACGGTCGCCTCCGTCGCGGCGATTTTTTCGATGAGCTTGTTGAGGTGAAGCATTTCCCGGCTCTTGAAGCCGTTCATTGGGAATTTCTGGATACTCTCCTCGTTGATGTACTGAACGTTGGTTCGCAGCTGCTCGAGCAGTTTTTTCTGGGAGACGATCTGCTCCCGGAGCTGGCTCATCACGGTCACGTCGCGCACAAACGTGACCACCAGGGTCACCTGGCCCGCCGCGTCGAAAATGGGGTGCCCGTTCAGGATCAGCTTCTGCCCCTTCTTGGTGGTCTGGACGGAGGTGGCCGGCTGGCCGGTTTTGACAATCTGGGGGTTTAGGACGACATCGAAGACGCCCTCCTTGACGAGATCCTGGACCCTGCGGCCGATCAGGTCTTCCCTCTTGAGCCCGATGAGCTTCTCGTACATCGTATTGACCTTGAGGGTGTTGCCCTCACGGTCCGAGATGTAGATGCCGTCGCTGAGGACATCCAGGACACTGTCTATGTGTTTTTCGATCTGCTCCATTCCGCCGCTCGACGAATTTTATATGAGCATTGCCAGACGTCGCGCAACGCCGGATCAAGGCCTGAGAGGCTATTTTTCAACGCCCTGGTCAGACTCTGAGGGCTACCGGCAGCCATGTGGCAAGCCCCGGGAAGAAAACGACGAATCCCATGCCCGTGACCTGCAGTACCATGAACTGCATCATGCCTGCGTAAATTTCCCTGAGCGACCACTGCGGCACGACGCCTTTCAAAAAATAGGCGGACAGCGCCACCGGCGGCGACAGCCAAGCGGTCTGCAGCGTCACGGCCACCAGGGTGCAGAACCACGTCAGATCGTAGCCCATCTCGCGCACCATTGGCATGAGAATGGGGATGATGATCAGCACGATGGGCACCCACTCAAGAGGCCAGCCCAGCACGAAGATGAGCGCCAGGATGGCGGCCAGCATGAACATGGGGTCGAGTTTCAGGCCGAGCAGCATCTGGGTAAGCAGCATGGCCGAACCCAGCCGCGAGAACACCGCCCCGAAGAAGTTGGATGCGGCGCAAAGCAGCAGGATCATGGCCGAGATTTCCACCGTCCGGTACATGGAGGTCAGGAGATTGTTCCAGTCCATCCTGCGATAGGCCATGGTGAGCACAAGGGAGCCGACCGCCCCGCAGGCCGCACCTTCGGTGGGGGTAGCCACCCCGAACATGATGGTGCCCAAGGTCGCCAGGATCACCAGGGTCACCGGCATCACACCCAGGATCAATTCCTTGAGGAGCCACGGTATCGACTCGGCCCACTGATCCCTCGGCAGGGGCGGCCCCAGCGTCGGGTTGAGCTTGCAGCGGACCAGGCAGTAGGTGCAGTAGAGCCCGGATAGGACAAGGCCGGGGAAGATGGCTGCAGCGAAAAGATCGGTTACCGGGACCCCCACCACCGGGCCCATAACGACCAGCATGATGCTCGGCGGGATGAGGATGCCCAGGGTGCCGCCGGCCGTGATGCAGCCGGCCGAAAGCTTCACGTCATATTTGCTATGGCGCATGGTCGGACCCGCCATGACACCGAGCAGGGTGACGGAGGAGCCGACGATACCCGTTGCGGCGGCAAAGATGGTCGCGGTGGCCGTGACGGCGATGTAGAGCGAGCCGCTGAGCCGGGCCAACATCAGCTGAAAGGCCTTGAACAGCCGTTCCATCAGGCCCGAACTCTCAAGGATGTATCCCATGAATAAAAAGAATGGGACCGCCGACAAGACCTGCTCGTTCATGATGGAGTAAACCTGAAGGGTCATCAGGTTGAACACCACCGGCCCGATGCCGATGTAGCCGGCCACCAGGCCCAGAAAAAGTAGGGTGAAGGCGATCGGAAACCCCGCGAAGATGAAAATGAAAAGCGACCCCAGCGCCACCAGGCCTAAAATGTCAGGATTCATTTGATTTTTCCTCCTCCCTATGTCTCGGACCCGGCTTGTTCTTCATGCAGGCTCACGCCCTTGGTTACCGCGAAAAGGCTTTTCAGGAGCTCGGACACGCCTTGGATCAGAAGCAGCAGGGTTGAAAAGGGGATGGCCAGCTTGAGCGGCCAGATAATCGGCATCCAGGGGCTGGTGACGATCCGTTCGTTAAACAGGATGGAACGGTAGGCGAACTCACTCCCGACCCACAGGAAAAACAACAGGGCCGGGAAATAAAGGCCGATGTAGCAGGCCGCATCCACCATTCCACGGGTTCGCAGCGACCATTTCCCGTAGAGAAAATCGGTACGGATGTGCTGCTGGCGCTGGAGGGCGTAGGCCGAGCCGAGCATGAAAAACATGCCATATAAGATCTGGCTGACGTCGGAGGCCCAGATAGTCGGGGCGTTGAACACGTAGCGGGCCACCACTTCGTAGACCAGGCTCAGAGACATGGGCAGGATCATCCATGCCACGATCTTGCCGGTGACGATACTGATGAGGTCGATGGTTTTCAGGAGTTTCGCCAACGACGGCGAGGCATTGTGCAAACCGCCGACCGCCTTTTTAAGGGGTTCTTCAGGACGAGATTCCATTTTAGGTGATCGCCTCTCAAGTTAGCCGGCCGGGCGCCCTCGCAGTCCGCCAAGCACCCGGCCGGTGATGAACTTACTTGCCGTAGCCGACCAGTTTCTTGTCCATGGCGCTCTTGCCCATGTTGTAAAACAAACCATTGGTCTGTGAGGTGTAGGGCACCGTCAGGTTGGCCCAGTCGGTCATGGACTTGTACACCTTGGCAAAGAAGGGATCCTGCTTGGCGTATTTTTCCAGGACCTCTTTGGAGGCCGCCATGTAGGCCGGGAAGACGTCCGGCGGAGTGTCGAGCACCTGCACCTTGTCTTCCACCACAAACTTCTTCAACGCCTTGCTGTTCTGACTCACGTTCCAGTTGTAGGTGTCGGTGATCAGGGCCATGATGCCGGTCTGGAAAATCGCCTGCAGGTCTTTCGGCAGCTTGTTCCACCAATCCAGGTTGACATAAATGTCGCCGATGTCGATGGCCTGGTGCAGGCCCTGGAGGTAGTAGTTCTTCCAGACGCTGTTGAGGCCTAGGGCAGCATCGTCTGCCGGGCCGATCCATTCGGCGGCATCGATAACACCGCGCTGGGCCGACGGGACGATCTCCCCGCCGGGCATGGAGACGGTGGCCATACCCATCACCTTGAAAGATTCGGCCGGGATGCCGGGCGGTGAGCGGAATTTCAGCTTCTTGACTTCATCGAGATTCTTAAACGGCTTGGCGAACCAGCCGAAGGGGTCCGGCCCCATGGGCATACACATGAAGCCCTTGACTTTGAACTTCAGGACGTCAGTGAAGAACTGCTGATAGAGTTCGTCGCCGCCGCCGTCATAGAACCATGAAATGACGCTGACTTGATCCAGGCCTACCCCCAGTCCGGCCGTGGGGGCTGAGAACAGCAGGCCGGCGGGATGCTTGCCGGACCAGTAGTGGGTCCAGGCAAAGCCGCCGTTGACGATGCCCGCGTTGACCGCGTCGAGGATCTCAAAGACCCCCACCACGGCGCCGGCAGGCAGCACCTCGATCTTCAGCCGACCGCCGGACATGGCATCGACCCGGGTGCTCATGCGCTCGATGAGTTTAAAATAGATGCTGGAACTCGGGACTGCCGTCTGGATTTTGAGGTTGTGGTTCTGGGCCTGGGCATTGGACAACCCCAAGCCGGCAAGGCAAAACAACAGTGCCAATAGAAAACAAGCGATTCTCGTTAGTGCCATTGGTCCCTCCCTCAGTTGTTGTTTTGTTTAGAACATCCCATAGCCAGGATCCAGTCGCGAAATCAGAATAGTTGTTACAACTTCAGGCATGCATGGAATGAAACATGCTGTTCGAAATTAAGCAATTATCACGCCATTTGCTAAAAATGAGACAATATCCACTTGCCTTTCGCAGGGACTTAAGATTTTAATAAAAAAACGTTTTATCAAAGCGTTACATAAAGTCTTGCGGGTTGTATCAATTTCCCGCCGATTAATGGTACATATATGTATCACATTATTTAGGTGGTTGAGTTGCCAATGCGGTCGCATAATTGCCACTGATGTTGCAAAATTACAACATTAAAAAGTTACAAAATCAAACATAACCAAGCAAATACATTGACTGGTGCAATTTTGCAACATTTTTAAAAAACTAATTCGCCCAATTGCTCAATTTAGAAACTTATCTGAAAGATTGAGTATTTTTGTTCATCGGCGCAGCCGCCAGCGGCGCGGGGAACCGCTAGATCCCAGGCATTGAATCGTTCCCGTCCGGATTCCATGACAAAGGCATGAGAATTGCTATAGTGTAGTTAAGAACCGCTCCCAACAAGAAAAATCTAAACGGTGAAGGGTTGCTTTGCTTCGGCCATCGAGCCGAATATGATCGGAAAATAAAATAGCCGCTTATAACCGATAAGGAGGTTGCCATGGAATGCTGTGATGTACTGTCCCCCCAGGAAGAGAGACTTAAGGAGGAAATGCTCGGCCGTGGTGCAAAATTTGAAAAAGGCCGCGAGCGGGTTTTCAGCATCCTCAAAGGCTTTCAGATGCAGCGTCCGCGCATCGACATCGAGCGGGCCAAATACTTCACCGAATCGATGCGGCAAACCGAGGGGCAACACCTGACCCTCCGTTGGGCGAAAGCGCTGAAGAACATTGCCGAGAAGATGACGGTTTACATCGACGACCACCAACTCATCGTCGGCCGTTCGGGCCAGCCCGGCCGCTATGGCATTCTCTACCCGGAATTGGACGGCGACTTCCTGGACATGGCCGTCCAGCAGCTCTCCACGCGCACCCAGTCGCCTTTCGACATCGCTGCCAAGGACGCCCAAGTGGTCATCGACGAGATTGCCCCGTACTGGAAGGGCAAGACTTTCCACGAGGCGCTTGCGGTTGCGTTGCCCGAGGAAACCGCCCGGTACACGTTCAACCCCGAAGACCCCCTGATGTCGAGGTTCATCGTCAACGAAACATCCTCCTTCCGCTCGAGCCTCCAGTGGGTTCACGATTATGAAAAAGCCTTAAAAAAAGGATTCAAGCGCCTCCGGAGCGAAGCCGAAGAGCGGCTGCAGGGCCTCGACCCCTTCAGCCCGGTCGACAACGTTGAAAAAAAGCCGTTCCTCGAAGCGATAATCACCCTGTGCGATGCCATCGTTATATGGGCCAAGCGCCACTCGCGGTTGGCAGCAGAAATGGCGGTCACGGAAAATAACCCGCGGCGCAAGGCGGAACTCCTTGAGATCGCCCGGATCTGCGACAAGGTCCCCGAACAGCCTGCCGAAACGTTCCATGAAGCCATGCAGTCGCAGTGGTTCGTGCAAATGTTCTCGCGCATTGAGCAGAAGACCGGCACCATCATCTCCAACGGCCGGATGGACCAGTATCTCTATCCGTATTTTAAAAAAGACGTGGAGGAAGGCCGCATCACCGAAGAGCGCGTTATCGAGCTCATGGAGTGCATGTGGGTCGCGATGGCCCAATTCCTCGATTTGTACATCTCCCCGGCCGGCGGCGCCATCAACGAAGGCTACGCCCATTGGGAAGCGGTGACCATTGGCGGCCAGACCAAGAACGGCTACGACGCCACCAATGAGCTGTCTTACCTTTTCCTGCAGAGCAAACGCGAGTTCCCGACCCATTACCCGGATTTGGCGGCACGGGTTCACACGCGCTCACCCGAGCGGTACCTCGCGGAAATCGCCGAGACGATCAAGGAGGGATCGGGATTCCCGAAATTGATCAACGACGAGGAAATCGTCCCGCTGCTTTTATCCAAGGGTGCGACCTTCGAAGAGGCTCTGGACTATGCCGTGTCGGGCTGCGCGGAAGCCCGTATGCCCAACCGCGACACCTACACCAGCGGTTGCGCCTACATCAACTTCGCCGCCGCTCTGGAGATGACCCTCTACAGCGGCAAGATGAAAAAATACGGCGACGAGCAGATCGGCATGCAGACCGGAGATCCCCGCTCGTTCCAGACCTGGGAGGAGTTCTATAACGCCTACCTGGCGCACCAGACCGATTACATCAAACAGGCGTTCATCCAGCAGCATCACATCATTCGCCTGCGGGCCCAGCACTTTGCGGTCCCCCTGGGCTCGGCGCTGCACGATCTGTGCATGGAGAGCTGCCTCGACCTGCACCAGCCCAAGATTCCGGGCGGCATCGACATGGGGTATTTCGAATTCATCGGCTACGGCACGGTGGTCGATTCCCTCTCGGCGATCAAGAAGCTGGTTTTCGAAGAGAAGAAGCTAACCATGTCGGAGCTTCTATATGCCCTGCAAAACAATTTCGAGGGCAAAGAGGACGTGCGCCAACTGTTGATGAACGTGCCCTGCTACGGCAACAACGACCCATATGCCGACAGCATCGGCAAAGCCCTCGACAGGGCTGCGCTTGAGTTCACCCACAAGTACTCCAAGGAACTGGGGGTCCACCTTGATCTGCGCCTCGTGCCTTTCACCTCGCACGTTCCCTTCGGCAAGGTCGTCAGCGCCACCCCCAACGGGCGCAAAGCATGGACGCCCCTCTCCGACGGGTCCTCGGCATCTCAAGGTTCCGACAAGAACGGGCCGACCGCGGTTCTGCTGTCCAACTTCACCACCAAGAACCTCGACTACCGGGAACGGGCAGCACGGCTGTTGAACATCAAGTTCACGCCCAAGTGCGTGGCCGGCGAGGAGGGGACGGACAAGCTGGTCTCCTTCATCCGCACCTGGTGCGACCTGAAACTCTGGCACGTTCAGTTCAACATCATCAACAAGCAAACCCTCATATCGGCCCAGAAGAATCCGGAAAAATACCGGGGCCTCATCGTGAGGATTGCGGGCTATAGCGCCTACTTCGTGGACCTGTCCCCCGATCTGCAGAACGACCTGATCGCGCGGACGGGCCACGACCAACTCTAACCCTCACATCTGCCTTCTCCGGGCCGCCGGTTGGTGCCGGCGGCCCGGACGGGAACAAAATGAAGAATTCAGGATCTGTTTTCAACATACAGAAGTATTCCGTTCACGACGGTCCGGGCATCCGGACCGTCGTTTTCCTCAAAGGCTGCCCCCTGCGCTGCAGGTGGTGCAGCAACCCGGAATCCCAGAAACCTCAACCCCAGCTCGCCTACAACCGCAACAAGTGTCTGACGCTCGAGCACTGCGTGCGCTGCCTTGAGGTCTGCACGGCGGGAGCGATCAAAAGCGGCGAGGGAAACAGGGTTCAAATAGACCGTGAGACCTGCTCCGAGTGCCTGCTCTGTACGAAGGCCTGCCCGCCGCTCGCCCTGAACCCTTATGGCGAGACCATGACGGTCGACCAGGTGATCCGGAAAGTCGAAGAAGATAGTGCGTTCTATTCACGGTCCGGCGGGGGAATGACCTTGGGTGGGGGGGAGCCGCTGCACCAACCCGAGTTCGCAATCGACCTTCTGAGGGAAGCTCGCCGCCGCCGACTCAACACGGCCATGGAGACCTGCGGCTTTTGCCGGTGGGAAGACCTCCAAACGGCCGCCGGCTACTTGCAAACGTTATTGTACGACATCAAAAGCATGGATGCCGAAAAGCACAAAGCTTTCACCGGTGTTTCGAACGAGCTCATTCTGGAGAACTTGAATCGGGTCCGGGAGGCGCTCCCGAAGCTGTCGATCTTGGTCCGGACACCGATCGTGCCTGGGTTCAACGACAGCGTTGAGGATGTCCGGGCCATTCTTCAGCATATCCAGGGACTGCCCAACGTCCGGTTTGAAGCGTTGGACTACCACCGCATGGGCAAGCCCAAGTACGAGTACTTAGGACTTGAGTTTCCGATGGGGGATCAGATGCTGGAGGCAGAGCGCATAAAGCAGATCCGAGCGCTCATCCGTTCCGAGTTCCCCCACTTGTGCGCACCGTCCTCAACTGAAAAGGGGCAAAGCCGAAAATCCGCCGCCGGGCGGCAAACGTGAGAAGCGCCCTGTATTTTCACCACATATCCTCCCTCCCATGCCACATCCAATAGGGAAGGAGGGGCGCAGCTGATAGCCGCGTCCCTCTCCACTCCCGGTGCTTAACAGAGAAGGAAAAGGGCGCTTCTCACGCTTGCCGCCCGGCTTTGCATCCGTCAACGGCCGGGCCTCGCACTTCAGATGCCGGCCATGCCGGAGGCCGGCCGTCACAGGGACGGCAGGGGACCGATCGACGGCGCAGATTTGCCCTCGGCCCTAGGATAACCGGATCGGATAGGGTGGGTGAATTCAGCCTACCGAAACCAACCGGAGGTGCTCCTCAACTGCGGCCTCGATCGTGTAATCCGGCTTCCAACTCAACTCTTCCCGCGCCTTCCGGTCGTCATAGGCGACGGGATAGGGCGAAAAGCTTCCGCCCCCTTCTTTCAAGGTGACCTTTGACTGCGGTCGATGGCGCAGGGCAATGTCCACAACATCCCGAATGGAATGCACCCCGCCTGAGATGTTGAAGATGCGCTGTTTCAAGACGGGCTGGTCCCACACCAGCAGGATCGCTTTGACCGCATCCTTGACATAGAGCCAGTCGCCGCGCTCCTCCGGGTTTCCGACCACGATCTGCTCCCCCCGCGCGATGGAATCGAGAATCAGCGAGGAGTAAAGGGCGGTGATCCCCGTGGTGCGCCCCGGCCCGAACACCCATGTGAACCGCAGCGCGCAGGTATCCATGCCGTGCTTGCGGGCGTACCACGAGAGCAAATGCTCGGATGCCAGTTTCGTCTGGCCGTAAATGGTTTCCGGGTTCTTGGGCGCGTCGTCCTGCACCGGCTCTGTTGCATCTCGGCCGAAAACGGAAATGGAGCTCACCATGAAAAACTTTTTTGTCTTCAGGGCCAAGGCCGCATCCAAGAGCGCCTGGGTCGAACCGAAGTTGACTTGGAACCCTCGCAACGGGTTTTCCTCGCAAGGCCCGGCGAGGATCGCACCTAGGTGGAAAACCCCTTCGGGTCGGCTGGCCATCATGGCCCGGTAAAGATCAGGGGCCGACCCGAGGTCGCCTCGCAGGTAGCCGATTCGGCCCATGACCGAGCTCAGCGCCTTGGGTTCGGCCGCCATGTCGAAGACGACCACCTCGTGGCCTCGGTCCAGAAGCCGGGGGACGAGGTACGACCCGATGAAACCGGCCCCGCCGGTCACAAATACCCGCATGCTTCAATCTCCTTTTGATAGGTGGGTTGCTGCCCTCGATCAGATGCCTTCCGACGAGCGCAGCTTCTGAAATTCCTCGCGGACAACTTTCTCGATCCCTGCCCGAATCCTGATGAACTCGGGGGATGTCTTGGTGGCGGCATCCCTCGGATACGGCACGTCGATCGGGATAACTTCCCGGATCCGGCCGGGGCGGGCCGCCATAATGACCACGCGGGTGGAGAGGAACGCCGCCTCCTCGACCCCGTGGGTGACGAAAACCACCGTCTTGCGTTCCTTCTCCAGGATCTGCAGCAGCGATTCCTGCATGAAGTGCCGGGTCTGGGCATCCAAAGCGCCGAACGGCTCATCCATGAGGAGAAC
The DNA here is from genome assembly GCA_016219005.1 of Deltaproteobacteria bacterium. GTDB lineage: Bacteria > Desulfobacterota > Desulfobacteria > Desulfobacterales > SpSt-501 > SpSt-501. Next base: position 23,873 of record JACRCN010000053.1, read on the forward strand.
CTGCGGGTTAACGGCATAGGAGCGTGCAATGGCCACCCGCTGCTTCATTCCGCCGGAGAGTTGCTTTGGGTAAGCGTCTTTGAAATCCCTCAGGTTCACCAGGTCGATGAAGTGTTCGGAAATGCGGTCGATTTCTTCCGAGGAACAGCGGTTGGCGGCTAAGCGAAGCCCGAACTGAACATTCTCTTTGACCGTCAGCCACGGGAAAACCGCATACTGTTGAAAAACGACGCCCCGGTCCGGCCCCGGCCCGGTGATCCGTTTTCCATCCATGACGACCGAGCCAGCGGTTGGCTCCAGGAAACCGGCGATGGTGTTCAGAAGCGTCGTTTTGCCGCACCCTGAGGGACCCAGCAGGCAGATGAATTCCCCCGGTTCAATAGACAGGTGGATATCCCTCAGCGCCTCGAAACTCCCGGCAGCGCTGCTGTACGTCAACCCGACTCCTTGGATTACGATCCCTTTCTCCATCAAGACTCCCCCTGCAAAAACGAAATTCAGTTGGACATTTTTTCCTGCCACTGGGTTGCCTTGGTTTCGATCAACCTGACGATAGCGTCCATCACCAGCGAAATGATCCCGATCAGGATGATCCCGAGAACCAGCGGTGGCATTTGGAAAAAATTCTGTGCCTCCACCATCATGGCGCCGATTCCCCGCTGGGCGGCGATCAGCTCCGCGGCGACGAGCGTCGCCCAGCACACCCCGAGCGACACCCGGCAGGCCGTAATGATATGCGGCACCAGCTGGGGAAGGATGATCTTGCGGAACATTTCCATGTTGGTGGCCCCGAGGGTGCGCGCCGCGCGAACATAGATGGGGTCCAGCGAAACCAGGGCTTGGTAGATGACCACAAGGGCCGGGAAGAAGGAGGCATAGCTCAGGACAATGATCTTGGACGTCTCGCCGATTCCAAAGAAAATGATCATCAGCGGGATCAGGGCAATGGGGGGTAGTGCCCTGAAAAAGTTGATGCCGGGGTCGGCCAGCAGACGCACCACCCTGAACCAGCCGATCAGGAACCCGAAGATGACCGCCAAGACGATCCCAATGCTGAAGCTGACCAGAACCCGGAGGAAGCTGGCATACATGTGTTGCTGAAGGCTTCCATCGCGCAGCTGGGCGACACAGGACTGCGCCACCGCTGCAATCGAAGGGAAGAGCTTCGGGTTGATAAGCCCCACCGCGCGGCACGCTTCCCAGATCAGCATCAGCAGGGCAAACGACGCGACGAAGTAGACGCGCCGCTCGATCCGCTCCCGTCGCTGTTTTCTCTTGAATCGTCCTTCGATGCCAGGGTTTGCTCCGGCCATGCGCAGACCCCCTTTCTTAAAAATTCACGCCTGTTGAAGTCACGGGATGGCGCAACTGCGGGCAGGGCGGCTCCGCCCCGCCCGCAGCCGCAGGGGTTACTTCTTGACGATCTCCAGGTAAAGTTTCGGATCAAAAAACTCCTTGGGGTCCACCCAGTTGCCGATCGAACCGATCTCGACGAACACCTGCTCCACCTGCCCGATCCACTTGGACACGGTCCCATCCTCGTAGAGCTTCGCCCAGGTCTGGGAGGTTTCGCACTTTTCCGCCTTCCAGCTGGTTTGAATGTCGGAGAAGGGGATGTTGCTGTAGGCTTTCTCGTGGATCAGCTTGAGGGATTCCTCCGGCTTGGCCATCAACTCATCGTTGGCCTTGGTCCAGGCCTTGATGAGTTTCTTCAGGACGTCTTTGTGCTCGTCATAGTATTTGTTGGCTGCTACCCAGCCCCCGATGATGGCTGCTTGGGGATAAAATTCCTTGGCCGAGGACAGCATGACGGCTCCCGGAACCTTGTCCCGGATCTGAACCTGGAACGGCGCCCATGTGCAGACAAAGGGTGTAGCGCCGGCGATGAAGGCCGAGACGGCGCCGGCCATGTCCATGCTGACTAGTTCAAGGTCCTTGTTGGAATCCATACCGTTCGCCTTCAAGGCGTTGTGCAGGAAAACGTGCGCGGTGGTCCCCTTGACCGTGGTCACCTTCTGCCCCTTGACATCTTTGATGCTCTTGGCGCCGGTTTCCGGACGCGCGAACAGCATAGCCGTATCGTATTCGATATCGTTGATCAGGAAGATCTTGCCCACGCCCCGCGAGGGGAAGTTGGAGATGACCGCGCCCATGATGGCGACATCCACGCTGCCGCCGCTCAACGCCTGCATCAGCGGCACGCCGGAAGTGAACACGACAGGTTCCAGTTCCAGGCCTTGTTCCTTGAAATAGCCCTTATGCACCCCGAGCCACATCTGGCCATCCACCGCTAGGGTATGCAGATAACCGACTTTAACCTTTTCAACCGCATGGCTGACTGGAACCGAGGACAGGAAGAACAACCCGACCAACAACGCTATGGCGATTTTAGAAAACTTCATGATTCCCTCCCTTTCATTTCATTGGGTTTGAGGTGACATCAACCATTTGCCGGCTCTTAAATAATGGCGGCGCATTTCATTTGCTCTTGCCCCACACCTGGAGATAGCTCTTCCACATGGACGACGTGTCGCTCGACCCGAATCCCTGGGTTTGTGAGATCTCGTTTACCAGTTCGACCGTCCGGCCGAGAATCGGCGGCGCGCCTCCCGCCTTGGCCATCTTGACACCGAGCCTGATGTCCTTGATCAGCAGATCCACAGTGAAGGTCGGGTCGTCATAGTTGCCGGAGGCAATTCTGCCCCCGAGCTCCTTGAACAAGTTGCTGACTGTACCCGCCTGACTTGCGGTAATGGTTTCGTAGAGCAGCTTCGGCTCGATGCCTATTTTGGAGGCCACGGCCATCATCTCGGCGGTCATGGCGTTGATGGCCCCGAACATCATCTGGTTCAGCAGTTTGATTTTGTGGCCCGACCCGGAAGGGCCTACATGCAGCACGTGGGCTGCAAACTGGCTCAAGACCGGCCGACATTGGTCAACATCCTCTTTCCGGCCGCCCGCGGGCAGCGCCCATTGACCGACGGTGGCCGGTCTGCCCAGAACGGGTGCATCCACGTATCCGACACCTTTCGCAAGAGCAAAGGCGGCCATTTCGGTGGTCGTGGCCGGATCAATGGTGCTCATGTCGACGATCACCGACCCGGGAGTCGCCGAGGAGAGCAGGCCTTTCGGTCCGGCCACGCAATGTCTAACGTCATCGGGGCCCGGCAGCAGCATCAGGGTGATTTTTGCCCTTCCCGCCACTTCCTGGAGCGTGCCGGCCACCGAGGCCCCGAGGGCCCTGGCCTGTTCGATGCAATCCGCATTGACATCGTACACCTGCAGTCCGTACCCGCCGCTTAAAATTTTCCGGGCGACCGTGCGCCCCATCACCCCGACCCCGATCAATCCAATGGTTTCCATGCAATTGCCCCTGTGTCATGCCATGCTATGTTTCGTTCTTCTGCAGCTTCCTGCATGATTTCCGGATGATGAGACTTGTGTCCAGGCAGTAATGCTGCGCCCGGAGATCGCCCGTCTTGGCCATGTCCAGGATGACCTTGACGGCCAGTCTGCCGATCTCATAGGCCGGCACCCTCACCGTGGTCAACGGCGGGTTGGAGTACGCGGCGATGTCGATGTCGTCGAATCCGGCAATGGACACGTTCTCCGGAACGCCGAGGTCCATGTCGCGCACGGCCGCCATTGCGCCCATGGCCAGGGTGTCACTCGCAGCCAGCACCGCCGAGGGTCTTTCCGGCATGTCCATCAGGCGCGCCATGGCTTCCTTGCCGTCGATCAGTGTAGGTTCTTTCTCGATGATCATGCGCGGATGATGCGGCAGGCCGTAGTCTTTCAAGGCCGCCAGAAAACCCTCAAGGCGGCGCCGGACCCGGTCCACCTTCGAGTAGGGCCCGATGATCAGACCGATGCGCCGATGCCGAAGGCTGATGAGGTACTCGGTGACGGCATAGGTCGCCTTGAAGTTGTCGAAGCCGACATAGCTCAGGTCGGGATCTGCCAACTTGTCCCAGATCACGACGCAGGGCATCCCGTTACGGATCAGCCGCTTGATCGAGGCCTGCTGGCCCTTGAGGAAGCCGGTCAGAATGATACCTGCCGGACGTCTTTCCTGAAACTGGGAAATCAGGGCGGACTCCGTCTCCAAATCGTACTTGCTGCTGCCGGCCATGATGGAAAAATTATTTTCCTGGGCCGCTTCCTGGATGGCCAGGAGTGAAGTCGAAAACACGAGGCTCTTGGTGGTCGGAATTATGACACCGATCATGGAAGAGCGTTTGCGGGACAGGTCCCCGGCGGTGGCATTGTAGACGTAGTCCGACTTCTCCATCGCTCGCGTGATCCGCTCGCGCGTGTCCTTCCGGACCAGATGGGGGGAATGCAGAGCCCTGGAAACAGTCGCGGGCGAGACCCCGGCCAGTTTCGAAATTTCCTGCATGGTGACTTTTGCCATAACCGAACAGTCTCCTGTTCCGATGCATCGCATCCGGTTTACGCGCGAGCGCTTTCGCGCTTCCTGCCGCACCGACCACTCTGCCTCACATAAGGGTTTGACCAGTGACCTTGTCGAATATATGAACCGTTTCCATTCGGACGGCAAACTCCACGGTCTCGCCGGTTTTTAACCGGGTGTGCGGGTCCAGTCGGGCTACCAGCGAGTGGTCTTCAACCCTTGCGTGAACGATTTTTTCCGAGCCGGCGCTTTCGACCACGCGCACGACGGCCGTGAAGCCCGCCAGGCAATCACACCGGGCCGGGTCCGACGCCAAACCGATATGCTCGGGCCGTATACCCAATACGGCATCACGGCCGACGTACGACTGCACCCGCGCCTGTTTCCCTGCCGGGATCTTGAGGCGCAACCCATCAGTTGCGGCACATAAGCTATCGCCGTTTTGGAGGATCCGGCAATCGAGGAAGTTCATTGAGGGAGAACCGATGAAGCCCGCCACGAACAGGTTGACGGGGTGATCATAGACCGTCTCAGGGTGATCGACCTGCTGGATCACGCCTTCATTCATCACCACGATGCGATCCCCCATCGTCATGGCTTCAAGCTGGTCGTGCGTCACATAGATGGCGGTGGTCATCAGCCGCTGGTGGAGTTCCAACAGCTCTGCCCGCATCGCTATCCTGAGTTTGGCATCGAGGTTCGAAAGCGGCTCGTCGAACAGGAACACGTGGGGATTGCGAATGATGGAGCGCCCCAGGGCAACGCGCTGGCGTTGCCCCCCCGATAACTGCCCGGGTTTGCGATCCAGCAACTGGTCGATCCTTAACAACTCGGAGGTCCGGCGGATGGCCTGGTCGATTTCACGCTTGGGGACTTTTCGCATCTTGAGGCTGAAAGCCATGTTGTCATAGACGGTCATCTGAGGATACAGCGCGTAGTTTTGAAAAACCATGGCGATGTCGCGGTCCCGGGGGTGGATATCGTTCACTAAGCGATCCCCGATGTAGATTTCCCCGGACGAAAGGCTCTCGAGACCCGCCACCAGCCGCAGCGTGGTGCTTTTACCGCAGCCGGATGGCCCGACCAGCACCAGGAACTCGCCATCGGCAATGTTCAAGGAAAAATCCCTTACCACGGGCACCTTCCCGAACAGCTTGCAAACGTTCCGCAGTATCACCTCGGCCATGTCGCCCCCATGAAAAATCCTGAATCAACCAGATCGGCACTCTGCCCGCCGGACTCCTATTTGCGATAGAGATGCACAGGCACTCCGCCCGTAAAACACTCGGGAGTGCACAACACGTTCGGGGTCTTGCTACAGACGATTTTTTTTGCCTGCTCGAACGCCTCGGCATAGGTGGACACAGGAATGAACCCCATTTCGCGGGCATAGCCCGGCACTTTCGCGCCCACAATGAAGACGGCCGAAGTCCACAGCAAAGCGGCGCTCCCGCCGCTGATCATCGACATGGCGTGGAACGGGTGATAGGTGTAGTAGTTGGAATACTGAAAGCGGTATTCATAGGTGGCAGTGATTCGCGCTGCATCGTCGGATTTCAGGAACTCCGCAGCCGTGCAGTACCTCTGCATGGCATGGTAGGTCTCCTCGTACGAAGGGAACCAGTGGTCGTTGAACCAGCCGTCGCAGATGGACGGCGCGATGATCACGCCGCCTTCCCTGAAAGCATTCCAGCAGCGGGACAATTGTCCGCCCACAGCAAGGCTCATCAGGATCGGGTTGGTCCCCATCCCCGGCCCATAGTGAAAGTTCCGCGGCAACCCGAAAACCAGGATGTCCGCGGGCTCTTTCATGTCGAGGTGTATGTTGGTGCGCCGGTCGGCAAGCGGCCAAGTGGCTTTTTCGACCTCCTCGATCAAGCCGGCCTTTACGTCCAGGATCTGCGATTTCTGGCCGAGCACGGCATCGACCGCGAAGAACTTCTTCCCGACCCCATGTTCCATAGCGCGTCCGATGGATGCAAACTGCTGTCGCATGTGCGAGGCGGTGGAAGCGCCCAGCCAATCCTTGCGGTGCATGGTTCCGGGGGTGTGGTGGGAGGCGATCGACTGCCAGCCCGACAGGCCCGTGACGATCATCTTGTACCCCCCGCTGTAGCCGCCGTAGGGGTTGCCGGAACAATGCCCGACCACGATCGGCACGTCCGCCTCCGCCATGAGCCGGTTGCACTGGACGCGGTTGCCCATGGCATCGCTCCCGAAATCGCAGAGATCCGTCGCCTCGACATCATGGTTGACCAGACGGTCGGGCCAGAACCGATCGACGATGTCCTTGCCGAGATACCAGTACCACTCTTCCAGGGTATTCTTGCGGTGCAGCCCCATGCAGCACAGCAAGGTGATGTTTTCGATCTTGGTGCCCCCCTTGAGCAGCTCCTGCACGATCAGGGGGATGGCCACCTTGCGGTGGCAAGTCGCGTGCACCCCGCCCTTTACGCGGTCGGGGAACCCGATGACCACCTTCTTCGTGGGGCCGCCCATTTCCCGCAAGGGGGGGAAGCCGAGGGGGTTTTCCAAGGCGTGCTGGACGGCGGAGTGCGCGTCGACTTCCGGGGGGTCCACATAGGTTTGCCCGTAACGCACTACCGTTGCACTGTCCGGGAGTTCGACGGCCATCTTTCCGTCACCATAGTCGAGCAGAACAGTTCCCATTTCTGAAAATCCTTTCCCGAATACCCGCTGCCGCCCCGTATGGGGCCGCCCGGGGATCTCTCTTTCGGTCAATTAAGATTTGAACGTGACCATTTCTTTCAGGACATTGCCCTCCGCATCCTTCGGCACCGGCGCACCCAGCACGTAAGCCAGAGTGGGCGCCAGGTCGATGACGTTGATGGGGTTCTTCCGGCGCAGGCGGGGGATGCCCTCGCCCGCCAGGACCACGGCGGCATGCATTTCCTTGATGGCCGGCAGCGCCAGGTGGACCCCGGTGAAATTCCGGTGCAGCATGGCCGGTTCGAACCCCTCGGGGTTGGGGATCAGCCGCTCTGTCCCATCCTTGTAGCGCACGGCCACGGGGTACACGAACGGGTTGGCCATGTACTTCGGCTTGAGGCCGAAGAGCACATCCCCGATGCGCTCGTAGCCCTGGTTCTCAAATACGCCCAGGGTGCCGGATTCCTGCTTGCGGATCGCGGTCGCCACGATGCGCTCGCCGGTGTCCGGGTCGCGGATGGCCAGGAGCGCCCCGATGATCTCCTCCTGCACCTTTTCATAATCCGTGGGGTCGACGATCCCATCCGGGTCGCGGCCCTTCAAGTTGACGAAGATGTGGGCATGGCAGGGCTCGAGCGGAAAGCACTTGGTCTTGGACCAGTCGATCTTCATCTCGCCGGTCCGGGTATCCAGATCGAACGACAGGAGTCCGGCCTGCGCCAAATGGTGCTTGAGGTATGGGTTCCACTCAATGCTCGAGAAGCCGTGATCTGACACCAGGCACACCAGGGTGTTCTTCATGTCCACATGCTCCAGGATCCGCCCGATGCGGGCATCCACCTCGGAGTAGACTCGGCGGATGTGATCCATGATCCTGGGCGCTTCCTCGGGGTTGTAGTAGCTGCTCTTCGGGTCGATCCCGCCGTAGAACACGTGCTGGATGTGGTCGATGGTGCCCACCCAGCTGAACGCCATATCCCACTTCTCGCGGTGCAACCCGAAGATGGTTGCCTTTTCCCACCAGTCGTTGTGGGCCGTCAGCTGGTCCAGGTAGAAGTTCGCGCTGACCCATCCGTCCATGTAGGCCCAGGGGTCGTCGACTTCCATATAGGGTCCTGCCGCTTTGATGAGATCCTCGGTCAGCTCGGGCGGGTCGGTCAACACCTCGGCGGTGTTGACGGCGCTTTGGTACAGCTTGAAGTCCTCCAAACCCCTCAAGCGCTCCAGGTGGAAATAGAAGCGGCCCTTGCAGAACTTGCCTTGCGAATTGGTGAACGTCTCTGTGATCCAGGAGCTGCGCTCGCCCTCTTTCAGCGCCGCCACGGCTTCCGCCGCATTCTTGGTTCCCGAAATGACCACCGTGTCGTAGCCGTTTTCGCGCGTTTCCAGGACCGCTACATGATAGACTGGACCTTTGGCGTAGGTCGGCGGCACGTTTACCTGGATCTCCATGGGCTTCCCGCTGTTTTTCGGAAGACGGGTCCAGCCCTCGGCCGCTTCAAAGCGCACCTTCACCGCGCGGCCGGGGACCTGGTTGCAACGCTCGACCCGGCTTGAGAAGATGGCCGAGGACGCGATATCCCAAAGCGGCATGTAGAAGTATCGAAACGGCGGGTTCAGCGAAGCCGACAGCTGAATGCCCTTCTTCACCCCTCCGAGGGGCCAGGTCACCGGCCAATTGACCAGAAGCGTCTTCCGGCCCTCCTTCTCGGCTGCCTCCCAGAGGGTTTCAGCCCGCAGCGTGTTGCGGCAGAAAGAGGTGTGCCACTTGTCCAGGGGCTCCCCCGGCATGTGGACCATGAGGCTGGGGATGCCCGCGGTCCCCGGCCCGGCGCCGCATGTGATGGCGCCCCAGGCCGCGGCCGTAAGCGGCGGGAAGGTGGTCATCATTGGCGAGAACCACCCGTGGTCCATCAGTTTCTTGGTGGCCGGCATGGACCCCTCTTCCGTGAACTTCAAAATCAGCGACGGCAGCGCCGCATCCAGGCCAAGCATCAACAACTTTTGTTTACCATTTTTCATCGACATCCTTCCCTTGTAAAAGTTTATCCAGCATGGCTGCGCTTTCGTTTTGAGCCCTCTTCACCCCTTGGTGGCCCCGAGGGTCATCCCTTTGATCATCTGGCGCTGGGCGAAGAGCGCGACGAGAATCACGGGGGCCATGATGCTCACACCGGTCGCCGTGAAAGGGCCCCACAGACTTTCCTCGGTGGTGAGAAAGCTGAAGATAGCGACCGGCACGGTTTTCGTTCGACTACCCGTCAGGACAACGGCATACAGAAACTCGTTCCAGCTTTCGATGAAGGCGAAAATGGCGGTCACACCGACGCCCCCCCAGACCGTGGGCAGCACGACCCGGAAAAACGTGGTGAAGGGGGAGGCCCCGTCGATCGCAGCGGATTCTTCCAGGGACGTCGGGAGATCCTGAAAATAGGTGATCATCAGCCAGATGCTGAACGGCACGGTCAGGCTCATGTGGATGGCGATCAAGCCGGTGTATGTGTTCAGCATGTTCGTGCGGCTCAGGATGAAGAAATACGGGATGATCAGGCCGATCGGCGGCGCCATCTGGGAGATCAGCGCGAAGAAAGACATCTGGTTGCGGAAGCGAAAGGTCACCCGCGCAAAGGCGTACCCGGCGGGGACGGCGATCAAGAGCGTAAGCAACGTGGTCAGGCCGGCGACCAGGAGGCTGTTCCCGATGCCGCGCGTGATATCGGATGAACGCAGGAAGGCTTCGACGTAATGCTCGACCGTCGGGCTGAAAAAGATTTTCGGCGGGAGGGTGAAGATGTCCGTCCTTGCTTTGAATGAGGTCATGATCACCCAGATGACCGGAAATGCCCAGATCAGGATCGTCGTCAGGAACAGGGCGGTTTTCACGACGGCGGCGGCCCTTTTTCCGGCCGCGATGGTGGATCCTGGCGTGCTCATATTATCGTGACCTCAATTCGCTTTTCTCATCCGAAAAAAGACCATGGAAATGCCGACCGTGAGCAGGAGCAGGAGCGTTCCCAGCGCCGCCCCGTACCCCAGGTTCAAGGAGTTGAAGGAGACGCGGTAAGCGTACAGGTTCAAGATCTCGGTGGCGGTCCCCGGCCCGCCGCCGGTCGCGGAAAAGATGGCTGCAAAGGCCCGCAATGCGACCATGGTCCGGATGATGATGACGATGTAGACGGCCGGGCGGATCATGGGCAGGATCACGAACCGGAACCTTTGCCAGGAGTTCCGGGTGTCCAGGAGGGCGGCCTCAAGGGGCTCCAGCGGCATGGCGTTGAGGCTTGCGAGGAAGACCAGAAACGCGAACGGCGTCCACTGCCAGGTGTGGATCAGGATAACCGACACCAGCGCCCAGGAGGGGTGGACCAGCCACGGCTTTGATCCGAACCCCATCAGGATCGACAGGTAATCGAGAATCCCATACTCCGGCGTCAGGATCAATGTCCTCCACGAGAGGCCGACCACCACGGGGGCGAGGATCATCGGCAACAAGACACTGACCCGCATCGCCCCCTGCCCCCTGAACCCTCTAAAGAACGCCATGGCGAGAGCGAGGCCGATCATCACCTGCAGCACGACCGTGACGGTCGTGTAGACTGCGGTCAGGCGCATCGAATGCCAGAAGCGGTGGTCCTTTATAATCTCAGTGTAGTTTTCGACCCCGGCCCACCCGTTGTCCATCGGGGAGGTGAGATCGATTCGGAAAAAGCTCATTGCCAGAAGCGACACGAGCGGCAGGGTCGTCACCGCAATCAGGAAGACCATGCTGGGCGACACCATCGCGTACCCGAAGCGTTCCCTCTCCTTCTGGAACCCGGCTTTTTTCGATGGGGCCATGTTATCCATTTAGGACTCTCGTACGCGGTGTCCCGCAAGGGGGGGTGTCCGGCATGGCCTCCCCTTGCCTCTCTCAACCGGCTGCCTTGCCGGCAACTACTTTTTCATGAATTTTTCGATCTCGGCGTTGGCCTCGTCCAAAGCAGCCTTGGGGGTTTTCTGCTTTACCAGGGCCGCTTGAATGGCCACCGCCATCACCTCGCCGATTTTCGGCCATTGGGGCACGCGGGGTCTCCAATCCGGGTCCGTGTCTTCCTTCATGGTGGTCAGCACCACGTCGGCATAATCCGGGGTGAAGTTGATCGCCTTGCGGTAAGTCGGATCGGTCCAAATAGAAACCCGGTTGACCCCGGTGCGCACGACTGCATCGGCGGATTCCATGAAAAGGGCCGAAGACAGCTGGGTCGGCCGGGAGGTAAGCCATTGGATATAGAGCCAAGTAGCAATTTTTTTCTTCTTGGACAGGGCCGAGTTGATCGACATGGCCCAGTTCCAGATGCTGGTCACGCGTCGGCCGGAAGGGCCTTTGGGCCAGCGCTGGTATCCGGTTTTCCCGGCCGCCTTTGACTTGGCCGGGTTTTCGATCACCGAGGCGGTCGAATTGGCATCGATGAACTGAGCGACGTTCCCGCCCGCGTACGCCTCCATGATTTCCGGCCAATTCCAGTTCTCAACTCCTGCCGGGCCATAGTTTTGAAGCAGATCGCAGTAGTACTCGAGCGACTTGACGCCTGCCTCGCTGTTCACGAGTGGCTTGCCGTTGGCATCGAACCACTTGCCGTCCCACGCCAGGAATAGTGATGGCCAGATGTACATGTTTTGGCCGGCCCCACGGAAACCACGCAGGGCGGCACCGGCTGCCTTGCCGTCGATCTTGTTGAGCAGTTTGGCCGTTTCCTTGAACTCCTCCATGGTGGCCGGCGGCTTCAGCCCTTTCTTTTCATATAACTCACGGTTGAAGACATGAATTGTCGCTTCACCTTCCGAGGGCAGAGCGTAGAGTTTGCCCTTGACGGAATCGGCCGCCAGCCAAAGCGGGATGATATCATCTTTGTCAAACCATTTTTTGTCGGTCAATTTCGGGTCGTTGATGTAGTCGTCGAGTGGCTCGATCCATTTGTTGGCCTCATAAAGAGACAAGAACATGGGATCGCCGGTGTGAGTGGCGTAGGTGGCTGTGCCTGCACCGAAATCGAGCACGGCTTTTTCCCGCATCTCCCGGGGCGGAATGATGTCGAAGGTCACCTTGATTCCGGTCAGTTCTTCGAATTGCGGGCTGACCGCTCTGAATTTGTTGAAATAATGGGCCGGCGTGATTAAGACCTTGATTTCCTCGCCTTCCACCTGCCGCCACTTGATCTGCGCGTTCAAGTAGGCGGCATGTTTTTCCTGGGACCATGCATGCCTCAGGAATGCGGGTGCTGCGTTGGCTGCCAGAGCCAATCCGCCGATTTTCGCAGTTTTTTCTAAAAACTTCCTCCGGGTGATCTTGGCCATATGGCCTCCTTTCTTCGTCCGCCGACGGTCTGCGCCGGGCTGTGGGGGATAAGACGGCTTATGGGAAGGACAGGGCACGTTGCCCGAGGGGAAGAACTGATACGCTGCCAGAGAAACGCCTGCATCAACGAAGCCCTTGTGAGTATGAGCAGAGCTAAAATGTAATCGATTTCATATATGAACGCATCATTATTTGTCAAGATTAAAGATATACATGCCAAAAAAATGAAATCGATTTCATCATTGTGCCGCAGAGGCGGGTGCTAAGACCGTTGGCTAAAAACTGAGGCTTCGAACTGAGGCTAAGAACAGGTGCTATCAGGTTCGTGGTTGATGCGAAAGCTGTCCCCGGAGCTGAGCTGCATGACACGGTGAAGGGCAGGGTGGTACAAGTTCGCTGGAAATCGCCGGGAGAACACTCGCCGTTTTAACAAGGGTGTTTAAAAACAGCATCTGAGGCCGTGATTCGGCGTTGTGGGACTGTTATAAATGCTTGCATATCGCTTAATGCTGCGCTTTCCAAAACGCCGCCCGCCTTGGCGGGCGGCCTGATGCTTGTTTTTCAACAACCTGATCAAGGCAGGGTTCAAGGATTCAAGCGGTCGAGGGTTCGAGTTGGGTGCATGGCCCTTTGCCTTCCCGTGAACCTTCGACCCCTTGAACCCCGGAACCCTTCGAGCGCGCTTTCAGCCGATGGATCGAGGCTACTGCCGACCAGGATCCGTCTTTTCGGGTAAAACATAATGCGTGGCCGGGCCGCGTCCGGTCTTTTTCAGAATCCCCCGGGTCACCAGGTTCTGCAGGTCGTAGATGGCGGTGCGGGCGGGCAGGTTGCCGCCGATCAGTGCCTGGTATTGACCGCGCGTTACCTGCCCCTGCGCGGTGATGGCCGAAAACGCTTTGCGTTGCCGGGCATTGAGGTCCGGCGGCGCGTCGGCCGGCGGGCCCGCCGCAGCTTCCAGAAAAGCCTCCGCGCGGTCCCCGTCTGCGTCTTCCGCATCCAGATGGATGTCGTCGGCCTGAATCAATTGCCCTTCCGCCATCACCACGGCCCGGGTGATGCAGTTCTGCAGCTCGCGCACGTTGCCGGGCCAGTCGTAGCGCATCAGCATGGACAAAGCCCCCTTGCTGACGCCCTTGGCAGTCCGGCCGGTGAGTCTTTCCTGCAGGCCGAGAAAGTGCCGCGACAGCACGGGGATGTTTTCCTTCTGTTCGCGCAGCGGCGGGGTGTTAACCGTGATCACCTTGAGGCGGAAATACAGGTCCTCGCGAAACAGCCCCTTGTCGATGAGCCCCTTGAGATCGACATTGGTAGCCACGATCAATCGCACGTCCACATCCATTTCGCGGTCACTGCCCAGGGGTTTGACCTTGCGCATGGCGGTGGCCCGGAGCATGGCCTGCTGCACCCGCGGCGAGGCCGCCTGGATTTCATCGAGAAAAAGAGTGCCCCGGTCGGCCTCCAGGAAGGCGCCCTTGCGGTCGGTCTTGGCCTCGGTGAACGCGCCTTTCACATGGCCGAAGAGAGTGTCCAGCAGCAGGTTTTCGTCCAGGGCGCCGCAGTTGATCGAAATGAAGGCCTTGCCCCGGCGGGCGCTCAGGTTATGGATGGCCTCGGCCGCCAGCTGCTTGCCGGTGCCGGTCTCGCCGATGATCAACACATCCGCTTCGGCCTGGGCGGCCTTGAGGATCTCGGATTTGAGCCTCTCGATCCGGGCACCGTACCCGACGATGGACGGGACTCGGTCGCGGCCCTCATCGGGCTCAGGCCCTGCTATCGCACGGTCCAGCGGCGCCTGCTCCTTGAGGATGGCGCTGCGAATCTTTCGGTCTTTCTGCCGGATTTCCTCCAGCTGACGATTCAATGTCGCGATCATGGTGTTGATCGCCTGCTGCAGTCCTTTGATTTCTTTGCCGAAGTGGGAAATATGGATGGCTTCCAGTTCGGGCTTCTGAGACAGATCTTTTACCGCCTGAGCCAGTTTCACGATGGGCCGGGTGATGATTCCTCCCAGCAGGTAGATCAGGCCGGCCACCACCAGGGCGGCGGCGACGGTCACCAGGAACATGGTGTCCATGTGTTTAAGGCCGGCCGCCATGGTCAGGCGGCTGATGTCCATATAGGCCACTCCCGCCACGACCTGGGGCCTGGCCGTGTCCGAGGATTTGAAACGCACGGGCGCATAGGCCAGGAAATAGTCCCGGTCATAATAATTCGGTTTGTTGGTGGTCAGCATCAGGGCGGAGTTGCGACCCTCGCGCACGTCCTCGACCATTTTCCAGTAGTTCCCGAAAATGGAGTCCGGCAGGAAGGCGCTTTCCTGCCCCTGACGGCCCAGAATCCCGGTGAAGCCGGTGCGCGCCAGGTGCGAGGACAGGTCGGCATGCGGTTTCTCGACGGATTCGGATTGAAACAGGATCCACCCGTCGAGGTCGAAAAGATAAAAATAGCGCTCTTCAGCCGTGCGCTCAAATGCCCATATCGGAGACTGGCTGGAGTTGTAGAGTGAAAGAATATTTCGCAGGTTGAGGACGTCCACCATAACGATCAGATAACCTGTCGCACCGCCGGACTTGCAACAGGGGGTGGCCATGTTGATGACCTTGCGGATCAATTTCTGATTGGGATTATCCGGTTCAGGGAATGGAAACTCCAGTTCGGTGATCGGCGACAGCCAGACCTGGTCAGGGGTCAGTTGCTTGACCTTTTCATAATAAATCAGGGGAATGGGTTTGATCTCAGAGATCATTGCGGAAGGTATTTGCGCGATGTACCCTTCTTTTGCCATATAGATCAGGTGGTCGGCAGTTTTTTGCGAAATAAAGGCAATACCAAGATAATCCACGCCGCCATTTAGCTTGCTCTGAGATAGAAATCGGCGCAATGCGTCTTCGTTAACGTTTTCTTTTGCCAGATTGGACAGGTCCTGGCGGCAATTATCCAGAAAGTATTCTATCTCATGTTTAAGCGCCATGACCTGCAGTTGACTGGAACGCTCGATGGCGCTGCTGATGAACTTGTTCGAAATAAAATAGGTGAGATAACCGGTAACGATAAGGATTATAAGGACAGGTGGAATCAGGCCGATCATCAGGCGGGTTTTGATGCTGCTGTTCAGAATTGCTGCGCGCAAGCGCTCAAAGCTCGAATCAGGCAATTCACCCTTGAACCAACGCATGGCATTACACCTCATTTCGCGCAAGATTCAGATTCAGCCTTTTCGGCAAGACCCGGTTTTTACACATTCTTATCCCGGAATCAACTAAAATCAATAAGAAAAATAATCGGTATGCATTTTGCGAGACCTGATGGCACAGCCCTTGCTAAAACCAGGCTCGATCTTGAACGATTGCGACCTTTCGTCGCAAAGCCCAGCCGGTTTCGGATATAGTCGTTTAATAGTTCTAAGAATCTGAAAGGAGGAGAGAATGAAATCAGTGGTGCAGAAGGTTGTTCTCGTACTGACCACGCTCTGGCTCAGCGCTCCGTTCGCCTTTGCAGCGGGAGGGGGGGATGTCGCACCCATCGTCATCGTGGCCGATTCGCGGAAACTTACAGGGGTAATGGCCTGGTGGGCAAATCTTTACAACGAAAGCCACGTATATTTCACCATTTGTACCGTCATCCTCATCCCGCTCATCGGTGTCCTGTTTGGAGTCCTGGCGGATATCGTCATGCACTTCATCGGGATCGATCTGAAGTCCCGCGAACTGGCGGAACATTAAACCGGTATTCCGACCCGAACGGATTATCCGCGAACCTTCGTACGAAAGGAGAGTTGGCATGGATTGGTTGTATATCCTCATGCCCATCGCAGGCGTGAAAATATTCTGGCCGGGGCTCATCATTTTAGGCATCGGCGTCGGCGTCATCGGCGGCTTCTTCGGCATGGGCGGGGCATGGATGGTGACCCCGGGTCTCAACATTCTGGGCTTCCCGATGGCCTTTGCCATCGGCACCGACATCGCCCATATGGCCGGCAAGTCCCTGATATCGACCATGCGCCACGGCAAGTTCGGCAACGTGGACTACAAACTCGGCGGCATCATGATCATCGGCACGGTGGCCGGTTTCGAGATCGGCGCTCAGATGATCATGTGGCTGGAAAGAATCGGGATCGTCGGCCCGGTGGTCCGGTGGATGTACCTGGTCCTGCTGGCGCTGATCGCCTGGATGGTCTTCCACGATGTCGCCGTCAAGCGCCGCAAGGAGCGCGAGGCCATCGCGGCCGGCAAGGAAGTCGACAAACTCGCCACCGGCATCGAATGGCACAAGACTTTTCACAAGATCAAGATCCCGCCGATGGTGCACCTCAAGGTCGCGGGCATCTATTGTTCGGCCTGGCTGCCCATCACGGTCTCGTTTTTCACCGGGTGGCTCGCCGGTATTCTCGGCATCGGCGGCGGCCTGATCCGCATGCCCGCCCTCATCTATCTGGTCGGCTGCCCGACCCATGTGGCCGTCGGGACGGACCTCTTCGAGGTCATGATCTCCGGCCTCTACGGTGCTGCATCCTACACGTTCAAAGGACGCGTCGAGCTCGTGGCCGCCATCGTCATGCTGGTGGGGGCCGCCATGGGCGCCCAGGTCGGTTCCGTGGCCACCAAGTACATCAAGGGCTACGGCATCCGCATCGCCTTCGGACTGGCGGTGGTCGGCTGCCTGATTTCGGTCCTGCTCAAGCTGATCCCGAACTACTACCCAGCCAGCTACCAGATCTGCGACGTCATGGCGACGGTCCTGATCCTGGGCCTGGTGGCGGCGATGTCGGTCTACATCACCGTCAAGATGGTCCAGGGCGCGAAGCAGGAAATTGCCGCCAAGAAGGGCAGAGTCTAACCGTCCGAAGGGGAAATCGAGGAAAGAAGGAGGATGTCATGTTGAAAAAGAGCATTTGGCTCAGCCTGGTTGTCGCCCTGCCGCTCACCTTCCTGTTCGGCTGCATGGACTTCGGCAAGGTGGACCAGGGCCGGGCCGTGAGCTTCGACAAGGATAAACGCACGGTCACCATCATCCGGGACAAAAGGATCGACACCCAGAACCCGGATTATTCGTATCTGCCGCCGCTCACCTACGAGTTGCCGACCGACCCGGTGGAGACCGGGCCGGAACCCAAGGCCGGGGGGCGGGTCAAGCTCGACACGGAGAAGAACCAGATCGTCATCTTCGATGCCAGGACCCAGAACTTCAAGACCATCGATTTCAAGGTGGTCGAAAAGAAGGAAGGGGTGCGTTCCGGGGACCCCGCGCTCCAGGGCAAGAGCTTCCCGGTGATCGACAAGAGCAAACAGACGATCACGATCTACTCGGGCCGGCAGAATGTCCTCGAAACCATCAGCGTGCCGGAAGAATACCTGAGCCTGCCGCCTTCCACCTGGGATGCCGGCGATGAAGTACGCATCTATTACAAGCAGGAAGGCAAGGCCCTGCGGTTCATGAACATCAGCCGAACGGACATATTCAAGAAGTAGCCCCACGGAGGCTGCGGCCGGTTGCGCGACCCGGCCGCAGCCCCCACCGGCGGGGCCTGCGGAGGGCGGTGATGGAAAACTCGGAAGAGGTCAAGGGGCCAGAGATGAACACCCGGAATTGGCTTCTGGTGATTGTGGTGGATGTGCTCATTCTGGTGGAGCTGGCGGCGGCCATGTACGTGGCATCGGTCCATCCGGATGATTTCGAGCTGATGTTCATGAAGAGTTTTTTCGGCATGCTTATTCCAACCCTGGTATTGGCCTTTTTGGCCAAACGCATGCTGCGCCGGGCGCCGGAGCAGGTCGTGTCATAAGCCCGCAAACGCCGGGGCGCTGCGGGACAATCCTCGGTCGCAGCGCGAATTGTCTCTTTCCAATGAAGATGGCCTCGTAAGAAGTCGATTTACAGACGGCTTTGTATGAAGTTCCAAATTCAAGGCGCGTGAATCTCGTATCACGAGGCGTACCTATCATGCGCCGCCGTGACAACGAGATGAAGCGCAACACCGAAGCTGGACTTTCTACGAAGTCGTTGATGAAGCAGAGCAAGCCATGGCCAAGGACGGACCGACCGAAATCTACATGATCAAGAAGTCCGCGGACGGATTCATCGTTTCCTTCCGCCTGGGGACCGACCAGGGGATCACGCCCGGCATGGACCTGGTGGTGCTCAACGAGGATGGGTTTCAGGTGGGAAATGTAACGGTGCTGTCCAGCACCGAAAAAGAATCCGAAGCCCTGGTCGCGGGCGAAAGCGGGATCAAACTGGGCTGCCGGGTCAGTCTGCCGGCTGCCGCCAGGGGGGTCTGAGCGCCGAAAAAGGTCGTCCCTGCCGTCCGTTTCGAAGGCTTTCCCGCCCTCACTGTGCCGCATTCTCTGCCGGCACCTCCCTACACGGATCGAGACTGTAATTCCCATCGAGGAAGCATTCGGTCAGCCGGTCGATGTGGGCTTCCGAGCTCATCATCATGTCCATCTGGCGGGTGAAGATCAGGAGCCTTCCGAGCAGGTCGAGCTTGTTCTCGAGATAGGAGTCCTCCTGTTTGGCCATGCGCGCCGTGACCCGGTCCCCGTTCGTCTCCACGATGAACCCCAGGGCGCCGAGCGCCTTTTCGATCATCCGCGCCCGCCGGCTGCGGCGCACCTCGTCCGCCGCCCCGCCCTTGAACTGGAAGTGGATGTAGTTCTTGGCGGCGGTTTTGCCGCAATAGCAGTCCAGCACGCTGTAGTGATAGCCGACGCGGGAGCTGAAGTTGAGGTATTTGTCCGAGACGATGGCGTAGCTGCGGTCCCCGAAGCGCTCTGCACTCGTGCCCTCCCCGGACAGCATCTGTTCGGACATGACCGAAAGAAACCCGCTCAAATTCACCGGCCGGGGCTGGCGGCCGCCAAGGTCGCTGCGCAGCATGCCTTTGAGGAGGGCCTTGAAAGGAACCGACTGGACCTCGGCGGGACGGACGACCGCCACCCGGGTTGCGTCCACACTCAGCCCGCCTGCGAGATCGATCACGTACAGGTCGATCGGCAGCGGCGCCTGCAGCCGGGCCGAGATGCTGGCGCGGTCGGTGACCAGGTCCCCGAGCTGGAACACCACTCCATAGGACTTTTCGTGGATGTAGCGCATGATGTCGTGGATCGTCCGGCAGTTGTGCTCCGTGAAATCCGGGGACTTCGGGTCGGTCAGGTTGAGCGGCACGATAAGATCCGCCCTCCGCCGCAGCGCCTGGTAGGCCGGGCCCTTCACCACAAAACCTCCCTGCTGCAGGCCCGCGGCGAGGACCTCCGGCACCTGGCCGAAATACACCCGGCCGTTGTAGGCGTCCACCGTCACCGGGGTGCCCGGCGCAATCAGGCTTGTCGCCTCCCGGGTGTTCATGAGGGTGGGGATCATGTACTCCCGGGCGAGGGAAGCCATGTGGCTCACCAGGCTGCCGAAGTCGGTGATGATTGCCTGGGCCTTGCTCATCACCATGACATACTGCGGGGAGGGGTGTACTGCGACCAGCACGCCCCCGTCCGGGAAATTGGCCAAATCCTCCTCGCCGTGCACGTGAACGGCCGGGCCGAAACCGACCCCCGCGCAGGCCGCCTCGGCGTTGTCTATCAGCACCTGTGCCCCTGCGGGGATCTCGGCGCGGACCGCCTTGCCGTCCGTATCGCGCCCCTCCAGGCGCAGCGGCCGGGTCTGGAGAATGACGAAGCGGTCCGTCTCGTCCATGGCCCATTCGACGTCCTGCGGGCAGCCGTAGTGTTCTTCCAGTCTCAGGCCGATCGCGGCAAGCTCCCGGGCCCGGTCGTCGCTGAGGCAGGCCTGCCGGCGCAATGTGTCGGATACCGTCTGCTCCACGAGGTAGCCGTCGGACCGGGCCACCAGCTGCGCAGTTTTTTCCCCGATCCGCGATTTGAGCAGCACCGGCTGCGGGTCCTTGCTGAGCACGTAAGTGTCCGGAGGCACGATGCCGTCCACGGCGTAGGGCCCCAGGCCCCAGACCGCGTTGATGATGATCCGGTTCTCCAGCGGGTTGACCGGGTTGCGGGTGTACATCACGCCGCTCGCCCGGGCGCGGACCATCTCCAGGCAGGCGACGGCCATGGCCGCGTCCGGGAAGGGGATCCCCATGTGCAGACGGTAGGCAATGGCCCGCGGGGTGAACAGGCTGGCCAGAACACTCTTGTATTCGTCCAGTATCCTTTGCGGCGGCACGTTCAGAACCGAGCGATACTGGCCGGCAAAGGAAAGGACGCTGTCTTCGCCGATGGCGCTGCTGCGCAGAGACACCTTGAGAGGGGCTTGGTCCGCCGGGGTAGCGGCATCCAGCTCGCCATACGCATCCAAGATGGCCTGGGCCAGGTCCTGCGGGACCTCGGACTCCCCGATGAGCATCTGGATCTGTTCGCTCACCTGGAGTATGGTCTCGGTTTCGATGACGTCGGCCTGGGCTTTTAACTTCTGGACCACGCCCTCCAGCCGGTTGAAGACCATGAAGCGGTCGAAGGCCGCCGTGGTGATGGCAAACCCCCGGGGGACGCGCAGGCCCAGCCGGTTCCGAACCTCGCCGAGGTTGGCATTCTTCTCGCCCACGGCGTCCGCCCTCTCGCGGCCGATGCACTCGTACTTCAGGATCAGGTCCGGACATGCGGCCCGGGCAGGTGTGCCGGGTTCCCCCTTGATGATCTGCTGCATGTCGTCGAGGCTTTTTTTCAGCAGGGGGCGGGGGCGCCCGGACATTTTCTCCAGGCACTGGACCATGCGGGCGCAATGGAAGAAGGCCCGCATGGTCTGGGCCTCGATGTAGGGCAGGCCGAAGCCGGACCGGCCCCGGAGTTTCTGCTCGATATCGGAGATGATTTTCAGCAGCTCGGTGTTGGATTCGAGCAGCAGCTTGAAGTTGTCGTATTTGACCTTGAAACCGCGCATCAGCTCATTGCGCGACGGGCCTTTTTTGCGTCTTAAAAAAGAGAGCACGCTGAACTTCATACCCCACCGTCTGCCGCCAGGCGCTGCGGCCGGGCTGTTTGAAATCCGCGATCGGGTGGCGCGGCCGAATATCGCTGCCAGCGCAAATATGTGGCGCGCCGGGTACGACCCGTCTTGTGGATCCTCGATTCCGGTATTAGCATATCCCAATTCACTAAACCGGATCAAGACAAAGGAGCGCCATCCCATGCCGAAAAAAGAGCTGCACATCGAATCGAAGGTCCTTCACGCCGGCCACACGCCCGATTCCCAGACCCTGGCGCGGGCGGTCCCGATCTACCAGACCACGAGCTACGTGTTCAAGGACACCCAGCATGCGGCCGATCTCTTCGCCTTGCGGGACACGAGCGGGTTCATCTACACGCGCATCGGCAACCCCACGACCGACGTGCTCGAGCGACGCCTGGCCGCCATTCATGACGGAGCGGCGGCCATCTGCACGGCCTCCGGCATGTCGGCCGTGTTCTACGCGGTGGCGGCCATCGCGGGCGCAGGCCAGAACATCGTCTCGGGCTCAAACCTCTACGGCGGCACCCACGTACTTTTCGAGAACACCCTGAAACGCTTCGGAATCGAGGTGCGCTTCGTCGACACTTCCAAGCCGGCCAGGGTCGAGGCGGCGATTGACGCCAAGACCCGCTTGGTTTTCACGGAGAGCATCGGCAACCCGAAGTGCAACGTGGACGACATGCAGGCGCTGGCCGATGTCGCCCACCGGCATGCGATCCCCTTCGTCGTCGACAACACCGTCTCGCCGCCGCCGATTTTCAACCCCTTCCAGCACGGCTGCGACATCGCCGTTTACTCGCTCACCAAGATCATCGGCGGACATGGCAACAGCATCGGCGGGGCCGTGGTGGAGGCCGGCGGCTTCGACTGGGCCAAGGCCGGCAAGTTCCCAGAGATCACGGCACCCGACCCGAGCTATCACGGCCTTAATATATGGGATGCCCTGTGCGCGCTCGAGGGAACGCCCTGCACGGCTTTCTGTGTGAAGCTGCGCACCGGCCTGATGCGCGACATCGGCGCGGCGCTGGCCCCCATGAACAGTTTTCTGATCCTGCAGGGGATCGAAACCCTGCCGCTGCGGGCCGCGGCTCACTGCGAAAACGCCCGGAAGGTCGCCGCTTTTCTGGAAAAGCACCCGTTCGTGAAGTGGGTGAACTACGCCGGCTTGAAGAGCCACCCGGATTATGCCCGTTCGCAGAAGTACTTCCCCATGGGCCCCAGCGCGGTGTTCGGCTTCGGCCTGAAGGGGGGGCTCGAAGCCGGCAGGAAGTTCATCGAGGCCGTCAAGCTGTGCTCGCATCTGGCCAACATCCTGGACGCCCGCACCCTCGTCATCCACCCGGCCACCACGACCCACTCCCAGCTTCCTCTCGCCGATCAGCTCGAGGCCGGGGTGGAACCGGAGTTGGTCAGGATCTCCGTCGGCATCGAGCACGCCGACGACATCATCGCCGACCTGGACCAGGCTCTGAAGGCGGCCCACCAGTAGGATTTTTTCTCAGCAGGTTTTTACGGCCGAGCCCTTCCGAAACCCATCGGAAGGGCTTAGCTTTTCTGATCAGACGAATGGTAATCCCGACCGATGGGGTGTGAGCGGACGGAGGGCGCCGGCTGTCCTCCTCTCCCCTGCGGCGGCCGGAATGGGATTTTTGCCCTAACGGTGCTAAAATAAACGAAATCGTTTCCGCCGGCACGCTGCTTTGCGCAACTGCATCCGGCCGGTGCCTTTCGCGGTGAACGGTTCTGATCTCAAGATCACTCTTGCACATAGAACAGGAATGCATCCTATCGTGAAAACGGCCAAGCGCACCTACGAAGAATTGGAACAACGCGTCCGGGATTTGGAAAGGATCGTTTCACCCGAAGCGCTATCCGGGCCTTCGATTGCCGAAGGAGCCCCTGATATCGATAAGAGGGAAGCCGAGGCGAAGCTGCGCGAAAGCGAGGAAAAGTTCCGCCTGGCGTTTTACGCGAGTCCCGACCCGATCAGTCTCAATCGGGCATCGGATGGAATGTTTATCGACATCAACGACGCCTTCACCGCCCTGACGGGCTATTCCCGCGAGGAGGTCATCGGGAAGTCCTCGCTTGAGCTGAACCTATGGGACGACCCCAAGGACCGGGACCGTTTGGTCAGCGGGCTGATGACAACGGGCTACGTGGAGAATCTGGAGGCCAGGTTTCGTCGAAAGAACGGGAAGATCGGCATCGGCTGGATGTCCGCGCGGCTTATGCGGATTCAGAAGGAAGACGTCATTGTTGCGGTCATGCACGACGTTACCGAACGCAAACGAACAGCGGAGCAGTATCGAGCCATTTTCGAGAACGCCGTGGAGGGCTTTTTTCAGAGCACCCCGGAAGGCCGGTTCATCCGTGTCAACCAAGCCCTTGCTAAAATGTGCGGATATGCCTCTCCCGCCGAAATGGTCTCGGCCATCGGGGATATCGGCCGCCAGCATTACGTGCGCCGGCAAGACCGCGAGGCTTTTGGGCGGTTGATAGATGAAAGGGGCGTGGTTGAAAATTTCGAACACGAGACCCGTCGCAAAGACGGAAGCACGTTCTGGGTTTCCGTCAGCGCCCGCGCCGTCAGGGAAGCTGACGGTCGGGTTCTCTACTACGAAGGGTCCCACATCGACATCGACGCGCGCAAGAAAGCCGAAAAACTGCTGGCCGATGCGGGAGAGCAGTATCGCTCGCTTTTCGATACCTCCACCAATGCGATCCTCATACGCAACCAAGCCGGCATCATCACCATGGTCAACCAGGCGGCCGTAAGGCTTCTGGCTGCCGCAAAGGCAGACGACCTGATCGGCAGGGCTTATCTCGACCTGGTGCACCCGGCAGACAGGGCGCTGTCTGCCGAGCGCGTCGCAGGAGTCTTCCGGATTGCCCTCGGTCAGCAAGGGCCGGAGCATAGCTCGCAACAAGGGCTATCGCCAAGGGAACACCGGATGGTGACCCTCAAGGGCGAGGTCGTCGATGTCGAATCCACCGGGGTGGCATTTCCCTACAAGGGGGAGTTGTTCATCCAGGGGATCTTCCGGGACATCAGCGAGCGCAAGCGCGCGGAGGAGGAACTTCGCCTGGACGATCAGCGCATGGAGGCCCTGCTGCATTTGAACCAAATGACCCATGCCTCCCTGCAGGAAATCACCTCTTTCGCCATGGAAGAAGCCGTACGGCTGACCAAGAGCCGAATCGGCTACCTTACCTTCGCGAACGAGGACGAAAGCGAGCTCACCATGTATGCGTGGTCCCGCAACGCAATGGCCGAGTGCGCCGTGGAACACAAGCCCGTCGTTTACCCCGTCGCGGACACCGGTCTTTGGGGGGAAACGCTCCGGCAACGCAAAGCCATCATCACGAACGATTATCAGGCTCCCAGTCCGTTGAAAAGGGGGTTCCCCAATGGACACATCCGCATCGAACGCCATTTGGGGGTTCCGATCTTCGACGGCGACCGGATCGTCATTGTGGCCGGCGTCGGCAACAAAGGCTCCGATTACAACGAACGCGATATCAAACAGCTCGACCTCCTGATGTCGGGAATGTGGCGTATCGTCCAGAGGACGCAGGCCGAGGAGGCGTTGCGGAACAGTGTCGCGCGTTTTCGCACCGCGTTTGAAAACGCCTCGGTGGGCATGACCCTGGTCAGCTTTGACGGCATCTACCTTGAAGTCAACGAGGCCATGGCGCGCATTATCGGTTACAGCCCGGCGGACCTCATCGGCAAGCCGGTGGCCGATTTCACTCATCCCGACGATTTGGAGCGCCGATCCGGTTTTCTCAGCGACCTGATTTCGGGCCGGATCGCCTCCGGCGAACAGGAGCGCCGGTTCATCCACCGCAACGGCTCGGTGGTGTGGACCCTTATCGGGGCGAGCGTCCAACGCGACCAGGACGGGAAACCCATGCACTTCATCTCGTTGGTTCAGGACATCACCGCACGCAAAACGGCCGATGAAGACAAGCGCAAGCTGGAATTCCAGCTTCAGCAGGCCCAAAAAATGGAAGCGATCGGGTCTTTGGCAGGCGGCATCGCGCACGATTTCAACAATATCCTCGCTGCGATCATCGGATTCACGGAGCTTTCCATGCTCACCGAAGGAGCCCCCGTGGCCTATCTGCGGGAGGCCATGAAGGCCGCCAACAGGGCCAAGGACCTGGTCAAGCAGATCCTTTCCTTCAGCAGACAAACCGATGAACAGCGCATGCCCGTTCATGTCGGCATGGTGGTCAAGGAAATCGCCAAATTCTTGCGGGCCAGCATTCCGACAACGATCGACATCCGGTATACAATCGATGGCCGGGCAGGGGCCGTGCTGGCGAATTCGGTCGAGCTGCATCAAATTCTCATGAACCTTTGCACCAATGCCGTGCATGCCATCGGTGAGCGTGCAGGTATTGTTGAAATCGAGGTTCAGGGCATGGACATCGGCCCTGAAAACAGAGACGTGTTTCCCGACCTGGACTTAGGGCATTATGTAAGACTTTCGGTCAAGGACTCCGGGCAAGGGATTCCACCCGAGATACAGGAGCGCATGTTCGATCCTTATTTCACAACCAAGGAAAAGGGCGTCGGCACGGGTCTGGGACTGGCCGTCGTCCATGGGATCGTGAAGAAATCCAGCGGGACCATTCGGATCGAAAGCGAGATCGGAAAAGGCAGTGTGTTTCATGTATATCTGCCTCAGGTGGACCTGTCGGCCGCGAAGCGGGCCGAGTATCCGGTCATACCCAGAGGCGGGTCTGAACGTATTTTGTTTGTCGATGACGAAAAAATGCTGGTGGATGTCGGCGAACAGATTCTCAGACGCCTGGGCTACGAGGTCGTTTCGCGAACCAGCCCGCTGGAAGCGCTTGAGCTGTTCAAGGCAAGGCCGAAGGATTTCGATCTGGTGATTTCGGATCAAACCATGCCCGGTCTGACCGGAGATGCCCTTGCAGGCGAATTGATGAAACTGAACCCGGAAATACCCGTCATTCTCTGCACCGGTTACAGCCAGATGATCGACCAGCGCCGGGCCAGGGAAAAAGGCATAAGAGCACTGGTGATGAAGCCGATTTTGATCAGCGAACTCGCCGGCGCGATCCGGGCCGTGCTGGATAAATAGTAGAAGCTATCTCAAAATTAGCAGACCACAGCCGAGGGCAAGGCGCACGCCGATCAAAAAGTGCCGCAACCGCGCGCGGGGACAGGGAAAGACGATGGGGGAAGATCGGTGGATGTCCTCGTTATGGGCGCGTTGCTTGTTTCGGATGCCTTGGCGGGGGTATCCATCGAACCGCGCATCGGTCAAGCCCATCCGCGGGAGAGCATCGGCGGCCGGCGCAAGCCGGCCGCCGCGTCTGGTTTCAGGAATAGATCTCACATTCGCTCATGCATTCGGTCACGCAGCGATCCCACCGGTTTTCACATTCTTCCTTGTAGATACGGCCTTCCTCGCATTCACTTACAGCCGTATCGCACTCACTTTTGCAAATTCGTTCCTTTTCCATCTGTATGCTCCTTCCGGCTACCTGCCGGCAGACCTCAATGTCTCTTCCTCCCCCGTTTTCGCCTTGAACCGATGCATTTTTGAGATGGCCTCTATAGATAAACTATAGTACCGAATCATGCAAAGTCACGGTTTACCTGCGGAGTTCATCCATGACACCCTTACCATTCCGACGGTTACGGAGAACCCCGGCCTGCGGCATTGACCTGCATTCCATTCCCTCTCGACCCACGCCCGGACGGTGCCGGTCAAAGAAGCGGAGCCGTTCCCTGCTTTCAACCTTTGGGCGTAAACAGCAGCCTTGGTCCTCGGGATACCTGCTTCTTGATAATTTTTTTTAAAACCATAGATTAACAGGGTGCTTAAAAACAAGCATCCGGCCGTCAGCCAAGGAGTGCGGCGTTTTGGAACGCGCTGCATGTTGAGCGAGTTGTGAGCATTTACAAAAGACGCACAACGCCGGCTCCCGGCTTTAGGCGCAGTTCTTCAGCACTCTGTTAAACATATCGCTACTGAAGGAGGGGCCATTTATGGTGAAGGAAATTGCAGATCTTACGATGACGGATCTTGTAAAGAGGCTCGAAAGAAGCAAAAAGTTGTTTCATGATGCCACCCGTTATATTTTTGATGTTGTTCATCCGGCTGTTGAGGAAATGCTCCAAATCATTAAAAGTGACCTTTCACCTCATAAAATCACGGACCTCTATTTAGAAAAAATAGGAAATACCTTGACTCTTAGATTCGGTAACCGTCCTGCGGCAGCAAAAGGAGTCGTTCAAGGGCCAACCATGGTGATATCCCCGTCTGTATCGGGTGCTATAGTGATTTATTACGATACATCATGGTTTGAAGTTTCAAAGACCGTTACCGACCCGCAGACAAAAAGATTTACCGTTGACGCCCCGCATATCGAAGATGTAACTTTGAAAACGATCTGCGATTTTATTGCTGAGGTAGAATACAAGTATCAGGAGGGTAG
This sequence comes from Deltaproteobacteria bacterium, assembly GCA_016219005.1. Classification (GTDB taxonomy): domain Bacteria; phylum Desulfobacterota; class Desulfobacteria; order Desulfobacterales; family SpSt-501; genus SpSt-501. Next base: position 51,730 of record JACRCN010000053.1, read on the forward strand.
AATTTTACAGGGCGCTTGATATGAAGCCTCCACCATTGACTCCTTGATGACTGCCAAAGTGCTGTATTCTGAATCCTATCCGCTAGCTGAAGCACCAAAATAAGGTATTCACCCCATTGTTCATCGGATGGGGGGCTCTATCTTATTCTACCATGGACCACATAGGAGGCTCTCCCCATCCAGCCTACAGTGGCCCGCGAAATTTGGGGTGTCCAATTCCACACAGGAGGAATCAGCCATGAATAGCAAAAGATATTGCGGTTCGTTTATCAATGGAAGAATCATCGCCCTGCTGGCTGCGGCGGTCCTGATGGTGAGCGCAGGTGCAGGGGTTGCGTCGGCTAAAACCGCCAAAGAAATCAACGCCAGCGTCAACGCATGCCTGGAACGATTCTACAAACAGGTCAAGGACGGCAAGGAACTCGCCGGAAAAGCCAAGGGAGTCCTGGTAATGCCGGGGGTGATCAAGGCCGGACTGATTGTCGGCGGAGAGTACGGAGAGGGTGCCCTGCGCGAGGGCGGGAAGACGGTTTCCTACTATAATCTTGCCGCAGGATCGTTCGGATTCCAGATCGGGGGGGAGGCCAAGGACATCATCATCATGTTCATGACCGATGATGTGTTTAAACAATTCAAGGCCAGCAAGGGCTGGGAGGTAGGGCTCGACGGCAACGTCGCCCTCGTCAACATCGGCGGCGGCGAGCGCGTCGACTTCACCAAGCTCAACGATCCGATTTTAGGCTTTGTGTTCGACGTCAAAGGATTGATGGCCGACATCTCTCTCAAGGGGGCCAAGTTTACCAGGGTTGCAAAGAAATAGCGAAATGGCTCCAACCGCTCTCTTTAAAAGGAGATCACCTCATGACACCATACCCGACCGACATGGTCGTTGGCGCTTTCTTCTTTTTGTTTTTAACACCCTTCACCGCTTTGGG
>JACRCN010000003.1 GCA_016219005.1 Deltaproteobacteria bacterium
CGGCTTCCTGCTCGTCCACCCAGGGCAGGAAGTCCTGCGCGGCCAGATCCGGGAAGGTGAGAAGCAGGTTGGGCAGATCGCCCTTGGGGTCGATGGCGATCACCGGGATGTTGTCGAGCAGCGCCTCCTCCAGCAGGCCGAGCGCCAGGCCGGTCTTGCCGCTGCCGGTCATGCCGATGATCACGGCATGGGTGGTCAGGTCCTTGGAGTCATACAGGATGAGTTCCTCTCCGAGCTTTCCGGACTTCACGTCGAATGCCTTGCCCAGGTAAAAAACGCCGAGCTTTTCGTAGTCCGTCATGGCGCTGCCTCCTTTCCGCGATCCAACGAGTCCGGTGTCATCCTTCGAAGGTTCATAATCGGTGCGATTGCGGAAGTCAACGACCACGCGGTACGCGGGGTTTTGGGAAGTGCGGCCGGTTGGCCGGCAGGGGGGCATTTCCAAAAGGGACGCAATGCGGGTTACGGTCCGAGGAGCTGTTTTTCAACACCCTGCTAGACGAAGATCAGCCTGGCAAGGGCGGTGAGGGCGATAATGGCGCCAAGAATGTCCTGCATGTTCATGGTGGTGTGCTCGCGTTGCAAGTTGATAAGGTTGACTCGATTCTCAGCATATAGCAATGCAAGATTCGTGCAATGCACGTATATCAAAATTTATTTAGTTAAATAGGCAAGTTATATAATTGCCGGTGGGCGGGTTAGGGTGGGATGTGGAAAACGGGTTATAGAATTGTGGTCGGCTGATGCCACTGCCGGTGGAAAACACGGTCAAGCCGGTCGGAAACTTGTCCCGGGTTTAAAATTCCCGGGGCATCTGCTATGTTGACGGATCCGCAGCGGACAACCGGCCGTTCGCGCAGGACCTGCAGGAGGTTGCCGTGTTTGAAATAAAGGAAATCCTGGAACTGGCCATCCGGCTGGAGAAAAACGGCGAGGCCACCTACCGCAAGGCCATGGCGTCGTCCTCCGATGGGCCCATGAAGGCGCTGCTCCAGTGGATGGCGGACGAAGAGGTCAGCCACCGGGAGTGGTTTGCGGCTCTGAAATCAGACCTCGACAAAGGGGCGAAGAACCCGTTTTTCGAGGAAATGGGTCGGCAGGTGCTCAAGGAGCTGGTCGGCGGGCAGAGCTTCTCTCTCAAGGAAGTGGACTTCTCGAAGGTAGGCAGCACGCGCGAGCTCATCAGCATTTTCATAGAGTTCGAGCAGGATACCGTGCTGTTCTACGAACTGATCGCGCCCTTCATCGAGGATGAGGAAACGCGCGGGCACCTGCAGCGGATCCTCGCGGAGGAAAATCGTCACATCGACCGGCTGCGGGAATTCAAGGAAGCGGGGGTTGCGGCCCGCTAGCCCGCGGCTTCATTCCGCCGCCGGCGTGCGGGCGCGGCCTGGGGCCTCAGTCGCGCATCCACGGGGGCTCGCGCTCCTTCAGGTCCGAGAGGATCGCTGCGATGCGCTCTTGGGCTTCGGCTGCATCCGCCGGGATCACTGCCTCCATGCGCTCGATCACCTCCCTCAGGAACGTGGCCCCACGCTGCGGCAGGTTGTTGAAGACGCGCAGTTGGATTTCGGGGCTGAAGCCCTTGAAGACCTTGGCGAGGTCCATGGTGCCGACCTCCCGCAGACAGTGCTGAATTTCCTCATCGTTGAGTCGGCCCATGGTGGCGTTGAGCCCATCCGTCGGGTCCGGGGAAAGGTTGGCGCGTTCGAGGCCCCGGAGGAAGGATTCCATGTCGCCCGGGGAGGAGTCGGTGAATTGCGCCGCGTAAAGCTGCGCGCCCTCCTCGCCGAAAAATGAGAGCAGCAGTTCCGTCAGGCGCTTCGGGCTGAGGCCGTTCTGGATGCCCATCAGTCCCTCCAGGATGACACAGCGCTCCAGGAGGTCCTTGCCGCGGTAGCCCCCCGCGAGGATATAGAGTTCCAGGACCTCGCGCACGGCCTGGGGCTTCTCGCCGTCGACGATCAGCTGCAGCCCCTTCTTGAGGAAATAGTTCGGACACTGGTCCATGTAATCCACCAACGACATCAGCCCGAAGTCTCTGGCCTTATTGGCGAGGGTGATCACCTCGCCCACCAGCCCCAGGCACTGTCGCTTGTCCTCGCTGCTGCACCTGATTTTGCGGGAGAATATCCAGCCGTAGTCCATCCTGATCTTCCTAGGCCTGCGGCCTGTTTCGGCACACGTGGCCGTGCGGCCTGCACGGTGTCCTGAGCACTGTGTCTCGTGGAGGCTTTACGGGGCCATTCCAGGATTAAACTATCGGCAGTTTCCGTGAAAACTTGAGGACATTATTTCCGTGGACGGGTCGATCGCCGGGCGAGAATCGCCGCGGCCCAGGCACGGCGCCGGCTGAGGAGTGCGAGCAGGGCGGCTGAGGCACCGACGGCGCCGGCCAGCACGGCCAGAGTTGCCGGATCCATTCCGGCGGCTGCGCTTGTGAGGAAGCACCCGCCCCCGCCGCCCCCGCCGCCGCTGCTGGGCGCCAGGGCGGTCGATGAAATCTGGAAGGACCGGTCGGAGCCGTAGCTTGTCCCGGAGGAGTTGGCGGCGACCAGGCGGTAGTGATAGGCCGTATCGGCAGAAAGACCGCCGACGGTTTCCGCGACCGAGGCATCCGCGTCGGTGGTCCGGATGGGGGTCTGCTGCCCGTAGGCGGAGGTCGTGCCGTATTCAAAATAATAGGTGGTGGTCAGGCCGTTGGGGATGACGGTGCCGTTCAGGAGCGCCGACGTGAGATCAATGGTTGTGGCTAGGCCCGTATTGGTCTCGGGCACGCTGCTGTCGCCGGCATACGCCAGGTCCAGGAGCAAGCTGTCCGCGGCCACGCTGACCGTGCGGTCGACCGGTAGCGTGACCATCGAGCCGGAGAAAGTGACCACGTAGTCGCCGGCCGCCGTGATGGGGATGGCGTAGCCGCCGCTGTTCGCGGTGACTGCAAAGAAGTCGCCCTGGTCCGGCTCCACCCTGACTCCGGCGATGCCCTCGCCGGGATCGTACTGACCGTTGGCGTTGCCATCGATCCAGACGGTGCCGACCAGAAAGCGGTTGTAGTGGTTTGCGAACCCCGTGTTGGCGTAACAGAGGTTGCCCGTGATCACCTGCGGGCCGACCTGGGTCGCCAGGGCGGTTTCCGCCACCACGGCGTAGCCTACGTTGGCATAGTTGGCGTTGACCGACATGATGGCGTTGCGGTGGCCGGGGGGATCCTGAGTGCCGTCGCTTCCGGAGCCCCAGTCGATGTTGAAGCCGGCATGGCCGTAGACCGTGTGCTCGGAGTACGAGTACACGATGCCGGCGGCCGAGGTGAATTCGAATCCAGCCGCATCGATGCGGGCGAACTGCCCGTCGTGGTTCTGCTTGTCGATGCTGATGAGATAATCCGAGTGGGCCTTGGCCGCGCTGTACAGGCGGACATCAAAGGCGGCCGGCGGCTTGGCCGGAATCGCCGCGAATTCGTTCTGCAGAACGGCGGTGTCGACATGCCAGATGCTCCGCGCGGCCGCAATATCCGGATCACTCTCCGTGGCAAGCCAGACCCCTTCCTGCGCAGGGTTCGAGCGCGCCCGGTTCATCAGCCACACCATCTGCTGCTCGTTACCGTCCGGATGCAGATTGTCGCCGGTCTTGTGATAGGTCCACTCGGTCAGAGCGGACGGCGCCATCCAGTTCGACACCGTTGCCGAACTGGGAGCTTCGGGCACGTCCCGCTCGAGTGTCGGCGGGTTGGGTTCGGGGATCCGGTCGTAGCGGCTCCGGAAGAGTCCGGGGGATGCGAAGGCCAGGGGGATGCTCAGAACCGCCGCCAGCGTCAGCGCAACCCCGAAACCAGAGAGCCATTTTCGCACGCAAGAACCTCGTCGCCGGAAGCCGGATAGGATAAAAAATTGACCAATATATCAAACACCGGCGCAATGCAAGATGCTTATTTTATGGATATCGGCCGGCCTTATTTTGAACTTTAGAGCTTCCGGTCGGCTCTCATGTCAAAACATGGTGGCGGGTGCTTGCCTGCGAGCATCCATGCGCATGCTTCGCATTCCAAATCGCCGCATGCCTTGGCTGACGGCCGGATGCTTGTTTTTCAACACCCTGTCAGTCGGTCCGCCGGCCGCCCCGACTGGTGAGCGCGAGGGATAGTACGACCAGAAACAGTGCTGCCACCTCGGTTGCCGTCGCGGGCTCTCCCAGAATCAGGGCGCTGCTGAAGACGCCGATCACCGGGATGCCCAAGGTGCTCAGTGCAGCGACGTTGGCAGGGAATATCTGAACGACCATGAAAAACGCCCAATGGCAGAAGATGGTCGGCAGCGCGACTACGAAAATCAGGGCGGCGATGGCCTTCCATGAGACCGCGGCGAGCGCGGTGACCGGATCGATCAGGATTGCGCCCACGACGATGGGTATCCCCCCGATCAGAAGCTGCCAGCCCATGACCAGGGTTGCCGGCATGTGCCATTTGAAGAATTTGACCAGCACCGTTCCAGCCCCCCAGCAGACGGCGGCACCCAACACCATCAGGGCGCCCAGCGGGGCGGCGCCAAACGCCCGCATGTCGGGAACCAGCAGCAGCGCCAGTCCCGTCCACCCGAAACCGAGAGCCCACAGCCGGGCGGAGGTGATGTGCTCCTTCAGCAGCAGGCGGCCGAGAAGGATCGCCCACAGGGGCATGGTGTAGGCGATGATCACGGCCCGTCCGGCTTGCAGCATGGCGAGGCCGTAGGCGGAGAGGATGTGCCAGCCGGTGATGTTGATCAGGGAGGTGATGATGAGCGGCTTGAGATCTCCGGCCGGCACCCGCAGGGTGGCCCCGCCGGCGCGGGCCAGCGCCAATAGGGCGGCCCCGCCGGCCGCAAGACAGATGGCCCGGAAGGTCCAGGGGCGGATCTCGCCCAGGACGATCTTCATGGCCGGCCAGGCCAGGCCCCAGAAAAGGCTGAGCAGGGCGAGCAGCACGATGCCCCTCAGGGGGCTCGCCTTTTTATGGTGCGGGGAAAGTTGCATCCAGACCGGTTGTCACCCGATTGTCAGGACTTCACTGATCTGGCGCAGGGGTGTCACATCGGTGAAATTGGGGATATCCGCGCGCAGGACACCCCCGGAGGCCGCGCCGCCTTTCTCATAGCCGTCGGCCGAGTCGAAATAGAGGTTGCCGATGCAGACATACGGCGCCGGCTGACCGCCGCCGCCGGAGATGCCTCGCAGGACTTCCGCCCGCAGGAGGCCGAAGGGCTTCATATGCTTTTCCACCAGGGCCATGTGCGTCGTGCGGTAGTATTCCAGATCGAAACGGCTGCCTTTCTGGTTCGGGTACATCACGCTCACTTTGTACATGCCAATCTCCTTTCGGGTGCACTCCATGTTCGGGCGGCGCGCAACTCCTGCCCGTCTTCATTCCTGCGGCAGGCTCAACGCCATCTTGCGGCCGTTTTGGGCCTCCCGGATGCGGTGGCGTCCGCCGCATGCCCGGATGAAGTAAGCGTCCTGCTCGAAATCAAGCCGGTCGGCCAGCTTCAGCAGAGCCCGGTCCGAGAACTTGATGCGCTCGCCCGCGTCGGTCAGGTAGAGGCTGTCGTTTTCAATCCAGAGGCGGCCGGTATCGAGCGGGAGGCGCCGCTGGGTGTTCAGGACGAGAGTAATTTCAGCCCCGATCTGCACGTCGACGACGAACAGGGCGGTGTCCTCGTAGGGGAAATACACCTTTTCGACAAAGTGATCGCGCTGCTGGCTGACATAGTAGCCGCCTTCGTCCCGGCGGATGGCGGCGTTAAAGTAGTCGATGATGCGCCGGTTCTGGAAGAGGCCGGACGCGTTGCGCCAGCGGCCGTTGCGGTCCAGCCGGAACACGGCCTTTTCGCGCGGGATGACGATTTCGGTCGGTGTGTCGGTCATGGGCTGTTGCGGGCACGCCGTCAGTAACGGCTCTGTTTGCGGGGTTTGCGCCACAGGGTTTTACCCATGTCTTCGATGTAGCTGGCCGCCTGGAAGACGGCGTTCAGACTGATGGGGGGCAGTTCACGGTCCTGGTCACGACCGTCGCTGAACCGCTGGCGTGACACCGGCGCGAGCCCTCTGCGGCGGCAGACGATGAAGGCCGCTGCATCGGCTTCGAGGTCGATCCGGTTTAGGTCGAGGTCCTTGCGGTCCACCCACCAGGCATCGCTGTCGATGCCCAGATGCCCGCAGAAAATGCGGCCCAGCTCGAGTACCAGGCAGGCGTACTTTTCCTCCAGGCTCAGGCCGGCGTCGACGAGGACGAGATAGCGCGTGGTGGCCTCGAGCTCCAGGCTCGCGTAGTTTTTCCGGACCGAGGCCGTGATGCGGACCACCCTTTCGGCGGCGCTGTTCAGGGTCGGCACCTCGCGCACGGCGATGTGCTGAATGCGGCTGTTGTGCAGCGTGGCGTCGTAGATTCGGGAAGACAGGCGGTCCCTGGTCTCGGGCGGTCTCAGGGCGCCCCCGGCGACCGGATACCCCTCGGTGTCCTTGAGATCGAAGACGAAGAGCACCGGCGACATCGGGGCCAGGATGAGGATCGGCCGGGCGCCCGGCTTCAGCCGCCGCCGGTACTTCCGGGACCAGGTCCTGCCCGTGGCGACGTGGGTGGCGGCGGGGTTCTGCAGGTAGATGAGAAACCCGTTAAACGGCGAATAGGCCGGGAAGCGGGCGATGAATTCCAGCAGTTCGAGGAATTCGCGGCGCCCGCGCCAGCGGGCACTCAGACGGAAAAGCTCGTCGAGCGCGCCGGTGCCCTCGTCAAGGTCCGGCTGCGGAACCTCGCCGGGGCTGCCCGGCCCGGGCGTATCGGAACCCTGAAACAAATTGAGTTGTTCGGGCATCTGCCTGCATCACCCCATGCGTCGGCCGCAGCGGCCGGAGCCCCCGGCGGGCCCTTTTGCCGGTTGCGGAAAGCCTTCGGGAAACGCCCCCGCCCTTTCCGGCTGCCGGAGTAATAATCCGAAAGTGATTGCGGAGTCAAGGTGATCGCCGGAATTGACAAGGACGGCGTCGATGATAACCATTGAGCCTTCCAAAATTGACGGCGATAACGCGTGAGCCTCACACCGGCCAAAAGGAGACTGATAAATGATCGGCAAGAAACTCAATGACGCGATGAACGAGCAGATCAAGAACGAATTGGAATCCTACTATATCTATCTGTCGATGGCCGCCTGGCTGCACTCCAAGTCCCTGGACGGGATGGGGCATTGGATGCGCGTGCAGGCCCATGAGGAGATGCTCCACGCCATGAAGTTTTTCAATCATCTCATCGATCGCGGCGGGAAGGTCGCTCTGAAGGACCTCAAGCAGCTCAAGACCCAGTGGAAGTCGCCGCTCGAAGTGTTCCAGGACGCCTTCGAACACGAGAAGTTCATTTCCAAGAAGATCAACGACCTGATGTCGATCACGCGCCAGGAAAAAGAGTACGCCTCCGAACCCCTGCTGGCCTGGTTCACCGACGAGCAGATCGAGGAGGAGTCCAATGCGAGCAAAATCACCGGGCAGCTGGAAATGGTCGGAACCGACAAGTCCGGGCTGCTGATGCTGGACCGTGAACTGGCGGCGCGGGCCTATCCCCCGGGCAGCCCTCTCAACCCCGTGGCGGCGCCGGCCGCTTAGTCGCCACGGTTCGGTCCCCCCCTTAAAGCGGGAACCTTGAAGCCGCCTGCTCTGCGGGTGGCGACACACGTGTGTCCGGCGGATGTGAACGCAACGGCAAGCGTTCCGGCGTCGGAGGCCGACGATCGCGCGGCGACCGTGCGCGGCCTCAAGGCACGATGATGCGGGAGCCCGGGCTTTGAATGATCGGTGGCTGCTTTTCTTCCCGCATTTTCTTGGCTTCTTCCATGAGTTTTTCCATGGCGGTCTGCATGGCCTCCGGGAAGCGCTTGAACGCCTGGGGAAGGTCTTTGGCCGTGATCACGTTCTGAATCGGCAGGGGGCCGTGCGGCGTGTAGACGTTGGTCTGGCCGACGAAAATGGGATGGCGCTCCTTGTCCGGGGATCCGTCGGTCTTGACGGGAGAAAATCGCTTGACCGAGCCGGTCTTGAGATCCGTGAACGATTCCTCGAGGTAAAGGTTGGATCGATCGAGATTGAAGTTGAGGGCGTCTTCCGTTCCTTCAGCCATTGGCAGGTGCCTCCAAGCGCATCGGGCGGCGCCAGGGCCGCCCGGTCAGTGGGAGGCACCGTAGCAGATTGGCATTCAATAGGCAACAGGGCTTTGGCCAAGCCGGGGCCGTTCATTTGCGCACGGCCTTAGGGTCGTGCACCAACGACGTCCGTCCGCCGGACGGCCGTCTCATCCAAACCGACATTTTTGAAACCAGGAGGAAACGTCATGGCAAAGCGAGTAGTGATCGACACGGATGAGTGCGTGGGATGTCAGACTTGCGTGGAGCTGTGCCCGGATGTGTTCACGTTCAACGAGGCTGCCGAGAAGGCGGAGGTTGTCAAGGAAGAAGGCGGGCTTGAGGACTGCATCGAAGAGGCCATGAGCTCCTGCCCGGTGGAATGCATCAAGTGGGAGGAGTGAGGATCAAGGTTGGTTGCGACTCATTGCGCCGCGCCCGGGCCGCCAACGCCATTTCCGCGTGTCAACCAGAGCATCACGCGCATCGTCCCGGCGGAGACGAGGCTGCCCAGGGTCAGGCAGCCGGCGCCGATGAAATATCCCGGGACCGTGAGGCCGAGGGCGGCCAACCCGGTTCCGGCGATGGTCATCAGCAGGGCGGCATGGCCCGCGAGGACCGCGAAGGGCTTCTTCCGCCAGGCGGCCACCCCTTCGCTCTGGGCGCGGATTGCCACGACCAGCGGAAACAACACCAGGGCGGCGGCCGTTTTCCGCACCAGGATCAGGTCATCCGGGTGCAGGTTCTGCAGTTGGACGTAGTAGAGTTCGGCAAGCCCCGGCAGAATGAACGTGAGCGGCAGCAGCCCCATGACCAGACCGGCCACCAGTGCGAAGCGCAGCGTGCGGCGCTGGAACGATGCCGTCTGTGGAAACGCCAGCATGACGGTCTGGATGCGTGTTGCGGCAAAGGCCAAGGGGTTGACCAGGCCGAGGGCCAGGTAATAGGCCGGCAGCACCCGCTCGGGGTCGGCCGCCCGCGCGATGAACGCCGCGACGGCGATGGTCGCCAGCACGAGAAAATACCCCCCCACGGTGAGCGGGGTGTTGAACCACAGGATCTCCCGCAACCCGGGCGGGCGTTCCGGGCTGGGGGGCAGCGCACGGATGAACCTCTGGGCAAAGCAGCCTGAAGCAACGGCTTCCAAAGCGACCGGGATGGTCAGGGCCACCACGGCCCATAGCGGTCCCACGAGGTCGATCAGGCAGAACAGGGGCGAGAGCGCGGCCGTGAGGACCACCCGGCCGATGGTCGCGAGACTGGCGATGCCGGTGGCTCTCCCGATGTACAGGACCACGAAATACGGGATGCGCGAGAAGAAGATCACCTGCAGGGGGATGCTCAGCAGGAGCGTGCTCTGGGCCGGCGCTTCGATCGAGGGCGGCAGGCCGATTACCTGCGCGAACAGCGCGTGGGAGACCGCCGGGATGCAGAGCAGCGCCTGGATCGTCGTCATGACGAAGCCGATGGCCATCGTCAGGCGGTAAAAGCGCCGGTACCCCTCGCGGGTCTGGGCGTAGACCATGCCCGTCGGCACCAGGCTGATCATGGAGATTCCCAGAAAAAACAAGACGGTGTTGGATTGGGCCAGACCGGCCAGGTCCAGCGGCCCGCCGGGCCCCCGGGACGCCACCATCGCCACCAGTGGGTAGCACAACGACTGGGAGGCCGCCTGCACGGCGAGGGGGATGAAGAATCGGGTGAGCCGCCAGGCGTCGGGGGCGGTCGCCGCTTCCGGGTCGGGTCGGTTTTCGTTCATTCTTCGAAGTCGCCCACCAGCCGCACTTCCCGCTCCAGCCGTACTCCGAAGCGCTCGAACACGCACTGCTCGATCCGCCGGATCAGCCGGTGGACATCCGTCGCCGTGGCGCCGGCGACATTCAGGATGAAGCCGGCATGCCGGCGACTGACCTCCGCGCCGCCGACGCGCTCGCCCTTGAGGCCGGCCGCTTCGATGAGGGCTCCGGCAAAGTAGCCGGGCGGGCGTTTGAACACGCTGCCGCAGGAGGGGAAGTTGAGCGGCTGCTTCTGCGCGCGCAGAGCGAGGATCTCGTTCATGCGGGTCGCCAGGACATGGGGGTCTTGCGGCTGAAACCGGAAGCGGGCCGAGGTGATGACGACCCGGTCGAGTTGCGGCGCACACCGGTAGCCGAAGTCCACCTCGTGCCGCCGGGAGATCCGCCGCGAACCATCGGGCAGACAACCGGCGACCTCGACGGTTAGCGCCTCGATCTCGCGGCCGAAGGCGCCGGCGTTCATGCGCAGAGCGCCGCCGATACCGCCGGGGATCCCCGCCATGAGTTCCATCCCGCCCATGCCCCGCCCTACGGCGTCGCGGATCAGGTCCATCCAGAGAGTGCCCGCCCGGACGGCGGCCTCTTCGTCGTGAAACGCCCACCCGCTGAAATTTTCACCCATGTACAGGGTGACGCCCTGCCAGCCCCGGTCGGAGACCAGCAGGTTGGACCCCCGGCCCAGGATGAACAGCGGCACGCCTGCCGCGTGGACGGCCTCCAGCACGCGTCGGACCCCTTCCTCCGAGCGCGGTGCCGCCCAGACGGCCGTCGGGCCGCCGATGCGGTAGGACGTGCAGGGGCCGAGCGGCTTGTCGGTCTCCACCTCGACCTGTTCGATCGAGGACAAGTGCGCCGCCAGTTCCCGCAATTCAGGGGGTATCGAGGTCCGCCTCATTTCGCTGGTGCCCGCAAGTTCACTCTGTCGACTGGCGCGCCGAGCGCGGGTGAGGTCCCCGCCATGGTTATCCCATATCCCTGCGTGAGGGGTGCAGACAGGCGGTTCGGTGTAGCGGTCAGCGACGACGTCATGGCCGTATCATAAACCACATCAGCGGTGGAAAAGCAATTTAACCGGATGTTGAAAAACGAGCATCTGGCCTTCAGCCAAGGCCTGCGGCGTTTTGGAAGGCGCGGCCTATTCCCGGCCTCCGGCGCGGTTATTCAACAACCTGTCGAGCGGCGGCCTTCCTCGGCGCATGCCGCGGGACGCAGAACCGGGGAGCACCGCGGGATGGCCCTGCCGGGCCGCCCCCACACCGGATGCGACAAACCATTCAAGCTCCGGCCGGGTTCGGCCGATATCCTCGATTGACAGGGTATTGAAAAGCAAGCATCGGGTCGCCCGCCCAGGCGTGCTGCGTTTTGGAAAACGCAGTCCATTCGACGGTAGGTGCGCATTTACAAAAGCCGCACAATGCGCGGATGACGGCCTGCGGCGCGGTTTTTCAACACTCTGTTAAGTCGGAGCAGCCCGCCGGGCCGCCGGATGGATTGGGCGGCGGTGGGATTTTTGGGGAATGTCGCACGTATTGCACCGCGAGGGGGAAAAAAGACCATGGAAGCCGAGGAGTTTCTGAACGTCATCAACGAGTGCGATGTCCTGCGGGACGACATCGACGACATCCGGGGGCGGGTTTCGCTGACCAAGGCCGAGGGGGGCAAGCTCACCCAGGCCACTGAACATGTCGACAAGGCCAAATTCATCCTGACAGGGCTTTTTCCGACCATCCGGTCGTTGGACGACGAGGTGCGGGAAGATCTCTCAGAGGAGCTGAACGAAACCGACTAAATTAGTGTCCCGGAAGTATTCAACTCAAGGACAAGGTCCCCGGCGCAGCTCCGGTGGAGGACATTACCGGGCAAAATTCGAACCACGAAGCTCGGAATCCGGAACAATCCCTCAAATGTTTCAGCCCCGCCCTCGGGCGGTGGTTGACAGCCGGCCCCGCGGGTTCTAAACTAACTTTCGCCCGGACCCGCCGCCGCGGCCTTCGCGTGCGGCTCTCGACCCCATGCGAAAGGACCTCGTCATGACTTCCCGGTTGACTCGCTGGATCCTGCTGGGCCTGCTCCTGGCGGCGGGTGGATGCTCGTCCGGCATTTCCGGCTGGCGCTATTTCCACGGGAACCTGCCGGGCGAGGGCTTCCGCGATGTGAAGAGCGGCTTTGCAATTTCCCCCGCATGGATCTCCGAGTCGCTGCGGATCGTCAGCTCTTCCCCCGTGATCGGCCGGGACGAACAGGGCCTGGAGGTGGTTTACGTCGGCACGGTCGACGCCCAGCTCGTGGCCGTGGATGCCGTGGGGGGGAGGGTCCAGTGGAAGCTCAGTCTGGACGGCCCGTCCGAAAAGGCACGGGTGACCTCCGCGCCGGCGCTCGGTCCGGACGGGGGCATCATCATCGCCACCACCCGGGAACTCGACGGCGGCAGGCTGCAGACGACGTTGCACAAGGTCGACCCGCGGGGCAACCTGCGCTGGTCATACGCCTTCCCGGATCAGGGTTGGTCCACCGGCTCCCCGAAGGTGTTCGTGCACGACCGGCAGACGCTGGTGGTGGCCGCGGCGACGGTGCGCGTCACCCCGGGGGGCGTTCGATCCGAGTTGCTGGTGCTGCGCGACCTCGGGCAACGGACCGAGCTGCTGGCCCGCAAGCCGCTGGGAGATTGCCCCGCCGGCGGTGGCCGTGCAGGGGATCCGGCCGGCCTCCGCGGGGCGTGGCTCGGGCTCGCCTCGTTTCCCGCGGCGGCCGGCGGCTTTCCCGGGCATGGCTTTCTGGACCCCACCCCGGTGGTGGTGGCCAGCCGTTCCAAGCCCCTGATCGCGGTAGCCGACCATGTTTGCCGGATCGAGGCCTATGAGTGGGACGGGCGCGAGCTCGCCGTAGTCTGGCAGGCATCCCACGGCGGGCGGACGCTCTCTTCGCCGGCCGTGGTGTCCGGCAATCTCCTGGTCATCGGAAGCGACCGCGGGCTGCTCATGGCCCATGACGTCGAGACCGGTGTCAAAATGTGGGAATACGATGCGGGCGAACCCGTGCTGGCGACACCGGCCGGATCGTCCAAAGGAATTGTCTTCGTCGTCTCCGAGACGCAGATGCACGCCATCTCAGGCGCCAACGGGGCTCCCGTCATCCAGGGCGGGTCCCCTCAGCGTTTCCGGCTTCCGGGCGTCAGCCGCTCGTCTCCGGCCGTGACCGCCGACTGTGTTTACGTGGCCACCCGGGAGATGGTGACCGTCTCCCACGATTTCAAAGCGCGCAGCCACAACACGGGGTTCGCCGGCACCGGCGTTTCATCGCTGGCAGTGGGCGATGACGGCTCCGTCTATGCCGTGGCACGCAACGGCGCCATCTGGAAGTTCAAGGGCTCCAATTAATGGACTGGCTGGAACCGAGAAGTCCGAGCGAATGGGCCGGCCGCGCATTCAGCCTGCCTACCATCCTGCTCGCCGTCGCCGCTCTGACATTGTTGCTGACGGAGCTGAAATTCGACTGGCTGGAGCGGGCGGTGGGCGAGACCCTCGTTTCCACGAACGCCGAGCGGCCTGAATCCGGCGCCATCTGGGAGAAGGGGCGCAAGACCCAGGCCGCGCGGACAACCGTGGAGCGGCTGGCCACCGACCGGGAGGTCTATCAGCGGATGGCCCGCAACGCCGGGACCCTCAACGAGGTCGTCGGCACGCTCGCCCCCGGCCAGGGCGTCATGCTGTCCGCCGAGCATTTCCGGGAGCTCTACCAGAAGCTGCCCCAGGGTTTTACCGCCGAGCTGCTGTCGCCCTTCGATCTGCTGCGGCTGGTCAGCGAGGGCCGCTGGAACCGCACCTACCTGGAGAAGTCGGCCGATGGGCTCATGGTGTATCTGCTCGAGCCGAACAACAACGTCTTGCGCCAGGTCAAGGTGGGCGCTGCGTCCCTCGCTGTGCTGGCCCGGGGAAGCACGGCGGCCAGCCGCTCCCTGGAGGACCTGTCCAACTTTCAGAATCGCATCTACCCGGCCGAACGGTTTTTTGCCGTGCTGGCATCGCTGCCAGCGGACGTGCAACGCAGCCTGATTCCGCAGCCCGAGCGGCTGCTGGAGATTCCCGGCCAGATCAGGCGGGTGGGCATATCCGACGAGTCGGCCGCGGGGCTGGTCGAGATCGGTTTCGAAACCCGTTCCGGCTCCCAGCAGCGCGTGTTTCTGGTGCAGGCGCAGGACTGGGCGGTCTGGCGGCTGCGCTCCCTCCTGGAAGGCCGGAAGGGCGGGGCGGCATCGACCGAAGGCTGATATCGCGATGACGACGCCGGCCCACAGACCCAGTGGCATATGCATTGCGAGGCTGTCTTGATGCGGCGGCTCAGAGCGCTGTTCTACGGGTGTCTTCTGCTGCTCGGGGTCGGGACGGCGGCCCTGCTCATCTTTTTCTTCGTCGTCATCCGCGAATTGCCGCAGGTGCCCGAACCGTTGAGCCGGATCATCGAAACCCCGCCGACGGAGATCTACGCGGCCACCGGAGAGCGGATCATGCTGATCGGCGGGCGGGAAGTGGTTCCCCTGGATCGCGTCTCACCCCTTTTCATCCAGGCCGTCACCGCCACCGAGGATCACCGGTTCTGGGAGCACCACGGCTTCGACAAGCTGCGCACGGTGAAGGCCTTCTGGGTGACGCTGGCAAGCGGCGGCCGGGTCGAAGGCGCCTCCACCATCACCCAGCAGCTGGCCAAGAACCTGTTCTTCAGCTTTCACCGCACCTACATGCGCAAGTTCCGTGAGCTGCTCGTGGCCCTGCAGATCGAGTCGCGCTACTCGAAACGTGAGATCCTCGAGGCCTACATCAACCAGATTCCCTTCGGTGTCGGCGCCCACGGCGTGGAGCAGGCGTCCCAGGTGTTCTTCGGCAAGCCCGCCCTGCAGCTGACCCTGCCGGAGGCGGCGCTGCTTGCGGGCCTGCCGAAATCACCGACCCGCTACCACCCCTTCCGCTATTTCGAGCGGGCCAAGGAGCGCCAGAAGGTGGTTTTGTCCCGCATGGCGGCCGTCGGCGCCATCACCGCCGAGCAGGCCGAGAAGGCTCACCAGGTCCGGTTGCAGTTGCGCGAACCGGGCGGCGGCGAACCCGCCGGCAGCTACTTTCTGGACGCCCTGCTGAAGGATCTGGAGGAACGCTACGGTACGGACGTCGTGCACCACGCAGGACTCAAGGTCTTCACCACCATGGATTCCCAGCTGCAGGCCTGGGCCATCGACGCAGTTCAAGCCGGGCTGGCACGCCTGGATCAGGTCCTGGGCGTGCCCGCACCGGTCGGCGGCAGGACGGCCGGTCGACCCCAGGGGGCGCTGGTGGCGGTCGAGGCGCACTCCGGGGCGGTGCGGGCGCTGGTGGGCGGCCGGGACCACGCCGAGTCCGAATTCAACCGCGCCCTGCAGAGCAACCGCCAGCCCGGTTCCGGGTTCAAGCCCTTCGTCTACTACGCGGCCTTCGAGAAGCTGGGGATGAACCCGGCCACGGTCCTCATCGACCGCAAGGTCGCGGTCCCGATCCCGGGGCAGGCGCCTTGGATCCCCCGGAACTTCAGCGGCGAACACGATGGGCCGATGATCCTGAAACGCGGTCTGGCCCACAGCGTCAACGCGATTGCGGCCCAGCTCGTGGAACGCACCGGGCCGGCCGCGGTCATCGACGTGGCCCGGCGCTGCGGCATCCGTAGCCCGCTCGCGCCGGTGCACTCGGTGGCCCTGGGAACTTCGGGAGTGAGCCCGCTCGAGATGGCGGCCGCGTTTGCCACGTTCGCCACCGGCGGTATTTACCACGAGCCCTTCTTTATCCGCCGGGTCGAGGACTACCAGGGGCGCATCCTGGAGGAGCGCCTCCTCACCGGCCGCCGGGCGCTTGATGCCGCCATCACGTTTCAGCTCGTCGACATGATGCGCGCCGTGCTCGACGAGGGCACGGGCAGCGTGATCCGCCAGATGGGGTTTGCCCTGCCGGCCGCCGGCAAGACCGGGACCACGGACGAGTTCAACGACGTCTGGTTCACCGGTTTCACACCGACGCTGAGCGTGTCGGTGTGGGCGGGGTTCGACCGCGCGGTCAGCATGCGCGACTCCCATGGGCGCGGGGTCACCGGCGCCCGCGGGGCGGCGCCGATCTGGGCGGATTTCATGCGCAAGGCCACCGAAGGCGGCCCGCAGCGGGAGTTTCCCGTGCCCGGCAACATCCGCTTTGCTCCGGTCAACCCCATCACGGGGCAGGCCCCGCTGCCCGGTGGGCCGCGGGGCATGGAGGTTGCCTTGCGAGAGGGGCAGTCGAAACCCTCCGGTGCACCTGGCGGAGGCCGGGAGGAGTTGCCGGACGGTGAGCGGCCGGCGAAGGGCACGGCCGGAGGCGCTCCGGAAAGAAGGCCGGACGGAAATTGATGGGGGTCAAGGGATGATTCACTTTCTGCGCCACGCTGCCGCCCGTCTCTGGATTACGCTCCTGATCGGGACGACGGCAAGCCTGTGGGCGTTTCCGCTGCTTCCGCCGCACATCGGCCTGGAGGCGGCTCCGGTCCTGGCCGCCATCCTGCTGGCCGCGCTCTTCTTCGCGGTGGGTTGGGCCGCCAACCGCCTGGGCCTGGCATGGGTCCGCCGGTGGGTGCGTTCCGCCGGGCGGGCGGAGCGGGACGGGCTTCACGTCGAGGCCGAGGCCGCCTTTCGCCGCGCCCTGTCCATGCTTGACAGTTTCCTCGTGTCCCCGGCCGTCCGGCGCCGGAACCTGGCGCCGCTGACCGCGCGGCTGGCGCGGTTTTATCTGGCGCGCCCCCGGGGTGGCGCCGAGATCGAGGAGTTGATCGCCGGGTATCTCGCGGCCCACCCGGACGACGAGGAAGTCGCCGAGCAGTGGGTGTTGCGGGTCGAACCCCGAGGCGAGCTGCGCGAAGATTACCAGGTGCTGGCGACGCGGCTGGGGGCCGTCCACCCACGCAACGGGGCCATTCAGAGCGTCTTGGCCCGGCTCTACCTGATGCTGGAGCGGACGGATTACCCCGCACTCCAGTGCTACCGGCGGGTATGCGAAGCCGCGGCAGAGATGCCGCCGGAGTTCTGCCGGGACCTGACGCGCCTGCTGCGCCGGGACGGCCGGACCGATGCCTGGGTGCAGCAGTTCTACCGGCGGCCTATAGGGCCGTTGCCGGCAGCGCCGGAAGCCCCTGCCTCGGCCGCACCCACACCCGGGACCGGGCCGGGCCGGGCGGTATATGAGGCGCCGGCGGAAGCGGCCCCTGCAGCCGCCGCGGACGGCGCGTTCCGGATGAGTGTAATGATTGACGAGGTGCAGGACGAGGAAGGCGAGGCGCACCCATCCGCGTGGGTGCGCCCCCGCAGGTGGCCGCCGGTGTGGAAACGGCTGGCCCGCCTGCGGGGAGAAATCGCCGTGGTCGCGGCGCACGGCGCGCACCGGATGTTCCAGGAGTCGGCCGCGGCGCTGCGCGCCGTCCTGCGGCCGCCGGCGATGCTATATGTGCTGGGCGCGGTGATCGCCGCCGGTGCCGCCGCCGGCGGGATCTGGCTTTTCGTGAACGCCGGCGACGGATTCTTCCGGCCCGCCGCCATCCCCGCGGCTGCCGAACCCGCGGTGGTGAGGGATCCTTACACGCTGCAGGTGGCCGCCTACCTCAAGTCGGAATATGCGGTTAAATTTGTGGACGATCTCAAGCAGCGAGGGTATGACGCGTATAGGATCGAAACCGCGAGCGGCGGCAAGACCTGGTATCAGGTCCGTATCGCCCATTTCCCCGACCCGCAGTCGGCGCGGGATTTCGGGGCCAGGCTCAAGCAGAAGGGGATCATCGAGGATTTTTATGTCACCAACTACACCCGCTGATAGCCGGTGGCGATGGTGGCGGGGATCCGTAATCACGCCCGCTGGATATCGCCTGCATGGCTTCCGGCAGCCGTCCCGGGAGCCATCGGCGGAAAATGAGCCCACGCCCGCCAGCGCCGTTTCCGAGGAAGAAAGCCCGGAAGCGGAACCTTACATTCTCTGCCGCGATTGCCTGCACCCGGTCACACGGGTGCAGGAACGCATCGTGGTGAACGGCGCCCACCATCACACTTTCGCCAACCCCCATGGCATCGTGTTTGAAATCGGCTGCTTCAGGAAGGCGTCGGGCTGCGCGGCGGTCGGCCCGGCCAGCGCGGAATTCACCTGGTTTGCCGGGTACCGCTGGCGGGTGGGTCTGTGTTTTGCCTGCCTGATCCACCTGGGCTGGGTGTTCACCGCCGCGGGCGGGGAGGGTTTTCACGGTCTGATACTCGAGCGCCTGATCGAACCGTCCTGACAGGCTCTATCAACATTCCTCGGGCAGATCATTCCCGGAGCACAGCGTCAGGCGACGATACACGTCCAGGGTCTGGGCGCGGGTGCGCTCCCGGGAGCCGGAGTTGTCGATGACCCGCGTGGCCAGGGCCTTTTTGTGCTCGATCGGCATCTGGGACCGGATGCGGGCCAGGGCCTCGGCCGGCGCGAGGCGGTCGCGGGCCACGAGGCGCGCAAGTTGGACGGACTCCGGCGCAACCACGACGATGATCTCCTTCAGACCGTGGTGCATGCCGGTTTCGAAGAGCAGCGGCACCTCCAGGATCACCACCGCATTCGGCTCGTCGCAGCGGATGCGCTCCAGGCGGCGGGCGGTCTCCTCCCGCACCCACGGGTGGATGAAGCCCTCGAGCACCCGTTTTTCAACGGGGTCGTTGAAGACGATGTCGCCCAGCCGCCGCCGGTCGATCTCACCGTCCGGCAGCAGGATGCCCCGGCCGAAGTGCGCGACGATGTCGGCGTGGACGGCAGTGCCCTTGCGGGCCGCCTCCCGCGCGATCCGGTCGGCATCGATGACCCGGGCCCCGGCCTCCGCCAGCACGGCGGACACCGTCGATTTGCCGCTTGCGATCCCTCCTGTCAGTCCGGCGGTCAGCACCTGCGCGTCCTTAATCCTGGATGAGAGCGTCGACGTGCACCGAAGCCATATGCGAGGCCGGGAGGGTTGTCAACACCATCCGGGGATGCCGGCTTGCGTTGTCCTGATTCGGCCTTACTTTTTAGCGCATCGGATTCGACAATCCGGTCCAATAACCAACCATCCTCCAAGGAGGTTACGATTATGGCCAAAGAGAAACTCAAGATGGCCGCAGATGTCTGCTCTTACGTGGATGAGGAAAAAAACCAGATCAACCTTGAGATTTGCGTTCCGGGGGTCAAGAAGGAAAACATCCATCTGAAGATGCTGGACGACAGCTTCAACCTGTTTGCGACGCGGGAGGACTTCGATTACGTGGCCGCGTCGGCCTTCTGCTGCCCGGTGAAATCCAAGTCCGCCAAGGCGAGCTACAAGGATGGAATGCTCAAAGTGAGCATCAAGCTGAAAGATCCCATGGCAGGCGCTCACACGGTGGCCATCCACTAACCGAGCCGGATCGCAACGGCTGAAACCGCAGGCTTACGGCCTGCGGTTTTTTTTATGCCCGGGCCGCTCTCGCCCCCGCCCGGGCCGCATACCGCGTCCGCGCTCGCCCAAAAAAAAGTTTGACAGCCTCTCGTATCTTGACTAATAAGGTCAGGAAACTTCCCGACTGCATCTGTCAACAAACAACCCTTTCCCAGGCTGAGCAAAAAGAAGGCATGGCACAAATCACGCCCAAGAAAAACCAGTACGCCCTACGGGCGGTATTCGAGCTCGCCAAACACCAGGGGCGGGGTCCCACTAAGATTTCCCATATCGCTGATGCCCAGGCCATTCCGGCCCGGTTCCTGGAGGTCATCCTGAACAAGCTCAAGCACAGCGGCCTGATCGCCTCCAAGCGGGGCTTTACAGGCGGTTATTTTCTGACCCGTTCCCCGGATGAGATCACGGTGGGTGACATCATGAACTTCATGCAGGGGCCCACCCGAACGGTGGACTGCGCCGCCTGCCTGTCCAAGGTCAACTGCCCGTCAAGCCGCCGCGGCTGCGCATTCTCGTCGATGTGGAACCGGGTCAGCCGCGCCATTTTGAAGGTCTACGACGAAACCACGATCCAGGACCTGCTGGACAACGACCGCCGTCTCCAGGACAAACGGCGGCAGTCTCCCACGCGAGCCTCCCAGACGAAACAAGGACAGTGCTTATGACACAGGAACGATCTCTGGCTCTCCGGGCCATAGCCTGCTTGACGGTCGCCGCCGCACTGGTGCTTGCGGCCGTCATCGGCTGCCACACTCCGACCGGCACCCCCGAGGATGCGAACAAGCCACGGGCCGACGTCGTCCGCATCGACGGCCTCAAGCAGTTCGGCAGCCTGGAAAGACCCGCGGTGGTCTATCTGCACGAGAAGCACACTCAGGCCCTGGCCAAGAAAGGCAAGGACTGCGCCACCTGCCATCTGCCCGACCAAAAATACATGTCCACCAAATTCATGCGCCTGAAGGACGCCTCCAAGCAGCAGTCGATGGACATCTACCACAACAACTGCACGGCCTGCCACCGCCAGACGGCCGCCGCCGGCGAGAAAGCCGGCCCCGTGGCGTGCAACGAGTGCCACGTCGACAAGACGATCCCGTCCTCCTGGACGGCGATCGACATGGACAAGTCCCTGCATTACCGCCACGTGAAGGCCCAGGAGAACAAATGCGAGGTCTGCCATCACCAGGCCGACCCGGCCACCAAGAAACTCGTCTACGTCAAGGGCAAGGAGGATGACTGCCGCTACTGCCATCTCGACCGGACGGTCGATAACGTCATCTCCATGCGCCTGGCCTCCCACGAACAGTGCATCGATTGCCACCGCAAGCGGCTCGCCCAGAATCAGGACGCCGGTCCGGCCTTTTGCGGCGGTTGCCACGATGCCGGACTGCAGGCGAAGATCCAGAAGCTGAAGGATGTCCCCCGGCTGATGCGGGGCCAGCCGGATGTCGCCATCGTCCAGGCGGTCAAAAGCGACGGGCAGAAAGTGGAACCGTTTACCCGTTTGAGCGTGGTGCCCTTCAACCATATCGGCCACGAAACCTATAACAGCACCTGCCGGGCCTGCCACCACGCATCGATGGAGGCTTGCGGCAAGTGCCACACGCTGCAGGGGTCCAAGGACGGCAAGTTCGTCAACCTGCAGACCGCCATGCACCACGGGAGCGCCAAGGCCAGCTGCCTGGGCTGTCATGACGGATTCCAGGCCGAGAAGCGCTGTGCCGGCTGCCATGCCTCGATGGCGCGCAAGGACCCGCCGGAGCTTGCCGGCTGCGTCAGCTGTCACATGCCCAAGCCCGTAGCGGCTACCCCACAGACCGAGCCCAAGGTCATGGCGGCCATGCTGCTGGAGGCCCGCAAGCCGGTCACGGCCACCTATGCCGACGAGGACATTCCGGAGACGGTGGAAATCAAGTCCTTGAGCAAGCAGTACCAACTCGTAAAGCTGCCGCACCGCAAGATCGTCCAGGCTCTGGCGAAGAACCTAAAGGATAACAAACTCGCCGGCGCCTTCCACCGGGATCCCGGGACCATTTGCCAGGGCTGCCATCACAACAGCCCGATCGCCAAGAAACCACCGGCCTGCGCGAGCTGTCACGGCCAGCCCTTCGACGGCCGCAACCTCTTCAAGCCGGGGCTCCAGGCGGCCTATCACCTGCAGTGCATGGAGTGCCACAAGGACATGGGGATCGAGAAGCCGGTCGCGACCAACTGCACCGGTTGCCATCAAGAAAAGCTCTAAGAGGGAAACTTCATTCAACGTTCGAGGGGAACCGTCATGTCAATCTCACGCAGAACGTTTCTCGGGTGGTTGGGCGCCGCGGGGGCCGGCACGAGCCTAGGCCGGTCGGCGCATGCCGCCGGAACGGCGAACTTCACCGGGTATCCGGACTCCCTGGGGGTACTGTTCGACGCCACCCGCTGCATCGGCTGCCGCAAGTGCGAGGAGGCCTGCAACAGGGTCAATGAGCTGCCCGCGCCCGCCAAACCCTTCAGCGACCTTGCCGTGCTGGATCGCAAACGCCGGACCGACGCCAAGACCTACATGGTGATCAACCGCTATGACAACATCCCGGGTGCGAAGGGCCCGGTGTACCGCAAAATTCAGTGCAACCATTGCCTGGAGCCGGCCTGCGCCTCGGCCTGTTTCGTGCGCGCCTTCGCCAAAAACAGCAACGGCGCCGTGACGTATGACGAATCGGTGTGCGTGGGCTGCCGCTACTGTATGATCGCCTGCCCCTTTGAAATACCGACCTACGAGTACGACAGGGCGTTCACGCCGCGCATTATGAAGTGCACCTTCTGCCAGCCCCGGCTCCTCAAGGGTCAGCTGCCGGGCTGTGTCGAGATCTGTCCGGCCGAGGCCCTGACCTTCGGCAGACGGCGCCACCTGCTCAAGATCGCCCGCGAGCGCATCGGCTTGTTCCCGGCGCGCTACATCGATCACATCTACGGCGAAACGGAGATGGGCGGGACCACCTGGTTGACCATCTCCGGGGTGCCGTTCCGGGAACTCGGCATGCGCGAGGACCTGGGCACCACATCGGCCCCCGAGCTCACCAAGGGTGCCCTGAGTGTCGTCCCCATCGTGGCGGGCTTGTGGCCCGTGCTGCTGACCGGGATCTACGCCATCTCCCAGCGCAAGGACCGGATCGCCCGGGAGGAAAAGGCGGCCGCCGTCGACGAGGCCGTAACCCGGGCCCGGGCCGAAGCCAAGGCCAAGCTCGCCGAAGCCCTGGCCAAGGCCGACAAGGATAAGAAGGCAGCCATCGACAAGGAAGTCAAGAAGGCCCTGGCCGATGCGGCCAAGGCCAAGGTTCAGGAGACCGCCGCCGCGTCCGCGGCCGCCCCCGAGAAGAAGTCCAGCTGAGGAGAGAGTCAGATGCCCGAGCGCAAATTCGCAATCCAAAAGCCCGCGTTGACCCCCTTCAATGTGGTGGCCGGCATCATCGTGGTGATCGGCGTGGCCATAACGGGGATCCGGTTCACCCAGGGGCTGGCGGCCACCACCAACCTTTCCGACTATAACCCGTGGGGGATCTGGATCGGCTTCGACCTCCTGGTCGGCGTCGCGCTGGCGGCCGGCGGGTATGTCACCTCCGCGGCCTGTTACCTCTTCGGCCTGAAGCGGTTCCACTCCGCGGTGCGGCCGGCGATCCTGACGGGATTCCTGGGGTATGCGCTGGTCGTGCTCGCCCTGCACTACGACGTCGGCCGCCCCTGGCGACTGCCGTACCCCTTCATCGTCCAGTCGGGCACGACCTCGCTGCTTTTCGAAGTGGCGGCCTGCGTCGCCCTGTACCTGACCGTGCTCTTCATCGAGTTTACCCCGGCGGCGCTGGAGTGGCTGGGGCTCAAGCGGGCCCGCCGCATCGTGAACAAACTGACGCTGGTGCTGACCATTTTCGGGGTGGTCCTCTCCACCCTGCACCAGTCTTCACTCGGAGCGCTTTTTCTGATCGCGCCGTCCAAACTGCACCCGCTCTGGTATTCGCCCTACCTGGCGCTTTACTTTTTCGTCTCCAGCATCGTCGCCGGGCTGTCCATGGTGATCTTCGAGAGCACACTCTCCCATCGCTACTTTCACGACAAGATGGACACGGAACATCTCCAGGAGGCGGACGGGGTTGCGCTCGGGTTCGGCAAGGCGGCTGCCTTTGTCCTGGCCGGCTATTTTGTCATGAAGGTGATCGGGCTGGCCCAGACCAATGCCTGGAGCTATCTTTCCACCGGGTACGGCCTGTGGTTCCTGGTGGAGCTGCTGGGCTTCGTGCTGCTGCCGTGCTACGCATACGCCATCGGCGTGCGGGAGAAGAACCTGAAGGTCATCCGCTGGACCGCGGCCTGGACGGTGCTCGGGATCGTTGTCAACCGCTTCAACGTCGGCTTGATCGCCTTCAACTGGCATCTGCCCTCGAGCGAGCGGTATTTCCCGCACTGGATGGAAATCGGGATTTCGGTGTTCGTCGTGACCCTGGGCGTGCTGGCCTACCGCTTCATCGTGACCCACATGCCGATCCTGTATGCCCACCCGGATTACGACAAGCATTGACGGAGGCGTCAACCGGCAACCCACTGAAGGACAAGCCACATGACCCACACCATCAACACCCTGCATGATTTCATGGTTCGCACCGAAGGCATCACGTACATCCTGATCGTCGTGGCGCTCGTCGGCTTCGTGGTCTTCTGGCGGTTTCTGACCGAGCGGGACGAGGACGGAGAGCGGCTTGGCGCCGATCGTCCCGATGAAAACCCGCATTGAAGGACCGGGCATGGAAAAAAGCACTTTTCGTAGTCAAAAGTGATTTTGGATCGCTGAGGAGCAACCACCAATCTTTGGCTTTGAGCCTTGAGCTTCGAATTCATCTTAGGAGTCGCCCATGTACGAATTCGTGACCGGTCCGCTGGCGTGGCTGGCCTTCATCGTCTTTTTTGTCGGGATCGTCGTGAAGCTGGTCCTTTACATCCGGGGTCTCGACTGGAAGCTGGATCGCGTGACCTACTCGGTCAACACGTCTTACGGCGTGCGGGGGGCCCTGCGGTCCATCGGCTTCTGGCTGATGCCTTACGGCACCCAAAGCTACCGTAACAACCCGGGGTTCACGCTGGCGCTCTTCGTGATGCACATCGGGCTGATCCTGACCCCGATCTTCCTGCTCGGGCACAACATCCTGTTGGCGGAGCGCTGGGGCGTGAGCCTGCCGAGCCTGCCCGAGGGCGCAACCGACGTGCTGACCGTCTGCGTCATCGCCGCGGCCCTGGTGCTGCTGCTGCGGCGGATCGCGCTGCCCGAGGTCCGCATCATCACCACGGCCTACGACGTCCTGCTGCTGGCGATCGCCGTTGCGCCCTTCGTCTCGGGGCTGCTCGCCCACTACGCCCACGACAACGGCCAGCTCTGGACGATCGTGCACGTGCTGTGCGGCGAGGTCTTTCTGGTGGCCATCCCGCTCACCAAGCTGTCGCACTTCGTGCTGTTCTTCGCCACCCGGGCGCAGCTGGGGATGGACTACGGGATCAAACGTGGCGGGATGAAGAGCAAGGGGATCGCGTGGTGACGGCCGCAGGGCTTCGGGCCTGACGCCGTCCCGGGAGTTGGATGAAACCACCGAACGATTCAGAGGAAAGAGACCATGCCTGAAGGAGTTCTCTGCAATAAAAACAAGGTGAACACCCTGGAGCAGCTGCAGGCGCTTCTGGCCGACAAGAGCGGCAAGCAGTACTACCAGGAGATGAACAACCTCGACGTCGACTCCAAGGCCTTGTGGGACCTCGTTCAGAAGACCTGCAAGTCCAGGACCCGAACCTGGCTGGAGATCTGCACCCACTGCGGGCTGTGCGCCGAAAGCTGTTTCTACTACCTGTCCAACCACCGCGACCCCACGCAGGTGCCCTCCTACAAGATCCAGTCGACCCTGGGCGAGATCGTCCGGCGCAAGGGCAAGGTGGACAATGCCTTCATGCAGATGGCGATGGACACCGCCTTTTCCAAGTGCACCTGCTGCACGCGCTGCGGCGTCTACTGCCCGATGGGAATCGACATGGGCGTTATGTTCAGCTACCTGCGCGGCCTGCTCTTCTCCCAGGGGTTCACGCCCTGGGAGATGAAGATCGGCACGGGCATGCACCGCATCTACCGGGCGCAGATGGACGTCACCACCGAGGATTGGGTGGAGACCTGCTCGTGGATGGCCGAGGAGAACGCCGATGAGTGGCCAGGGCTCGAGATCCCCGTCGACAAGGAGAACGCCGACATCCTTTACACCGTCAACGCCCGCGAACCCAAGCACTACCCCGAGGACATCGCCCAGGCCGCGATCCTGTTCCACGTGGCCGGCGAGAACTGGACCGTGCCGAGCGAGGGCTGGGAAGAGACGAGTCTGGCCATGTTCGCGGGCGATTGGGAAGCCTGCAAGATGCAGGTGGAGGGCGTCTACGGCGCCATGGCCAAGCTCAAGCCCAAGCGCATGGTGGTGACCGAGTGCGGCCACGCCTACCGGGCCACCGTCATCGAGGGGCCGTACTGGGCGGGACGAACGAGCGGTAAGCCCCCGGTTGACAGCTTCCATTATGTCGAATGGGTGGCCGAGGCGTTGCGCAGCGGCAAACTCAAGATCGACCCGGCTAAAAAGATCAAGGAACCCGTCACCTACCAGGACTCCTGTAACTACATCCGCAACGCCGGGTTGTGGGATTCCGCCCGCTACATCATGAGCCAGATCGCCGAAGACTTCCGCGAGATGACCCCTTCCCGCGAGCACAATTTCTGCTGCGGCGGCGGCGGCGGGCTGAACGGCATCGGCCGCTACCGGGAGCAGCGCAACATCGGCCTGAAGGTGAAGCGCGACCAGATCCTGGCGACCGGGGCGAAATTGGTGGTCGCCCCCTGCCACAACTGCTGGGACGCCATCCGGGACCTGGAGGAAGTCTATGAAATTGGCATCCGCTGGAGCTTTTTAAAGCCGCTGCTGATCAATATGATTGAGGTGCCGGCGGGCATGCGGGGTGAGGAATGATGATTTCAAATTTTGAATTTCAAGTTTCAAAACCATGAACACGATAATTCTCAAATCCGACGGCTCCTTCGTACAGAACGATGCACCGGTTTCCGCCGATCCCCTGATGTTTCTCGGCCACAAAGTCGAGCTCGGGCGGGATTACACCCTGCGGAGCTTTTTCAAAATGGTCGACCACTACCCGGTTTTCGCCAAGCTCAGCGCGTTTCTTCCGGAATGTCTCCAGCAGTACCGAGCCTGCCCGGAAAGCGAATGCCTCGCTCCCGGCGTCGGGCATCTGGAGCTTTACAAGACGGTGGAGATGACCGGGTTTCCGGGCGAGCCGCGGCTGGACATTTATCACACCCTGTGCGGTGTTGCCGGCCAGGACACGTGCGAGATCAAGGCGTTTCCCCTGGAAAACCTGCTGGACATGCCGGTGCGCATCGGCAAGCTCAAGCATATCGTGTTCGGCGACCAGGTGGATGCGCTGGAGTTCGACACCATTTTTAATTTGTTCGAGTTCATCGAGGGAATCGTCTGGCAGCTGAGCTTTCACCGGAGCCCGAAAGAGTGCACCCTGAGGAGATGATCTATGTTTAAGAAACTTCTGTTTGCGACGACGGCCTCTCCCGTTTGCGACAATGCGGCCAAAGTGGCCTTCGATCTCGAGGTGAAGTGGGAGGCCAAGCTTCTCATCCTGCACGTGATGGGAGTGCCGGGCCGGGCCTTCAGCCTGCAGTTCACCGATGTGCGTACCGGCCAGCGCGAGGACATCAGCCCGGACTACGTCGAATGGGTGAAGGAGGAGATGAACAACACCTACGGCAAGCTGCTCGAAGACAGCAACGCCGAAATCGTGACCGCCATCGGCGACCCCTACCGGGAGATCCTGCGACTGGCACGCAAGGAGGACGTCGACATGATCATCATGGGCGCCCACTCGCGCGAAGAGGATATCGGCGCCACCAAGCACCGGTCGGTGACCGGCAGCACCATGCGCAAGGTCGCCAAGGCGGCGCGCTGCGCCGTGGTGGTCGTCAATCGGCCCTGCACGACCTGCTGGCGACTGTTCTCCAACATCGTCGTCGGCACCGATTTCTCCAAAGCCTCTTTTTCGGCATTTCTCTGGGCCTTCAAACTGGCCCGCGAAGTCGGCGCCAAGCTGCACATTTTTCACTCCATCGACATCACCGCGGAGGGGTTGACCCTGCCGGCCGGCCAGACGACCATCGAGCAGCGGGTCAAGGAAGCCCGGCGGCGGATCGAACAGACATACATTCCCAAGTTGCAGGGCTATGACAAGTACAGCATGGAGGTCTGGGAGGGGATCCCCTACGTCGAGATCCTGAAGTTTGCCCGCGACCGCCAGGCCGACCTGATCGTCATGGCGCACCACACCCGCGAGATCGACCCCGAGGAGGCCGAGCTCGGCAGCACGGTCGAGCAGGTGGTCCTGCGAGCGGCCTGCCCCGTGGCGAGCGTCACCCACCCGGACAAGGTGGCCGACCTGGTGTAGGGCCGCGGCCTTCGCCTGGGTTGCTCTGCGTGGGTGCGCGATCCTGGAGACCTGCCGTGGAGAAGCAAACCATTCTCTTCGTGGACGATGAGCTCGATATGCGGATTTTCCTGTCCACGGTGCTAAAATCCGCGGGGTATGCCGCCGTTTCCGCGCGCAACGCGCTGGAGGGGCTGGAGCGGGCGCGCGAACGCGCGCCCGACCTGGTCATCATGGATGTGATGATGCCCCAGGCCGGCGGGGTCACCATGCTCCACGAACTCAAGGGCGACAAGCATCTGCGGCACATCCCGATCATCATGCTGTCGGGGGTCAACCCCAAGGCCTTTGCCCACCACCTGAAGATGGTCAATGTCCGCGCCGGCAAAGCCCTGCCGCCGCCGGACGCCTACCTGGAAAAACCTCTCGACCCGGAGATGCTGCTGCGCACCATCCGGCAGCTCCTGCCGTAGGCCGGTCACGGTTATGGACAACACGCTGCTGCTGGCGGACGACGAAGAGGGTATCCGCCGGGTGCTGAGCATTGCCCTGGCAGACAGCGGCTTCGACGTGCTGACGGCCGAAAACGGCCTGGAGGCCCTGGAGATTTTCCGCCGGGTCATGCCGGACATCGTTCTCACCGACATCAAGATGCCGGGGCTGGACGGGATTGGGCTTTTGCGCGCCATCAAGGCGGAGCGGCCGGAGACCGAAGTCATCATGATCACCGGCCACGGCGATGTCGCTCTGGCCATCGAGAGCCTCAAGCTCGAGGCGACCGACTTCGTCACCAAGCCCATCAACGACGACGTGCTGGCGATCGCCCTGAAGCGGGCGCGGGAACGCATCGCCATGCGCCGGCAACTCCGGCAATACACCGAGAACTTGGAGGAGCGGGTCCAAAAACAGGCCGAACGCCTGGTGGAGGTGGAGCGGCTGGCCGCCATCGGCCAGGCCATCGAAGGGCTGTCCACGGCCTTCC
Source organism: Deltaproteobacteria bacterium (assembly GCA_016219005.1). Lineage (GTDB taxonomy): Bacteria > Desulfobacterota > Desulfobacteria > Desulfobacterales > SpSt-501 > SpSt-501. Next base: position 28,869 of record JACRCN010000003.1, read on the forward strand.
GCGACATGGCGGGCGACCTGGAAGGCAGCGTACGCTATTTCAACGAGATGCCCTGCTTCGTGTCGGTCCATGACCGCCATCTCACGGTGGTGGCCACCAACGCGCTCTACCGGGACCGGCTGGGCGACATGGTCGGCCGCCGCAGCTGGGAAATTTACGGCAACCGGGAAGACCCGGCCGGCACCTGCCCGGTCGCGCAGACCCTGCGCGCCGGAGCGGGCCAGCGCCGCCAGGAGACTGTCATTCACCGCGACGGCAGCCACCACCCGGCCATGGTGCACACGGCCCCGATTCGCAGCAGCCGGGGGGATCTGGAACTGGTGCTCGAGTTCGCGGTGGACATCTCCGAGGTGGAACGGCTGCGGGAAGAGCTGCACGCGGCTCAGGACCGGCTGACTTCTCTGGGCCTGATGGTGAGCTCGGTCTCCCACGGGATCAAGGGGATCCTGACGGGACTCGATGCCGGGGTGTATCTGACGGAATCCGCACTCCGCAAATCCGACCTTGCCCAGGCCCGGGAGGGTGTCGCCACGGTCAAGGCGATGGTGGAGCGGATCCGCGGGGTGGTGCTCGATGTGCTCTATTTCGCCAAGGAGCGGCCGCTCGAGCGCCGACGCACGGACGTGAGGGACTTCACCGAAGGGCTGCTGGCCGTGTCCGCCCCCAAGATCCGCAAACGCGCGATCGATTTTGCCACCGAGCTTGCTCCCGGGCTGGGTGAATTCGAGATTGATGCAGCGGTTGCCGCGCCGGCGATCAACAATATTCTAGATAACGCCGTTGACGCCTGCGAAGAGCGTGCCCAGACGCCCCACCGGATCACCTTCCGGGCCCGCGGGACCCCGGAACACGTCATCTTCGACATTCAGGACGACGGGGTCGGCATGACCCGCGAAGCCCGGGCCAAGATCTTCGACCTCTTTTACTCCTCCAAGGGCCGGGCCGGCACCGGCCTCGGGCTCTTCATCACCCGCCAGATCGTCGGTCAGCACGGGGGCCGCATCGAGGTTGAGTCGACCCCCGGCCAGGGCTCCCTTTTCCGGATATTTCTGCCACGCCGCGCAACCCAGGACCTGAGCGCAACGCCGTCCGGGCCCGATCGGGATTGAGCTGCCCGCCGGTTGCAATCTTTGGTGATCTCCGGTATTCTGAGCCCTTCCCCGCCGGGCCGGCAAGGCTTCAATTTGCGCCCGCAACCCGTTGCCGTCCGTCGCGGGTGGTTCCTCCGGGGCGGTAGATCCCACCGCCCCCGTCGTACAGGTGTTCGGCCATGGTCCCATTCATTCAGAAAATCCGCAGCAGCCTGGTTTCCAAGCTCATCCTGAGCGCCGGGTTCATTCTCCTGCTCACGATTTCCACCTGGTCGTATTTCAGCATTGCCTACCAGAAAACGTATTTGCAGGATGAGGTCGTTTCCCAGACGGAACGGCTCGGCAACACCATCAAGCTCGGCACGCATTACGCCATGATGCTGAACTCCCGGGACGAGATCAACCAGATCATCATCAACATCGCCCGTTTGAAAGAGATTCAGAACATCCGCATTTACAACAAAGAGGGGGCCATCAAGTTTTCCAACCACCCGGAGGAAGTCGAGCAAATCACCAACATCAAATCCGAGGCCTGTCACATCTGCCACCACTCCGAGCCGCCACGGGTGGATGTCGACCTGGCGGAACGGACGCGGGCCTTCACCGCCGCCGACGGCCAGCGCCTGCTCGGCGTCATCACGCCGATTCACAACGAGACCGGCTGTTCCACCGGCGATTGCCATTTCCACTCGCCGGACAAGAAGATCCTCGGGGCTCTCGACGTCGTGGTGTCCCTGGAGAAGACCGATCAGGAAATTCTTTTCATGGAAAAAGGGGTCATCGGGCTGGCGCTGGTCGCCTTTCTGGTGACCGCCGCGATCATCTTCGTTTTCGTCCTGAGATTCGTCAACCGGCCCATCCAGAAGCTTATCTCCGGCACCCGCGCCATATCCCAGGGGGATTATTCCGCCCGGGTGGCGGTGACGCAGCAGGACGAGATGGGGCAGCTGGCGGCGGCGATGAACCTGATGGGCCAGGAGATCGGGGAAAAGCAGGCGGAACTGAACCGGCAACGCGACGAATACCAGAGCCTCTTCAACACCGTGCCCTGCATCATCACCGTTCAGGATCGCGACTATCGGCTCATCGGCTACAACCGCGAATTCTCGGATCTCTTCGCCCCCCGGCCGGGAGATTTCTGCTACTTCGCCTACAAGGGCCGAACGAACAAGTGCCCCAACTGCCCGGTGGAAAAGACTTTCGCGGACGGCCAATCCCATTACAGCGAAGAGACGGGCATCAACAAGGACGGAACACCGGCCTACTGGATCGTCAAGACCTCGCCGATCCGCAATGCCGCGGGCGACGTCGTGGCCGCCATGGAGGTGAATCTCGACATCACCCACCGCAAACTTCTCGAACAGAAGCTCGAGAATTCCGAAAAGAAATACCACGAAATTTTCAACAGCATCCCGAACCCGGTCTTTGTCCTGGACGCGGAGTCCCTGGAGATCCGGGACTGCAACGAGGCCGTGCGGACCGTCTACGGATTTGAACCACAGGAGATTCTGTTCCACCGCTTCATCGAGCTCTTCCCGCCGGAGAGCCGGGACCGCTACACCGCCGAATTGCGAGCGGCCAACGTCATTCACCAGGCCCGGCAGACGCACAAGGACGGATCCGCCCTGTTCGTCGACATGTGGATTTCCCCGGCGGAGTACCCGGGACGGCGCGCGCTGCTGGTCACCACCAGCGACATCACCAAGCGGCTGCAGGCCGAGCAGCAGCTGATCCAGGCGAGCAAGATGGCCACCCTGGGGGAGATGGCCACCGGGGTCGCCCATGAGCTCAACCAGCCGCTTGCCGTAATCAAGACCGCCAGCCGGTATTTCATCAAGAAGACGCGCCGCCAGGAGCCCATCCCGGACGACATCCTGTCCACCATGTCCGAGGAGATCGACAGCCACGTCGACCGGGCCACCAAGATCATCAATCACATGCGCGAGTTCGGCCGCAAAACCGACCTGAAACTGGACGAGGTATTTCTCAACGAGGTGGTGAAAAGATCCTTCGAAATTTTCAGCCAGCAGCTGAAAGTGCGCGGCATCGAGGTGATCTGGGACCTGGCGGCCGACCTGCCGCCGATCAAGGCCGACGCCAACCGTCTGGAGCAGGTCTTCATTAACCTGCTCATCAATGCCCGGGACGCGATCGAGACCGTATCCGAGGGGAACACCGCGCGGCCGGGCGACAAGACCATCACCCTGGCGACCCGGCGGCTGGACGGAGAGGTGCAGGCGTCGGTCCGCGACACGGGTGCGGGCATTCCGAATTCGATCATCGACAAGATCTTCGAACCGTTTTTCACTACCAAGGAGGTCGGCAAGGGGACCGGCCTGGGGCTGTCGATCAGCTACCAGATCGTTCAGGATTTCGGAGGCGCGATCCGAGCCGTTTCCCGGGAAGGCGAAGGGGCCACCTTCCTCATCACTTTTCCGGCGCCGGATCGCAGCGGGACTTAGCAAGCCATGGACAATCGGATTCTGCTGGTGGATGACGAGGCCGGGATCCGCAAGGTGCTCAGCATCGCCCTGACGGACGGCGGCTACGCGGTCACGACGGCCGAAAACGGGGCGGAGGCCTTACGGTTATTCCGGGAGCTCTCGCCGGCCATCGTGCTCACCGACATCAAAATGTCCGGCATGGACGGCATCGAACTCCTGCGACACATCAAGGCCGAAAGTCCGGACACCGAGGTGATCATGTTCACCGGCCACGGCGACATGGACCTCGCCATCAAGAGCCTCAAATACGAGGCCACCGATTTCGTCACCAAGCCGATCAACGACGAAATCCTCGAAATCGCCTTGAAGCGGGCACGCGAGCGGATCCTCATGCGCCGGCAGCTGCGGGAGTACACCGAAAAACTGGAACACCTGGTGGAGGAAAAGGCGCGGAAGCTGATCGAGGCCGAGCGCATGGCGGCTGTCGGGCAGACCGTCTCCGAGCTCGCCCACACGATCAAGAACATCGCCAACGGCCTGAAAGGCAGCATTTTCGTGCTGGGACAAGGGATCGAGCTCGACGAGAGAGAATACCTGCTGCAAGGCTGGCGCATGGTGGAGAGCAACGTTGAGAAAATCAAAAACCTCTCGCTGGACCTGCTCAATTTCGGCAAGTACGCCAACGTCAGCCCCTGCCCCTGCGACCCCAACGGGCCGGCCGCCGAGGTGGTCCGGTTGTTGGAGAGCCGGGCCCGGGAACTGGGGGTGGATCTCACGGCGGAGCTGCACGCCGGCCTTCCGCCGGTGCCCCTCGATGCCGGCGGCATCCACTGCTGTCTGCTCAACCTCGTCGGCAATGCCGTCGACGCCTGCCGTGCCGACGCGGGCGGCGGCACCGACCGGCGGGTCGTTGTCCGCACCCTCCCGGCGCCGGGAGGAGGAGTGGAATCCCTGGTCGCCGACACCGGCTGCGGCATGGAGGATGACGTGCGGTTGCGGCTGTTCCAGAGCTTTTTCAGCACCAAAGGGACGGAGGGCACCGGCATCGGCTTGATGGTGACCCGGCGCATCGTCGACCAGCATCAGGGGGGCATTGAGGTTCGCAGCGAAAAAGGTCGGGGATCGACCTTCACGATCAGGCTGCCTGGTAAAGCTCGAAGCTGAAGGCCGGTCGGGGTATTATGGAATTTGGGGGATGGGGTGGTTTGGCCAACTGCCGAAAACCAACAACGAAACACCCATTCGGACAAACACCCGACTCCCCGAATCCCCTTGACACTGCGCATGGCCTCTAGTAAACATAACCCCTTTTGGTGCTTACTAAAAACCGGAGATCCGTGATGGCTGAGTTCACGTTTCAGGAGATGTTTCCCCTGCCGGAGGACGCGACCGAATACCGGCTGCTCGGCACGGGTCATGTCGCTGCCGGCACGTTTGAAGGTGCCCAGATCCTCAAGGTGGCACCGGAGGCCTTGACACTGCTCGCCGAGCAGGCGTTTACGGACGTTTCGCACCTGTTTCGGCCGTCCCAGCTCAAGCTGCTTGCGCAGATTATCAAGGACCCGGAAAGTTCGGCCAACGACCGTTACATCGCTCTGGAGCTACTGAAGAACGCCGTCATCTCGGCCGAGATGGTCTTCCCCATGTGTCAGGACACCGGCACGGCCATCATCCTGGGCAAGAAGGGACAACGGGTTTTCAGCGGCGACCGTGACGAGGAAGCCCTGTCCCGCGGCGTCTTCAACGCCTTCACCCAGGGGAACCTGCGCTATTCCCAGAACGCGCCCCTGACCATGTACGCGGAGCAGAACACCGCCTGCAACCTGCCGGCTCAGGTCGAGATCTACGCCACCGGCGGGGGCGAGTACAAGTTTCTCTTCATTGCCAAGGGCGGAGGCTCCGCGAATAAGACGTTTCTTTTCCAGGAAACCCCGGCGGCCCTGAACGCGAAGACGCTGCCCGAGTTCATGCGCGCCAAGATGAAGACGCTGGGTACCGCGGCCTGTCCGCCCTACCACCTGGCCTTCGTCATCGGCGGGACCTCGGCCGAATTGAACCTGAAGACCGTTAAACTGGCTTCAGCGGGCTACCTGGACGGACTGCCCACGCAAGGCGGCGCGGGCGGCCACGCCTTCAGGGACCTTGCACTCGAGGCCGAGGCGCTCAAAATCTCACGCGACATCGGGCTGGGGGCCCAGTTCGGCGGCAAGTGGTTCTGCCTGGACGCGCGGGTGATCCGGCTGCCGCGGCACGGCGCCTCCTGCCCCATCGGTCTCGGGGTGAGCTGCAGCGCCGACCGCAACATCAAGGCCAAGATCGCACGCCAGGGAATCTTCCTCGAGAAGCTGGAGACGGACCCGGCCCGGTATCTGCCCGAGGTCAAACTGGAGGGGGCTTCGGCGGTGGCGGTGGACCTCAACCGGCCCATGACGCAGATTCGCGCGCAGCTCAGCCGCTACCCGGTGGCGACCCCGCTGCTGCTGACCGGCAAGATCATCGTTGCCCGGGACATCGCCCACGCCCGGCTGAAGGAGCGCTTCGACCGCGGGGAGGGCCTGCCCGACTATTTCAAGAACCACATCATCTACTACGCCGGTCCGGCCAAGACCCCCCCAGGCCACGCTGCGGGCTCCTTCGGCCCCACCACCGCCGGCCGGATGGACGCCTACGTGCTCTTGTTCCAGGCACAGGGGGCGTCGCTGGTCATGCTGGCGAAGGGCAACCGCAGCAAAGTGGTGACCGACGCCTGCAGGCAGCACGGAGGGTTTTACCTGGGCTCCATCGGCGGTGTTGCGGCCCGGTTCGGGAAGGACTGCATCACCGGCATGGAGGTGCTCGAGTTCCCCGAACTCGGCATGGAGGCCGTCTACCGGATCACCGTCAGGGACTTCCCGGCCTTCATCATCGTCGACGACAAGGGCAATGATTTCTTTGAAGCGATTTTGAAGTGAGAGGGGCCCGGGGTTCGAGGGTTCAAGTTAAAAAACGACAACGATCATTCCCTCGATCCCGAGGCCCCTTGACCCCTTTTCACACAAGCATTCAACCCACTCTGAAAAATTCACCTCTTGCAAGGAGAACACACTGGCCCAGCAGAAAATGAAAACCATGGATGGCAATACCGCCGCCGCCCACGTGGCCTATGCCATGAGCGACGTGGCGACGATTTACCCCATCACCCCCTCGTCTCCCATCGCCGAGATCGCCGACGAGTGGGCGGCCGCCGGCCGCAAGAACGTGTTCGGGCAGACCATGACCGTGCGCCAGCTCCAGTCCGAAGCCGGTGCGGCGGCCTCGATGCACGGCTCGCTCGCCGCGGGTGCGCTGACCTCGACGTTCACGGCCTCCCAGGGCCTGCTGCTCATGATCCCCAACATGTACAAGATCGCGGGCGAGCTCCTGCCCGGGGTGTTTCAAGTGACGGCCCGCGCCATCGCGGCGCACGCGCTGTCGATCTTCGGCGACCACCAGGACGTGATGGCGGTGCGACAGACGGGTGTGGCCATGATCGCATCGGCCTCGGTCCAGGAGGTCATGGACCTCAGCCTGGTCACGCATCTGGCCGCCATCGAGGCGAGCCTGCCCTTCGTGCACTTCTTCGACGGGTTCCGCACCTCGCACGAGATCCAGAAGATCGCCCTCATCGACATCGAGGACATGGCGAAGCTCGTAAACTTCGAGGCCGTGGCGAAGTTCCGGGCGCGGGGCGCCAACCCCGAGCGGCCCGAGCTGAGGGGCACGGCCCAGAACCCGGACATCTACTTCCAGGGCCGCGAGGCTGCCAACTCCTATTATCTCAAGGTCCCGGAGATCATCGTTGCGGCCATGAAGCAGGTCGGCGATCTCACCGGCCGGCGCTACCAGCCGTTTGACTACGTCGGCGACCCGCAGGCCGACCGGGTCATCATCGCCATGGGATCCGGCTGCGAGACCATCGAAGAGGTGGTCAACCACCTCACCGGCAAGGGTGAGAAGGTGGGCCTGGTGAAAGTGCGGATGTACCGGCCCTTTTCGCCCGAGCACCTGTTCGCGGCGATTCCGGCCTCGGCCAAGACCTTCACGGTGCTCGATCGCACCAAGGAACCGGGATCCCTCGGGGACCCTCTCTACATGGATGTGTGCACGGCCTTCATGGAGCGCGGTGAGATGCCGAAGATCCTCGGCGGCCGTTACGGGTTGGGCTCCAAGGAGTTCAACCCCGCCATGGTCAAGGCCGTCTGCGACAACATGAAGGCCGCCGCGCCCAAGAACCACTTCACGGTCGGCATCGTCGACGACGTCACTCACACCTCGCTCGAAGTGGGCGCCAGCCTGGACGTGGCCCCCCCGGGCACCGTGCAGTGCAAGTTCTGGGGCTTGGGCGCCGACGGCACGGTAGGCGCCAACAAGAGCGCCATCAAGATCATTGGCGACAACACCGGCATGTACGCGCAGGCGTATTTCGCCTACGACTCCAAGAAGTCCGGCGGTATCACGATCTCCCACCTGCGCTTCGGTCAGAAGCCCATTCAGTCCACCTACCTGATCGACACGGCGGACTACATCGCCTGCCACAAGGACGGCTACGTCGAACTCTACGACATCCTCGAGGGGATCAAGGAAGGCGGCACCTTCGTGCTCAACTCCCCCTGGACCCTCGCTGACATGGACGAAAAGCTGCCGGCCGCCATGCGCCAGACCATCGCGCGCAAGAAGATCAAGTTCTACAACATCGACGCGGTGAAGATCGCCCAGGAGGTGGGACTCGGCGGCCGCATCAACATGATCATGCAGACCGCCTTCTTCAAGCTCGCCAACGTGCTGCCCGTGGACGAGGCGATTGCGCACCTGAAGAAAGAAATCCAGAAGATGTTCGGCAAGAAGAGCGAGAAGCTCGTGACCATGAACCACACCGCCGTGGACGCCACCGTCGCCAACCTGGTGGAAATCAAATACCCGACATCCTGGGCGCAGGCGGCCGGAACACCCAGGGCGGGCAAGCCGGAGCCGGAGTGGGTCACGACCGTCATGCGGCCCATCCTGGCCCAGCAGGGCGACAAGCTGCCGGTCAGCAAGTTCACCCCGGACGGGATCTTTCCGATTGCCACCGCCCAGTATGAAAAGCGCGGGGTGGCCATGAGCGTGCCCGAGTGGATCATGGACAACTGCATCCAGTGCAACCAGTGCGCCATGGTCTGCCCCCACGCGAGCATCCGTCCCTTCCTGATGACCGATGCGGAGATGCAGCAGGCGCCCGCGGGTTTCGAAGCCAAGAAAGCCGTCGGCAAGGAATTGAAGGACTATGCCTTCCGGATCCAGGTGGACACCCTGGACTGCATGGGCTGCGGCAATTGCGCCGACATCTGCCCGGCCAAGAAGAAGGCCCTGGTCATGAAGCCGCTGGAGACCCAGGCGGAGAAACAGGCGCCGCTGTGGGACTACGCCATGGAGCTTCCGGTGCGCGACAGCCTGGTCGGCCGGTTCACCGTGAAGGGCAGCCAGTTCTGCCAGCCGCTGCTCGAGTTCTCCGGGGCCTGTGCCGGCTGCGGCGAGACGCCTTACGCCAAACTTGTGACACAGCTTTACGGCGACCGCATGATCATCGGCAACGCCACCGGGTGCAGCTCCATCTGGGGCGGCTCGGCGCCCGCGGTGCCTTATTGCGCCAACCCGAAAGGCCACGGGCCAACCTGGGGCAACTCGCTCTTCGAGGACTCGGCCGAGTTCACGTACGGCATGCTCCTCGGGATATTCCAGCAGCGCCGCAAGCTGGCGGAACTGGCCCGGCAGGCGCTCGGCGTGGAGCTGCCGGCGGACGTCAAAGCCGCGCTGCAGGGCTGGCTGGACCACATGCAGGACGCCGACGGCTCCCGCCGTTACGGCGACCAGCTGAAGGGGCTTTTGCCGAAGCACGCCGGGAACCCGCTGCTTTCCGAAATCAACCGGATGTCCAATCTGTTCACCAAGAAATCCTTCTGGGTGTTCCTGGGTGACGGGGCCGCCTACGACATCGGCTTCGGCGGGCTCGATCACGTGCTGGCTTGCGGCGAGGACATCAACGTCATGGTCTTCGACACCGAGGTTTACAGCAACACCGGCGGGCAGTCCTCCAAGGCCACCCCGACGGGGTCGGTGGCCAAGTTCGCCGCCTCCGGCAAGAAGACGCCCAAAAAAGACATGGGCCTGATGATGACGTCCTACGGGTACATCTATGTGGCCAGCGTCGCCATGGGCGCCAACAAGAACCAGATGATGAAGGCCATCACCGAGGCCGAGGCCTACGACGGGCCCTCGCTCGTCATCGCCTACTCGCCCTGCATCAACCAGGGCATTCTGGCCGGTATGGGCAAGACCCAGGCCGAAGAGGACCTGGCGGTCAAGTCCGGCTACTGGCCGCTGTACCGCTACAACCCGGCGTTGAAAGCGGAAGGCAAGAACCCGTTCAGCCTCGACTCCAAGAAGCCGGATGGGACGATCCGGCAGTTCCTGGCCGGCGAGATCCGCTACGCCTCGCTGAAGAAAACCTTTCCCGAGGAGGCCGAGCGGCTCGACGCCGTGCTCGAGGAGTTCGTCAACACCCGTTACGAGCAGCTGGCGAAAATGACCGGCGGCGCCGCACCGGCGGCGGAGGAAAAAGCCGCCGAGTAGCAGCTGAGCCCCTAAACGAACGACGCCGTCCGGGCTCCGGATGGCGTCGTTGGTTTTAAGCGATGATCTGTTCCAACCACTCGCTTGATTCTGGCCAGGGAATGGCCGGGTTATAGTCCGGGATGGCGCGCGGTGTGCTGACTCCGCAAACGATGACGCCTTGCTCCGCGGCCTCCTTTAGGGCTTACGGCCTAACTCCTCGATACCTTCCCCGATGCTTTTAAACCACTTATTGACTTCTTCAGTGCCTGTTTTTACGCCTTTCGCTGTGCTTTTACCGAGCTTTTTGACCGCTTCTACGGAAGCCTGCGCACCTTCTTTTAGCTGGTTGCCAGACCACTTGGCCGCGCCCTCGAGACTTGCACCGGCTTTCTTGAGCGCATCGCTCGAATCCTTGCCCGCCTTTTTGGCCTCCTCCGCAGTCCTATGCCAGGCCTTGGCGAGCTCATGGTCCACCTTGCTATAGGCTGCATTCAACTCGTCGCTCGACTTAACGGTGCCCTTCTTGACATTTTGCCCGAGTTGGCCCAGTTCGTCACCGGCCTTCCTCACGCCCTCCTTGGCGTCCTTGGCGACTTTATCCGCCTCCTGCTCTACATAATCTGCTGCCTTGCCGATCTGCTCGGCCGCCTTGTTCATGTCTTTTTTAGCGAATGATTCATGGGCGGCTGCCATCGTCTTGTCGGGCTCGCCCGCGAAATCGGCAGGCGATGTCTGTGCGTAAACCGCCGGGATGCCGGCTACCAATGAAGTGACGATGAGCATGCTCAAAACTGAACAGACCTTCTTTGTCATTTGAATCCCCCTCATTTCTTTCTGATACGCTTGAGCCTGACTATCATTCAAATTCCACCGCCCAAATCAGGATTACGCATTAAGATTTGCATCCGTATCATAAGTTCAACTTAATACGGCCTTCGTTTTGTAAATGGGTCTGCTTTGTTATGCCATTTATTCAATCTCTTCCGTCGTTATCGTTTCCGTCGCCACTCATCCACGGCGTACCCGTCGTGATGAAGACGACCTTGGTGTTCGGGTCGACGCTTATGCCGGCGCCCATGCTCGAATACCAGACACCGATCCGGTCTCCTTTTGCATCCAGGATGTACGCACCGTATGTTCTGGAACCCGGAACCGGGAAACTCTCGACGAGTCCGACCACCTTCCGAAACACCTCTGAACTTGGATCCACCTCGGTCCACATGATGTCCTCGATACGGTACTCGCGATTCAGGCCGAGCACGGCATACGGGGAGTTCTCCAGATACAGATACCAGTATCGATAGTCCGAAGAAACGTGCAGCGTTTCAAAAGCCCGGCCGACTTCCGGGCTGTTCCGAAGCCATCCGAGATTGGCGAACGAACAAGCGGAAAAAAGAATCGTCAAGACGGCCGCAACCCCCAAATTATCCCTGACAATGTTTTTCGTCATGGAGATGTTCCTTTTCTACAGCCTTCGTTTTGGACAGAGTTTCGAATTATAGGTCCAGCGTACGAAAAATAGGACACATCTCAGAAAGATCAAATGAATCTATCGCCGCAGGATATTCTTTTGGTTGTAGCTGGTCGGCAGGATGGAAGGACTGCCGCATGATCATTTTTCTTCTTTTTCTGGGAATTTTTGAGGGCCGGGCACTGTCTCACCATGCCTTGAGCAGGATGTGAAATAGGCCTTGAGGCTTTCCCAGGCGTGGCCGGGGTCTGCAGCGGCGACCGAATCGAGCAGGCAAGCCATGGTGCTCGGGCTGACTGTAACCGTGACTCCCGCCCCTGGCGGCTCGATGTTGCCGCTATCGTCAACAGCCCGGCTGAGCACCGTCAGCGTCCGAGGGCTGCCCGACTGCCAGGCATACGTCCAGTTCTGTGTTCTCTTGGCCAGGTGCCAGTTCGTACCTCCATCGACGGACACTTCCACCGCGGTCACCGTTCCGCCGCCCGCATCCGCGGCGGTGCCAGACACGACTACCGTCGAGAACGCCGGTACGATGCCCGAGACCGGCGCCCCGATCGTTGACGTCGGCGCCAAGGTGTCGGTCGAGGCCGACGACGAGACGAGGCCGCTCTGCAGCGTCCGCGGTTGCGCCCCCATGTCCGCCAGCAGGTTCACGGTCGCCTGCTGGATCGTCACGCTCGGCGTCGGGACAGCCGCTGTCGTCTTATCCGGGTCGTGGGTCACGTCGAGCGCCCACGACCACCGTATCGTCCCCGCGCCGAAAACGAGCGCGCCGCTCGCGTGCCGGTACAGCGTCAGCGCGTGCGTAATCGGGCCCGCGCCGTAGGTCGACCCGTTGTCGAGCAGCGTCGACCTTGAGTTGATCAGGCTCGTCGACAGCCGCATCAGCCCCGCCGGCCGGGCCCCGTTCTCCAGGTCCGCATCGTACTCATAGCCGATCACCCCCGGCGCCACCGTTGCCGACTGGCCGGCCGGCAATGAGGCGAGATTCGTCGACCGCCAGAACCGGAACCGCCCCTGGGTCGACGACACCGTCAGCGGCACCGGCGCGGTCGAGCAGCAATTGCCCAGGAAGATCGTGCCGGTCAAGGCATTCTCCGGCCGTCCGCCATCGGCCGGGGGACTGAACCGGGCATCCCGCCACGTGCCCGTCCAGACGTTGGGCAGCGGATCGATCTTCGCGTTCGCCTTTGTTTCCTTGTAGCACACCAGCGTCCGATACGGCGCATTCCCCGCCGCGATGCTGTTTTCCCAGCGCGTCTTCCAGAACACTTCGTCCCCGCTGAAGAACGCCAGGTGCACCCCCGCCGCCCGCGCCGCTTCGACGTTGGCCCGCTGCCCCGCAGACCAGTATTCGTCGTGCCCCACTGACAGGAAGACCCGGTGCCCCAACAGCTCCCCGCCGCGCCGGTCCGTGTCCACCCCCGCGGTGTAGCTCACGGAATAGCCGTTTGCTTCCAGCCACCGGATCATCGGATGCTCCGCGCCAAACAGCCACGCGCGTGCATACTGATTTCCGCGCGTCGCGAAGGGGCGGTTGTAGCTGACCTTGTAGGCCCGCTTGGCAGGCCATCCAGTATAGAGACTGTTGCCGCCGTAGTCGTTGTATGCCTGCCAGGTCGTATCCGACGTCTGGAACAGCAGGTCCGACCGGCCGTCGTCATCCCGCACGATGAAGACGATGTGACTGGCACCACCCGTATCCGGGCGGACCAGCCTCGCAAGATAGACACCCGAGGCGGCCGTCGCCGGCACCGCCCACGACGCCGACTCCTCCCAGCCGCCGCAGTCCAGCAGGCCCGTCGCGGGATCGCTCAGGCAGGCCGGCTGGCTCTGCGGCAACGTTGCCGTCGGCAGCACGGTCGTGACCTTGCGCGCCCCGAACCCGCCGTAATACCCGAGGCGATAAACATCCAGGCGATAGTTTGCTGCCGTCGTCTTGACCTTGAAGCTGATTGTCTCGCCGTGATTCACGCTGATCTCGGTTGCAAACCCCTGAATACTGGGATCCCCCGCGCCGACGATGTCCCACTCGCTCGCCGGCGCGCCGGGCTGCAGGTTTTCACACACAATCGGATTGCCGTTCGGCAGCTCACACGGCCCCGGCTCCTGCGCGCGTGGTGCGCTCCCCGCGCCGCCAATCAAGGCCGCTCCAAACGCCATCGCGACGAGGACTATCTTCTGTGCTCTAAAGTGAATAGCCAAGGGCGAGTCGCTTTCTGTCGTCAGTCCCATCACGGTCGCACACCGCACAACCCGAGAAGGAACTGAGCTGGTTGGCCAATTCTACGCATAGACTATTGGCACGCTTTGATTGAAATTTGTCTTGTACCATGATCCACCTCCTGGGGCGGAAGGTTTGGCAAAATCCGGAATGAGAGAGGGTCTCCAAAATAAAACCCGCTGAGATTGGGACCACCTAACGAAATCAAAGTCCGCTTCAGGTACGGTGGAAATATTTTTCACTTAAATTCTTCTATTTTCATTTTTAATTCCTTTATCCAAATTTTATACCCATAATAATTTAAGTGTACCCCGTCACCGATGTGATATTCATTCGATAAGTTGCCCGTTTCATCTTTTAACAACTTGGCAATGTTAATGAAATTAACATTTGAATATTTAGAACATAATTGTTTTAAGCCAGAATTAAGTTGATCAATTCTCTCGTTGCTTCTCCCTTGCTGTTTATAAAAATTTTCGTTAACTGGATGTACAGCGCTAAAAACTATATCAATGTTTGGAGGAATAGAGTTAATGATATTTTCGTTATTCTTTATAACTTCATTAGGGTCCATCATACTTAGATCATTAAGCCCTATCGCAATTATGACGATTTTTGCCCGTCTAATTGATGAATACTGTTTAAGCCTTTTGGTGATTGCAAGTGACGTGTCATTGCCAATGCCAAAATTAACTCCTAATGGCGTTATTGCCGAAACAGGAAGACTTTGCGTTAAACTATCACCCATGAAAATTATTGCATTTTCCGGAATGTTACTATCCATCATGCTATGATAGGCTATCATAGCATGATAACGTTCTGTAAGCTCTGGCTTTAAATCTGCTTCAGAATAACGTTCTGTAAGCTCTGGTTTTAAATTTATTAAACCGAACTTAGTCTGGACACGGCCTATAAAATCTGATTTTAATAAAACCAGAACAACAAAAGCATGAACTAACAAAACGTAAATTATAAACACTTTTTTTGGCATAATTTATTTAATCCCAACAATTATCATGCCGTCTAAATGAAACAGCAAACACAGATCGTCTCCTTAATGGTTAAATGGTGAGAGCGTCCCGGAATGTCTCCAGTATGTCTGCGCCCTCCGCTATTGGGCGGCGAGTGACCAGAGCATTTCTTTCGTTGTAGCGATCGCTTCACCCGGTTTAGCTGCTTTTATCCCTTTGAAATGCAGCGAAACCCCTCGTCCCTGGCAGGCCTCGACCAACTCCTGGATGAGCACACCTCGCCCGGGTTCCTCTTGCCTCTCTGCCCAGATCGTTTCTACACCGCAGGTAGGCGAGCCATTGATGCCAAGCATTCCGCCGACCTCGAACCCGTTCTTCAAGTATTCCTGAACCTGATATGCCGCCTCCTCTGCAATTTGGCGGCAACATGACCTTCCCGCGTTCTCGGACATCAACCGCGCGACTCGGGTGTCTTCCGCTTCGATCGTGCGGGCCGACTGCCTGTCGACGCGTCGGTCCAGCCCAAGATGCATGAGTTCAGGACAGGGCAACTGCACGATGCCGCAGCCTGCGCTCATCAGAAGTTCCGCCACCCCCTTTATTGGACCTGGATAATAGGCACAGCCATCGATCTTCGAATTCTGATTTAAAATGCAATGTGCAACCAGAACGATCATTTTGCTTCTCTTGTCC
Source organism: Deltaproteobacteria bacterium (assembly GCA_016219005.1). Classification (GTDB taxonomy): domain Bacteria; phylum Desulfobacterota; class Desulfobacteria; order Desulfobacterales; family SpSt-501; genus SpSt-501. The sequence continues at coordinate 44,372 of JACRCN010000003.1, forward strand.
TTGAACATAGCCAAGCCCTCGTTCCTAACTTCAACCGTACAAAGCCTTCACCGCCTCTCCCGGACTATTTTAAGGATTCGTAAGCGCAAAGACCTCGCCTGATATTCTGGTTTATCGCAATAGGAAACGCATTGCGTCATCGATCCACAATAGGTGTGTTGAGCGATTGTGTTTAGCGGTCGATATCGCATATTTCTTAGGGGCGAGTTTTCGCTGATATTTCCAACAGTTGAGTTCAGCGGCGGCCGAAGGCAGTCCGCTGGAAAGCAGGGTTCCCATTGAATTCGGATCATTCTTCTTTTCCCATTTTGCGGGTTTTGGCATCGGCGCCGCCAGCTTGTGCGGCTTCGATTGCAAGCGAGCGGATGCGGCGGCTGTACTCTGTCTTCAGCGCCGACAGGTACTGCCCATCGATCGGGCCTTTCCAGGTCACGACCTCCGAGAACCGCCGCGGGATCACGACGCGCTCGGGCTCGTAGCCCGTTTCCAGCCGCAGCCGCCAGCGCTCGCTCTGGATCCGCCGCGACACCGTTAGGACGTTCTCGGCCAACCGGGTGTAGCCCACCGCCTTCAGGCAGTCCGCCAGGCGGGCTTCGGAGTAAATCCCGCGTGCGAACAGGCAGGACACCATGGCGGTAAGAAAGCAGCGGCTGGCTTCATCGGTTATAAGGAACTCGACGGCCTTGACTGCGTCCTTATCGGTGTGCTTCTGGTCGAAGGAGTAACCGCCGGAATCCAAATGGGAGTGCCTGAGCCCCAGGGCCTGGGAGACGAAGAAAACTTCGCCGGTCGCGTAGCCTGCCATCTCCTGCCCCAGCACGCAGGCGAAGTCCTTACCGCCGAAACGCTCGGCGGCTCTCAGCGTGCCGGAGGCGAGCAGGCGGTAGAACTCGTTTTCCCCGCGCGCCAGATGCCACATGGCCTGCTGGTAGGCGGCCGCGTCCCCGAAACGCAGGGGCACGATGGTTTCGGCCTTGGAGACGAGGCCCTTTTCGCTCGCCTCTGTGGCCCAGGCCAGCGCTACACCGGCCGACATCACGTCCAGACCCACCTTGTCCGCTTCCTCCATGATGTCGAGAGCCGCGAAGGGGTCGGTCACCGCCAGCATGCAGCCAACGGCGAAAATCGGCTCGTGGTCATAGGACACCTGGCGGTAGAGGTACTGGTTGGGTTCCATGAATTTCTCGCGTACGAACCCCAGGTGGATGCAGCCGACCGGGCAGCCGGCGCAGGCCGCGTTGCGCAGCAGCGTCTTCTCCGCGAATTTTTCCCCGCTGATCTCGACGGCCGACGGGTCGCTCGTGCGTTGCAGGTTGCGGAAGGGAAGTGCCTTGAGCTCGTTCATCACGATCACGTTCTCTGCCGTCCCCAGGTTGTGATACTTGTGCATCATCTCGGTGCCGGTCAGGAGGCTATAGACGTCCTGGAAAAGCTTGGGGTAGTCCTTGCCCTCCGGCAGCGGGAAGGACCCGTCTCCCTGGATGGCGATGCCCTTGAGGTTCTTGGCGCCCATAACGGCGCCTGCGCCCAGGCGGCCGAAGTGGCGGTAGGTGTCGACGATGATGCCGGCCATGGCCGAAAGGGCCTCGCCTGCCGGCCCGATGCGCAGGATGCTGCGATGTCCGGCGCCGGGGAACATGCGACGGAAGAGCTTGCCCGTGGCGTGGATGTCGAAACCGCGCATGAAGTGCACATCCTTGACTTCCATGTGGCGGGAGCCGATGGAAAGGCAGCTGAGGGTGCGTGCCTTGCCCGTGATGACCAGGGCGTCGAGGTCGACAAAGCGCAAAGCGAGGGCCGAGCGTCCACCGCCGTGGCTCTCGGCGAACTGGTCGTGGTAGGGGGACTTGAACGCGCAGACCGTTTTGCTCATGAGGGGGAAGAGGCCGGTCAGCGGCCCGATGGCGAAAATGAGCGGCTGGCCGGGGTCGTCCCAGGGTTTGTCCGGCCGGGCGAACTTGGAAAACAGGAGAGCCGCCAGGCCGCTGCCACCCGCGTAAAGATCACGGCCCTCCAGCGTCTGGATCTCGCCCCGCCCCGTGTTCAGGTCAACCCGCATCACGCGAAAATGGTCCCGGATCATGATTCCCCTCCGCCGCCCGCCTCTGCGGCGGCCGCTTCGCCCCCGATCTCCTTGTGCTCCAGGCAGTCGTGGGGGCAGAAGGGCACGCAGCGGCCGCAGTGGATGCACACGAAGGGCTCCCCGTCTGGCGCCAGGTAGACGGCATCCACCGGGCAGGCGCGGGCGCACTCCCCGCAGCGGATGCAGAGCTTCTTGCGGACGACCACCCCGCCGCCCTTGCGCTGCGAGTAGGCGCCGGTGGGGCAGGCGGCGGCGCAGGGCGCCGGGTAGCAGGCGAGGCAGGTGCGGGCCTCGAAACCGGTGGACAGGCCGCCGGAGGAGGCGATGCGGATGCCGGCCGTGTTCCAGGACAGGTTCTTGTTCACTTGGCGTGCGCAGGCAAGCGAGCAGGAGTGGCAGCCGATGCAGCGTTCCATGCGGGGGGCGGTGAGGATTTTCATGCCGGACTCCTTTTACGCGTTAGCGCACATCAACAGCGCTGATAAGTCGGCAAAGAGAATAGGAGTTATCTCATAATTTTTAACTCTAGGCCCCGGGCGCTAGGCTCTCTGCCGCATCTCTTTATACGCATTGATCAGTCCGTTGGTGGACGCGTCGTGCCCCGTGACCGGCTCCTCGTCGCGCAGCTCGGGCAGTATCCGGCCGGCCAGTTGCTTGCCGAGCTCCACCCCCCAGTGGTCGAAGCTGAAGATGTTCCAGATGACGCCCTGGACGAAGATCTTGTGCTCGTACAGGGCGACCAGGCTGCCGAGCACGCGCGGAGAGAGGCTTCGGAACAGGATGGAGTTGGTCGGCCGGTTGCCGTCGAAAACTTTGTGAGGCAGCAGGCGCTGGATGTCTTCCTCGCTCTTGCCTTCCCGGCGCAGCTCGGCGGCGGCCTGCTCGGCCGACTTGCCGTTCATGAGCGCCTCGGTTTGGGCGAAGAAATTCGACAGCAGGATGCGGTGGTGCTCGCCGACCGGGTTGTGGCTGATGGCCGGCGCGAGAAAGTCGGCCGGGACCAGGCGGGTGCCCTGGTGAATCATCTGGTAGAAAGCGTGCTGGCCGTTGGTCCCGGGCTCGCCCCAGACGATCGGTCCCGTGGCGCAGGCGACGCGGTCGCCGCTGCGGTCGGCCGATTTGCCGTTGCTCTCCATGTTGCCCTGCTGGAAATAAGCCGGGAAGCGATGCATGTACTGGTCATAGGGGAGGATGACCTCGGTCTCGGCGTCGAAGAAGTTGGTGTACCAGATGCCGATCAGGGCCAGGATCACCGGGAGGTTGCGCTCGAAGGGCGCTTCGCGGAAGTGCCGGTCCATGTCGTGGGCGCCGGCGAGCAGCTCCTCGAAGCGCTCGAAGCCGATCGCGCAGGCGATGGACAGCCCGATGGACGACCACAGCGAGTAGCGGCCTCCGACCCAGTCCCAGAAGACGAACATGTTGTCCGGGTGGATGCCGAAGGCTTCCACCTGGGCCCGGTTCGTCGAGATGGCGACAAAGTGCTTTGCCACGTGGGACGCGTCCTGCGCCTGCGCCAGGAACCAGTCCCGGGCGGTGAGGGCGTTGGTCATCGTCTCCTGGGTGGTGAAGGTCTTGGAGGCGATCATGAAGAGGGTCTTTTCCGGGTTCAGACCCTTGAGCGTCTCGGCGATGTGGGTGCCGTCGACGTTGGACACGAAATGCATGCGCAGCTTCGGGTTGGCGTAGGGCCGCAGGCACTCGGTGGCCATCACCGGCCCGAGGTCCGAGCCGCCGATGCCGATGTTGACGATGTCGGTGATGCGTTTACCGGTGAAGCCCTTCCACTTGCCCGAGTCGACCCGCCGGGAGAAATCCCGCATGCGGGACAGTACCGCGTTGACTTCGGGCATCACATCCGATCCATCCGCGTGGATCGGCGTATTGGCGCGGTTGCGCAGGGCTATGTGGAGCACGGCGCGGTTTTCGGTTTCGTTGATCCGCCCGCCTGCGAACATCTGCGCGATGGCCTCCGGCAGACCGCATTCCCCGGCCAGCTCGATCAGCAGCCCCAGCGTTTCGGCGGTGATCCGGTTCTTGGAAAAATCCACCAGGATGTCGTTGAAACGGATGGAGAACCGCTCGAACCGCCGGGGGTCTTCGGCGAAAAGGTTTTTCATCTGAAGACCGCTGACGGTCTCGTGGTGGGCGGCAAGCTTCTTCCAGGCGGCGGTGGTGGTGGGGTTGATCTTCGGCAGCATGGCTTTCCCTCGTTTCAGATTTTGGGAGTTCGGATGCCCTCCCGACCCTTCTATCCCTCGAGATCAATGATTTCCATCCGGTGGTTGCGGTCCGGGTGCTTCCGCGAAGGGCCTTCGGTCAGCACGACGAAGCGGCCCTGCAGGTCCTGGGCTTTCAGCCAGGCCGCGGCCCACGCTTTCCAGTTGTCCGGGTGCTCGGTTTCGTGGACCGGATGGACACCGTAGGAGAAGAGCAGCTCCTGGCAGGTCCTAGCCTGCGAGCTCACGGCCGTGATCCACACCGGCAGCCGGAAGCGGGCGATGCCCCGGGCCGTGGAGCCGCTGTGGGTCGGGACGATGGCCGTCGCCGGGGTGATGCGGTGGATGGTGGCCGCCGCACTTGAGGCGATCAGCTTTTCCGTCGGGACGGCCTCCTCCAATGCTGCGGTCTGGCCGGCGTGGACCAGGCCGAAGTCGGCGCGGTGGGGCTCGATGGTGGCCGCGATCCCGGCCAGCATGGCCACGGCGTCCACCGGGTAGCTGCCCATGGCCGATTCGCCCGAGAGCATCACGCAGTCCGTGCCGTCCAGGATGGCGTTGGCCACGTCGGTGACCTCGGCCCGGGTCGGCCGGCGGTTGCCGATCATGGACTCCAGCATCTGGGTTGCGGTGATCACCGGTTTGCCTTTCAGGTTGGCCAGGCGCATCAACCGCTTCTGGGCCAGGGCGATTTCCTCGATGGGGATCTCCACCCCCAGGTCGCCACGGGCCACCATGATGCCGTCGGCGGCGTCCATGATCGCATCGATGCGCTCCAGGGCCCGCGAGCGCTCGATTTTGGCGATGACGAACGGCTGGTAACCCAGGTCGGCGGCCGCGGACCGCACGGCGACGATATCCTCGGCCCGGTCCACGAAGCTCTGGCTCACGGCGTCGACGCCGTGCGTCAGGGCAAACCGCAGGCATTTCCGGTCGTGGTCGGTGAAGGCGCTGATCCCCAGGTCGATTCCGGGCAGGTTGAGGCCCTTGCGCGCCCTGAGCTCGCCGCCGACCAGCACCGCGCAGCGGACGTCGTTGCCGGCGACCTGCTCGACGGCGAGCTGAATCAGCCCGTCGTTCAGGAACAGGCGGTCGCCGGCCTTGACCACGCGGGGCAGCGCGGGCAGGCTGACCGACACCCGCTGTGCGGTTCCGGCGACGTCGTCGGAGCTCAGGATGAAGCGGTCTCCGGGGGTGATAAAGACGGGCTCTTCCTGGAATTTGCCGATGCGGATCTTGGGCCCGGGCAGGTCCGCCATGATCGCCACCCGGCGGCCGACCGCCTGCGCGGCGGCGCGGATCCGGGTGATGATCTCGGCATGGCCGGAGAAATCACCGTGGGAGAAATTGAGGCGGGCCACGTTCATCCCCGCCAGGATCAGCTGCTGCAATATCGCCGGGGAATCCGAGGCCGGGCCGATGGTGGCCACGATCTTGGTCTTGTTCAGGGGAAACGGCATGGAATTTCCTCGCGGAATGGCGCCGCCACTCTCGCCTTTGATGGAAGACGTGGGCCTCAAGGACGGCCTCCGGCGGGTTCACTGCAGTTCGAGATACTCCATGATCCCCGCGCCGTAGCGGGCCTTGAACGCCTGCTCGACCTTCTGCACCGGGTTGGCCCCCAGGAACTTGAGTTGTGCGGCCAGCTGCTGCGCGCGGCTGTCGCGGTTGCCGACCGTCTTCAGGCGCGCGATGTCCTCCTCGATCTCGAAGTAGCGCATCTTGTCCATGAGCGGCAGCTGCCAGAACAGCAGGAAGCCGCGTTCCGGAAAATCCACGCCGATCAGGCGGTAGCAGTAGCGCATGAAAATCCGTTCGAGTCGCTCGCGGATGTCGACGAGCGCCTGTTTGGCGGCGTCGAGGTCCCGGCGCGCGCATGGCTTGCCGATCACCTCGAAGTACATCTTGATCTTGGGTTCGGTGCCGGAGGGCCGCACCGTGACGCGCAGGCCGGTCGTCTCGGCCGCATTCTGCAGGTGCAGGATGATGACGTTGCGGGCCGAAGTGTCGGTCTCCGAGAGGTGCGGCGACGGCTCGCCCGCCCAGCGGTCGATTTTGGCGGTCACGGCGAATGCGCCGATCGCCTCCACCGGCTCGTTGCGGAAGTGGTTCATCATGGCTGCGATCTGCTCCATGCCCTTGGCCCCGAGCAGGCGGATCTCGGTGAGATAGTTGTGGCAGTAGCCGTAGGCGGCGTAGACCTCGTCGAGGGCGTCTACCAACGTCCGGCCCTGCTGTTTCAGCTCTGCGGCATACTCGGCGATCCACACCGCAGCACCGGCCGCGTCCTTGTCGCGCGCGTAGGCCCCGGTAAGGTAGCCGTGGCTTTCCTCGCACCCGAAAATGAAGTCGGCCATGCGGCCGTCGGCCTGCAGCGTGTTCATCTCTTCGGCGACGTACTTGAAGCCGACGAGCAGGTCGCCGATGCAGCGGATCCGGTTCTCGCGCGCCATCTTGTCGATCAGGGCCGTGGTGACGTCGGTCTTGATGATGGTGCTGCCGGCGCTGAGCTTGCCGGCCATCCGCAGCTTGGACAGGGAGTAGTTGGCGAGGAGGACGGCGATCTCGTTGCCGGTGAGAAACTTCCAGTCGCCGCCGTGGTTCACCAGGATGCCGATGCGGTCTGCGTCCGGGTCGGTGCTGAGCAGGATGTCGGCTCCGGACATGCGGGCGAAGGGCAGCGTGGTGCCGAAGGACTCCACTACTTCCGGGTTGGGAATGTTGAAGGTCACGTTTTCGAACGCCCCGCTCAGGTTGGAGGTGCGGGGGCACAGGCTCACCTTGAATCCGAGCTGCTGAAGCACCGGATAGACCGTGGTGAGGCCGGTGCCGTGCAGCGGGGAATACACGATGGAAAGATCCCGCGCCGTCGAGAGGGAGACCGCGCGCGCGGCCGCGTGGTAGGCGCGGTCGATCTCCTCGCCGACGAAGACGACGAGGCCCTGCGCGCAGGCGTCATCGAAGTCCAGGCGCCGGATCTGCCGGACGTTCGTCGCGACCTCGTCCACCAGGGCCTGGTCGTGGGGCGGGATGAGCTGGCCGCCATGCTCGTCGTAGACCTTTTTGCCGTTGTCGGGCGGCAGGTTGTGGCTGGCACTGAACATGTCGCCGGAGACTGCCTTCAGATACCGGATGGCGAAAGAAAGCTCCGGCGTGCTGCGGCTGGTCTTGAACAGAAGCACCCGGATTCCGTTGGCGGTGTAGACTTCGGCCGCGGCCCGGGCCAACGCCCATCCGTCGAGGTCCTTGACCGGGTTGGGCCTGTCGGGGGCGTAGATTCCCTTCTGGGTGTACTTCCGCACGTCGAAGGCCATCACCACCCCACGGCGCTTCGCCTCCTGCCCGTACTGCTTGAGCAGGAATTGGGAGTGCCCCTGGGCTGAGGCCTGGATGGCCCAGGCGTTGATCCGGTTGGGGCCGATGCCGACCGGGCCCCGGCGGCCCCCGGTTCCGAAGGGGATCACCTGGTAGAACGAATCCAGCAGGACCTCCCACTTGCCGGACTCGATCAGGTACCGGATCTGCGGCACGTATTCGGCGAAGGCCGGGTCGGTCAGCCAGGTGCGCAGGTGGCCGAGCGCGCTCGCTTTGACTTTCTCGGAGACGTCCAGGCGGGCGACCCCGTCGCGGGCTTTTTCAACCATTTCCATGGGATGCCGGTACCTCCTCACATCTGTGCATGATTGTTTCATAAACACCGGCTGCAGGTCAAGCCGTCCGCGCTCAACGCTTTGACTTTTTCAGCTGGTCGGCCACGGCCTGAGCGGCTTTCTGCACTACCTCGGGGTCCCCGAGGTAATAGCTGCGGATCGGGGTGAGGTCTTCCCTCAGCTCGTAGACCAGCGGGATGCCGGTGGGGATGTTGAGTTCGAGAATGTCCTTGTCCGATATGCGGTCGAGGTACTTGACCAGCGCCCGCAGGCTGTTGCCGTGAGCGGCGATGATGACGCGCTGCCCGGCCTTCACGGCCGGGGAGATGGTTTCGTGCCAGTAAGGCAAGAAGCGTGCGACGGTGTCCTTCAGGCACTCCGTCAGCGGCAGCTCATGCGGCCCGAGGCCGGCGTAGCGCGGATCGCGGCCCGGGTAGCGCGGGTCGTCGCGGGTGAGCGCCGGGGGGCGGGTGTCGTAGCTGCGGCGCCAGATCAGCACCTGGTCCATGCCGTGCCGTTCGGCGGTTTCGGCCTTGTTGAGGCCCTGCAGGGCGCCGTAATGCCGCTCGTTCAGACGCCAGCTCAAGTGCACCGGGATCCACATCCGGTCCATCTCCTCCAGCGCGAGCCACAGGGTCTTGATGGCACGGCTCAGCACCGAAGTGAAGGCCGTGTCGAACTCATAGCCCTCCGCCTTGAGGGTGCGGCCGGCGGCGACGGCTTCTTCCACCCCCTTGGGAGTGAGCCCGACGTCGGTCCAGCCGGTGAAACGGTTTTCCTTGTTCCAGGCACTCTCGCCGTGGCGCAGCAGAACGACCTTTTTCATGCAAGCCTCCTTGGGTTGCCCCGTGATCGGGCGTCGAGACGGGGCGGCCGCATTCGTGCACCCGGATTATGCTGTCGTCCGCCGGTGCGGAAGGCTCAGCCGGTCCGGGCGCCGGTGGTGAAACCGCGCTTGATTTCTTAGTATCTGATGCTATACTAAAAAACGTTTGGACTCCTGTGAGATACCGAATCCCCAGCAGGTTTGTCAACCTTCGATGACGATCCCATGGAGCTTTCGTGATGGGTGAAGAATCCTTGCCTGAAATTTCCGGCGCGCCGGCAGCAGCCAAAGAAAAAGGGTCCATCGTGGCGACCCTCTTCAACCCGTTCGGCGGCTTCGCCATCCGCCTGAACAACGACCTCGGCGCCATGTTCATCTTCTTCACCCGGGCTTTTGCGCTGATCTTCCATCCGAAGCAGTTCGTCGAGATCATCAACCAAATCTACTTCATCGGCGCGCGCTCCGCAAGCATTGTCATGCTCGTGGGCTTTTTTACGGGCATGGTCCTGGGGCTTCAGCTCTACTACGTCATGAACAAATTCGGAGCGGTCGGTTTTCTGGGCACGGCGGTGGCCCTGTCCCTGATCCGGGAACTCGGCCCTGTGCTCTGCGCGATCATGATCACCGCCCGGGCCGGTTCGGCCATGACCGCCGAAATCGGCATTCAGCGTATCTCCGAACAGATCGACGCCCTCACCACCATGCGGATCGATCCCCTGGGCTACCTCATCAGTCCGCGGATCGCGGCCGCCATCATCAGCTTCCCGATTCTAACGGCCTTGTTCGACCTGGTCGGCATCTTCGGCGGTTATGTCAGCGGGGTGGTGCTCCTCGGGGGCGATTCCGGAGCCTACCTTTACCGGATGGACGCCAGCGTCGATTGGGTAGACGTGCGGGGCGGATTCATCAAATCGGTCGTGTTCGCGATCCTGGTGATCACCCTGTGCTGCTTCCAGGGGTACTTCACCCACATGCGCCGGGACAGCTACGGGGCCAAAAGCGTCAGCCTTTCCACCACCTCGGCGGTGGTCCTGTCGTGCGTCATGATCCTGGTGTCCGACTATGTCGTCACCTCTTTTCTCCTTTAATCGGGGAACCGCATGGACCAGCAGCCCTTAATCGAGTTCCGGAACGTCACCAAGCGCTTTGGCGAGCGGACCATCCTGGATGGAGTGAATCTTTCGATCTACGCGGGCGAGGTGACCACGATCATCGGCCTGAGCGGCACGGGCAAGAGCGTCACCCTGAAGCATATCATCGGCCTGCTCAAGCCGGACTCGGGCGAGATCCTCTACCGGGGCCAGCCCATCAACCGCATGAGCAAGCAGGAGTGGACCGACTACATCAGCCGCATCAGCTACATGTTCCAGAACAACGCCCTCTTCGACTCCATGACGGTCTTCGAGAACGTGGCGCTGCCGCTGAAGCGTACGACCAATCTCAGCCGCAAGGAGATCGAGAGCAAGGCCATGACCCGCATCGAGCAGGCCGAGCTCCGGGAGGTCGCCCACAAGTACCCCTCGGAAATCTCGGGCGGCATGCAGAAACGCGCAGCACTGGCCCGGGCCATGGTGACCGATCCGCAGATCGTGCTCTTCGACGAGCCGACCACCGGGCAGGACCCCATCCGCAAGAACGCGATCCTGCAGATGATCGCCCAGTACAAGAAAAAGTTCGGATTCACGGCCATCCTCATCAGCCACGAAATTCCGGATGTGTTCTTCATCTCCAACCGGGTCCTGGCCCTCTATGGCAAGCAAATTGTCTTTCAGGGGACGCCCGAGGAGCTGGAAAATTTTGATCACCCTTTCCAAGACGAGATCGTCCGGAGCCTGGAGAACTTCGCGGAGGAGCTGACCGGCCTTTACTCCAGGCGCCATTTCAAGATTCGCTACCAAACGGACCTCGCCAAGCGCAGCGACGACAGCTACGCCGTGCTGGTGTTCTCCTTCGACAACATGGACGCCATCGGAGAAGCCGTCAACCAGGACGCGGCTCAGCAGGTTCTGCGCTCGCTCGGCACTTACATCCGCAAACACTTCGGGGCCGTGGGCGGCTTCTCCACCCGGCAGACCATCAACGAGTTCGCCACCATCCTGCCGTTTTCAGACCTCGACGAGGCCAAGCGCATCCTGGATAATTTCGTCAAGGATTTCCGGGAGCAGGGGATGGCCGAAGTCTCCAGCGTCTTCAACGAGAAGGTCAACGCGGACGCCTGCTTCGATTTCTCGATTTCGGTCGGCATGGCCCAGGGCAAGTCGCAGGTAGAGATCGAATCCGTCATCGAATTCGCCCGGTTCAACAAGCAACCGATCGCCAATTTCCAGTGCGAGGCTCGGAGGATACCATCATGAGGAAATATTCCAAGGAAACCACGGTCGGCATCTTTGTGGTCATCGGTCTCTTTGCCATCGGTTACCTGACGATCAATCTGGGCGACATGAGCTTTCTCGGGGACAACACCTATCCCCTCTATGCCCGTTTCAGCAGCGTGACCGGCCTGCGCGAGGGCAGCGCCGTCAACTTGCTCGGGCTCGAAGTCGGCAAAGTCGGCCGCCTGACGCTCGACCAGGACAAGCAGCAGGCGGTGGTGGAGCTCAGGATCCGCAAGGGCATCAAGGTGTACGATGACGCCATCGCCTCGATCAAGACCGAGGGTCTGATCGGCGACAAACTGGTGAGCATCGACGCGGGCGGCTCCGGGGACGTACTCAATCCGGGGGCGGCCATCGTCGACACCCAGTCCCCCACCGACCTGATGGAACTCATCAGCAAGTATGCATTCGGCGATGTTAAAAAATAGCAGCTGCTCAGGCAGATCGACTGAAGGACACGACCAGCGCGATCACACAACGCCAAAATCGTATGGAACCGTTGACAGGTGATGGTGTCATGGATGATCATTAGCGCCCTTCCGTCTTCAGCCTAAACATCCGGGCAGTTACAAACCGGCATCGCATTATCGTAACCAACCAAAGGGCAGGATAAAAGGGAGGCTTTTATGCGTTCAACCAGAATCCATTCGATCGTTTCGATTACCCTCATGCTGACGCTGGTCCTGCCGCTGGCTGCACTGGCCGCGTCCCCCAAGCAGGCGGTGGAGGTCCAGGTCCAGAAGGTGATCACGACCCTGGCAGAACCCGCCTTCAAGGACCAGAGCCGGGATGCCAAGATCGCCAAGATCCGCTCGATCATCAACGAGGTTTTCGACTACACGGAGCTGTCCAGGCGCACCCTGGGCCGGGAGTGGGCCAAGTTCAACGCCGCCCAGCAGGCGGAGTTCATCAAGCTGTTCGGCGACCTGCTCGAAAAAACTTACGCCGACCGGCTGCTGGCCTATTCCAACGAGAAGGTGGTCTTCGACAAGGAGAACATGCTGAACGAGGGCCAGGCCGAAGTCTTCAGCAACGTCCTCACCGGCGACGGCAAGAAGATTCCTCTGGATTACCGGCTGGTGCTGAAGGAAGGCAAGTGGAGGGTCTATGACGTCATCATCGAGGGCATCAGCATGGTCAAGAACTACCGCGACCAGTTCCGGGACATCCTGGCCAAGGATTCCCCCGAGCAGGTGCTGAAAATGCTGCGGGAGAAGGTGAGCAAGGGGTAGGAGCCTTTTCGGGGACGGCCATTCGGCAACGCGCTGAGGGGATTCACGTGTTCGAGGGGCGATGGTTCCGGCTGACAGGTCGGCCAGCCCCTCGAGCTGTTTTCAACACCCTGTCAAGGCAGGAACGCGGGGTGGATCGACCCATGCGGCGGACGCGCGGATTCCGTTCGCCGGCCGCGCCTACGGCAGCAGCTTCGTTTGAGACAGCCATTCCTCTCCGCGGCCCGAAGCGATGCTCTCGATCTCGAACCCCGTCGGGGTGTAATCCGCGCTGACCAGGAAGTAGTATCGACGGCCCTTCTCGAAAGCGGCGCTGGTGCTGGATCCCGCGATGCCAACGCTGTAGAGGCCGGGCGGCAGGCGCAGGACGATGTGTTCGCCGGCCTGGAGGTGGGCGATCGCCACCTCGTTCAGCGTCACCGTGACCGACAGACCCCACCCGAAGAGGTTGCTGTTACGGATGACATAGACCTGGGCCGAGTCGGCGGGGTCAGCCGCGGCTGGAAAATCGGCCGTTTTTCCGTGGGCGCAGGCAGCGAGCAGCGCGGCGGCGCACAGGGCGAGCAGGTTCTTCATGCGGGGGCTCCTTGTCGGCGCACAGCGCTTTGCATGGCGTCCATCGTGGTTGCAATAGCCCTGACCGGTCGCTGGCGCCGGCTCATCCGGCGCCGAACCAGCGGGTGAAAAACGATTTCAGCGACCCCTGGCCGGGGCTTCCCGCCGCGGGCGGTGCCGTTTGCGGCGGGCCTGCCGGCCACCAGTCCACGGCGTCTATGGTGATCGGCAGAACGCACGCCAGGGCCGGCAGCAGTTTCTCCTCCAGCATCACGCTGTCCCGCTCCTCGGTGTGGCGGAAATGGAAGTTCAGTTCGGTGATGAGCCAGCCCGGGTGCCGGGCGAAGGCATCGAGCGGCATGGTCACGAGGCGGTCGAACCCCTGGCCGAGGTGTGGGCGAAAGAGGTCTGCACACAGGTGTTGAACGAGGGCGTCCAGCTGCGCCTTGACGGCGGGTTGGCTCTCCGTGTCCACGATGACGGTGAGCGTGTACTGCCCGCCACCGTAAGGGTGCCGCTGGACGGCGATTTTGATGACCCCTTCCCGGGACTGGCCGCCATCCAGCCGGATGCCAAAACTCGCATATCCGATCATGTTCTCGTGGGCCTTGAGGGACAGGTAGCTCTTTTTCGGGTCGAACGGCGGTGTCGCGGTCATCTCTCTCAGCCCCCTTGCCCGAACATCTCATGAAAATTCTTCAGATTTTCTATTAATCAACGGAGCCGGTGAAAAGCAAGAACATTTTGGACGGTGCCCGCCCGGCCGCGGTGGACCCGGCGGCTGGTTGCCCTTGCGGCGGCGGCTCAGGCCGGCGGCGGGGTGTCCTCGTTTTTGTAGTGCCGGCGGTCGAATTCGGAGATCACCTGGGCCCCGAGCAGCAGAATGATCACCGCCACCTCGATGCTGAGCAGGGCCACGACGGTGGTCGCCAGCGAGCCGTAGATGACGTTCACCAGGGACAGCTTGGAGTAGTACCAGACCAGGATGCGACGGATGATTTCCCACAGGACCGTGGCGGTGACGGCCCCGCTCAGCGCATGCCGGAAGGAAACGCGGCCGACCGGCATGATCAGGTAGAAGGAGGTCAGCATCAGCACCATGCCCCCCATGCCCAACAGATAGAGGAGAATCCTTGAGGAACCCTGCAGGCTCAGGTTGTGACCCAGCAGAAACATCTGTTTGCTCTCCAGCGCATCCAGGGCGCCCGAGATGATCGTTACCAGGAAGAACCCCAGTCCGAGCAGCAGGATAAAGACAAAGGGGATGATGGCTGAAATGAAAAAGGGCCGTCGCAGAGAGTGCTTGCGGTGGGAGAAGATGACCGCCATCGTGCTCTCCAGCACGGAGAAGGCCATGGAGCTGAAAAAGAGCATGATGAAAAATCCTACGGCGCCGACCAGATGCCGTCTGGCCAGAAACGCGCGCACCTGGTTCGCCAGGCTGTCGGCATAGCCCGGCACCAGCAGTTCCAGGTTGCGGGCGATGACCTGGATCAGCGCCTCCTCCTGGACGAAGTGGGACAGCCCGACCAGGATGATGGCGAGCAAGGGCACGATGGAAAGCAGGGTGTAGTAGGCCACCGCACCGGCTAGGAGCAGCCCCTGGCGGCGCTGAAAGTCCCCCAGGACACGCAGCGCGAACCCGGACGCCCGGCGCAACATGCCCGGATGTTCGGAGTCCGCTGACGTGCGATGGTTTTTCATGGCGCGTTTCCGGTCAGTCTTTGCCCAGCCGGAGGTGGCGCAGGGCGGCAAACGGACCGGCCGGGTGCTCTCGGCGGCAATCGCATTCGCCTAAATTCAGGTCGGCGCCGCAGGCAGCGCAGAGCCCTTTACAGTCCTCGCGGCACAGCGGCCGCAGCGGCAGGCAGAGAACTACCTGCTCCTGGATGCCTTCGGTCAGATCGATCTCATCGCCCCAAAAGCCGATGAGGCCAGCGTCCTCAGCCTCGACCCGCTTTTCTGCCGGCGCCCCTTCGGTGGGCATGCCGTGCGCCTGCCGGACATAGGTGATGGCGAATTCCGTTGCGAGCGGCCCGAGGAATTCGGTCAGACAGCGGCCGCACGTCAGCCGGAGCGTCGTCTCCAGGTTCCCCTCCACTTCCACCATCTCCCCGATGCGGGCGGCCTTCAGGTGGATGCGGATCGGGGCGGTGAATTCGCACTCGCGCTGGCGGATCAACTCTTGAAGCACCGGGAACACCTCGGCCTTTTGTTCGAACTCGAGCGCGAGGCTGCTCTCCTTGAATCCTTCGGTATGGATGCGCATCATAACGGGTATCATTTCTTGTCGGAAACTACTCGGGTAGATAGACTGAAGGCAGATAGGCTGACTGAAGAAAAACAAGCGCGATCATTATTGCCTTTCAGTCCGTAGCCTAAACACCGGAGTAGATACTCTAATTATACCCAAACGCCGCCGGAATACAAACGATTGTTGGTGCGCGCTCAGCGTTTCCGGGCTGCCCGTCATGCCGACGAGATCAGCCGGCTTGCCATGCCGGGCGGCCTCTGGTATAGGCGAAAGGGCATCGCGCAGCGGACATGCGGCATGGGCTTGAATGCAAGCGTCAGCACATCTGATCTCCCCATGCCGGCCCAGAGGGGTTGCGAACCGTCGATTGCCCGCGGCGATTTTCGGCAGGTCATGAAAACCTCATCCTCCCCACGACCATCCTGTTCCCGCTGCGGCACCTGCTGCCGGAAGGGCGGCCCCGCTCTGCACCGGGAAGACCGCCATCTGGTCGAACAGGGCCTGATCCACACACGCCATCTCTATACCATTCGCCGGGGGGAATGGGTGCATGACCCGGTCACGGGTGTGCTGGTGCAGGCCTCGGGCGACATCATCAAGATCAAGGGAGGAAGCGGCACGTGGGCCTGCCGCTTTTTAGAAGACGGCCCCAATGCCTGCCGAATTTACGCGGATCGACCGCTGGAATGCCGGACACTCACGTGCTGGAACACGGCCGGGATCGAGCGGGTTTACGCCATCGGCCGACTCACCCGGGAGGATTTGATCTCCGGTATCGCGGGCCTGTGGGAGCTGATCATTGAGCACCAGGAACGCTGCGATGTCGAGCGCATTCGCAGGCTGCGGATGCAGGCGGATGGTCCACCAGCGGGTCGGCGGGCGCGTGAGCTGGCGGAGATACTCCGCTATGACACCGAGCTTCGCAACCTGGTGGTCTGCCGCGCCGGGCTCGAGGCGGGCATGACGGACTTTCTGTTCGGGCGCCCCGTGCAACAGGTCCTGCGCGCGATGGAGCGGGCGGTGTCGGGACTGATGACGGCGCCCACCGGGACCCCGGACCGGCTGCCGCCCGGCTGAATTTATCGGTCAAACGGCCGCGGCAGAGGAAGGTGCGGGCCAGTCCTGTTTTTGGGTCTGCGGCGCGTCGTCGCCCGCCTTGCCGACGGCCCCGGCGCCCCAGATGAACTTGCCGTACTTCACGTAGCCGAACACATTGTTGAGCCGGGAATCGGTGTGGGGCTCCAAGGGGACAACGTTGCCGGCGATCATCGGCCGCAGATGTTTGGCCAGCTCGCGGGAGCCGCCGCCGGTCAGCAGGATCATGTCCATGTCCCAATCGTCGGTCCACAGGCGGTCGATCTCGCCGGCGATGGAGCCGGCCAATTGCTCGAACACCTGGTCGCGGATCGCGGCGAAATTGATGGGTTTGCCGCGCATGCGGATGGTGCCATCCTCGACCGCCTGGTAGAGGCGGTAAAGCTCGACGGCGATGCCGCATTTCTCCTGCAATTTTTGGGCGATGAGCCCGAAGGCCTTGGATATCCCGATGTCGATGGTGCGGCTGCCGCGGTCGATGTGGCGCAGGCGGTCCATGATACTGAAATCCGTGGTGCGAAACCCGATATCCACCACCCCGATCTTCTGCGAAGCGATTTCCCGCTGGGCGATGCGCCCTTGGTCGTCCATGAGCAGGTTCAGGATGCTGCCGAGAGGCTGCGGCAACATGCGCACCTTGTTGATGTAAATGGCCCGGGAGATGGTCTGGCCGTTGGGATAGTGGTAGGTGACCGAATGATGGCCCGCCAGGATTCCGGGGAACCGTTCGTGATGGCGTTTGAAATAGCCGATCGGCAGGCCCGAAACGAGGTTCACCGGCACGTTCAC
Organism: Deltaproteobacteria bacterium; assembly: GCA_016219005.1. Taxonomy (GTDB): domain Bacteria; phylum Desulfobacterota; class Desulfobacteria; order Desulfobacterales; family SpSt-501; genus SpSt-501. Next base: position 61,447 of record JACRCN010000003.1, read on the forward strand.
CGTCCCGCTTTTGATGAGCAGCCCGGCCGCGGTCAGGGCCAGGATGCGGACATAATCCGTGATGAGCCGCTCCTGATCCAGGGTGTATTTCGGGGCGCTGGACTGCTGCTCGGCCAGCTCGCCGATGAAATACGATTTGCCGTCGATGGTGACGTGGATGTGTTCGACCGGCCTGCTGTCGCCGAAGTCGGCCCAGTATTGAATATCGGCCGCGTCGCCGGACAGCGACTTGAAGATGATGGTGTCCCGGCCGTTGGTGGCCTTGGTGAAACCGAACCCGATATCGATTCCCAGAATCTGCTGCATGGCTCGTCTCCCTCTGGTGCGTTGCGCTGAAAAAGGGTGTGCGCCGACCGGCAGAGCCTCCGATGCTGCGGTCCCCTTGCCTTCATCGGTAAATATCGGCAGGTTTCTCAATTTCTTGAGAACTTTAAGGAGGAGTTCACAGCATGAAAGCGATCGTCGTCACGCCGGGCCATTCGGCGCCGCGGTGCGTATGGGCGGAGGTGCCGGAGGTTGAAATCGGGCCGGCAGAGGTTCTCGTCGAAGTGCGGGCCACCGCCGTGAACCGGGCGGACCTGTTGCAGGCGCGGGGCCTTTATCCCCCTCCGCCGGGTGCTTCGCCGATTCTGGGCCTGGAGGTGGCCGGCGTGATCATGGCCACGGGGGCTGCTGTTGACGGGTGGAAGGCGGGAGACCGGGTGCTGGGGCTGGTGGATGGCGGCGGGTACGCCGAGCGGGCCGCCGTCCACCCCGGCCTGCTGCTGGGGCTTCCCGAGGACTGGTCGTTCGCTCAGGGGGCGGCCATCCCGGAGGTCTGGCTGACGGCCTTTTTGAACCTGTTCATCGAGGGCGGGCTGGCGGCCGGGCAGGCCGTCCTGATCCACGCCGGGGCAAGCGGGGTGGGCACGGCGGCGATCCAGATGGCGCGTGAGGCCGGCGCCGTCGTGTTCGCCACGGCCGGCTCCGAGCCCAAGCGCGACACCTGCCGCGAACTCGGTGCCAGCCTGGTCATCGACTACCGGACCCGGGACTTCGCCGCCGAAATCATGGCCCACACGTCCGGAAAGGGCGTGGATCTGATCCTAGACCCGGTGGGCGGGGCCCATCTGGGCCGCAACCTATCCGTGCTTACTCCCGGCGGGCGGCTGGTGCTCATCGGCCTGCTGGGCGGCAACCGGTCGGAGATCGACCTGGGTCTGGTCCTCGGCAAGAGCCTGCGCCTGATCGGGTCCCGGTTGCGGCATCGCCCGGTTTCCGAAAAAGCCCGCATCACCCGGGCATTCGCGGAGCGGTGCTGGCCGCTATTGGTCTCGGGCCGGCTGCACCCCGTCATCGACCGTGTATTCCCGATCCTCCAGGCCGAAGCCGCGCACGCCTACGTGCGGGAAAACCGCAATGTTGGCAAAGTGGTCCTGGAGATCGGCCCGGCCTGAGGCGGGTCCGGACGCTCCGGGCCCTAACAGGGCGTTGAAAACCCTGCGTGAGGCCGTAAGCCCGCGTTGTGCGGCTTTTGCAATTGCTCACCTATCAGCAGCTGAATAGGCTGCGCTTTCCAAAACGCCGCACGCCTTGGCGGACGGCCCGGTGCTGGTTTTTCAACACCCTGTCATGGCGATGGCTGCAGCGGTAGGTTGTATTTCTTCATCTTCTTGTAGAGCAGGGTGCGGTGGATCCCGAGGATGCGGGCAGCGCGCGCTTTCTGGAAGTCGGCCTCTTTCAGGGCCAGCCAGATGGCCTCGCGCTCGCTGCGGGACTGAAGCTCGCGCAGGGACGTCTGCTCGCGCCGCGCGGCGTTTTTCTGACCGCGCTGGATGTAGAAGGGCAGGTCCGCCACGCGAATGGTGGACCCTTCGAGGGCGGAGACGCTGCGCTCGAGCGCATTGACGAGTTCCCGCACGTTCCCGGGCCAGTCGCAAGAGCGCAACGCCCGTTCCGCCTCCCGGTCGATTTCGATTCCCGCCAAACCCGCTTCGCGTGCCGTCTGCTCCAGAAAGCTGCGCATGATGCTGAGGATGTCAGCGCGGCGCTCCCGCAAGGGCGGAATGTGGAGGGGCATGACGTTTAGGCGGTAGAAAAGATCCTTGCGGAACCGGCCGCTGGTAAGCATGGTCTCCAGGTGCTGGTTGGTGGCGGCGATCACCCGGAAGTCCGAGCGCACCACCCGGGTCCCGCCGACCCGCTCGAATTCCTTGTCCTCGATGGCGCGCAGCAGCTTGGGCTGCATTTCGACAGGCAGGTCCCCGATTTCATCCAGGAATATGGTGCCCTGGTGCGCCAGCTCGAACTTTCCGGGCTTGCCCTCGGTCTTGGCACCCGTGAAGGCGCCCCTCTCGTAACCGAACAGCTCGGATTCAAGCAGGTCGCGCGGGATGGCGGCACAGTTGATGCGCACGAAGGGGTACAGACGCCGTCCGCTCGCGTGGTGAATGGCCTGGGCAAACAGCTCCTTGCCCGTGCCGCTCTCTCCGGTGATGAGCACCGGGAAGCTGTTGCCGGCGGCCTTGAGGGCTTCGCCTTTTACGGAGCGGATCGCTTCGCTCACGCCGATGATGCTGTCGAACGTGTAGCGGGTCGACCGCAGCGTGATGAGTTCCTCCTCGTAGAGCTTCACCTTGGATTCCAGCAGCGACAGCTCGCGGGCCAGCTTGCCGACCTCTTTCACGTCCTTGAACATGACCTGGCCGAAGACGGCAATGACCCTGCCGTCCTGCTTGATGGGGATGCGCTGCACCACCATGTTCTGGCCCTTGATGAAATGGGATTGGTTGACCTCGGGCTTGCCCGTCCGGGCCACGATGTGCATGCGTGAATTTTCAACCGCTTCGGTGCAGTGCCGGCCGATCTGGGCCTCGGGCGCCAGGCCCAGAAACTGGCCGTAGGGCGTGTTGAAGTGCGTGATGAAGCCGTCGGCGTCGGTCACGATGGCGCCGTTGTAGATGCATTCGAAGATGAGCCGGTACATCTCGAGCCGGCGCTTGAGATCCTCGAGTTCGGATGAAGCAGGGTCGTGGTCGGGCATATCGTTCACATCAAATCACAGCGGGCACCAACACGCCAAGTGTCCCAAATGAAAAGGGGTCACGCTGAAACGGCCGCAACCCCTTTTATTACAGAGATGATAGGAAAACAAGTTCAGCTTGGCGGTCTCGTCAGCTTGGCCTGGCGAGCCTTGCGATTTTTCCCGAGTGCCTTGAGCGCACGGGAGACCTCGGTCAGCGCCTGGAGCTTTTCGGCGGCCTCGGCGTAATAGCGCTCCGCCCGGGCCTCCAGACGCTTGGCAGTCGCCAGCACCTCGGAAGCGCTCAGCACGGCCGCCCCCTCGCAGGCTTCGCAAAAAGAGGCCCGGGTAAAATCCTGGACGGGCTCGAGAATCATCTCGGTCACGTTCTCCCGGCGGAGGCGCTGCACGGTCGTGACATGGCGCGCCGCTTCGGCCTCGAGCTCCGCAAACAGGGCCTTGTAACCGGCGCAGGCGGAGTTGCCGCAAGCGGCCGCATAAAACTGCCGATCCAGGCTTTCCAGCTTCTCGGCAAAGTTCAGGATGCTGCCAAAGTTTTGTAGAGGCATGGTGGACTCCTAGAAATAGAAAGGGTTGCTGGGGCCGGGGGTTCAAGGGGTCAAGTGCAGCAAATGGGCTCTTGCCTCGGGCCGGGGGCCCGGGGTCTGC